>NZ_JBEZYY010000023.1:0-155076 GCF_040638975.1 Amycolatopsis sp. NPDC024027
ACTCCAGCGCCTGCTCCGGCGTGGTCGTCGGGCCGATCTTCAACCCGATCGGGTTGGCCAGCAGCTCGGCGAACGCGATGTGCGCGCCGTCCAGCTGGCGGGTCCGCTCGCCGATCCAGAGGAAGTGCGACGAGAGGTTGTAGAGCTTCGGGTTGGCGGCGTCGGCGTTGTCGAGGCGCAGCATCGAACGCTCGTAGTCGAGCAGCAGCGCCTCGTGGCTGGCGAAGATCTCCGTCGACTGCAGGGACGTGTCGGTGACGCCGCACGCCGACATGAACCGCAGGCCGCGGTCGATCTCGTTGGCCAGCGACTCGAAGCGCTGCGCGGCCGGCGAAGCCGATACGAAGTCCTTGTTCCAGTCGTGCACCTGGTGCAGGTCGGCCATGCCGGCGGCGGTGAGGGCCCGGACCAGGTTCATCGCCGCGCCCGCGTTCGCGTAGGCGCGGATCATCCGGCCGGGGTCCGGCACGCGCAGCTCGGGCTTGGCGACCAGGGAGTTGATGATGTCGCCGCGGTACACCGGCAGGCCCAGCGCGTCCGTCGCGGCCGAGCGCGGCTTCGCGTACTGGCCGGCGATGCGGCCGACCTTGACCACCGGCAGGCTCGCGCCGTAGGTGAGCACGACGGCCATCTGCAGCAGCGTGCGCAGGTTGGCGCGGATGTGCGGCTCGGTGTTGGACTCGAACGTCTCCGCGCAGTCGCCGCCCTGCAGGAGGAAGGCCTCGCCGTTGGCGACCATCGCCAGCCGGCTCTTCAGCCGGTCGATCTCGGCCGGGACGGTGATCGGCGGCACGCTCTCCAGCACGCCGCGGACCCGCCGGGTCGCCTCGGGGTCGGGCCACTCCGGCTGCTGGGCGGCCGGCAGCGCCAGCGCCTTGTCGAGCCGCGTCCGCAGTTCGGGCGGCAGCGGCGGCAGCTCGGGCAGTGTGTCGACGGGGACGTCCACAGTCCAGTTCACGCAGACCAGGATAAGGTTCGCGCCTCGAAGCGCTTCGCCCGGTTGGCCACCGCGGCCGGTGACCGGGGTGGCGCGGTCACGCTGCGCGACCACCCCACCCCGGCGGGTGCGTCCCGCTCAGCAGGGCCGGGCCGAGGCGACCGTCAGCCACACATTGGCGCTCGAGAACGCCGGGATCCGCGTCGGGAAACCGACGTAGTTCGGCCGGGAATACAGGCACCAGTCGTCCTGACTGCCATTGCTTTCGGAAACCGCGGTGAACGGCGGGACGATCGACGGTTTCGGCGCTGCCGTGCAGATCGCGGTTCCGTCCGCCCCACGGAGCCAAAGGGCTTCCGGAATGCAGAACGGCCCTGGCGATGCGGCCTGCGCGGACGCCGAAGGGGCGGCCAGCAGGCCCACGGCCAGCACGGACACGACGAAGAACAACATTCTTTTCATCAGTTTTTCCCCTCATTTCCCCCGAGGGGGAAATGTCCCCCTCACCCTCCAGACTGACAGGCTCCATCGGTCGCGGGGAAGACCCCGTCACGCAGATAGCCCAGCACCGCCGCGTTTCCACAAGCGTTTTCCCGCGTGAAGACGCCGTGCCCGCCGGCGTCGACGGTCACCATCCGCGCGCGGGATCCGAACGCCGCCCGCGTCTCGCGCGCGCCGGACAGCGGGGTCGCCGGGTCGCGCAGGTTCTGCACCAGCAGGACGTTCGCCGGGCCGGGGCCGCCGACGCGCACCGGCGGCTCGGCGCGTTCGACGGGCCAGAACGCGCACGGGTTCACGTTCGCCGCGGCCGGGCCGAACATCGGGTGCCGCACCCGTTCGCGTTCGACCGCGCGCTGGTAATAGCCGACCTGCTCGGGCCAGTCGGCGTCGTTGCAGAGCACCTGCAGCTGCAGCGCGGCGTGGTTGTCGCCGTCGAGCGGCCCGGCCGCCGTGCGCGCGGTGCCCGCCCAGTTCCGGGCCACGGCCGGGAAGGACGCGTCGTCGTAGAGGCCGTTCCACGTGTCGGACCGGAACTCCGGCCCGCGGACGGCGGCGAGCTCGAAGAACTTCGCCGTCACCGCCGCCGGCGTCCGCCCCAGGTGGTAGCCGTCGTCGCGCTGGGCGGCCCACGCGGCGAAGTCCGGGAAGCGGTCGTCGAAGCCTTCGGCGAACCGCTGGTTGCCGCGGACGTCGAGGCCACGCGGGCCGAGGACGCTGTCGAGCACGATCCGGTCCGTGCGGGCCGGGAACATCGACGCGTAGGCGGCGCCGAGGTAGCTGCCGTAGGAGACGCCGTAGTAGGAGATCTTCTTCTCCCCCAGCGCTTCCCGGATCCGATCGAGGTCGCGGGCGGTGTTCGCGGTCGTCATGTGCGGTAGAAGGTCCGTTGTGGACGAGGCGCCGCACTTTTCGGCCACGGCCCGCGCTTTCTCGGCCGTGGCGACGACGTCCCGCGGCCCGCCGGCGTAGGGACCGAGCACGGCGCCGCGCTCTTCCGGCGTCGTCATGCCGCAGGTCACCGGCGTGCTGTAGGTGGTGCCGCGGGGGTCGAAGCCGATGACGTCGTAGGCGTCCGGCAGGCCGGAGCCGCCCATGCGCTGCTGCAGCTGGGCGGGCATGGCGAGCCCGGGGCTGCCCGGCCCGCCGGGGTTCATCAGCAGCACGCCGCGGCGCCGGCCGGGGGTGCCGAGGTGGCGGGACAGGGTGAGCTCGATGGTGCGGTCCGGGTGCGCGTAGTCGAGCGGCACGCGCAGGGTGGCGCATTCGAGGCCGGCGGTCGGGGACGGCGACATGCCGTAGTCCGGGCAGGGCACCGTCCACTGAAGGTTCGGGGCCGCCTCCGCCGCAGGGGCCGCGAGCGAGGGCAGGAAAGCCAGCGCGATCAGGGTTTTTCGCATGCCCCGAGCTTGCCGGGGGCCGGCCCGCGCCGACGTCAGCCCAGGGACCGGAACTCCCGCTCCGCCCCTGGGCTGACGGGGATCACGCGGCTTGCGCGCGGTTGTACAGGTTCTGCGCGTCGGTGCCGAAGTACGGCCCGAACATGTAGCCCGGCAGGAAGTTGTAGCCGAAGCTGTTCACCGAGGCCTGCACGCCGGCGCCGGTGCCCTCGTTGAACGAGAGGAACCACGGACCGCCGCTGGAGCCACCGGTCATGTTGCAGCTCATGCCGTGGTCCTTGGTCAGCAGGAAGTCGGTGAAGGTGGTGCCGCTGCAGTAGATCAGCTTGGTGCCGTCGTAGGGCGCCGCGGCCGGGTAGCCGAAGGTGTACATGTTCTGGTTCTTCGGCTGGTTGAAGGCGATGCCCTGCGCGCCCACGACATCGGTGAGCCGCCGGCCGTCGAGCGGGTTCACGACGGCCATGCCGACGTCGTAGTTGATGTCCTCACTGGCTTCCCACTGCGGCGTGGTGAGGGTGGTCTTCGCCGTCCACTGGCCGTAGGGGGCGTTGCCGTTGTCGTAGCCGGGTACGAAGGTCCATTGGGTGTGCCAGGTGCCCTGGTACTTCACGCAGTGCCCGGCGGTGACGACGACGCTGCCGTTGGTGCTGGTGACGGCGTCCCCGGAGCAGGAGGCTTTCTGGCCGTTGAAGAGGAAGAACACGCGCCCGGTGGTCTGGGTGACCTTGCCGCCGCCGGTCCAGGGCCCACCGCCGTTCGGGATGCTCCGGATGATTTGGCTCTGTCCCTTGGCCACGTCCGTCGGCGTTGCCGCCGGAGCTTTGACGAGGGATTCCATGGGCACGGCCGCCCGCATGGCATCGGGCGTCCAGAAGGGTTTCGGCGCGGCCTGGGCGGGCGCGCCGACCAGGGCCACGGCGAGCGAGAGGACGGCGGTGACCACCGCGGCCCGGAGTTTCGTGTGCTTCAAGACGCCCCACCTTCCGCAGAAGTGAATCGTCGCAAAGGCGACACAACTACTCGAAAGTAATTGCCGCACCACACACCGCACAGCCGCCGTCCGGCCTAACCGGCGGCTGTAGCACTTCTCCTGGCACCGACGACACTCCCAGCGTGAAACGCCCAGATCACGAGGCCACCGATCAGCCCTACCCCGTCCTGTCGAACAGGACGATCACCTGGGCGGCGGTGGCTTTGATCCTCTTCGGCGGCGGGCTGGCGACGATCCTCCTGATCACCTTGGGCGACGGCCGGCACGACGCCCAGCTCGAGGCGATCAAGACGGCAGGCACGATCGTGCTCGGCACCGGCGGCGCCGCGGCACTGTGGCTCACCGCGAGGCGCCAGCGGACGAGCGAAATCGCCCTGATCCAGAAGCACCTCGACCAGCAGGCCATCGATCGCGCGCACAAGCTGCAGGAGGAGGTCGCCAGAAGCGGCGAGGCGGACGCGGAGTCGCGCAGGATCACCGAGCTCTACGGCCGCGCGGTGGACCAGCTCGGCTCCGACAAGGCCCCCGTGCGCCTCGGCGGTCTTTACGCGCTGCGCCGGCTCGCCCAGGACAACCCGGAACAACGGCAAACCATCGTGGACGTGCTCTGCGCTTATCTCCGGATGCCCTATGATCCGGCAGAGGGAACTCAGGAGGAACAGGTTCGCCTGGCGGCCGAGCGCGTGCTGGCAAAACACCTCCGGCCAGGCAACGACGCCACCTTCTGGAGCGGAATCGAAATCGACCTCAACCACGCGACGCTGACGAACTTCGACCTTTCACACTGCCGATTCGGCCCCGCCGACTTCACCGGCGCGCGTTTTATCGGAACATCGAACTTCGGTCACACCGAATTCACCGGACCTGTTTCTTTCCGCGAGTCCTTGTTCCGCGGTAGTGTCGACTTCGAAAAAGCGACGTTCGGCGACACGTCTCACTTCACCGAGGCCACCTTCGAAGGCTTTACCAGATTCAAAAAGGCCCGCTTCGCAAAGTTTCTTAGCTTCATGAACGCAACCTTGTCCGGTGACGCATACTTCAGCGAATGCATCTTCCAAGGCAAAGCGATCTTCACGCAGTCCAATTTCATCAAGCATGCCGGGTTCACCGGTTCAGAGTTCATGCACGAAGCAGATTTCGGTGGAACCAATTTTCAGCAAGGCGCCAGCTTCCTGTCAGCGGAGTTCGCGAAGACCTCTTGGTTCTTCATGGCAAAGTTTCATGGACCAACATTTGTCCCCGACGGCTCTTTCAAGAATTTTCCCTTCAACACAACTGACCCCGATGGACCACTCAAAGAAAAGACTCTCTGGTGCTGGGCGCGTATCGATCTCGGAGTGTCGAAGCGCCACATATGGCCTCGGAACTGGGTGGTCGAGCCCTCACCCGACCGTCCGGACGGGGTGACCGAAGGTCGTTGGGGCCGGCTTTTGCCCCAAGACGAATCGCTCCGGGCATCGCTTCCCGACGACTGAACCAAGAAGAGGGACACCCGGCGCGCAGCCGGGTGTCCCTCTTCCGGACTGATCAGACGACGGCGAGCGGCAACGCCGTCGGGTGGACCGGGGCCGGGAGGTCCGACGCGCCCGTCAGGTACGTGTCCACGGCGTTGGCCACCGAACGGCCCTCCGCGATCGCCCACACCACCAGCGACGCCCCGCGGTGCGCATCACCGCAGACGAACACGCCCGGCGTCTCCGTCTGCCAGTCCGCGCCGCACGACAGGGTTCCGCGGCGGGTCAGCGACAGGCCGAGCCCGCCCAGCAGCGGCATCTCCTCGACGCCTTCGAAGCCGATCGCCAGCAACACCAGGTCGGCCGGGAGCGTCTCGATCTCGTCGTTCACCGGGATGACCTCGCGGCGGCCCGTCGCCGGGTCCTTCTGCACGCGGACCTGCTGCAGTTCCACCCCCGTCACGCGACCTTCGGCGGAACCGACGAACCGCTTGACCGCCACCGCGAACTTCCGCTCGCCCGCCTCCTCGTGCGCCGCGTACGTGCGCAGGATGTACGGCCAGGTCGGCCACGGCGACCGCTCGTCGTCGCGGGTGGTGGGGGGCATCGGGTACTGGTCGAGCTGCGTCACCGACAGCGCGCCCTGGCGGGTCGCCGTTCCGTACGAGTCCGCGCCGGTGTCGCCGCCGCCGATGATCAGCACGTGCTTGCCGCGCGCGTCGATCGCCGGGGGGCCGTCGCCCTCGACGTACTTGTTGGCCGGCACCAGGTGCTCCATCGCCAGGTGGATGCCCGCCAGCTCGCGGCCCGGCGTCGTCGTGTCGTCGCGGCCGCGCAGGGCGCCGACCGCGAGCACGACCGCGTCGTACTGCGCGCGCAGGTCCTCCACCGACAGGTCGACGCCGACCTCGCAGCCCGTCACGAACCGGGTGCCTTCCTTGCGCAGCTGCGCAAGGCGCCGGTCGAGGACCTTCTTCTCCATCTTGAACTCGGGGATGCCGTAGCGCAGCAGCCCGCCGAGGCGGTCGTCGCGCTCGAACACCGTGACCTCGTGCCCGGCGCGGGTCAGCTGCTGGGCGGCGGCCAGCCCGGCCGGCCCGGAGCCGACGACGGCGACCCGGCGCCCGCTGGACACCTCGGACACCTGCGGCTGGACGTACCCCGCTTCCCAGGACTGGTCGGCGATCGTCTGCTCGACGCGCTTGATCGACACCGGCCCGCCCGAGAGCGGCGAGATGGACAGCACGCAGCCCGCCTCGCACGGTGCCGGGCACAGCTTCCCGGTGAACTCGGGGAAGTTGTTGGTCGCGTGCAGCCGGTCGCTCGCCGCGGCCCAGTCGCCGCGGCGGACCAGGTCGTTCCACTCCGGGATGAGGTTGCCCAGCGGGCAGCCGGAGCCACCGGAGTGGCAGAACGGGATGCCGCAGTCCATGCACCGCGACGCCTGCTTGCGCACCTGTTCGTTGCGCTCGGCGGAAGGAACGTCCGCGTAGACCTCGCCCCACGAGGAAAGCCGTTCCTCGTGGGACTTCTTCTTCGGCTCTTCGCGGTCGTACTTCAGGAAACCGGTCGGGTCAGCCACGAGCGGCCTCCATGATCGCCTCGTCGACATCGCGGCCGGCAGCGCGCGCCGCCTTCGCCGCGTCCAGGACCCGCTGGTAGTCGCGCGGCATCACCTTCGTGAACGCCACCGACCGGCGCGGCCAGTCGCCGAGCAGCGAGGCCGCCACCGCGGAGCGGGTGAGATCGTAGTGCTGTTGCACGGTTTTCTTGAGCCACGCCAGGTCGTCGGCGGTCGGCCGCAGCAGGTCCACCATGTCCTGGTTGACCTTCTTCGCGTCGACGTCGAGGACGAAGGCGATGCCGCCGGACATGCCGGCCGCCAGGTTGCGCCCGGTCGGGCCGAGCACCACCGCGCGGCCGCTGGTCATGTACTCGAAGGCGTGGTCGCCGACGCCCTCGGCGACGACCGTGGCGCCGGAGTTGCGGACGCAGAAGCGTTCGCCGACCTGGCCGCGCAGGAAGATCTCGCCGCCGGTGGCGCCGTAGGCGATCGTGTTGCCCGCGATCGTCTGCGCCTCCGCGGCGAAGGACGCCTGCGGGTCGGGGCGGACGACGATCCGGCCGCCGGAAAGACCCTTGCCGACGTAGTCGTTCGCGTCGCCGACCATGTCGAGGGTGATGCCGCGCGGCAGGAACGCGCCGAGCGACTGGCCCGCCGACCCGGTGAGGGTGACGTGGATCGTCCCCTCGGGCAGGCCGTCCCCGCCGTAGCGGCGGGTGATTTCCGAGCCGAGCAGCGTGCCGACGGTCCGGTTGACGTTGCGCACCGGCAGCTCGATGTTCACCTGGTGCGCGTCTTCCAGCGCCGCCTCGGCGAGCTGGATGAGCGTGCGGTCCAGGGCGTGCTCGAGGCCGTGGTCCTGGCCGCGCGTGCGCCGCTTCGCGCCGCCGTACGGGGTGTCGGTCGGCATCTCGAAGATCGGCGCCAGGTCCAGCCCGGACGCCTTCCAGTGGTCGACGGCCTCGTCGGTGTCCAGCAGCTCGGCGTGGCCGATGGCCTCGTCGAGGGTGCGGAAGCCCAGCGCCGCCAGGGTTTCGCGGACCTCTTCGGCGACGAACTTGAAGAAGTTGACCACGTGCTCGACCTGGCCGGTGTAGCGCTTGCGCAGCTCCGGGCTCTGCGTGGCGACGCCGACCGGGCAGGTGTCGAGGTGGCAGACGCGCATCATGATGCAGCCCGCGACGACGAGGGGGGCCGTCGCGAAGCCGTACTCCTCGGCGCCGAGCAACGCCGCGATTACGACGTCGCGCCCGGTCTTCATGGCGCCGTCCACCTGCACGGTGATCCGGTCGCGCAAGCCGTTGAGCAGCAACGTCTGCTGGGTCTCGGCGAGGCCGATCTCCCACGGCGTGCCCGCGTGCTTGAGCGAGTTCATCGGCGACGCGCCGGTGCCGCCGTCGTGGCCCGAGATGAGCACGACGTCGGCGTGTGCCTTGGACACGCCGGCCGCGACCGTGCCGACCCCCAGCGCGGACACCAGCTTCACGTGGATGCGGGCGTGCTCGTTGGCGTTCTTGAGGTCGTGGATCAGCTGGGCCAGGTCCTCGATGGAGTAGATGTCGTGGTGCGGCGGCGGCGAAATGAGGCCGACGCCCGGCGTGGAGTGCCGGGTGCGCGCGATCCACGGGTACACCTTGTTCGGCGGCAGCTGGCCGCCCTCGCCGGGCTTCGCGCCCTGCGCCATCTTGATCTGGATGTCGTCGGCATTGACCAGGTACTCGCTCGTGACCCCGAAGCGGCCCGAAGCGACCTGCTTGATCGCGCTGCGGCGCTCGGGGTCGTAGAGCCGCTCGGGGTCTTCGCCGCCCTCACCGGTGTTGGAGCGGCCGCCGATCCGGTTCATCGCGATGGCCAGGGTTTCGTGCGCCTCGGCCGAGATGGAGCCGTACGACATCGCGCCCGTGTTGAAGCGCTTGAAGATGGCCTCGACCGGCTCGACCTCGTCGAGCGGCACCGGCTCGCGGACGCCGTCCTTGAACGCGAACAGCCCGCGCAGCGTGCCGCCCTCGCGGTAGAGGCGGTGCACCTCTTCGGTGTACTTGCGGTAGACCTCGTCGCGGCCGGTCTTGGACGCGTGCTGCAGCAGGAACACCGTCTCCGGCGTGAAGAGGTGCAGCTCGCCCTCGCGGCGGTAGGCGTACTCGCCGCCGGTGTCGAGTCCACGGTGGACGCGATCGGTCGGGTTTTCCGGGTAGGCGCGGCGGTGCCGGACAGCGACCTCTTCGGCGAGCACCTCGAGGCCGACGCCACCGAGCTTCGACGACGTCCCGGTGAAGTACTCGTCGAGCAGGTCCTGGCTCAGGCCGAGGGATTCGAAGACCTGGGCGGCGGTGTACGCGCCGACCGTCGAGATGCCCATCTTGGACATGATCTTCAGGACGCCCTTGACCAGCGCCTGCACGTAGTTGCGGATCGCCTTGGCGGCCTCGATGCCGGTGACCGCGCCCTGCCCGATCATGTCTTCGATGGTCTCGAAGGCCAGGTACGGGTTGACCGCGGCGGCGCCGTAGCCGAGCAGCAGCGCGATGTGGTGCACCTCGCGCGCGTCGCCGGATTCGACGACCAGCGCGACGCGCAGGCGCTCCTTGGTGCGGACCAGGTGGTGGTGCACCGCGGAAACCAGCAGCAGCGACGGGATCGGCGCCATCCGGTGGTCGGAGTCGCGGTCGGACAGCACGAGCGTGCGCGCGCCGGCCGCGATGGCCTCGGACGCCTCCCGCCGGACGCGTTCGATCGCGCCGGCGAGCGCTTCCGCCCCACCGTCCACTTCGTACAGTCCGGAAAGGACGCTGCAGGCGAAGCCGGGGAGGTCGCCGTCGTCGTTGATGTGGATGAGCTTGGCGAGCTCGTCGTTGTCGATGACCGGGTACGGCAGCTTCAGGTGGCGGCAGGACGCCGGGCCGGGGGCCAGCAGGTTGCGTTCCGGGCCCATGATCCGCGCCATGCAGGTGACGAGTTCCTCGCGGATCGCGTCCAGCGGCGGGTTGGTCACCTGGGCGAAGTTCTGCTTGAAGTAGTCGTAGAGCAGCCGGGACCGCTTCGACAGCACCGCGGGCGGGGTGTCGGTGCCCATCGAGCCGATCGGCTCGGCCCCCTTCTCGGCCATCGGCGCGAGCAGGATCTTGAGCTCTTCTTCGGTGTAGCCGAAGGAAAGCTGGCGCCGCAGCACGGAGTCGTGGCTCTGCACGACGTGGTCGCGGTCGGGCAGCTCGGCGATCTTGAGCAGGCCCGCGTGCAGCCACGAGTCGTAGGGCAGCTCGGCGGCCAGCGCGGACTTGACCTCTTCGTCGTCCACGATCCGGCCGGCCTCGGTGTCGACCAGGAACATCTTGCCGGGCTTGAGCCGCCCCTTGGCGACGACGTCCTTCGGGGCGACGTCCAGCACGCCGGCCTCGCTCGCGAGGACCACGCGGTCGTCGGCCGTGCGCCACCAGCGCGCGGGGCGCAGGCCGTTGCGGTCCAGGACCGCCCCGACCAGGCTGCCGTCGGTGAAGGTGACGCAGGCCGGGCCGTCCCACGGTTCCATCAGGCTGGCGTGGAACTGGTAGAAGGCGCGGCGCTCGGGCTTCATGGTGGCGTGGTTCTCCCACGCCTCCGGGATCATCATCAGCACCGCGTGCGGCAGCGACCGGCCGCCCAGGTGCAGCAGCTCGAGGACCTCGTCGAAGGACGCCGAGTCCGACGCGTCCGGCGAGCAGATCGGGAACAGCCTGCTCAGGTCGCCGGAGATGACGTCGGATTCCAGCAGCGCCTCGCGGGCCCGCATGCGGTTGCGGTTGCCGCGGATGGTGTTGATCTCGCCGTTGTGGGCCACGAACCGGAACGGGTGCGCCAGCGGCCACGACGGGAAGGTGTTGGTGGAGAAGCGGGAGTGCACCAGCGCGATGGCGCTTTCCAGCCGCTCGTCACGCAGGTCGGCGAAGAACGCGGGCAGCTGCTCCGGCGTCACCATGCCCTTGTAGACGATCGTCCGCGAGGACAGCGAAGGGAAGTAGGTGCCGCAGCCGGCGTTCGCGCTCTCGTTCTCGACGCGCTTGCGCAGGCAGAAGGCGAGCCTGTCCAGCTCCACGCCCGATTTCCGGTCACCGGCCACGAAGAGCATGGCGAAGTGCGGCATGACCGAGCGGGCGGTCGGGCCGATGTCGGCGCGATCGGCGTCGACGGGGACCGCCCGCCAGCCGAGGACCTCCAGGCCCTCTTCGACGGCGATGCGTTCGGCGAGCCCGACGGCCTTGCGGCGCTGCTCGGCGTCCTGCGGCAGGAACGCGATGCCGGCGGCGTAGGTCTGGTGCCCCTGCTCGTCCGGCGCGGGCAGCTCGAAGCCGGCTTCGGCCCGCAGCAGCGCGTCGGGCAGCTGCAGCAGGATGCCGGCGCCGTCGCCGCTGGTGGGCTCGGCGCCCGCGGCGCCGCGGTGGTCGAGGTTCGTCAGCGCGGCCAGGCCGTCGGTGACGATGCCGTGGGAGCGGCGCCCGCGGATGTCGGCCACCATGGCCACACCGCAGGAGTCCTGCTCGGTCTCCGGGTCGTACAGACCCTGCTTGCCGGGCATGGCGGAGAAGATCAACGGGACCTCCTTCGTCGTCTTGTCGTGCGGGGCCGGGTTACCGGCCGGGGAGCGCACGGGACGACGATGGCCCGCTTGTTAGCGCGACTTTAACACCTGGGAAACACCGCAGCAGCACTTCAGAGCGCCTCGGACGACGTCGGACGGTAACGATCTGGCTGCGCGGAACGACAGAGTTCCTGATGGGTTCCCGGTAGTTCGTTCCGCTAAGTATACGGCCCGCCAACCCCGCTCAAAACCACTGTGGCGTGATCGCCGCACTGTGTCCCCGCTCACTAGAACGTGTTACATTTCGCCGCATGATCCTCGATCGGTTCAAGCTCACCGACCAGGTCGCGGTGGTCACCGGCGCCGGACGCGGAATCGGCGCGGCCACCGCGGTGGCCCTCGCCGAAGCGGGTGCCGACGTGGTGATCGCGTCCCGCACTTCCGCGCAACTCGACGAGGTGGCTTCCCGCGTCTCGGCTCTGGGCCGCCGGGCTTTCCCGGTGCCCGTCGACCTCTCGTCGCCCGAAGCGGCGGCCGCGCTGGCCGCGACGGCGGTGTCCGAGTTCGGCCGGCTCGACCTGGTGGTCAACAACGTCGGCGGCACGTACCCGCGCCCGTTGCTGGAGTCGACGGTGGACTTCATGGAGGAGGCGTTCCGCTTCAACGTGGCCACGGCCCACGCGCTGACGGTGGCGGCGGCGCCATCGCTGGTGAAAACCGGCGGCTCGGTGGTCAACATCTCGTCGGTGATGGGCCGGGTCGCGGGCCGCGGCTTCGCGGCGTACGGAACGGCGAAGGCGGCCCTGGCGCATTACACCCGCCTGGCGGCGGCGGACCTGGCCCCGCGCGTCCGCGTCAACGCGATCTCGGTGGGATCGGTGGCGACGTCGGCCCTGGAGATCGTGGTCGGCAACCCGGAGCTGAAGGAGAAGATGGAGTCGGCGACACCGCTGGGCCGCATCGGCGAGGCCGAGGACATCGCGGCGACGGTGGTGTTCCTGGCGTCGCGGGCCGGCGGGTACATCACGGGCAAGATCCTCGAGGTCGATGGCGGGTTGCAGGCGCCGAACCTGGAGCTGGGGCTACCGGACCTCGGCTGATCGGCCTGTTCCGGCCGCCCGAAACTGTCGGTGGCACCCGGTAGCGTGGAAACCGGGGGCGGAGCCCCAAGCCCGCACACACACTGGGCGCCCAAGCCCGCAAACGACGAAGGCCGCCACCAGGCATCCTGGGGCGGCCTTCGCAACGCGAGCGATCAGCTCTCGTCGGTCTTCTTCGGCTCCTGGGCCGGCGTCTCCGTGGAAACTGGCTTGTCCGCGACAGCCGGGGCATCGGCCGCCACCTTCGCGGGCTCCGGCTCGCCGTCCTCTGACGAGACCGCCTCCGACGAGGAGGCCGCGTCCGAAGAGGAGGCCGCTTCCGAAGAAGCCACCGGGACCTCGTCCGGCCCGACAGCGTCCTTGCTCACCAGCATCTCCGGCGCCTCCCGCGGCCCGCGCCGGCCGGCGAGCACGAAGTACACCACCGCCGCGACGAACAGCAGGATCGACGTCCACACGTTCACCCGCAGGCCGAGGATGTGGTTCGCCGTGTCCGTCCGCATCATCTCGATCCAGCCGCGGCCGACCGTGTAGCCCGCCACGTACAGCGCGAACGCGCGCCCGTGCCCGAGCTTGAACTTCCGGTCCGCCCACACCACCAGCAGCGCGACCAGCAGGTTCCAGAGCAGCTCGTACAGGAACGTCGGGTGGACCGGGCTCTCCGGCAGCGGGATGTGCCCCGTCGCGACGCCGTTCAGCAGGTTGTCCGGGTCCTCCGGGTTGAAGCGCTGGTAAACCTCCAGGCCCCACGGCAGGTCCGTGTGCGCGCCGTACAGCTCCTGGTTGAAGTAGTTGCCGATGCGGCCGATCGCCTGCGCGACGACGATGCCGGGGGCGAGCGCGTCGGCCATCGCCGGCAGCGGGATGCCCTTGCGGCGGCAGGCGATGAGCGCGCCCACCGCGCCGAGGGCGATCGCGCCCCAGATGCCGAGGCCGCCGTCCCAGATCGCGAACGCGTTCCACGGGTTGCGGCCCTCGGTGAAGTACAGCTCGGGGTCGGTGATCACGTGGTACAACCGGCCGCCGACCAGGCCGAACGGCACCGCGAACACCGCGATGTCGATCACCGTGCCCTTGGTGCCGCCGCGGGCCGCCCAGCGGCGCTCGCCCCACCAGATCGCCACGATGATGCCGGCGATGATGCACAGGGCGTACGCGCGGAGCGGGATCGGTCCCAGGTGCCAGACACCACGGTCGGGGCTGGGGATCGTCGCGAGGTAGGCGCTCATCACGCGGCCACCGTAGCGCTAGTGTGCCGAAGCATCCAAGGCGGCCAGGTACCCCGCCACCAGCGCGTGGGCGACCTGGGTGACGGCTTGGTCGCGCGGCAGGAACCGTTCGTCGTGCAGGCTCGGCACGCCCGCGGTGTCGCCGAGGCCGACGAACAGCATCAGCCCGCGGGTCGCGCCGCCGCAGTAGTGGGCGAAGTCGTCGGCGCCGAAGGAGCGGAACTGGTCGTCGACGGTGAAGCCGGCGTGGCGGAGCCACTGCTGTGCGCCCGCGGCCAGCACCGGGTCGTTGTCCAGGACCGGCTCGCACGGGCTGATGTCCAGCTCGGCGGTGCAGCCGTGCGCCCGCGCGGTGCCGTGCACGATGTCCGTGAGCGTCTCGAGGGCGCGTTCGCGGTCCTTCGCGCGCATCACCCGCAGGGAGCCGAACGCGGTCGCGCTGTTCGGGATGACGTTGGCCGCGGCGCCGCCCTGGATGCGGCCGATCGAGCAGACCGCGCCGAACACCGGGTCGATCCGGCGGGACGCGAGCTGCTGCAGGCTCACGACCAGCTGCGACAGCGCCAGGATCGGATCGCGCAGCAGGTGCGGGTACCCCGCGTGGCCGCCCTGCCCCTGCATGGTCACCTCGAACTCGTCGGTGGAGGCGTTCACCGGCCCCGGCGCCGCCGAGACGACGCCGTGCGCGATCCGCGGCTGGACGTGCGCGCCGATCACCGTATCCACCCCGTGCTCGGCCAGCACCCCGGATTCGACGACGTCGAGCGCGCCGGGCGGGGACGTCTCCTCCCGCGGCTGCAGCAGCGCCAGGATCGGCCGCGGCACGCCGACGCGCCGCGCGGCCCGGCAGACGGCGACCACCGCGGCGAGGTGGACGTCGTGGCCGCACGCGTGCATCAGCTCGTTCCCCGACGCCCACGGCACGCCGGTGCCCTCCAGCACCGGCAGGGCGTCGAGCTCGGCCCGCAGCGCCACGGCGGGGCCGTCCCCACCGGGCAGGAGGATGGCCCGGCCGGTCTTGGCGACGCGGGTGCCGTCGCCCGCGCCGAGCGCCCCGGCCACCAGACGGGCGGTGTCCTCCTCGTCGCCGGACCCCCGGGGGTCGGCGTGCACGGCGTGCCGCAGCTCGACGGCGGCGGGCAGTTCCTCGGCGATCGCCTGCGTCCACCGGGTCCACAGATCACTCACACGTGCTCCAAGCGGTAGATCCTGTTCGCGTTCTCGTGTCCCACCAAAGCACACAGCCGGACGGCGTCCTTTTCGGACATCGCGTCCGCGTCGAGCGCGGTGCGGACTAAGTCCGACAAACCCTGCCGGAACAGGGCGGTGCCCAGGTGGTACAGCTCGGCCAGGCCGAAGGCGTCGGTGGAGAAGAGCACCTTCCCGAACGGCGCGAGCTCCAGGAGCTCGGCCAGCACGGCCGGCGCCCGGAACCCCGCGTTGTGCGTGATGAGCCCGGCGTCGACGAACACGTGCTCGAAGACCTGCGCCAGATACGCGGCGTGGCGGTGGAACGGGTAGTTGTGCAGCAGCAGGATCGGCACGCCGAGGTCACGGGTGGCCCGCAGCAGCCCGGTGAGCAGCAGCGGGTCGCCGCGGTGCAGGTCGACGTCGGAGTCGCCGTAGCCGACGTGGAACTGCACCGGCAGGCCGAGGTCGAGGCCGGTGAACACGAGGTGCCGGTGCAGGACCTCGTCGGCCAGCCGGCCGCCGCCCGCGGCGAGCCACCGCCCGGCGGCGGCCTCGACTTCGGACGGCGACGGCCGCTCCCCCGCCAGTTCCAGCCCGGTGCGGTATGCGGCGATCGACTTGAGCCCGACCGCCGTCGCGGCGCGTTTCCCCAGCTCATCGGCGAAGGCCGCGGCGAATCCGGCCGCGGTGGTCCCGCCGATCACCGCCTCCGCGACCTGCTCCAGCCGGACGACGTCGTGCGCACGCCTGCCCGCGAGCCCGGCGAACTCCGCGGTCGTGGTCAGCGAGTCCGGCAGGAACCCGCCGTCCACCAGGAAGTCGGTCGTGCCGGTGGCCCGCAGGAACCGCCGGGCCACCTCGGCCGCGCCGAGTTCGGCGCGGCGCTCGAGGTAGGCCTCGGCCGGAGCGTGTTTCGGGAGGTCGAGCACCGGCGCGCAGCGGGCACGCACGGCCAGCCCGATGAGCGAGTCGAACAGGCTGGTGCCCCACGGCGACGGCGCGTCGGCCTCCGTCAGCATCGCCTCGAAGTCCGCGCGGGTGACGTCCCGGGTGACGACGCCGTGGCAGTGGTGGTCCACCAGCGGCAAGTCCGCGACGAACGGGAGCAGACTTCTCATGTGCCTCCGTCCACACTCGTCAGCCTCTCCCCCACCCTACGAGCGTAGGCGGGCGCGGACAGCACCAAGATCACCGCGAGCCCGAGCACCGCGGCGGCCACCACCGGGAACCAGCGCGCCGGGCCCTCCGTGGGGTAGGGCACCACGTTGACGTACACGGTGTACCCGAGCACGGCGAGCGCGCCGATCGGGAACACGAGGTGCCACCCCGGCACGCGCATCCGCCGCTTCACGAACAGCAGCAGGATCGCGCCGGCCGTCGTGAGCAGGTAGATCACCAGCAGGATGAGCGTGCCGATCGAACCGCTCCACGCGAAGGTGTCCGACGCCGTCGCGCCGAAGAAGAGCGCGCACACCAGGATGATCACGACGGCGGCGCCCGTCACCGCGCTGACCGCCGCCACCGGCGTGCCACGCGAAGACGTCCGGCCGATGCCCCGGCCGCCGACCGCGTCGCGGCCGAGGGCGTAGAGCAGCCGCGAGCCGCCGACGACGCAGGCGAGGCAGCAGCCGAACGCGCTGATCGCGGCGCCCACGCTGATGACGTCGCCGGCCCACGCGCCCGCGTACCGGCTGCCGAGGTCGCCGAGCAGGGACGGCGAGTCGTGGAACGCGGCCGCGTCGCTGCCGAACGCCATCATCTCGACGGCGGTCACCACCACGAAGTAGAGGCCGCCGAAGATCGCCGTGCCGAGGATCGCGCGCGGGATGTCGCGCTTCGGGTCGTGGGTTTCCTCCCCGAGCGTCGCGGCGGCTTCGAACCCGGCGAAGGACAGGAACCCGAAGACCGCGCCGAGGAACACGCCCGACAGCCCGGTTTCCGGGACGAAGACGGCCATCGTGAATCGGGCGCCACCGGGCGCGCTTCCCGCGAGTAGCCGGACCAGGATCACCACGGTGACCAGCAGGATCACCGCGATCGTCGCGCCTTCGACGGCGAGCAGGGTGCTCGTGCCGCGGCGGGCGGGCAGCACGGCGAGCAGCCAGGCACCGATCAGTGCGACGGCCGTCAGCACGAACGGCCCCCAGGACGGCGGGTCCGGCCAGATGCCCACCTGCGTCAGGAAAGCCGTGCCCAGCGTGCCCGCGGCCGAGCTCGTCACGACGGCGTAGAACGTGTACGTGCCGAGCAGCCCGATGCCGGAAACGACCCCCGCGCGCGGGCCGAGGGTGGCGCCGACGAAGGCGTACACCGAGCCGGCGTGCTGGTAGTACTGGCAGAGCTTGACGAAGCCGTACGCGACCAGCAGGACGCCGACCGCCGAGAGCAGGAAGGCGAGCGGCACGGCGCGGCCGGCGGCCGCCGCGGTCTGCTGGGGGTTGATGTTGGCGGCCATGCTCGGGGCCATCAACGCCACGGACAGGCCGACGGCCTGCCAGACGGAGAGGGATCGGCGCAGCCCTGGACGGGTTTCGACGGTGTCTGACAAGATCTTCACCTCTTTCTCAGGTGAGCGGATCCAGTGAACAGCGATGGGGGCACGATGAGCCAGCTCGATCGGGCGGAACTCGCCCAACAAGGCGCACTCCGGGCCGACGGCCTGCGCGCTGCCGGCGTGGAGCTCGTCGCGCTGACCTTCGTGGACAACAGCGGCATCGCGCGGGTGAAAGCCGTGCCGGTGGACCGGCTGTGGTCGGCGGCGGCGTGGGGCGTCGGCGCGTCGAACTCGTTCGACTTCTACCTGGCCACCGACGACATCGTGAGCGGCACGCATTCGCGCGGCCCGGTCGGCGACCTGCGGCTGCACCCGGACCTCGACGCGCTCGTGCCGCTGGCCGCGCAGCCCGGCTGGGCGTGGGCGCCGGCGTGGCGGTACGACCAGGAAGGCGCCCCGCACCCGCAGGACGCGCGGGCGCTGGCCGCGGCCGCGACGGCCCGGCTCGCGGAACTGGGCTACAACGCGCGGACGGCGTTCGAGATCGAGTGGGTCGTCACGGCGGCCGACGCGCCGGACGACCCGCGCTCGGCCACCGCGGGGCCGGCCTACGGCTACGCGCGGCTGTCGTCGCAGGCGCGCTACCTGCGCACGCTGGTGTCCACGTTGGCCGCCCAGGGCGTCGCGGTGGAACAGATCCACCCGGAGTACGCGGCCGGGCAGTTCGAGGTGTCCGTGGCGGCCGGTGACCCGGTGCGCGCCGCGGACGTCGCGGTGCTGACGCGCGAGACCATCCGGACGGTCAGCGAGCACCACGGCCTGCGGGCGTCGTTCACGCCGAAGTTCGCCCCGGACGGCGTCGGCAACGGCGGCCACATCCACCTGAGCCTGTGGGACGGCGACCGCAACCTGTGCGCCGGCGGCGACCGGCGGTTCGGGCTCACGGAGACGGCGGAGGCGTTCGGCGCCGGGATCCTTTCCCGGCTGCCGGCGCTGCTGGCGATCGGCGCGCCTTCGGTGGTCAGCTACCTGCGGCTCGAGCCGCACCACTGGGCCGGGGTGTTCCGCGTGTGGGGCCTGGAAAACCGCGAGGCGCCACTGCGGCTGGTGCAGGGCCCGGCCGGGCAGCGCGACCGGGCGGCGAACTTCGAGGTCAAGTGCTTCGACCTGACGGCGAACCCGTACCTGGTGGTGGCGGCGCTGATCTTCGCGGGCCTGGCCGGGCTTTCGGCGGAGGAGTCGTTGCCGGAGCCGGTCGACGTCGACCCCGGAACGCTCGGGGATGTGGTGGAGCGGCTGCCGACTTCGCTGGCCGAAGCGGTGGCGGCGTTCGAAGCGGACTCGGCGTTGACGACGGCGTTCGGCCCCGAGCTGGCGACGACTTTGGTGGACGTCCGCCGCGGCGAGTTCGACCGGCTCGGCGCCCTGCCGCCGGACGAGCTGTGCGCCGTGATGCGGTACCTACATTGATTGGAGCGCCTTGGCGACCTCGCTGCGCAGCTGCGGCAGTTTCGCGTAGAGGCGATCGCCCGGGCATTCGGTGTTGTAGAAGTCGCGGTGGCCCTTGATCTCCTCGACCGGGATGCCGTACTGCCGGCAGATGTAGGCGCAGAAGACGACGAGCGAGGCGAACTGCGTCTCGGGCGGCTCGACGCTGGTGTAGAGGCCTTCGTTTTCGATGCCGATGGCGTTGGTGTTCTGCCCCGGGCAGTGCGCGCCCTGGATCATGGTGGTGCGCCCGCGCAGCGCGTCGAGGCTGCCGTGCCGCCCTTCGAGCCGGTACCCGCCACGGCTGACGGTGAAGTGCTGCCCGGTGTCGGACCAGCCGTTGTTGTCGATGTGGTCGTGCTGGTCGTCGCGCGCGACCTGGAAGGCGTGCGCGAGGGAGTAGTCGGTGCTGTTGGCGCTGGCGATGTGGTGGATGAGGATCCGGTTCGCGGGGTGGTCGAGCGTGGTGAGGGCGTCGGCGGGCGGCCGGGCACCCCACTCGGCACAGCTGTAGATCCGCGGCGCGGCGGCGGCTTGGGCGGCTCGCGGGAGGACCAGTCCGGCGGCCCCGGCGACGGCGAGGCCGGCGGCACCGCGGAGGAAGCTGCGCCGCGGGAGGTGTGCGATGTCCATGGGGCGGACTTTGCCGCGGGGGCGTACAGCTTTCGTACAAACGCCGGTCAGGCGAGGCGGATTGTGGCGCTGAAGGGGCGGGTGATCTCGATATCCGTTTCGCCGCTCTTGGCGATGGGTTCGTACTCGCCGCCTTGGAGTTCGAAGAAGGTCGCCGCGATGGGTTCGCCGGGCTCGACCAGGAGGTAGTACGGGATCAGGGCTTCGGCGTAGATGGCCCGCTTGAGGATCCGGTCCTGCACCTTGGTCGGTGGGGAGACGATCTCCGCGGCCAGCAGGACATCGCTCGCCGCGTAGGCCACGGTGTCGATCCCAGGGCAATTGAGGATCACCAGGTCGGGGATCAGCAGCCGTTGCGTTCCGATGCGCACGTTCACGCCGGGCAGCAGCTCGGTGCCATCCGGCAGCGCAGGTGCAAGGGCGAATTGGAGTTTCCGCAGGAGCCGCTGGTGCTCCAGCCCCGGCCACGGGCTCACCAGGAGCACCCCGTCAACGAATTCGACCCGCGGGCGTCACACCGGTACGACAGCCCCTCAGCCCGCCGACACCATCTCCGGTGCGCCGCTGTACATCCGGATCTTGAACCGGATGTGGTCCTGGTGCTCCTCCAACCGCGCGATCTGGGAAGCCACCCGGGCCTCGTGCTCCCGCAGCACCTCGACCCGCTCCTCGCGCGTGGCCTCGCCCGAGCGCAACAGCGAGACGAACCGCAGCATCTCCGCCACCGGCATGCCCGTGTAGCGCAGGCAGCGCAGCAGCTGGAGGAACTCCACGTCCTGCTCGGTGAAGAACCGCCGCCCGCCGGCGGTGCGGCCCACCTCGTGGAGCAAGCCGATGCGCTCGTAGTACCGGAGCGTGTCGATCGTGAAACCGGTCTTTTCGGTCACCTGGGCCGGAGTGTAGGACGTCACCGGCCCAGCCTCGCACCTGGAGCGCACTCCAGGTCAAGCGGTGGCGACCGCCCGGCGCACGCCTTCGGCCAGCTCGGCCGACAGGGCACGAACGCCCGACGAGCCCTCGGCCGCCGCCGTGACCAGGGCCGAGCCCACGATCACCGCGTCCGCGAACGAGGCCACCTGGGCCGCTTGCTCGCCCGATCGCACGCCCAGGCCCACGCCGATCGGGAGCGAGGTGTGGACCCGCGTGCGGCGCACCAGCTCCTCCGCTCCCGCGCCGACCTGGTCGCGGGCGCCGGTCACGCCCATCACCGCGGTCGCGTAGATGAAGCCCGACGACGCGGCCGCCGTCAAAGCGAGCCGCTCCTCCGACGACGAAGGCGCCACCAGGAACGTGCGGTCCAGGCCGTGCTCCTTCGAAGCCGTCATCCAAGACGATGCCTCGTCCGGGATCAGGTCCGGCGTGATCAGGCCGAGCCCGCCCGCCGAAGCGAGGTCGCGCGCGAAGCGGTCCACGCCGTAGCGGTTCACCGGGTTCCAGTACGTCATCACGACCGCGCGGCCGCCCCGCGAAGACACCGATTCGACCACCTCGAACAGGTGCTTGAGGCGGAAGCCGTTGTCCAGCGCGGTCACCGAGGCGGCCTGGATGGTCGGGCCGTCCATCACCGGGTCCGAATACGGGACGCCGACCTCGATCAGGTCCGCGCCGCCGTCGACGCAGGCCGCGATGAGGTCCTTCGAGCCGTCGACCGTCGGGAAGCCCGCCGGGAGGTAGCCGATCAGCGCGGCGCGCCCCTCGGCGCGCGTCGTGGCGAAGAGGTCGTCGAGCCCGCTCATCCGTTCACCAGTCCGAACCACTTGGCCGCCGTGTCCATGTCCTTGTCGCCGCGGCCCGACAGGTTCACCACGATCAGCCCGTCCGGGCCCAGCTCGCGGCCCAGCACCAGCGCGCCGGCCAGCGCGTGCGCCGACTCGATCGCCGGGATGATGCCCTCGGTGCGGGACAGCAGCTTGAACGCGTCCATCGCCTCGGCGTCGGTGACCGGCCGGTACTCGGCGCGGCCGGTGTCCTTGAGCCACGCGTGCTCCGGGCCGACGCCCGGGTAGTCGAGCCCGGCCGAGATCGAGTGCGACTCGACCGTCTGGCCGTCCTCGTCCTGCAGCAGGTACGTCATCGCGCCGTGCAGGTTGCCCGGGGTGCCCTTGGTCAGGGTGGCGCCGTGGCGGTTGCCCTCGATGCCCTCGCCGCCCGGCTCCAGGCCGACCAGCCGCACGGACGGGTCGTCGTAGAAGCCGGAGAAGATGCCGATCGCGTTCGATCCGCCGCCGACGCAGGCCGCGACGACGTCGGGCAGGCGCCCGGCCTGCTCGAGGATCTGCTCGCGGGCCTCGGTGCCGATGACGTGGTGGAAGTTGCGCACCATCGTCGGGAACGGCGCCGGCCCGGCGGCCGTGCCGAAGAGGTAGTGCGTGGTGTCGGCGTTGGTGACCCAGTCGCGCAGCGCCTCGTTGATCGCGTCCTTCAGCGTCCGCGACCCGGTCTTGACCGGGATCACCTCGGCGCCGAGCAGCCGCATCCGGGCCACGTTCAGCGCCTGGCGCTCGGTGTCGACCTCGCCCATGTAGACGACGCAGTCGAGGTCGAGCAGCGCGCACGCGGTGGCCGTCGCGACGCCGTGCTGGCCCGCGCCGGTCTCGGCGATGACGCGCTTCTTGCCCATCCGCTTGGTGAGCAGCGCCTGGCCCAGCACATTGTTGATCTTGTGGGAGCCGGTGTGGTTCAGGTCCTCGCGCTTGAGGAACACCCGCGCGCCGCCGGCGTGCTCGCCGAAGCGCTTGGCCTCGGTGAGCAGCGACGGACGGCCGGCGTAATCGCGAAGCAGGCGGTTGAACTCGTTCAGGAACTCCGGGTCGTGCCGGGCCTTGTCGTACTCGGTGGCGACCTCGTCGACGACGCCGATCAGCGCCTCCGGCATGAATCGGCCGCCGTACGGGCCGTAGTAGCCACGCTCGTCGGGGTCGTGCTTGCCGTGCTCTTCCGTCACCGCGACGGCCTCGGGCAGGCGGGGTGGGAACCGGCCGTGA
Source organism: Amycolatopsis sp. NPDC024027 (assembly GCF_040638975.1). Lineage (NCBI taxonomy): Bacteria > Bacillati > Actinomycetota > Actinomycetes > Pseudonocardiales > Pseudonocardiaceae > Amycolatopsis > Amycolatopsis sp. NPDC024027. The sequence continues at coordinate 22,516 of NZ_JBEZYY010000023.1, forward strand.
CCAGCTTGACCAGGGCACCCTTCGGGTCGCCGGAGGCGACGAGCCCCTCGCCGACCAGCACCGCGTCGGCGCCGTGGCCCGCGTAGGACATCAGGTCGCCCGGCCCGCGGACCCCGGATTCGGCGACCTTGTAGACGTCCATCGGCAGGCCGGGGGCCAGCCGCGAGAAGACGTCCCGGTCCACCTCGAGGTTGTGCAGGTTGCGCGCGTTGACGCCGATGACCTTGGCACCCGCCTCGAGGGCCCGGTCGGCCTCCTCGGCGTTGTGGATCTCCACCAGCGCGGTCATGCCGAGCGATTCGACGCGGTCGAGCAGCGAGACGAGCGCGTTCTGCTCCAGCGCGGCGACGATCAGCAGCACCATGTCGGCGCCGTGCAGGCGGGCCTCGTGCACCTGGTAGGGGCTGACGACGAAGTCCTTGCGCAGGATGGGGATGTCCACCGCCGCGCGGACCGCGTCCAGGTCGGCCAGCGAACCGCCGAAGCGGCGCTGCTCGGTGAGCACGCTGATCACGCGCGCCCCGCCGGCTTCGTAGTCCTTCGCCAGCGCGGCCGGGTCGGGGATGTCGGCCAGGTCGCCCTTCGAGGGGCTGCGCCGCTTGACTTCGGCGATCACGCCGATGCCGGACTCGCGCAGGGCGGCCATCACGTCGCGCGGCGCCGGGGCGGCGGCCGCGCGGATCTTCAGCTCGTCGAACGGCAGCGCGGATTCCCGCACGGCGAGATCTTCCCGCACGCCGGCGACAATGTCTTCGAGCACGCTCACCGGGCGCCCCCACCAGGGCACGTGCTCACGGATTCACTCGCAAGGTCGCTCACAAAAACCTTCCCCTTCCCGCCGAAACGATGCTAACCCCCGCATCCGAGACGCCCGGTTCCGGGTGTGCGCGTTACTCCGAATGCCTGCCCCGGACGTCCGTGGGATCTTCCCCTTCGGACAGGGCTTCCCACAGCTCGGCGTCGGGGTCACGGACCTTTTTCCGGGTGGCCGGCGCCGCGTACTTCGTGCCGAGGCGCGCGGCCCGGCCGGCGCCCTTGACGGCCACCAACCCGCCGGCGGCGACGAGAATTCCCCCGAGCACGGCCAGGCCGCGGCCCAGCAGCATCTCGGTCACCGGCAGGCCGTCCGCGTAGCCGCCGAACCGGACCCCCGCGACGCCGCTCCAGATCGCCGCGGCCCCGGCGAGCGCCAGCACGACGCCGAGGACGCGCCGCGCCCAGCCGCCGGTGGCCACCACCCCCGCCACGCCGGCCAGCGCGAGCAGGGCCAGCGGCACCAGCGCGGTCGCCTGCTGCTCGCCGGTTTCGCGGTGGAGCACCGTGCCGCGGACCCCGCCGTCGCGGAACTCGGCGAACCAGGTCAGCCGTGACGCACCCCACAGCGCGAGCGCGCCCAGCAGGAGCGCGACCACGATCATCCACAGTGGACGCTTCGAGGCCGTCGCCACCGCCGGAGCCGCCGTGTCCGCGGCCGGGGAGGCGACGCCCGGCCGCCGCGGCGCGTCCGGCGTGTCAGACATGAGCGGCGTCCGCGGCCGGGTCGAGCGCACCCGCCGCCACCATCGTCTGCGCGGCGGCCACCGCGGAGAGCACGGTCCTGGCCTTGTTCAGCGATTCGGTGTCCTCGTAGTCCGGCACCGAGTCGGCGACCACCCCGCCGCCGGCCTGGACGTGCGCGATGCCGTCCTTCACCAGCGCCGTGCGGATCGCGATGGCCGTGTCGGCGTCGCCGGCGAAGTCGAGGTAGCCGACGACCCCGCCGTACAGCGCGCGGCGGACCGGTTCGAGCTCCTCGATCAGCTCCATCGCGCGGACCTTGGGCGCGCCGGACAGCGTCCCGGCCGGGAAGCACGCGGTGACCGCGTCGAACGCCGTCTTGCCGTCGGCCAGCTCACCGGTGACGGTGGACACGATGTGCATCACGTGGCTGTAGCGCTCGATCTGGAAGAAGTCGACGACGCGCACGGTGCCCGGCTTGCAGACCTTGCCGAGGTCGTTGCGGCCGAGGTCGACGAGCATCAGGTGCTCGGCGCGCTCCTTCTCGTCGGCCAGGAGGTCCTTGGCCAGCTGCGCGTCTTCTTCGGGGTCGGCGCCGCGCCAGCGGGTGCCCGCGATCGGGTGCGTGGTCGCGCGGCCGTCCCGCACCGTGACCAGGGATTCGGGGCTGGAGCCGACGATGTCGAAGCCCTCCAGCCGGAGCAGGTACATGTACGGGCTCGGGTTGGACGTCCGGAGCACGCGGTAGATGTCGAGCGCGTCGGCGGCGGTGGGGATCTCGAACCGTTGCGACGGCACGATCTGGAACGCTTCGCCGGCCTTGATCGCCTCGACGGCCTTCTCCACCGCCGCGTGGAAGTCCGCCTTCGAACGCTTCCGGGTGAATTCCGGCACGGGCCGGTCGAACGCGGCGATGGTGGCGGGCGCGGCCACCTGCAGCTGCTCGGTCATCGCGCTCAGCCGGGCGACGGCGTCGTCGTAGGCTGCGTCCACGCGCTCGGGCGAGTCGTCCCAGTTGACGGCGTTCGCGATGAGCGTGACCGTGCCCTCGTGGTGGTCGAAGGCGGCCAGGTCGGTGGCCAGGAGCATGGTCAGCTCGGGGATGTCGAGGTCGCGTTCGGCCAGCTCCGGCAGCTTTTCCAGCCAGCGCACGGCGTCGTAGCCGATGTAGCCGACCATGCCGCCGGTCAGCGGGGGCAGGCCGGGCAGCGGCTCGGTGTGCAGGGTTTCGATGGTCTCGCGCAGGACGTCGAGCGGGTTGCCTTCGGACGGCAGGCCGACCGGCGGGGTGCCGGTCCAGGCCGCTTCGCCGTCGCGGACGGTCAGCGCGGCCGGGCTGCGGACCCCGATGAACGACCAGCGGGTCCAGGACGCGCCGTTCTCGGCGGACTCGAACAGGAACGTGCCGGGCCGGTCGGCGGCGAGCTTGCGGTAGACCCCGATCGGCGTCTCGCCGTCGGCGAGGACCCGGCGCACGACCGGGATCACGCGGCGGCTTTCGGCGAGGGCGCGGAAGTCCTCGCGGGACGGGCTGACCGTGCCGGGACCGGTCGAACCGGCGGATGCGCTGACCATGGACCTCATTGTGCCGCCCCGGCGGATCCCGCCCACGCCGGGCCCGAAATTCAATGAGTGTTGAATTCAGCGGGCGCATGGGTCATGATGGAGCCGTGAGCACCACGGACAACAGCGAGACTACGGCCCGCCGCCGCGGCCGGCGGCCCGCCGGCCAGGACACCCGCACGGCGCTGATCGAAGCCGCGCGGTCGGTGTTCGCCGAAAACGGCTACGACGGTGCGACCGTGCGCGCGATCGCCACCCGCGCCGGCGTCGACGCGGCGATGGTCAACCACTGGTTCGGCAGCAAGGAGGGCCTGTTCGCCCAGGCGGTCCTCGAGCTGCCGTTCGACCCCCTGGAGCTGCAGAAGATCCTGCGCAACGGCCCCGACGACGAGCTGGGCGAGCGGATCGTCCGCACCTTCATCACCCGCTGGGACAGCGCGGGCGGCGGCCAGTTCGTGGCGCTCATCCGCAGCGTCACCGGCCACGAGCAGGCCGGGCACGTGCTGCGCGACTTCTTCCAGCGGTTCTTCAGCGCGCTGATCACCTCGATGGGCGCGGACCGCACCCCGCTGCGGATGAACCTCTGCGCCTCCCAGATGGTGGGCCTGGGCATGGTCCGGTACGTGGCGAAGTTCGAGCCGCTCGCCACCGAGGACGTCGAGGTCCTGGTGCGGGCGATCGCGCCGAACCTGCAGCGCTACCTGACCGGCGAAATCGGCTGAACCCGCGGCCCGGCCGCGATCACCGGGAAGTGGCCCGGCCCGGGCGGGAACAGGACGACCAGCTGCCGTCCCCAGCCGCCGATCCACGCCCGGCGGCGGACCGGGGTGCCGGGGTCGTGCAGCGACGGCGCGCAGCGCAGCACGATGCCGCTGCCGTCGCGGTAGCGGGCCTCGATGTCCGCCCGGCGCCCGCCGGGCGGCACAGCAGTCACTGTCGCGATCCGCCAGCCGGTGGCCGCGACCGCGCGTGCCCGCCGCCACCAGCCCAGCGCCACCGTCGCCGCGACCGGCAACGCGACGAAGCCGGTCACGAGGAACACGACGCCGAACCCCACCAGGACCGGGTTTCCGTTCGCCTCGGCGGTGGTGCGGACGTGCGCCGGGTCGGCGGGGTCGTAGACGACGGTCACCGGCTCGCCGACGTGGTACTCGTGCCCGGAGCCGACGGCGATGTCCTCGATCCGGGACACCTCCGGCGCGGGGTAGCGCACCCGGATCGACGGCGAGCCCCGGGCCGGGTCGAAGACGTCGATCACCGTGCCTTCCCCGCGCACGCCCGTGGCCAGGAGGTCCGCGGCGGCGCGGTCGGCGGCGATCACCCCGGCGAGGCCGGCCGCGAACAGCGCGGCCCAGGCGGCGGCGATCCCGGCGGCCCGCAGGGCGGTCCGGCGCAGGCGCGCGGCCTGCGCGCCGAGGTCGACCCGGCCCGCACCGTGGGAGCCGTCCCGCGCGGGCAGCCAGGCGCCGAAGTCCGGCACCTCGGCGAGCAGCCGGCGGTCCGGGGCGTGCAGGCGGTGGACGCCCACCGCGGCGAGGGCCAGGGAGCCGGTCAGGATGCCGGCCTCGCCGAGGAGTTCGCCGTCCGCGAACTCGTAGTCCGGGGTCAGCAGTGAGTACGCCGTGCCCGCGCCGAAGAACAGGAAGACGAGCGCCGCGGCCACCGTCACGACGCACCACCCGGTCCGCCGCTCGCCGGTCACCGGCGGCCCCTGCCCTCGGTGCGCAGGTTCAACGCGAAGGCCGGCACCGCGTACGGACCGGGGCGGCTCGGGCCGTTCGGGAAGAGGACGACCATGTGCCGTCCCCAGCCGCCCACCCACGCGAGCCGGTCGGTGAAGTCCGCCAGCGCGTTGGCGCCGTGCGTCGACGACATCGCCTTCAGCACGATGCCGGTGCCCTCGCGGTAGCGGACGTGGATCTCCGGCGGGGGCCGCCTCAGCGAGCGGCCGTTGCGCGCGAAGACGCGCACGATGTCGACCGTCGCGTTCCGCCACCCGGTGGCCGCGACCGCGCGGGCCCGGCGCCACCAGCCCACCGCGGCCCAGAGGGCGAACGGCGTCCCGAGCGAGCCGGCCACGAGCAGGACGTAGCCGAGGTTGACGAGGAACCGGCTCTTGTTCTCCTCTTTCGTGGTCCGCACGCGGTCCGGATCGGCGGGGTCGAAGACCACGGTGACCCGCTCGCCGGCGAGGTAGGAGTTCTTCGAGTCGCGGACGATCTCCGCGGTCCGCGAGCCGTAGCGCACCTCGAACGTCATCCCGCCGTCCCGGGTGTAGGTCCGCACGGAAACGACCTCGCCGGTGGTCCGGGCGCCGGTCGCGAGGAGGTCGCCGGCGGCTTTGTCGAGCAGGACCAGATCCGCGGCCCCGGCCCCGGCCAGCGCCAGCCAGGCGAGGACGAACGCCGCGGTACGAAGCGCCACCCGGCGCAGCCGCCCGGTTTCGGCGGCGAAGTCGATCCGGCGGTCGTGGTCGTGACCGGTCGGCGGCGGCAGCCAGCCCCTGAAACCGTTTTCCCGCGCGGCGGCGCGGTTCCGGGCCGACACCCGCAGACGCCAGACGGCGCAGCCGAACCCCACCGCGAGCAGCACGGCGACCGCGGCAACCACCCCGAAATCCGTCACCACATCCGGCGAAAAGGCGAGGACGGTCACCACGGCCACCGGGAGGGCGAACCACACCCACCGCCGTTTGACGAAACCGCCGAAGGGGTCCATCAGCCGAGCTTAGAAGCCTTGAGCAGCGCCGATGCTGCGAGAAACGGCACAGGACGGCGAGGCAACCGGACGGCCGCGCCGAGCGTGCAAGGGAGCAGGCCCGACGGTCACCCGTCGTCACCCGGATGCCGGAAGGAATGGCTATTCCTCGCATTTCGTGGACACCATTCGCACATTCGGGGAATCGACGGGATTCGTATTATCGGCTCATGAAGCCAACGTCTTCGGGTCCCGCCGCGAGAACTCTCGCCGCTTCGCTGCGCGAAGAACGCGAAGCACGCAAAGTCGGTCTGCGCGTTCTCGCCGACGAGCTGGGAATCCTCCCCCAGCTGTTGTCGGCGTGGGAGAAGGGGCATCGACTGCCGAGCGTGGAGGACGTGTCGGCGATCCTCGCGCTGCTGGGCATCCGCGGGGAGAAGCGCGACCGGATCCGCACCCTGGCCCGGCACGCGCGCGAGCCCAATTGGCTGGCGTCGAGCAACGCCGACATCTCCCATGCCCTCACGGCGCTGCTGGCCTTCGAGAGCACCGCAACCAAGATCACCGCCTGGTCGCCCTTGCTCGTGCCCGGACTGCTGCAGACTCCGGACTACATCCGGTCGATCATGGAGGCTTCTTCGGTTCCGGTCGAGGAGGCCGACAAGCGCCTGCGCATCCGGCTCAAGCGGCAGGCGGTGCTCACGCGGCGGGACCCGGTCGCGCTCCGCGCCCTGATCGGCGAATGGGCGATCCGGGAAACCGTCGGCACCGCAGAGGTCATGTCCGACCAAATCGATCATCTGCTCGAAATTTCGCAGCGGACGAACGTTTCCGTGCGGGTGGTGCCCGCCGGAATCGGCTACCACACCGGTCTGCTGGGACCGTTCGAGATCTACGAGTTCCCCGGCACGCCCCCGATCACTTTCGTCGAGCACGCCCATTCGAGCGCGTTCCTCCACGAAAAAACGCAAACCGTCGCCCACCAGCGGGTGGTTAAGATGCTTGGCGAGCAGGCGTTGAGCGAAGCCGCCTCCCGGGAACTGCTCGAGGAGGCAGCACACTAGCGGAGGCGACCACATGGCCGTTTGGCGGAAGTCCTCGTACAGCGGGGAAAACTACAGCTGTGTCGAGGTGGCGCTCGGGCCGGTCGTGGGCGTGCGGGACACGAAGGCCCGCCGGGCCGGTCAGCTGACCGTCTCCGCCCGGGCGTGGCGTTCGGTGCTCGACCGCCTGGCTCAGGATTCCGGCAGCCACCGGTAGGTGTCGGCGCGCGCCGCGAACAGCACCGTCTTCTCGCGCAGGGGCGGCTTGGGCGGGATGAGCACCGTCAGCGCCGCGGGGCCGTCCCCGGCGACGAGCGCGGGCAGGTCCGGCAGTTCCGAAAGCGCCTGCACCGCGTTCCCGGCTTCCCGCGGCCGCAGGTCGATGCGGCTGCCGTCGGCGAACCGCACGGCGACGGTGCCTGACGTGCCGAGCGTGGCCACGCCGGTGAGCGTCACCGTCGCGGTGCGCCAGCCCGTCCGGCGGGCGGCCACCGCCTGCCGGTGACACGCGAAACTCCAGTAGCCGGGCACCACGGTGAGGACCGCGGCCCCCACCGCGGGCACCACGAGACCGGCGAACAAGCACGCCGCGGCGATCAGCACGCCCACCACCGTGGCGAACACCCAGCGCGCGAACCTCGACTGCAGCGTCGCCGAACCCCAGGCCGCCCAGTTCGGCTCGGCGCGCTCCGGCGGCGGCAGCCAGTTCCCGGCCAGGGGGTGCCTACCGCGCGAGCAGCAGCGCGATGAGCGCCAGCGTGCCCGGGACCACCTGGACGAACAGGATCCGCTTGCTGGCCGTCGCCGCCCCGTACAGGCCCGCGATGATCACGCAGACGATGCCGTACAGCTTGAGCTGGAAGCCGGTCGGGTCGCTCGCGATGAGGCCCCACACCAGCGCGAGCGCCAGGAAGCCGTTGTACAGGCCCTGGTTCGCGGCGAGCGTCTTGGTCTCCTCCGCGAACTCCTTCGTCAAGCCGAAGCCGGCGCGGGCGCGCGGCGTCGTCCAGAGGAACATCTCCAGGACGACGATGTAGAGGTGGATCAGGGCGACGAGCCCGACCAGGATGTCGGCGACGATGGTCACGCGAGCTCTTTCTCATCGGCCAGGAGGAGGCGTTCCTCGGTGTCGAAGCAGGTGTGCGTGCCGGTGTGACAGGCCGGGCCGGTCTGGTCGACGCGCAGCAGGACGGTATCGCCGTCGCAGTCGATCCGCACTTCGCGAACGTGCTGGTAGTGGCCGGACGTCTCGCCCTTGACCCACAGCTTCCGCCGGCTGCGCGACCAGTACGTGCCGCGGCGGGTGGTGAGGGTGGCGGCGAGGGCGTCGTCGTTCATCCAGGCCATCATCAGCACGTCCGAAGTGGCGTGCTCCACGACGACCGCGGCGATCAGGCCGTCGGCGTTGCGCTTGAGGCGCGCCGAGACGGCCGCGTCGAGGGTCATGCGTTGGCTCCCAGGATGTGCCGCTTGAGCGGCATCGAATTCAGCAGGACGAACGCGTAGCCGTAACCGGCGAAGGAGAGGCCGGAGAACAGCTTGTTGAACCACAGCTCGGCACCGAGCAGCAGGAACGCGTGCAGCAGCGCGAACACCACCGCCACGACCAGGCCGCCGATGCGCGCGCTGCCGTGTTTGAGGACGAGCCCGGTGGTGACGACGCCGCCGAGGATCAGGGCGAGCGCGGGCATCCGGTAGATGACCAGGCTCGCTCCGGCGCTCAGCACCGGGATCAGGTCGAGCAGCGCCCACGCGACGGGCAGCCCGATCAGCAGACCGGCGGTGACCTTCACCTCGGCGGGTGCCTGCCAGGCCTTCACCGGACCTCGACCCCGCCTTCGCGGAGGGCGTCCTTGACGTCCCCGATCTTCAGCTGTCCGAAGTGGAACACGCTGGCGGCGAGCACGGCGTCCGCCCCGGTCCGCACGGCGGGCAGGAAGTGCTCGACGGCCCCGGCACCTCCGCTGGCGATCACCGGGACGCGCACGGCCTTGCGCACGAGCTCGATGAGCTCCAGGTCGAAGCCGTTCTTGGTGCCGTCGGCGTCCATGGAGTTCAGCAGGATCTCCCCGACGCCGAGTTCCTCGCCCCGCGCGGCCCACTCGACGGCGTCGATCCCGGTCCCGCGGCGGCCGCCGTGGGTGGTCACCTCGAAGCCGGAGGCCGTCGGCTCGCCGCCTTCGGGCACGCGCCGGGCATCGACGGACAGCACGATGCACTGGGCGCCGAACCGCCTCGACGCCTCGCTGAGGAACTCGGGCCGCGCGATCGCGGCGGTGTTGATGCTGACCTTGTCGGCGCCGGTCCGCAGCAGCCGGTTGACGTCGTCGTTGCTGCGCACCCCGCCCCCGACGGTGAGCGGGATGAAGACCTGCTCGGCAGTCCGGCGGACGACGTCGTAGGTGGTCTCGCGGTCCCCGGAGGAGGCCGTGACGTCGAGGAAGGTGAGCTCGTCGGCGCCTTCGGCGTCGTAGCGCCGGGCCAGCTCGACAGGGTCACCGGCGTCACGGAGGCCGGCGAAGTTGACCCCCTTCACCACCCGGCCCGCGTCGACGTCGAGACAGGGGATCACCCGCACCGCGACAGACATGGCCACCAGCGTAGTCAAGGGGCTCCGGACATCGGTCAATGGCACGGCCGGTGCGGCGATCCGGCATCCGCCGTTCACGCTCCGGCCACCCGATTCGTCTAGTTTCCGCGCGTGCGCAGACTCCTCCCGGTGGCCGTCGCCGCCGTCTCCCTGCTGACCGCCGTCCCCGCTTCGGCCGCGCCCCGCGAGCCGGCGCCCGTCCTCCAGACGCAGGCCTTCGTCGACGACGCCGGCGCCTCCCCCGCCAACGCCGATGCCGACGACCCCGCGATCTGGGTGCACCCCCGCGACCCCGAACGCAGCGTCGTCCTCGGCACCCTCAAGAAGGGCGGCCTCGCCGCGTTCGACCTGGGCGGGCGGACCCTGCAGCTGGTCCCGGCCGGGCCGGGCGGGCGGTTCAACAACGTCGACGTCGTCGGGGACCTGGCCGTCGTCAGCGACCGGGGCCGGGACCGCGTCCGCGTCTACCGGATCGACCCGGCGGGCTCGGCCGCCGGCGCGCACGTGCTGCGCGACGTCACCGACCCCGCCGCCGCGCCGGTGTTCTCCGCGTCGGAGTCCGAAGTGGACGAGCAGCGGACCGCCTACGGCCTGGCCGCGGGCCGGGACCCGCACACCGGCGTCCGGTGGGTGGCGGTGACCCGACGGCACGAGACGCGGGTGGCGCTCCTGCGGCTCGTCGACCGGCCGGGCGGCACCGTCGGCACCGCACCGATCGCCACCGTGGACCTGCCGTCGACGTTCCGCCTTCCGGACGGTTCGGCCTGGTCGCCGTGCGAGGAGCCCGGAGAGGGGCCGCAGCTGGAGGGCTCGGTGCTCGACGGGCGGGTGCTCTACACCGCCCAGGAGGATGTCGGGATCTGGCGGATCCCGCTGACGCCGTCCGGCTTCGGCCGGCCCGAGCTGAGCGACCGCGTGCGCTCCTTCGGCGTCCCTTCGCGCTGGGACGCGGCCACCGAGGAGTGCGTCCCGGCCGGCCCCGACCCCGGCTTCGGCGGCCGGTGGCTGACCGCCGACGCGGAGGGTCTCGCGCTGGCGGACGGCACGCTCTTCGCCTCCAGCCAGGGCGACTCGCGGTTCGTCGTCTACGGCAAGCACGTCCGTGACCTGCGGATCGTCGCGGGCCGCGGCACGGACTCGGTCGAGCACTCCGACGGCTCGGCGATCAGCACGGCGTCCCTGGGCCGCCGCTTCCCGCACGGGCTCCTGGTGGTCCACGACGGCGAGCGCCGCCCTTCTGCCGGCGACCTGCCGACCACCGGCTTCGCCTTCGTCCGGCTGGAGGACGTCCTGGCGCGATAAAAAACTTCCGTCCGCCACGCAGCGGCCGGGCCCCCTCGCGCGTCCACAGTGGTGACCGAAAGGACGCGTGTGACCTTCGAAGAGTTCGTGGCGGAGCGGCTCGACGGGCTGCTCCGCTACGCCACCGTCCTGACGAACGACCCGCACCTGGCGCAGGACGTCGTCCAGGACGTGCTCCTGCGCGCCCAGCAGCGGTGGGACGACATCGCCGCGCCGCCGACCTACGTGCGGCGGATGGTCACCAACGAGTACCTGTCGTGGCGGCGGCGGGCGGTGCGGCGGATGGTGTCGAGCAGCCACGACGTCCTCGACGCGCTCGGCCCGCCCGAACCGGACCCCGCGGCCGCCTACGACGAGCGGGACGCCATGCTCGGCCTGCTCGCCACGCTGCCCCGCAAGCAGCGCGCGGCCGTGGTGCTGCGGTACTACGAGAACTACTCCGACAGCGAGATCGCCGCGATCCTGCGGTGTGGCGCCTCCACCGTGCGCAGCCAGATCTCGCGGGCACTGACCACCCTGCGCGAAGCCGGGTTGAAGCACACCGTCGTCACCACCGGAGCCCCCGAATGACCCGCAGCGAGCACGAGACCGAGACGCTGATCCGGGACAGCCTCGACCGCCTGGCCGCCCGCGCCCCGGACGGGGCGGCGGTGCACGAGGCGCTCGCGCGCGCCGGCCGGAACCGGCAGCCGGCGTCCCGGCTGGCCCTCGTCGCCGCCGCCGTGGTCGTGCTGGTCGTCGGCATCATGGTGGGCACGCAGCTGCTGACCACGCCCCCGGCCCCGGTGCCGGCCGCGGGCCGCCCGGTGCTCACCTACGGGCCGGGGTGGCTGCCGGCGGGCCTCACCGAGCAGCACCGCGAAGGCGGCCCCGGGATCACCCCGGGGGTCCGGCGGTGGCTGGCCGGCCAGGCCGCGGTGACGCTGCTGGCGTACTCCACCGCCGACCCCGACTGGTCGCAGGCGGCGCTCAAGATCGCGTCGCTCAAGGACCAGGTCCTGGTGCGCGGCCGGGTCGCGATGGACACCGGTTCCGGCAGCGACGCCCAGGTCACCTGGCTGGCCGACGACCAGCACGTGCTGGTCGCCTCGGTCACCGGAATCCCGGACGCCCGCACGGTCGCCAAGCGGATCGCCGACTCCGTCACCACCGAACCGGTCGACGTCCACGGTGAGCTGAGGTTCGGCCCGCTGCCGGCGGGGCTGGCCGAACGGTCGGCCGCGGTGACGGGCACCGGCCCCGGCGACGCGCGCACCGCGCTGACCGCGGCCGACCCGGCCCGGCCGGCCATCCCCGTGGTGCGGGTCACCGCCGGCGCGAGCGCCCCCCGGATGACCGGCGCCGCGCCGGTGACCGTCCGCGGCGGCGAGGGCCTCTTCGCGGCCCCGCAGAACGGGCGGGACGCGCTGGTCGCGGTCCGGCTGCCGTCGGGGCGCTGGCTGACGGTGTCGGGGGCGCGGCCCGAGGCCGAGCTGATCGCCGTCGCGAACGGCGTCCAGCCCGACCCGGCACCCGACTACCGCTGGCTCGGGCGGCTTACCAGTTGATCATCGGGAACCAGATGATCCCGAGCCTGCCCAGCACGCGGACGTCCCAGTAGAGCAGCGTGAACGTGCCGCCGACGAGCAGCGCCACGCCCGTCACGGTCGCGATCCGCGCCGGTTTCGCGGCCAGCCAGCGCTGCACGCGCCCGCCCGTGGCGCGCGTGAGGATCAGGAATAGCACCGCCATGACGACGATGTTGCCGAGCGACTGGAGGGCGAACGCGGCGGCGCCGTAGAGGACGTTGTGCTGCTCCGCGGCGCTGCGGAACATCACCCGGAAGAGCGGGTACGGCCGGCCGATGAGGAACCCGCCGATGAGGGCGCCCATCAGCACCAGCGGCGCCGCGGGGTGGCGGCGGGTGAAGCCGGCGAAGGGGTTGCGCAGGATGCCCAGCGCGATCAGGCCCATCAGCAGGAAGACCAGGCCGACGACCCCGAAGGCGATCATGGACTGCACGCTGCGCGGGGAGAGCCCGGTGGTCTTCGCGGTGTCGAACTGCGGCATCCGCGTGCCGACGAGCGCGACGATCACGCCGTAGGCGACCGAGACGGTGAGCATGCCGGCGGCGATCCAGCCGAGCGGCTTGAGCGCGCTCCGCTTCTCCCCCGCCTGGTCGCCGACCAGGGGCGCGACCGCGCCGAAGGCGGCGATGTTGCAGGCGGTGAACGACCCCGCGAGGCCGGAAACGAACGCGAAGAGCGTCCCGGCGAGGACGCTGCTGATCGGGGTGGCCTTCGCGTCGTAGCCGAGGAGTCCGTTCGCGACACTGTCGCCGATCACGGAGTCGACGAACGGCGCCGACCAGATGGCGGTCAGCACGAACCCCGCCACGACGGCGGTGAGCGCGATGACGGCCCGGCGCGCGGGATACGGCCCGGCGCCGAAGAACCCTGCCTGTGGATGAACCGGTATTTGCTGGCCGACCGCCATCGATGCCCTCCAGGGTGCGGGAATGCAGCCCCGAAAGCGTTGCAGGTGGACGAGTTGAAGCGCGTCCTCCAGGCGTGCGGGGTTTCGGTGCCGAACGGCCTAGGCATTTCTCACACCGGTTACGGTGGGCGATGACCTTCCCCGGCAGCGCCGCGTGGGCGGTGCGCTACCCCCTCGCCGTGGGTCCACAGTGGACGCTGCGATCGGCGCGGATCGCCGGCCTCGGTGCGCGGGAACCTCGACCTCGAGGCGTCCGCGATGACGTACACCTTCCCGGTGCACCGGCTCGCCCCTGCCGGCCGGCGGCCGGCCCGAGGCGCCGTTCGGCTTCGCCTGCGTCCTCGAATGCGACGACACGGGCCTGCTCACCCGCTATCCCGGCATCGCCGTCCGCCACCCGGCTACGGTGGGCGCATGACCTCCGAGACCGACCGCCTCGCCGCCGAGCGCTACGTCGTCCTGACCACCTTCCGGCGCGACGGGCGGGCCGTGCCGACCCCGATCTGGGTGGCCGGCCGCGACGGCGAACTGGTGCTGTGGTCGGAGCGCGCCGCCGGCAAGGTCAAGCGCATCCGCAACGACGGCCGGGTCGAGGTCCAGGCCTGTGACGTCCGAGGGAAGAAGACGCACGGCGCGAAGGTCTCCGGCCAGGCCCGGCTGCTGGACGCCGCCGAGAACGAGCAGGTCCGGCGGGCGATCGCCCGCAAGTACGGGATCGTCGGGCGCGTCACGATGTTCTTCTCGAAGCTGCGCGGCCCGGAGGACCGGACGATCGGCATCGCGGTCAAAGTGGACGGCTGAAGCTCCGGAAACCGCGCCGCAGGTAGTTCGGCAGCGCGTTGGGGTGGTCGAGGGTCGAGGTGTGCAGCCAGACGCGCCGCGTCCCGGGCAGCGCCCACGCGTCGGCGACGACCAGGGTGAGCGCGAACCCGCCGAGTCCCTTGCCGACGAACTCCGGCACCAGGCCGAACGTGGTGATCTCGACGTCGTTCCCGGGCTGCGGCTCGAAATCCGCGGCGCCGGCGACCTCGCCGCGGTACTCGACGAGCCGGTATTCCCGGCGGGGCGCGGCGAGCCAGCGGGCCCATTCCTCGTCGCCGCGGGACGCGCTCGGCCACCGGTGGGGCGTCCCGATCCGGACGTGCAGCTCACGGATCAGCGGCCCCGGCCGGATGGCCCGCAGCGCAACGCCCTCGACGAGCGGAGCGGGGTTGAGCTGATCGGCGGCGGTCATTTCGAGCTGGGTGACGATCTCCTCCACCCGCGGCAACCTACTCCTCCGGAGGCGGCTGTCAGCCGCTTTTCGGCGTCAAGCGGCGCCGCGCAGGGCCGCCGCCAGCGCGGCGGAGTCGTGGTCCGGCCCGCAGCCCTCGACCAGGATCAGGTCACCCGGGATGTGGTCCGCGCGCAGGGGCAGGATCTCGCGGTAAGCGGGCGAGTCGTACCATTCGCGGGCCACGGCGAGGCTCGGGAACCCGATGAGCACGAGGCTGCCGGGCCAATCTCCTTCGACGACCTGCACCGGCGCGCCGTGCACGAGGAACTTGCCGCCGTACGGGTCGAGCGTCGCCTGGATGCGCTCCAGGTACTGGAAAGCTTCTTCCGGCAGCACAGCGGGCGGGCGCAGGTGCGCGAGGCCGTAGGCGGTCATGGCGGTTCCTTCCGGTTGTCCTTGTCGTGGAAGGAATCCTGGCCGCTCGCCGGCATGGCGTCGATTACCCCGGAGGTAAGGGCTGCCCGGCCAGCAGCCGCTCCACCAGCGCCGTGACGAGGTCGTGGCGCTGCTCGTCGGTGAACAGGTCCGGCAGCGTCAGCCGTTCCATGATCAGCCAGTTCAAGGCCAGCCACAGCAGGACCACCGTCGTGCCGTCGCCGGGCAGGCCGGACTTCTCGTGGTATTCGACGTTGAAGTCGACGTCCGCGCGGATGCGCCGGGTCAGCACCTCCCGCAGTTCCGGCCGGCGCACGGCTTCGAGCCGCAGTTCCAGCAGCGCCAGGAATCCCGTCGGGAACGCGGCCACGCGATCGACGAGGTCGTGCATCAGCTCGGCGACGCGGGCCCGGTCGCGCGGCCCCTCGAGGCCGCCCGCGAGCACCGCGTGGTCCACCAGCCGCTCGTAGACCCGCTCCCCCGCGTGCTTGAGGATCTCGCCGCGGCTGGAGAAGTAGTTGGAGGCCGTGCCGACCGGGACGCCGGCCTGCTGGTCGACGGCGCGGAAGGTGAGCCCGCGCGCGCCGTCGTTGGCCAGGACCTCGATCGCGGCGTCGAGCAGCGCCGCGCGTCGCTCGGGGTTGCGTCGCACCATGATGTTGACACCACTCCAGACGTAGTACTACGGTCGCCACCACTGCACGCAAAGTACTACACACGGAGTTATTCCGACAGGGGGACCTTCATGCGCAAGCTCGTCTACTTCACCGGCGTCAGCATCGACGGCATGATCGCCGGACCCGGCGGCGAGACCGACTTCGACCCGCTCGCCCCGGACATGGTCGCCCATGTGCGCGCGGAGTTCCCGGAGACCATGCCGCGGCACATCCGGCCGCTCATCGGAATGGCCGCGGACACGCCGAACAAGCGGTACGACACGGTGATCATGGGCCGCGCCACCTATTCGATCCCCCTGGCCGAAGGCATCCCCGATCCGTACCCCCCCTGCGGCAGTACGTCGTCTCGCGGTCGCTGACCGAGGCCGACCCGGCTGTCACGCTCGTGCCCGGCGATCCGCGAGCGCTGATGCGGCAGCTCAAAGCCGAGGCAGGCTTGGACATCTGGCTGTGCGGCGGCGCGGACCTGGCCGGTCAGCTGCTGCCGGAGATCGACGAACTGGTGGTCAAGTCGTACCCGGTGATCGCGGGCGGCGGCACACCGATGTTCACCGGCGGCTTCGGGCCACGCGCATTCACCCCCACCGAGGTCCTCACCTTCGGCCACGGCGGCACGATCACGACCTACCGGCCGAGCTAGAGCTTCGCGACCGCGGCAAGGGCTTCCGGCAGCGTGAACGCGCCGGCGTAGAGCGCCTTTCCGACGATGGACCCCTCGACGCCGTCGGACGCCAAGCCCGCCAGGGCGACGAGGTCGGCCACGCTCGACACCCCGCCGGAGGCGATCACCGGCGCGTCCGTGCGGGCGACGACGTCACGCAGCAGCTCGAGGTTCGGGCCGCGCAGCGTGCCGTCCTTGCTGACGTCGGTGACGACGTAACGGGACGCGCCGTCGCGGTCGAGGCGCTCCAGGACGTCCCACAGGTCGCCGCCGTCGGAGGTCCAGCCGCGGGCCGAAAGCCGGTGGCCGGCCTCGGTGATCCGCACGTCGAGGCCGATCGCGACGCGGTCGCCGTACTCGCCGATGACCCGGGTGGTCCACTCCGGGTCTTCGAGCGCGGCGGTGCCGAGGTTGACCCGCCGGGCCCCGGTGTCCAGGGCGGCCTTCAGCGACGCGTCGTCGCGGATGCCGCCGGAGAGCTCCACCTGCACGTCGAGCCGGCCGACGACCTCGGCGAGCAGCTCGCGGTTGCTGCCCTTGCCGAACGCGGCGTCGAGGTCGACCAGGTGGATCCACTCGGCGCCGTCGCGCTGCCAGGCCAGCGCGGCCTCCAGCGGGCTGCCATAGGAGGTCTCGGTGCCGGCCTCGCCCTGGACGAGTCGCACGGCCTGGCCATCGGCCACATCAACGGCGGGAAGGAGCGTGAAAGTCACGCGGCTCACTCTAGGGCGGAGACCCGGATCACCCGGTCAGAGGGTCGCCAGCCCGACCGGTTCGGCCGATACCCACCTGCGCCGCGCGGCCGTACTCTCACTGCGGTTCCGGAAGGGGGTTGGTGGAAGCGTCTGACAACGAAGCCGGGTACTCCTTCTCCGAGCGACTGCCGTTCTACGTCGTCGTCCAGCTGGTGAGCGTCCTGTTGCCGGGGGCAGGTGTGCTCACCGAAGCGACCTTGTTGGGAATCCACTACGCCCGGCACCCCGGAACGGATCTCGGGTTCTTCGTCGACACGTTGTCCGGCGTCCGCGGCGCGGGCATCGTGCTGTTCGCCGCCGTGGGCCTGTCGGGCGCGTTCGTGCTCGGCTACCTCTCCCGCGAGCTGGCGTTCGTCACGGTGGGCAGGCTGGAGAAACGCAGACGCCGCCGTCACTCGGACCCGCCGGGCTGGCCGCGGGTGCGGAAGCTGGTGGGCAAGGAGACGGCCGACGCGCTCGTCCGGCAGCATCCGGTGCTCGAACTGGTCGACGGCGACGGCAAGTCCCTCGGAGAGCGGGCCGGTGCGGGCGGCGGGCACGTCGCCGACGCCGATCTCGAGGTCTTCGCCTACAGCAAGCTGTGGCTGCGCGGCCGGTCGGCGGCGTTCCGGCTGGACTTCCTCGAGCTGGAGATCAACGTCCTGGCCGGCCTGCTGGTTCCGGTCCTGCTCTGCACCGTCGACGTGCTGGCCATCGGCGACGAGCCGGTGGCCATCCGGATCGCCGCGGTCCCGACCGGGCTGCTGGTGTGCACCGCCCTGCTGCGGTCGATTCGGCGGCTGCGGCGGACGGAACGCTGGGAAGCACTGCGCAACATGGCGTTCGAAGCCGTGATCCAGCGGGCCGAGGCCAAGCGAGTGGCCGGCTAGAAGCGCAGGTCCGGCAGCATGCCCTCATCCTGTGGGCCGTGGACGGCGAACAGGAGCAGTCGCAGGTTCCCTCCGGTTCGGTGGGCCGCGACCGCCCGGTGCGTGCCGTCCAGCAGCAGGAACCCGCAGTCACCGAGGACGTAGACCGGGAGCGGAAGCTGGACGGGTCCGGCGTCGGCGCGGAAGCGGGCCTCGAACTCGGCGATCCGAGCGGCGCGCTTGGCCGGCCACGAGGCTTCGGTGAGGGCGGCCTCACGGACCCGCAACGGTCTGGCGCCCGCGTCGCGAAATTCGCTGTTCCGGCCGTCCGGCCCGGCGTACCAGACGGTTCGCAGGTCGCCGAGCACGGCCGCCGACCGGCTGGTGATCGTCTCGATCCGGCACTCCGTGGCCAGCCTCCTCCAGTCCAGCAGGACGCGGATGCTGCCGTCGCCGAAGAACCGGACGAAGTCGGCCACCGGGACCTCGGTCACTCAGCTCCCCACGAAGTCCAGCCAGTTGCGCAGCAGCTGCGCCCCGGCGTCGCCGGACTTTTCCGGGTGGAACTGGGTGGCCCACAGCGGCCCGTTTTCGACCGCGGCGACGAAGTCCTCGCCGTGGTGGGCCCAGGTGACCTTCGGTTCCTGCCCGGCCAGGCCGTCGAGCTCCCACTTGCGCGCGGCGTAGGAGTGCACGAAGTAGAACCGCTCCTCGGGGTCGAGACCGGCGAAGAGCTGCGAGTCCGCGGGCGCGCGCACGGTGTTCCACCCCATGTGCGGCAGGACGTCGGCGTGCAGCCGGTCGACGACCCCGGGCCATTCCCCGGTGCCTTCGGTCTCCTCGCCGTGCTCGACGCCGCGGGAGAACAGGATCTGCATGCCGACGCAGATGCCGAGCACCGGGCGCCCACCGGCGAGCCGCTTCCCGATGATCCGGTGCCCCTGCACGTCCAGCAGCCCCGCCATGCAGGCGGAGTAGGCACCGACGCCGGGTACGACCAGGCCGTCGGCTTCGACGGCGGCATGCGGGTCGGCGGTGACCTCGACATCGGCCCCGGCGCGCGCCACAGCGCGTTCGGCGGAGCGGAGGTTGCCGGAACCGTAGTCGAGGATCACCACACGAGACACGCCACCCAGCGTAGCCGTCGCCCTCAGCGGCGCTCGAAGGAATAGACGTCGGTCACCGTGTTGCAGGGTGACGGCGGCACGACCTCGACGCGCAGCACGCCGTCGTCGTAGTCGACGCCTTCCGGCGTGAAGGTGCCCGTGCAGGTGCTGACCAGCGGAACCTGGCCGATCTCGCGGACCCGGGCGGGCACGTCGTGGCCGTTCAGCGGGCGCGCGAGGTCGATCTGCAGGAGCTGCAGGTTCGTCGGGTACAGGTCGTTGTACGGGTCGCTGGTCGCGCAGATCAGGCGCGTCGCGCCGGCGAAGTCGCAGCCCTGGGCACTGCGGATGTGGTGGTCGAGGTGGATGCGGGCGGCGACCGGGAGGTCGCCGGCCACCTTCGGGCCGCGCGGGTTCAGGAAGGGCGCCGGGGAGACGAAGAGGCGGTCGACCTCCCCGAGCGGGCCGGAGACGAGCCACTGCCCGTCGGGCGTGGCCGCGACCTGGGCGTTCGCGTTGGCGGCCGGCTCGTCGGGCTGCAGCGGGTGGACGAACTCCGTCGTCGTCCCGTCCGGCTTGGTGACCAGGTACATCTTCGTGGCCGGCGTCGGAGTCCGGGTGTCCTGGTAGACGTCGAAGACGTAGCCGCGCAGCGAGTCGGGGTCGCCGACGTGGCCCCAGCCCTCGTCCTTGAGCGGCTGCGGGATGGTGGCGCCGTTGCGGTAGACGATCTCGGGGGCGTGGCCGGGCAGCCGGAGTGTCGCGAGGCCCTCGCCGCTGATCCGGTTCTCGGCGGTGGTGTGGCCGACCTGCTGCCAGCGGGTGCCGTGCGCGGTGGCGACGCCGGCGGCGGCGAGCAGGGTGGCGGTGGTGAGGGCGAGCAGACTTGCCGTCCGCAGTGCGCGCATGTGCGCTCCTGGAGGTCGAGGCCTTGGCGGCGGCGACGCCATCCTGCCACAGAGCGCGCGCCGGCCGGAAAAATCTTGAAGAAATCCGTTTGACCGTCCCGCTCCCCGGGTATCACTTCACCCGATCGTGTGCGCTCAGCCCGGCACGACCGGACGCCAGGGAGGCGAAGATGGCCGAGGACGATCTGCTGTCCCAGATGCTGCACGCCTGGCGTGACGACATCGAAAGCGTGCCGTTTCCGCAGTTCAGCGAGCTGCTGATCCCACGGCAGCAGACCCGCCCGCGGTGCTCGCCGAGCGCGTCTGCTGCCCGCGTGACGAACGCCACGCGGAGAACAGACGCCTGACTGTGGTTTCCTGCGGTGGCCGCATCGACGCGTCCACCGGGAGCCCTCATGAGCAGCCGCACCCCTGACCCGCACGACTTCCTCGACCTCGACGCCGGGCTCGCCGAAGAGGAACGCGCCATCCGCGACGCCGTCCGCGCATACGCGAAGGACCACCTGCTCGACCACGTCGCCGACTGGTACGAAACGGGCGCGCTGCCCGCGGCGGAGCTGGCGAAGGGCTTCGGCTCGCTCGGCCTCCTCGGCATGCACCTGGAGGGCTACGGCTGCGCCGGCACGAGCGCCATCGCGTACGGCATCGCGTGCCGCGAACTGGAGGCCGTCGACTCGGGCCTGCGCAGCTTCGTCTCGGTGCAGGGGTCGCTGGCGATGTACGGGATCCACAAGTGGGGCAGCGAAGAGCAGCGGCAGGAGTGGCTGCCGCGGATGGCCACCGGCGAGGCGCTGGGCTGCTTCGGCCTGACCGAACCGGACGCGGGCAGCGACCCCGGTTCGATGCGGACCCGCGCGGTGCGAGACGGCTCCGACTGGGTGCTCTCGGGCACGAAGATGTGGATCACCAACGGAACCGTCGCCGACGTCGCGGTCGTCTGGGCGCAGACCGACGACGGCATCCGCGGCTTCGTCGTCCCGACGTCGACGCCGGGCTTCACGGCGAACGAGGTCAAGCACAAGCTGTCACTGCGGGCGTCCCTGACGGCGGAACTGGTCCTCGACGGCGTCCGGCTGCCTGCATCAGCGGCGTTTCCCGAGGTCCGCGGGCTGCGCGGGCCGCTGTCCTGCCTCAACGAAGCCCGCTACGGCATCCTGTTCGGGGTCGTCGGCGCGGCGCGCGCGTGCTACGAAGCCGCGTTGGAGTACACGCTCTCGCGGTCGCAGTTCGGGAAGCCGCTCGCCGGGTTCCAGCTGACCCAGCGCAAGCTCGCCGACCTGCTCGTCGAGGTCAACCGCGCCGGGCTGGTGGCGCTGCAGATCGGGCGGCTCAAGGACGCCGGCGCCCTGCACCACAACCACGTCAGCTTCGGGAAGATGGCGAACGTCCGGTCGGCGCTGGACGTGGCCCGCACCGCGCGTTCGATGCTCGGCGCCAACGGGATTTCGCTGGAGTACCCGGTGATGCGGCACATGGCGAACCTCGAGACGGTGCTGACCTACGAAGGCACCGAGGAGATGCACGCGCTGTCCCTCGGCCAGGCGGTCACGGGGCTGGCGGCGTTCCGCTGACCGGTTTTTGTCGGTGGTGCCCGCTAGCTTCTGCACCATGACTTCTTCCGAGACTGTCACCGAGCCTTACTCCGCGTTCGAAACCGTGGTGGAGCTGCGGCGCTACACCTTGCACCCCGGCCGGCGCGACGAGCTGATCGAGCTGTTCGAGCGCGAGTTCGTCGAGCCGCAGGAGGCCGCGGGCGCGCACTTGTTCGGGCTGTTCCGCTCGCGGGCATCCCCGGACGAGTTCGTGTGGCTGCGCGGCTTCCGCTCGATGTCCGAGCGCAAGGCGGCGCTGGCGCAGTTCTACTTCGGCCCGGTCTGGAAGGAGCACCGATCGGCGGCGAACGAGACGATGATCGACTCCGACAACGTGCTGTTGCTGCGCCCCCTCCGCCGCGGCCTGGCTTCCCCGCCACCGGGAACGGGCCTGCACGTGACGGTGTCGTCGCCCGCGTCCCCACCGGATTCGGCGTTCGCGGCGTTCGAGACGGAGCCGGCTCCGAACACGTTCCCGCAGCTACCGGTCCGCACGGACGGCCCGTTCTCGGTGTGGTTCAGCCGGGTGGCTGCGGATTCCTCGTTCGAGCTCGTACCGACTTCGCGGTCACTGATCCGCTGAAAGGAGTTCGAGGAGCCCAGCGGGGTAGAGGATCTTGCTGCCGTCCCGGAACTCGCGGACGTCGACCCACCGCGCGGTGGCGGGGTCGTCGAGGATCTTCATCTCGTCGCGCCGGTAGAAGCTGTCATCGACGAACTCGGCGGTGAAGACGAAGGCGATCTCGTGCCCGCGCCGGTCACGCCAGGTGAAGACGTTCTCGAGCACCCCGAGCCGATCACCGACCTTGATCTCGGCACCGAGTTCCTCGCCGAACTCGCGCACGAGGGCATCTTTGCTGCCCTCGCCGAACTCGACCCCGCCCCCGAGCGGCCGGTAGTAGGTCTCGCCTTTGAAGTCGTCGCGCCCTTCGAAGACGAGCAGTGCGTCGCCGCGCCAGATGATCCCGAGAGCGAGCGGCCGGATTGTGAGCCCCATGTGCATCACGGTATCGGTCCGCGCCTCCCGCAGCACGAGCCCGGCCACCCACCCGGCCCCGGCAACACCGAGCACGCCGACGGCCAGCCACGCCCACCCACCCCCGAAAACCCCGGCCACGGCAACGGCAACGATCCCCACGGCAGGCACCGCCCAGGGCGAAACCCCCATGACCACCTCGTCCCAGCTTGTCGACTGGGCCTGAATGCTGGCCTAACATGGTCGGATCCTGGAGGGCGGGGTGAGGCGGATGCGCAGGTTGCGGTTCGTTCGCCGGATCACGCAGCTCACGAGCAATCCGCCGCCGACGCTTCCCGGCCACCGGCGGCGCCACGCTGGCCGGTCCTGCCCGCAATGCGGAACCCTGGTCCGCCGGGAGGGGAACCGGGACTGGTGCCCGGTCTGTGAAGAGTACGTCGACGAGATGCGCGGCTAGGCACGAGGATGGCGAGTCCCTCACTTCCGACGGTCGCCGTCGACCTGGCCGGACGGATCGGTCGCTACTTCAGCATCGTCAGCGTGGTGCCGGCGCTCTTCCTCACGGCGTGGACCACGGCCCTGGTGACCAGCGACGCCTGGAAGACCGCGCCGGATCTGCACCTGATGGTGCACCGCTTGGCGGGCATCAACCTGGCCGGCGCGGTATGGCTGGTCCTGACCACCACGATGTTCGCCCTGTTCCTCCACCCGCTTCAGCTGGGTATGACCCGGCTCCTCGAGGGCTACTGGGGAAGTTCCTGGTTCTCGCGGATCCTGCTCCGGAGAGCGATCACCCGCCACCGCAAGCGCCGCTCCAGATTGCACCGGCGCTACGCCGCGCTTGCGGCTGCGCGCGATGAAATCCTCCTCGACCAGTTGGTGGCCGGATACGAAGAAAGGCGAGCGAAGAACAAGCCCCACCGGGGAGATCCCCTGTCGTGGGAAAAAGCGCGCCTGGAACGGGCGCTGATCGGGCAGCTCGCATCCGACAAGGCCCACGCGGCCAGTGGGCTTCACGCTGCTTCGACCGCGGCGGACGTGGCGTTCGACCGCTATCCCGAAGCCTCGAGGGTAATGCCGACCCGGCTGGGCAATGCGCTTCGTTCGGCCGAAGACGATATCGGGTCGCAATACGGCCTCGATGCCATCCTCACCGCGCCGCACGTGGCTTTGATCGCACCCGCTGAACACGTCGGTTACCTCAATGATTCACGCCAACAGCTCGACACCTCGGTGAGGCTATGCGTGGTCGCCCTCATAGTCACCATCGAAACCGCCGGCTGCCTCCTCTCGGACGGGTGGTGGCTGCTCGTCGTCTTGGCGCCGTACTTCCTCGCGTGGATCGCCTACCGTTCCTCCGTCGCGGCTGCTGACTACTACATGGCGATCGTCGGCACCGTGCTCGACCTCAACCGGTTCAAGCTTTACGAAAGCCTCCACGTGAAGCTGCCGATGAACACGGTCGAAGAACGGTGGAACAACCAGAAGCTGATGGCCGTTCTCGAGCGGGAAAGGAACTCGAACATCCGCTACGAACACCCCAGCGCCGGCGACACTCCTCCTACTCCCCCAAAAACTCCCTGATCGCCAACCCCAGCGACCCGGCATCCAGCCCATGCGCCAGATCGTGGTCCGCGATCTCCCCGTACGTCCGCACCTCCACATCCCGCCGCACCCCGAGCGCCTTCGACCGGTGCGGCACGTCCGAAAGCGCCTCCGCCACCCACGAAGAAGACGTCCCCGCCAGGTACGGCTCCACCAGCACGACAGAAGCCGAAGACGAGAGCACCGCCGATCGCAAACCGGCCGCGTCGAACGGCCGGATCGTCGACGCGTACAGCACCGTCACGTCCAGGCCCGCGGTCGCGCGCAGGACGCGGTCCAGGACCGGGCCCACCGCCACCACCACGCCGTCAGTGCCGGAACGCAAGCGGGTGAAGCCCACCCCCAGGTGCGGGGAAGCGTTTTCCTGCGCCGAAAGGCGCAGGTACACGCGGCCGTCGCCCGGGATCGACTCCAGGAGCAGCCGGCGCGCCTCCTCCGGGTGGCCCGGCACGTGGACCGTCCAGGCCGGCAGGGAATCGATCAGTGCGACGTCGGCCGGGGACTGGTGGGTGCGGCCCGCCGTCGACATGTCGTACGACGCGCCCCACGACACCAGGACGCCGCCCACCTCCTGGTGCGAGAAGTCCAGCTTGATCTGCTCGAAAGCGCGCTCCACCAGGAACGACGGGAACGTGTGCACGATCGGCCGCAGGCCCGCGAGCGCCAGCCCGGCGCCCGTGCTGACCAGCAGCTGCTCGCGGATCCCGACGTTGATCACCCGGTCCGGGTGCCGCCGCGCGACGCCGGCGAGCTGCGCGGCCGAGATGTCGGCCAGCACGACCGCGACGTCCGGGTCGGCGTCGATGATCCGTTCGGTCGTGGCCAGGAAGGTTTCCCGCATCGGCATCGGGTTCAGCCCTTCGGTTCGACGACGGCGACCACGGCCAGCGGCCGGCCGGGGTGGGTGGCGGTGAAGGCTTCGTGCAGCGCGTCGTGGTCGCGGCCGGACACCGTGCGCGTCTCCCAGCCTTCGACGGCGAAGCGGCGGGCGATGCCACCCGGCCAGCCGCGCGTCGACGACCGGTTGTCGATCACCACCGTGGTCAGGTTTTCGAGGCGGTCCCGCGCCGCGACGACGATCGCCTCGTGGTTCGAGCCCTCGTCCAGCTCCGCGTCGCCGACGAGTGTCACGACCTTCGCGCTCGTCAGGCCGCGGGCGCGCAGGCCGAGCGCGGTGCCGAACGCGATCGGCAGGCCGTGGCCGAGGGAGCCGCTGGAGATTTCGACGCCGGGGATGCGGCGCCGGTCGGGGTGGTAGCCGAGCCGCGACCCCGGGCCGGACCACGTCGCCAGCTCGGCCTCGGCGATGAAGCCTTTCGCGGTGAGCACGGCGTAGTACGCCATCGGCCCGTGCCCCTTGGACAACAGGAACCGATCGCGGCCGGGCTCGCGGAAGTTCTCGGGCGTGACGTCGAGCACGCGGTCGTAGAGCACCCACAGTACGTCCAAAGTGGACTCCGCGGCGGCGCTGTGCTTTTCGTCGCCGGTCATCAGCGATATCAGCCGGGGCAGGTCGGCGTAGCCCGGCGCGGTCACAGTGGTCATGACCCGACGATGCAACCTCGACTAAACTCGAAGTCAAGGATAGCCTGAGCTGGTGACCAGGCTCGCTGAACATCTCAGCATCGGACAGGTGGCGGAACGCAGCGGGGTTCCGCACACGGCATTGCGGTTCTACGAGGAGAAGGGGCTGATCAGTTCGGAGCGGTCGGCGGGCAACCAGCGCCGGTACCCGCGTTCGGTGCTGCGCCGGATCGCGTTCATCCGTGCCGCGCAACGGGTCGGGCTCTCGCTCGAGGACATCAGCTCGGCGCTGGCCACGCTGCCGGCGGAGCACGCCCCGACGAAGGCGGACTGGGGCCGCCTGTCCCGCGACTGGCAGCACGAGCTCGACGCGCGCATCGACGCCCTGCAACGGCTTCGCGACCGGCTCACCGGCTGCGTCGGCTGCGGCTGCCTTTCCCTGCGCAGCTGCGCGTTGTACAACAACGACGACGAGCTGGCCCGCTTCGGGCCCGGCGCGAGCAAGCTGCGTCCCGCGGTCGAGGGCGGCATCTAAACCGCTTGCGCCCGGGGAGGATGCTGGGAAGGCAATGAACGAAAGAGAACTGATCCGCATCTCGAAGCGGCTGTCGCGGCACCTTCGCCACGACCCCGCCGCCCTCGGCCTCACGCTCACCCCCGACGGCTGGGTCCCGGTCGACGCGCTCGTGCGCGCCCTCGCGATCACCCGCGCGGAGCTCGACGAAGTGGTCGAGAAGAACAACAAGCGCCGCTTCGCCTTCGACGAAACCGGAACGCGCATCCGCGCGAGCCAGGGCCACAGCGTCACGGTCGATCTGGGCCTCCCGGACGCCACCCCGCCGGACGTGCTCTACCACGGCACGGTGGCGAAGTACCTCGACGCGATCTTCCGCGAAGGCCTGCGCCCGATGAACCGCCACGCGGTCCACCTGTCGGCCACGGTGGAAACGGCCGGAATCGTCGGCGCCCGCCGCGGCAAGCCGGTGATCCTCCGGGTCGACGCCGCCGCGATGGCCGCGGAAGGTCACGCGTTCCAGGTGAGCGCGAACGGAGTCTGGCTCACCCCCTCGGTCCCCCCGCACCACCTCGCCCACCTCACCTGAGCCGTGTCGTCCCGCCAATCACGCAAGATGCCCCGCTGATCACGCAAGATGCCCCGCTGATCACGCGAGTTCCGCCGCCGTCCACACAATCCGACCCTCCCGGTACGCGAACCGACCGTCCAAGTACGCGAACTCGCGTGATTGCCGAGTCAACACACGTGATTTAAGGGTCGACACACGTGATTGGAGGGTCGACTCGCGTACCTCGAGGGTCGGGGTCAGAGCGCGGGGACTGGGGTGGTGGCTCGGCGGCGGGGGCGGCCGAGGAGGCGGCGGCCCACGTCGAGCAGCTCCGTGCGCAGCTCTTCGCCGCCGAGGGCGGCCAGATCCGGGGAGCCGCCCGCCATGGCGATGCCCGTCAACGTCACCAGGGCGTTGACGCGGGCCGTCGTGTCCGGGTCGGGGCCCGAAAGGATGTCCAGCAATGCCTGGCCGAAGCCCTCCATGCCGCCGTGGGCCGACTTCTCGATCGCGCGGGCGATGCCCGGGTCGCTCGAAAACAGCGCCACCAGCGCCCGGTGGCGGATCACCAGGTCGACGAACCCCTCCAGCAGCAGGTCCACCTGCGCACCCCGGCGCTTCTGCGCCGCGGCCCGGCGGACCAGCTCGTCCAGGTCGCGGACGCCCGGCTCGGCGACCGCCTCGGTGATCTCCGCCTTCGTCTTGAAGTGGTAGTACACAGCCGCCTTGGTGATGCCCAGCGCGTCGGCGATCATCTGCAGCGACGTGCCCTCGACCCCGTGTTCGGTGAACAGGCGCAGCGCGGTCTGCAGCAGACGGGTCCGGGTGTCCTCGGCCGGGCCGGCGGTCATTCTTCCTCCTCAGCAGCCGTCGGAGCCTACGTCACGCCCTGTCGATCGGCAAACCGACTTACTAGCCGAACGGCAAGTAATAAACCTTGCTGTTCGGCAAGTCACATCCTTGCCGATCGGCTTGGACCTTCCCTTGCCGATCGGCTAGCTTGGGAAGGGACCTGATGGAGTGAACCGAGCCCGTTCGGGCGAAACGGAGCTGACTCGTGGCGACCTTCCTGTACCGGCTCGGCCGGTTTTCCTTCCGGCGCAGAGCGCTGGTCGCGGCCGTCTGGGCGGCGGTCCTGGTGGCACTGGGCCTGGGCGCGCTGACGCTGTCGGGTCAGCTGTCGAACTCGGTGACGATCCCCGGCACCGAGTCGCAGCGGGCGATCGACCAGCTCACCGAGAAGTTCCCGCAGGCCAACGCCGGTGGCGCCACCGCGCGCGTCGTCATCGAGGCCCCGGCCGGGACCACGGTGACCGACGCGAAGGGCAAGGCCGCCGTCGAAGCCCTGGTCGGGCAGCTGAAGACGGCCCCGAAGGTCGCCGCGGTGGTCGACCCGTTCCAGGTGCAGTCGATCTCACCCGATCAGCGCGTCGCACTCGCTCAGGTCAGTTACGGAGCGAAGGCGTACGAGCTGACCGACGAGGACCGTCAGGCGCTCCTGGACACCGCGAACGCCGGACGCGCCGCCGGGTTCACCGTCGAGTTCGGCGGTGACGCCGTGCAGGGTGTGCCCGCGACCGGGGCCACCGAAGGCCTGGGCGTCGCGGTCGCCGCCGTCGTGCTGGTCATCACCTTCGGCTCGCTGCTCGCGGCCGGGATCCCGCTGCTCACCGCGCTGATCGGCGTCGGCACCGGCATGGCGGGCATCTTCCTCGCCTCCGGCTTCCTCGAACTGAACTCGAACACCCCGGTCCTGGCGCTGATGATCGGCCTGGCCGTCGGCATCGACTACGCGCTGTTCATCGTCTCGCGCTACCGCCACGAACTGGGCATCGGCCGCGACCCCGAAGAAGCCGCCGGACGCGCCGCCGGCACCGCCGGGTCCGCCGTCGTGTTCGCCGGGCTCACCGTCATCATCGCGCTGGCCGGGCTCACCGTGATCGGCATCCCGTTCCTCGGCCAGATGGGCGTCGCCGCGGCCGTCACCGTCGCGGTCGCCGTGCTCATCGCCCTGACGCTGCTGCCCGCGATCCTCGGCTTCTCCGGAGCCCGGGTCGCCGGCAGCCGCATCCGGCTGCGCCGCAAGCCGGTCGAAACGACGCACGGCGAACGCTGGGCGCGATTCGTCGGCCGCCACCGGATCCCGGTGCTGCTGGTCGCGCTGGCCGGGATGGCCGTCGTCGCGCTGCCCGCGCTGAGCATGCAGCTCGGCCTGCCCAACGACAGCACGGCCGCACCGGAGTCGACGCAGCACAAGGCGTACGAGATCGCGAGCCGCAGCTTCGGCCCCGGCTCGAACGGGCCGCTGCTGGTCGTCGTCGACGTCTCTTCGAGCACGAACCGCCAGGCCGCCCTCGGCCGGGCCGCGGCCGACATCCAGAAGCTGCCGGACGTCGCCGCCGTCACGCCGCCGCGGGTCAACCAGACCGGTGACACCGCGCTGCTCACGGTGATCCCGAAGAGCGGCCCGAGCAGCTCGCAGACCGAAGACCTGGTGGCCGCGATCCGCACCGAATCCGGCGCGCTGGAGACCGGGACGGGCGCGAAGCTGTCCGTCACCGGCCAGACCGCGGCGAACATCGACGTCTCCGAGAAGCTGTCGGACGCGATGCTGCCCTACCTGGCACTGATCGTCGGGCTGGCGTTCGTGCTGCTGATGCTGGTGTTCCGCTCGGTGGTGGTGCCGCTGAAGGCGACGATCGGCTTCCTCGGCTCGGTCGCGGCGACGTTCGGCGCGGTGGTCGCGGTGTTCCAGTGGGGCTGGCTCACGGACCTGCTCGGCGTCGCCTCGACCGGCCCGATCATGAGCATGCTGCCGATCCTGCTCATCGGTGTCCTCTTCGGACTCGCGATGGACTACCAGGTGTTCCTGGTGACGCGGATGCGCGAGGAGCACGTCCACGGCGCGGAGCCCCAAGAAGCGATGGTCACCGGCTTCCGGCACGGCGCGCGCGTGGTGGTCGCGGCGGCGCTGATCATGATCAGCGTGTTCGCCGGGTTCGTGCTCGCGGAGTCGTCGCTGATCCAGTCGATCGGCTTCGCCCTGGCGTTCGGCGTGCTGGTGGACGCGTTCGTGGTCCGCATGACGCTGGTCCCGGCGGTGATGTCCCTCCTCGGCCGCGGCGCGTGGTGGCTGCCGAAGTGGCTGGACCGGATCCTGCCGGACGTCGACGTCGAGGGCGAGAAGCTCACGAAGCACCTCGACGAGCCCGAGGAGCGGGAACTGGTCGGCGCGAGCCGCTGAGTTTCGGTGCCTGCCCCCGCCGCGGTGGGGGCAGGCACGCTTCAGCCGCCCAGCTTGATCGCCCGGCGCAGGTCTTCGGCGTACGCCTCCGGCTGTTCCCAGGCCGCGAAATGGCCGCCGACCTCGTGTTCCACGTACTCGCGGACGTTCAGGAACGCCTCCGCGTAGCTCCGCGGCTCCGGTTTGGTGTCCCGCGGGAACACCGAAAGCACGGTCGGCGTCTCGACCCGGGCGGGCAGCGCCGCCGGTTCGGTGTAGGTGGCGAACGAGGTGCCGATCGTGCCAGTGACCCAGTAAGCCGTGACCCAGGTGAGCAGCTCGTCCACCGTGAACGCCCCCTCGCCCGACCACGACTCGAGCTTCTCGACGATCCACGCCGCGAGGCCGGCGGGTGAGTCGCCGAGGGCGACGGCAAGGGTGTTCGGCCGCGTCGACTGCTCGGCGATGTACCCGCCCTCGGCCCGGAACCACTGCCCCGCCCGGGCTGGATAAGCCGCTGCGTCGGGCGGGAGCTTCGCCGGATCCACCGTGAGGGCGCGCTGCGGGGCGACGTTCGTGAGGTGCAGGGCGGCCACCCGGTCCGGGTGCTCGCCCGCGAGGATCTCCGCCACGGTGCCGCCCACATCGCCGCCCGACAGCGTGTACCTCGGGTAACCGAGCTCGGCGAGGGCGGCCGCGATGATCCCGGCCATCCGCCCGGCCGACATCCCCGGTGTGGTGAGCGGCGCCGCGAACGGGAAGCCCGGCAGCGCGGGCACCACCACGTGCGCGTCCGCGAGCAGCGGCAGGACGCGCTCGAACCGCAGCACCGAGTCCGGCCAGCCGTGCAGCAGCACGACGACCGGCGCGCCCGGATCCGCGGACCGCTGGTGGACGACCCGCAGGTCGGTGCCGCCCGCCCGCACCGTCACCCAGGGCCACTCGCCGATGCGGCGCTCGTGCACTGCCCAGTCGTACCCGTTCGCCCAGCGGTCGAGGAGCGCGTCGAGGCGGGTGCCGCCGATGCCGCGCGTGCGGTCCTCGCTCCACGGGGTCGTGACCCGCCGGGTCCGCCGGAGCCGGGCACGCATCTCGTCGTCCATGTGTATCAGCGTACACATCATTGTGTATGCTCGTACACATGAGTTCGCGCGACGCGGCCGCCACCCGGCAGCGGATCCTGGAGCACGCTCGACGCCACTTCGCCCGGCACAGCTACACGGCCGTCACGGTCAAAGGCGTGGCCGACGCCGCCGGCGTGTCGCCCAACCTCATCACGCGTTACTTCGGGGGCAAGGACGGCCTTTTCCTGGCCGCAACGCGCGTGGAGATCGCCGTCGCGGACTCCTTCGACGGCGACCGGTCCACGCTGGGGACCCGGCTCGCGGCGAACATCGTCCGGCGCTGGTTCGGCGCCCCCGGGGAGGATCCGCTGCTGGTGCTGCACCGCGCGTCCGGCGAACGCCCGGAGGCGGCGGAGGCGCTGGCCGCGTTCCTCGACACGAACTCGCTGGAGCCGCTGCAGCGCTACCTGCGCGAAAGCGGCCTCACCGACGCGGACGCCCGTAGCCGGGCCGCCGCGATCGACGCGTTCGTGCTCGGCGTTTCCACGCGCCGCCGGGTCCTGCGGTCCGAACTCGGCGAGCCCGCCGCACTCGAGGCTTGGCTGGGCGCCACCATCCAGCGGCTGGCCGACGGGTGAGGGCTGCCTGGTGTCGCGCGTCTGATGTTCGTTGACAGCCTCCTGGCAGCGGCTGGTCCGACGACATGAATGACTCATTCATGTCGTCGGACGAGGTGAACGAGTCATTCACTACATCGCCGCGGCCGGAAATCCGCACTGACCGGGCCGGTTTCGGGAAGCGAGCCGGCTCCGGCCACCCCGAACGTCAAACAACTTGCGACGCCGCGGCACTAGCTCGAGAACCAGAAGATCGCGCCGCCGATGGCGAGGACGGCCGCGACGCCGAGCACCACCGCCATGAACTTCGCCGTCTTCCAGGTGGAATAGACCCCGCCCGCCAGGAAACCGCCCAGGGCGAGCAGGAGCACGCCGACGACTCCGTTGTTCACAGAACGCCCTTCGTCGAGGGGATGCCGCCCGCGCGCGGGTCCGGCTCGGTCGCCGCGCGCAACGCCCTCGCCACCGCCTTGTACTCCGCCTCCGCGATGTGGTGCGGGTCGCGGCCGTGGATCACCCGCACGT
Source organism: Amycolatopsis sp. NPDC024027 (assembly GCF_040638975.1). Classification (NCBI taxonomy): domain Bacteria; kingdom Bacillati; phylum Actinomycetota; class Actinomycetes; order Pseudonocardiales; family Pseudonocardiaceae; genus Amycolatopsis; species Amycolatopsis sp. NPDC024027. The sequence goes on from NZ_JBEZYY010000023.1 coordinate 54,479, forward strand.
GCAACGCGATCTGGGCGTGGAACGCCAGCGAGTCGAACACGTGCCGGGTCAGCACGAACGGGTAGTTGCCGCCGATGGTGAACGTGGTGAACTGCTCCGGCTCGCCCACGTGCACGCAGTACGGCCGGCCCGAGACGTCGACGGCCGCGTGGGCGAGGGTCTCGTCCATCGGGATCCACGCGTCGCCGAAGCGGCGGATGCCGCTCTTGTCGCCCAGGGCCTGGCGGATCGCCTGGCCGAGCACGATCGCCGTGTCCTCCACCGTGTGGTGGGCGTCGATGTGGACGTCGCCGGTGGCCTCGACCTTCAGGTCCAGCGAGCCGTGGACGCCGAACGCCGTCAGCATGTGGTCGTAGAACGGGACGCCGGTCGAGATGTCGACTTCGCCCGTGCCGTCGAGGTCCAGCTGGACGAAGATCGAGGACTCCTTGGTGGTCCGTTCGACCTTGCCGATGCGGGTCATCGCGAGACTTCCTTACTCGCCTCGAGGAAGGCGTCGTTCTCTTCCGGGGTGCCGATGCTCACCCGCAGGTGACCGGGGATGCCCGGGTCGCGGATCAGCACCCCCTTGGCCAAATAGGACTCCCAGGCCGCGTGCGGGTCGCTGAACCGTCCGAAGAGGACGAAGTTCGAGTCGCTCGGCACCGGGTCGTAACCCAGGCCCGCCAGCGCTTCCACGACGCGGTCGCGTTCCGCGGCCAGCTTGTGCACACTGTCCAAAGTGGCGTCCGCGTGCCGCAGCGCCGCCCGCGCCGCCGCCTGCGTCAGCCGGGACAAGTGGTACGGCAGGCGCACCAGCTGCAGCGCGTCGACGACCGCCGGTGCCGCCGCCAGGTAGCCGAGCCGCCCGCCCGCGAAGGCGAACGCCTTGCTCATCGTGCGCGACACGATCAGCCGCGACGGGTAGTCCGCCAGCAGCTCGACCGCGCTCGGCTGCGACGAGAACTCCGCGTACGCCTCGTCGACCACGACGATCCCGGTGGCCGCGTCGAGCAACGTGCGCAGCTCGGAAAGCGGGATCGAACCGCCCGTCGGGTTGTTCGGGCTGGTGACGAACACGACGTCCGGACGACGTTCCGCGATGACCGCGGCCGCCGCGGCGGTGTCGAGGCTGAAGTCGGCCCGGCGCGGCGCCGGGAGCCACTCGGTGCGGGTGCCCGAGGCGATGATCGGGTGCATCGAGTACGACGGCTCGAAGCCGAGCGCGCTGCGCCCGGGACCGCCGAACGCCTGCAGGATCTGCTGCAGGACCTCGTTGGACCCGTTGGCGGCCCAGACGTTCGCCTCCGACAGCACCACCCGCGTCGACACGCTCAGGTAGTCGGCCAGGTCCTGCCGCAGCGCCACCGCGTCGCGATCCGGGTAGCGGTGCAGCTCGGCGGCCTCAGCGCGGACGGCCTCCGCGATGTCGGCGACCAGCTCCGGCGGCGGCGGGTACGGGTTCTCGTTCGTGTTGAGCCGGATCGGGACGTCCAGCTGCGGTGCGCCGTACGGCGACTTGCCGCGCAGGTCGTCCCGCAGCGGCAGCTGGTCCAGGGTGACCTCTTCGCCGATCGTCATCGGACCGAACCTCCGAAGCGCGCGGTGACGGCCTCGCCGTGCGCGGGCAGGTCCTCGGCGTCGGCCAGCGCGACGACGCGGCCGGCGACCTCGCGCAGCGCGTCCTCGGTGTAGTCCACGACGTGGATGCCCTTGAGGAAGCTCTGCACGGACAGGCCCGAGGAGTGGCGGGCGAACCCGCCGGTGGGCAGGACGTGGTTGGACCCGGCGCAGTAGTCGCCGAGCGACACCGGGGCGTACGCGCCGACGAAGATCGCGCCGGCGTTGCGGACCCGGGCGGCGACCGCGCGCGCGTCCGCCGTCTGGATCTCCAGGTGCTCGGCGGCGTAGGCGTCGACGACGCGCAGTCCGTCGTCCACTGTGGACACCAGGATGATGCCGGACTGCTTGCCCGCCAGCGCTTCCGCGACGCGCTCGGTGTGCTTGGTGGCGGCGACGCGGTTGACCAGTTCCTTGTCGACGGCGTCGGCCAGCTCGGTCGACGTCGTCACCAGGACGCTCGCGGCGAGGGGGTCGTGCTCGGCCTGGCTGATCAGGTCGGCGGCGACGTGCACCGGGTCGGCCGTCTCGTCGGCGAGGATGGCGATCTCGGTGGGCCCGGCCTCGGCGTCGATGCCGATCAGGCCACGCAGGAGCCGCTTGGCCGCGGTGAGGTAGATGTTGCCCGGCCCGGTGACGATGTCGACCGGGGCGAGCTCGGCGCCGTCGGTGTCCGTGCCGCCGTACGCCAGCAGCGCGACGGCCTGCGCGCCACCCGCCGCCCAGACCTCGTCGACGCCGAGGAGCTCGGCCGCGGCGAGGATGGTCGGGTGCGGCAGGCCGTCGAACGCGGCCTGCGGCGGCGAGCAGACGACCAGGGAGCCGACGCCCGCGATCTGCGCCGGGACGACGTTCATCACCACCGTCGAGGGGTACACGGCCAGCCCGCCCGGCGCGTACAGCCCGACGCGCTCGACCGGCACCCACTTCTCGGTGACCGTGCCGCCCTCGACGACGGTGGTGGTGACGTCGGTGCGGCGCTGCTCGGCGTGCACCTTCCGGGCGCGGGTGATCGACTCCTCGAGCGCGGCGCGCACGGCCGGGTCCAGCTCGGCCAGCGCCTTCGTCAACCGCTCGCGCGGCACCCGCACGGACGCGGGCCGCACCTTGTCGAACTTCTCGGTGTAGGAGAGGACGGCTTCGACACCGCGGTCGCGGACCGCCTCGACCACCGGGCGCACGTGATGCAGTGCCGCGTCCACGTCGTATTCGGCGCGGGGGAGCGTGGCGCGCAGTTCGGCGGCGGTCGGGACCTGCCCTCGCAGGTCGGTGCGGTTCAACATGACCACCAGGGTACGAGGTCACGCCGAACGGGTTTTCGGCGATACTCCCTGGTGCGGCGGAATGACGGCCGATCCCAGCATGCAGGAGGCAGCGGTGGCGCGAATCGCGTTGTGCCAGGTCAACTCGGGTGACGATCCGGAAGCGAACCTGAAACTCGTTCGCTCCCGCGTGGAGTCCGCGGTGGCGGACGGCGCGCGGATCGTCGTGTTCCCCGAAGCGACCATGGCGCGGTTCGGCCGGCCGCTCGAGCCGGTCGCGGAGCCCCTCGACGGCCCGTGGGCGTCGGCGGTGGCCGCGGTGGCCGCCGAGCACGACGTGGTGATCGTGGCCGGGATGTTCACCCCGGCGGACGACGGCCGGGTCCGCAACACGCTCCTGATCACCGGCGGCGGGCACCACCGCGGCTACGACAAGATCCACCTCTACGACGCGTTCGGCTTCGCCGAGTCGGACACGGTGGCGCCCGGTTCCGCGGCGACCACGTTCGAGCTCGACGGCGTCGTCTACGGCGTCGCGACCTGCTACGACGTGCGGTTCCCGGAGCTGTTCCGCGCGCTGGCCGACGACGGCGCCGACGTCGTGCTGCTGCCGGCGTCGTGGGGCGCGGGCGAGGGCAAGCGCGAGCAGTGGGAGGTCCTGGTGCGCGCGCGGGCGCTGGACTCGGGCTGCTGGGTGCTGGCCTGCGGCCAGGCCGACCCCGCGGCGACGGACGTCACGGTCAACCCGAAGGCGCCGACGGGCATCGGGTACTCGCTGGTCGCGGACGGCTTCGGCCGGGTGACCGCCCAGGCCGGGGCGGCGCCGGAGACGCTGCTGGTGGACGTGGACCCGGCGGTGCCGGCCCAGGCCCGCGCGGCGACGGGAGCCCTGGCCAACCGCCGCCTCTGACCACCGGACGCAGTGAATGACTCATTCCTGTCGTCGGATGACAGGAATGAGTCATTCACTGCGTCGGCGACCTCAGCGGAGCAGGCCTTCGCGGATGGCGACGCGGACGAAGCCCGCGCGTCGCCGTTCGCCGGTCTTGTCGCGGATGCGGTCCAGGTACGACCGCACCGTGCGGACGCTGATGTTGAGGATCTCGGCCACGTCGACGTCCCGCTCCCCCGCCGCCACCAGGCGGAGGACCTGCTTTTCCCGCTCCGACAGCACGATCTTCGGGCCCGCGTGCCGCTCTTCGCTGTCCTGGATGATCATCCCGGCCAGCGTCGGCGACACGTACGCGTTGTCGTCGGCGATCGTGCGGATCGCGCGCAGGAGCTCGTCGCCGTCGACGTCCTTGGACAGGAAGCCCTTCGCGCCCGCCTGCATCGCGCCGAGCACCTCCGGCTGCTCCGCGTGCGCGGACACCACCAGCACCTTGTGCCCCATCTGCCCGACCTCCAGGACCGCGGCCGCGTCCTGGACGCCCCGCAGCTTGAGGTCGAGGACGACGACGCTGCCCGCCGCCTGGTCCTGGACCGCGAACCGGGCCACCGAGTCCGCCACCGCGCCGAGCTCGATGTCCGGTGCCTCGGTCAGCACGCGGGTCAGCGCGTACCGGTAGAGCGGGTGGTCCTCGATCACGCCCACGGAGATCCGCCGGGAAGACGGCGCCGGCTCGCTCATTTGCGGCCGCCGCGCCGGGGGTTCGCGTCGCCGATCAGGCCGCGCCGGATGGCCTCCTTGACCAGGCCCGGCCGCCGCCGTTCGCCCGTCTTGTCGCGGATGCGGTCGAGGTAGCCGCGGACCGTCCGGACGCCGATGCCGAGGATCAGCGCGATGTCGACGTCCCGCTCCCCCGCCGCCACCAGCCGCAGCACCTGCTCCTCGCGCGGCGACAGCTCGGCTTCGGCCGACACGGCGGGCCGGTCGGCGTTGTCCTTCATGATCATCCCGGCGACCACCGCCGAGACGTACGCGCCGCCGTCGGCGACCGTCTTGATCGCGATCAGCAGCTCGTCCGCGTCGACGTCCTTCGACAGGAACCCGCGCGCCCCCGCCGCGATGGCGCCGAGCACGACCTCCGGTTCCGCCTGCGCGGAGACCACGAGCACGTGGTGCCCGAGCTCGCAGACCTCCAGCACGGCCGCCGCGCCCGCGACGCCCGGCAGGCCCAGGTCGAGCAGGACCACGCTGCCCGGCGGCTGCCGGTGCACGTGGAACCGGGCGACCGAATCGACGACCGCGCCGAGCTCGACGAAGTCGGCCTCGGCCAGCACACGTTCCACGGAGACGCGGTAGAGCGGGTGGTCTTCGATGACCGCGACCCGGACCCGCCCCTGGTCCAGCTCACCCTCGGTCGAACGCTCTTCTGTCATGTGCACGACTTTCACCCCGTTCCACCCGACGGAGCCGGCCGTCCGGCCGTGGCCGGGTCCAGCGCGGGGCCCGTCGGCACCAATGCCAGCAAACTACCTGTGACCGGCGGCTTGGCGACGCCTCCGTAGCCGAGCGAGGCCAAGGCCTGCGCGGTCACCACCGGGTACTTCCGGCCCGTGTCGGTCACCAGGTACGCGGTGGCCGAACCGGCTTCGACGACGACGGCTCCTCCCGAGGGAGGCACGAACACTTCGTCCGCCACCCTTGCTTCGGTCCGGGTGGCGACCTGGATGGCTTTGGCGCCGGCGGGAAGCGGGAATTCGGCCGAAACGAGCAACCGGCTGCCCTGAACGCACAGCGCCACGGCGTTGCCGGTGATCGGCGCCTTGCCGGGGATGCGGTCGGGGTAGGCGGCCGGGTCGGCGCCGCCGGCGCGCGGCGCGGCGGCCTTCGCGACCGCGGCGACGTCGGCCGCGCGGACCTCCACCGGCGCGGGCGGCCCGGGGTAGGCGGCGGCGTTGGCCTCCGTCGTCACCAGCAGGCTCGCCTCGGTCTGCCCGACGGGCTCGAGGCCCTCGCGGCGGACCAGGTAGTACGACGTGGCGGTGCCGGGCGCGGCCATCGCGTCGACGACGGCGAGGACTTCGCCGACCCGGGTGCCGCGGCCGCCCACCGCCGGCCCGGGGTCACCGGCGCCGGCGACCGGCAGCGCGGTCAGGTCGCGGCCGGCCGGGACGGTGTCGAGCCACCGCGACGACACCGCGATCGTCGGGTAGCTGTCGAACTGCAGCGCCGTCGCGGCCTCGTCGCTCAGCCGATAGCGCCGTCCCCCGGCCAGCAGGAAGCGCTCCCCCGCCGGCAGCCGCACGATCACGCCCTGGTCCCGCGGCAGCTCGACGCCGGACGCGGGCGCGGCCAGCAGGACGGCGGTGCGCGGCTCGGCCGACGCGGGCGCGTCCTGGGTGGTCCGGCTGCAGCTCGTCCAGGGTGTGGTCACGAGCGCGCTCGACGCCGGCAGCGAGTCGGGCGCGCCGGGGATGCCGATCTGGGTGCCGCGGCCCGCCTTGCCGAGGTTCTCCGGCGACACGGACACGGTCGCGTCGCCGGTGCCGCCGGCCAGCAGGCGCGCGGAGGCGTAGTTGAGGACCGGGTGCAGGACGCCGTCGGCGCCGAGCACGAACCGCGCGCCGGTGCCCTCCTCGACGATCACCTTGCCGCCGGCCAGCCAGTCCTTGCCGCCGGCGGGGTTCAGCAGGCCGATGATGCCGAAGACGGCGGTGACCAGGAGGGCGGCCACGACGCCCAGCACCGTGCCGAGCACGAGCCGGCGGCTGGGCGAGACGGGGTGGTTGGCGTCGGCGGCGACGAGCGCGGAGACGAGCCTGCGGCGGAGGAACTGGTACGCCTGGATCTGGTCCCGCTGCGTCCACACGCTGCTGTGCCCCCGGCTGTGTCCGTCGACCCTCCGAGTGCTTGATGCTAGGCACCGCACCAGCGGGCGGCGAGGGTAATTTTTACGCCCACGCGGTATCTGGGGAGGCAGTAGCGTCGAGGGCCGGGGAAAGGGGAGCCCGTGTCCGTCGATACCGCTGTCCGCCGCCCGGCACCGTCCCGGCCCGCGTCCACGCCGCTGCCGTGGCTGCTGCCGATCCGGCCGCTGCAGGCGGCGCTGTGGGAGCTCGCCGCGATCGCCGTGCTGCTCGCCTGGCTCGTCGACGGCGTCACGCAGCCGGCGCGGATCGCGGTCAGCGCGGTGGCCGGGTTGCTCGTGCTGCTGACGTCGGTGCGTTTCGCGGGCCGGCACCCGGCGGGCTGGGCGCTGACCTGGACGGCGTTCCGGTTGCGCCGCCACGACACCCGCCGCGACAGCCCGGACCCGCTGCTGCGCGTGGCGGGGCCGGTGAAGGTCCGCCAGCACGTCGACCGGGCGGGCAACCGCTTCGGCGTCGCGGAGATCGACGGCGGGTGGAGCGCGCTGATCCGCTTGACGCCGGACCCGGGCGCGCCGGGCCCCCTGGTCGAGGCCCTGCACTCGGCGTACCGGCGGGCGGACATCCCGCTGGCGTCGGCCCAGCTGCTGACCTGGGCGATCCCGCACGGCGACCAGGTGCTGCGGGTGCGCTGGCTGGCGGTGCGCTACCGGCCGGACCTGGCCCCGGTCGCGGCGCTCGCCCGCGGCGGCGGTGACCTCGGGGCGCTGCGGAGCACGGCGTCGGCGGCGTTGAGCTTGATGGGTGCGCTGGCCGAAGCCGGGTACCAGAGCACGGTGCTGGAAGCCGGGGAGCTGGCGAAGGAGCTGCGGGTGGCCCTGGGGGTCCAGGGCCCGGCGTCCGGGCCGCCCGAGCGGTGGAAGTCGTGGGTGTGGGGCGATTCCACGCAGGTGTGCTTCACCCCGCGTTCGCCGCGCCCGGTGGACTTTTCGGTGCCGGGCGCGGCTTTCACGGCAACGTCGTACACCCTGACCCGGACGCCGGGCGGCAAGGAGAAGGCGGAGGTGACGATCCGCGTCGGCGCGCGGCCGGATGCTTCGGTTCCGGTGCCGCCCTCGGCGGTCCCGCTGCACGGACGGCACGGCGCCGGCGTGCGGCGGACCCTCCCCCTCGCGCTGGACTCCTGAATGCGGCACCCAGCTCAGTTCACCACGAACGTCCGGATGCTGCGGGCCGGCAGCTGAGCGTTGAACGCCCCGTTCGAGATGGTGACGTCCGTGGAGCGCGCGAGGTTCGCGCTCGCGCTCGTCAGCCAGGTCTGGGCGGTCGCGGAACCGGTGTCCCGGAGGGTGAACGCGAGGTCGGCCGCCGAGGTGTTCTTGTTGATGGCGACGACGACGATCCTGGCTCCGCTCTTGAACGCCGAGACGTAGACGTTCGACTGCGGGTTCGCGGTCGCGGTGATCCGCGAAAAGCCGGGGCGGACCCACTTCGCGAAGTGCGCCATGCAGGCGCCGCGCTTGCTGATTTGCCCGTCCTCGCGCATCGGGCCGTACGAGCGGCGGATGTACCACCACACGTAGGTCTGGAACCGGCCGTCCACCAGCGCGCGGTGGACGTGCTCGCCGACGTCGAGCGCCTGCGGCCACAGGTCGGCCGAGTCGGTGCTGTTGGGGTAGTAGACCTCGGTCATCCACAGCTCCTTGCCGCCGCCCTTCTGCTGGAAGAGCGGGTAGGGCAGGTTCGCGAACGAGGTGCCGTAGAGGTGCGTGCCGATGATGTCCACGTTCGCCAGGGCGGTGGCGTCGTTGAGGATGGGATCGGACATCGCCTTGCGGTACTGGAACGACTCGGGCGCGATGACCTTGGTGGTGAGCACGCCGGCGTTCTCGCGCAGGAACTTGACGATCTCGGCGGCGGTCCACGCCGTCCACTGCTGGGCGTAGTCCGGCTCGTTCTGGACGGAGATCCCGTACAGGGGCGCTCCGTTGTTCGCCATGAACGCGGTGAAGTCGTTGAGGTGCTGCGCATAGGCGGCGTAGGAATTGTATTTCAGCCGCTTGCCGCCGGAGAAGCTCTCGGTCATCGAGGCGGGCGGGTTCCACGGCGAAGCGATGACCTTGGCGCCGAGTTCACTCGCCCGCCGGGCCGTGGCGACCTCGCGGCTCCAGTTGTTGCGGTCCTCGTGGACGGGGATGCGCAGCACGGTGAAGCCCAGCTGTCCCGTACCGTTGCCGAACGCCGTCTCGCGCTGGGCGGCGGTGAGGTCGCTGATCCAGACGGTGTGGTTCATCCCGCCGAAGCCCAGGATCGTCTGCTGCACGTTCGACGGCTCGACGACCACCGCGGTGGCCGCCGCGGCCGGCGTCCCCACCGCCAGCACCGGCAGGGCGGCGCCCGCCGCCAGCACGGTCCGCCGGCGCAGGAGCGGCGAACCCTCGATCTCGGAACGGTCTTGGCGTGCTGACATGGCATCTCCCTGGAGTCGACTGGCGGACAGCCTGGGAGCGCTCCCGAAACAGGTTTAACAGTGGCCGCGCCGCACCGTCAATGAAACGTTCAGTCGAATACATCGACGGCTGCCGGGCGCTCAGCCGCGGACGGCCTCGTACACCCCCGCGATCATCGCCACCATCGGCACCAGCGACAGCAGCACCAAGAACTCCGTCACGTCCAAAAGCCGTGACCAGTACGGCGAACGCAGGCCGCGCGCCACCCGCGTCGCGTACACCAGGCAGACCACCGCCGCCAGCACCACCGCGCACCCGGCCGCGAACACCGCCGTGCGGTGGCCCGAGGCCACCAGCCACACCCCCGCGGACACCAGCGTCGGGACGCCGAACCCCACCAGCACCAACCGCTGCGCGCGCCCGGCGTACGACCGCGACCGCAGGATCCAGGCCAGGCCCAGCAAACCGGCCAGCCCCGCTTCCCACGGCCCACCCGACGCAAGCACCACCGAACCGGCCAGCACCACCAGCCCGAGCGCCACCAGCAGCCCCGTCAGCACCGCCTGGGCGCGCGACGTCCGGCCGATCATCTCCGTTCCCAGCGACGGCTGTTCGTCCGCGCGGAACGCCGCCATGTCGTCCGGCACGCGCGGCAGCGGCAGCCGGGCCAGGCGCAACGCCAGCATCGGCGCCACCGCCGCCAGGGCCGTGCCCAGCACCGCGGCCACCGCCGCCGCCGACTGCGGGGAAACGCCCGCCAGGAGCACGACCCCGGAAGTGATCGCGCCGAAGCCCGCCGCGCCGGTGATCGCCACGAACCACGGCAGGCGGTCGGCCACCGAGACCGCCGCCAGCACGCCGTACACCGTCACCGCCGCGAAACCCGCGGCGAGCGGGCCTGCCGACAGCGAGAACAGCGGATGCGGTGGCAGCACGGCCATCCCCGCGAGCAGCGCGACGCCGACACCGGCCAGCGACCCCGCCGCGCCCGCCTCGGCGTCGCCGTAGGCGCGGCTCAACGCGCCACCGCCGAGCAGCAAAACCAGGGCCAGCAACCCCGTCCCGATCGGCGCCAGGACACTGCCCGACGCCGCCGCCTGCACCAGCAGGCCGCCCGCCAGGAGCAGCACCACCGCGGCCACCAGGCCGGACCGCCTAGCCACCGAGGGACCCCAGCCGCCGTCGGCGTCGGCCACACTCGCGATCGAGTCGACGACGTCGTCGAACAGCAGCGGACCCCGCGGGCGCTCCCGCGGGGTCAGGTGCAGCACTTCGCCGTCCCGGATCTGGGCGGCGGCGACGCTCAACCCCAGCGCCAGTGGTGCGCCGCCGAGGCGGGAGAGCACCCAGCCCGGATGCTCGGCCGACGCCTGCCCGGACGCCCCGGCGAGCCGAACGAGCTGCGGGACCAACTCGGCGAACGTCGACTGCTGCGGCAGCGCGACATCGACACGGGCCCGCGGCGTCACGACCGTGACCCGCCGGGTCGTACCGGTCAGAGCGGTGCTCATGCCGCCTCCGCGGGAAAGAGAACGTCGGCGGTGCTCATGCCGCCTCCGCGGGAAAGAGAACGTCGGCGGGCGTCATCACACGTCTTTCGCGGCCGCGATCACCGGGGCGAACTTCGCGGAACTGGCTTCGGCGAGCTTCTGCAGCCCGGCGTTCACCGCCTCCAGGACGATCTCCGAGAGGTTGCGGGCGTCGTACTCGCGGATCGCGCGGGGGTCGATGTCGATCGAGGTGAAGCGGCCGTCGCCGCGGAGGGTGACGGTGACCTCGTTCTGCCGCGAGTGCGCCTTGATCTCCATCGCCTCGACCGTGCGCTGGATCCGCTGGACCTCTTCGGTCTGCTTGCGCACCTGCGCCAGCAGCTCGTCCATGTCCGGCACCGCGTACGGATCGGTCACTGTTGCTTCCCTTCGTGCTGGCGGACGTGGACGCTGGCCACGAACCGCTGGAAACCGGGTGAGAGCGCCCGGGCGGTCGCGGGCGCGGCCGTGCAGGCGAGCTCGAGCACCACGCGGTCTTCCGGGGTGGCCCCGGGGACCGTCAGGTGCACCTGGGTCTGGATCAGCTCGGTGCCTTCGCCGGTGCGCAGGCGCAGCAGCTGCATGACGGCGGGCGCGGCCGGGTCGCCACCGGCGCGGCGGCTCAGCACCTCGAGCCCGGCCAGCGTGCGCGAAAGCCGTTCGACGGCCTCGGCGGCGATGGCGTCGATCGAGGCCTCGTCCGGCCGCTGCCGCACGCTCACCGTGATGTTCGGCGTGAACTCCTCACCCGGCACCGGGTGCACGGCGACGAACACCGCGCCGGAGTCGCCGGGGTCGACGGCGGTCCAGCCGTCCGGGATGACGAAGTCGAGGGGAAGGGTCATCACAGCCCCACGTACGAAACGGCGTCGTCCCAAGCGGAGCCCACGGCGTCCGCGGCGTCGGTGGCCGCGTGGCTGACGGCGTCGACCGCGGCGCCGCCGTACTCACCGATCGTGTGGCCGAGCTTCGGCAGATCGATGTCGATCTTCGCACCGACGCCCAGGCCGAGGCCCAGCGCCGCACCCGCTTTGAAGTTCACCTTGAGGTGCCCGGCGTCGTAGACGGCCTGGGCGTCCAGCTGCGCGCCGAGACCGTACTGCAGGGTGCCGTTCGCGCCGACGCCGATGCCCGCGACGTCCGCGGCGAGCTCCCCTTCGACCTTCCCGCCCACGAACGCGTTGGCGTGCGCGCCGACGCCGTGCGCACCGATCGTGCCGGACGCGCTCACCTCGCCGCCGGCGAACACCGTCCCCTTGGCGTGGGCTTCGGCGACGCCCCACGCCTTCTTGGCTTCGGCTTCGCCGTGCAGCGCCGCGAGTTCCGCGTGCCCGGACGCGCCGGCGTCCCACCCCTTCGACGTGATCTTCCCGTCGTACTCCGGGGAAAGGCCGTCCTGTTCGTGCTGGAACTTGTAGTAGGTGATCTCGGTGTTGCGGCCGATCTTGTTCTTCAGCCCCTCGGCTTCGGGCTGCCCGAACGGCGTGTCCGCCTTCTTCAGCGCCCGGGTGCCTTCGAGGCCGTCCCAGGTGAGCTTCTTCCAGCCGGAGTTGCCGAACCACGACGGCACGGTCCGCGGCCGCTTCCGGCCGTCGAGGGGCTCGCCGTTGAGCCAGTGCAGCGGCCCGCGGGCCCACTTGCCGAGCTCGTGCTCGAGCCGTCCGACGCCTTCGGGCGGGAACAGCTCGGCGAGCGCGTCGGAGAACTCGTCGACGACCTGGCGGGCCGCGGCGACGCTCTCTTCCCCGAGCTGCCGGGCGGCCTGGATGAACGCGCCGACCGAGGCGGAGTTCACCGCCCGGGCCTGCGCGGTCAGCTGGGCCGCGTACTGGTCGAACTGCGCGAGCACCGAGTCGACGGCGGCTTCCGCGGACTGCACGAGCCGGGCCGTGGTGCCGAGCCGCTTCGCCTGGTCGCCGAGCTTCGTGGCCGCCTCGGTGAGCTCTTCGCCGAGTTTCCCGGCGGCCGTCGCGAACGCCGTGTAAGCGTCGCCGTCCCAGTCCGCGTGCAGCGTCTTCGCGGACTCGTCGATCTCACGCGCCTTGCCCGAAACCACCGAAGCCCGGGCCGCGACCCGCTGCGAAGCGGCGCTCAGCGCACCGGGATCCCCGGTGACGCGCCGGCGGCACTCGACGAGCACGCGCCGATAGCCGGACAGCACCGAGCTGACCACCCCGGACGCATCGACCACCCCCGAGCCCGTCACCGGTCAGTTCCCCGCCGCGTCGTAGCCGACGTGCTGGCTGAAGTGCTTGCCGTTGTAGTCCAGCGCGACGTCGAGGTCGAAGTCCTGCCCACCCGGAGCCTCCACAGTGGACTCACCGGTGGTCAGGTTGGTGTGGATGACGACCTCGTCGGCGTGCCCGGCCGCCGGGGCGGGCACCACGGGCGCGGGGGCCGGCTGGGTGACCGGCGCCGGCTGGGCCGGCACGGTCGCGCCGTTCTGCGCGGGGTCGACGGCGATCCAGCTGTCGGCCGGGTTCAGCGGGGTGCCGTTGCCGGTCACCGCCTGGCCGCTGGAACCGCCGCCGGTGGCGAGCGCGGGCGGGGTGTAGTCAGTGAACGAGGGCTGCTGCGGGATCCCCCCGCCGCTCCCGCCCGCCACCGCCTGCTGCCCCGACGGGCTCGCCACCGGCGGCGGGGTCTGCGGCGCGGTGACCGGGGTGTTCCCGATCGACGGCGTCGTGGCGCCCGAACTGCCGGAACCGTGGTGGAAGAGCTTCTCGATCTCGCCGATGACCTGCGCGAGCGTGGTGACCTGCTGGGCCAGGTCCACCGCGCCGAGGGCCTTGAGCAGCGCGCCGATCGCGGTGATGAACGCCCGCAGCGACGCGCTCGTCGCGGTCGACAAAGCGACCGCGGCACCGTAGGTCCACCAGTTCGACATCAGCGCGGCGACCGTGGGGTTCACCGCGGCGACCACCGCGCGGTAGGCCTCCTGCGCGGTCTTGATCAGCGTGCCGGAGACACCGAGGAGCTCGGCGCCCTTCTGGACGACGTCGATGATCTTCGTCAGCTGGCCGAGCGAGTCGTTGATCTTCTTCAGCGCCGACTCGCTCGCCGCGCCCGACCAGATCTTGCCGAGCTGGTCGGCGGCCTTGGTCAGCTCGTTGTACATGCTCAGGAACTGCTCGGCCTTGCGGACCAGGTCCACCACGTGCTTGGCGATCTGCTCCGGCTGGCCGGTGACGATCTGCGGCAGGATCGTGATCGGGCCGCCCGAAGACGCGGTCGCGTCCATCGCGCTGGAGTTCGGGAAAGTCAGCATCGATCCTCACAAAGGTTCAAGGAGTTCAGACGACGGAGGCGGGCCGGTAGACGCTGACCCTCGCCAGCCCACCGGTGCGGGCGTCGAGCAGCCCGTGGTTGTAGAGGCGGCCGCCGTCGCCGGCGACGCCGATGACCGGCCGGCGGTCGGAGAACAGCAGCGGCTCCACGACCACGACGTCGCCGCTGTGCACGCCGCCGGGCACGTCGGAGAACGTGCGCGCGGTGCCCGCGTAGACCTCGATCAGCCCGACCCGCGCCTGGTTGTCGGCGTCGCCGGCGAGCCAGTCGTTGAAGTCGGCGACGCCGTGGAAGCGCGTGTCGGTGATCGGGTGGTCGCCGAGCCGGCCCAGCCGCGCGTCCCCCAGGTAGCGCAGCACGTTCCCGACCGACGACGGCTCGCCGTGGGCGCCCGCGCTGTCGTTGATGGCCAGGGTGGCGAGCTCGGAAGCGTGCGAGCTGCCCCAGATCGACGACGCGGTGCTCGCGGGAGCGTGGCCGCCGCCGTAGCCGGAGGCGACGTCCCGGTCGGCCGCCTGGTAGGCGTCGGCGCTGGCCTTGACGAGCCCGTTGACCTGCTGCAGCAGCTGCAGGAGCGTGCGGACGGCGGTGATCTGGCCGGAGTGCAGGGCCGCGTTCGCGGCGGCGACCGCGCTGCCGAACGTCGCGAACGACATCGGCTGCACGACGAGCCGTTCGAGGTCGGCCACGGCGTTGATGCCGTGGGCGATGATGCCCCCGACGTTGCCCACGGCGGAGCGCATCGCCTCGGGCTCAGCCCGGTACTCGCCGGCCATGGGTCTCCTTCCGGGGGGTCTGCTCGGCTGAGCGTAGGTTCGGCCCCGGAAGCGGGCGGACGGCAAAAGTACCCACCGCGGCGCGGCGGCGAGTGGCCAAAATACCGGTCAGACCGCCCCCGAACTGGAGCAGCCTGTCCTGATGAGCCTGCCGTCCGACCGACCGAGCGAAATCGTGCTGCAGTCCCCGCCGATGCTCCCGAAGAGCTCGTCGGGCGGGATGGTGCAGCTGATGATGTTCCTGCCGATGATGCTCGGCATGGGCGCGATGTCGTTCGTCTACATCGGACGCGACGGCGGCGTGATGACCTGGATCTTCGGCGCGTTGTTCCTCTGCGCCATGGGCGGCATGGTGGTGATGTCGCTGGGCCGCGGCGGGATGGCGAAGAAGGCGCAGATCAACGACGAACGCCGGGACTACCAGCGGTACCTGTCCGGGCTAAGGGCCCAGGTCCGCGACATCGCCGACGGCCAGCGCGCGGCCATGATCGCCGTCCAGCCCGACCCGGCCGACCTGTGGGCCTACGTCGAAACCGGGAAGCTGTGGGACCGCCGGCGCACCGAGCCGCAGTTCGCGCAGGTGCGCGCGGGCACCGGGCCGCAGCGGCTCGCGACGCCGTTGAAGGCGCCGCAGACCGTGCCGCTGGAGGACCTCGACCCGGTGTCCTCGACCAGCCTCAAGCACTTCATCCGCACCTACTCGACGGTGGACGGCCTGCCGGTCGCGCTCTCGCTGCGGTCGTTCGCCGCGGTCACCGTGGCCGGGCGGCGCCCCGCCGTGCTCGGTTTGGTGCGGGCGCTGCTGTGCCAGCTCGTCACCTTCCACTCCCCCGCCGACCTGCGGGTCGCGCTCTGCGTGGCGCCGGACCGCCAGCACGACTGGGAGTGGGCGAAGTGGCTGCCGCACGCCACCGCGGCCGGCTCGGCCGACGCCGTCGGCTCGCGGCGGCTGGCCGACGGCACCGCGGCCGGGCTGGCCGAACTGCTGGGCGCCGACCTGGGTGAACGTCCGGTGTTCAGCCGGCGCGCGGCGGCCGAGCTCGACCTGCCCCACCTCGTGGTCCTCGTCGACGGCGGCAACGCCCACGGCGAGCCCCGGCTGATCGGCGAGGACGGCCGGCTCGGCGTCACGGTGATCGAGGTGGGGCCGGAGCAGCCGCGGGCGTCGTCGACCGAGCGGCTGCTGAGCCTGCACACCGCACCGGAGTCCCTGGGCATGGTCGTCGGCGAAGGCGGCGAACAGCGGCTGGGCTTCCTCGGCCGCCCGGACGTCCTCGACCGCGGCGCCGCGGAAGCCCTCGCCCGGATGCTGACGCCGTTGCACACGCCCGCCGCGGTCGTCGGCGAGAAACCGATGTCGGCGACGTTCGGGCTGGCCGGGCTGCTCGGCATCGGCGACCCGCGCGACACCGACACCGCCGTCACCTGGGCCCCGCGCGCGGCCCGCGACCGGCTGCGGATCCCGCTGGGTGTCAACCCGGAGGGCCGGCCGGTGGAGCTGGACCTCAAGGAGTCGGCCGAGGGCGGGATGGGGCCGCACGGCCTGGTCATCGGCGCGACCGGGTCCGGCAAGAGCGAGCTGCTGCGGACACTGGTGACGGCGCTGGCCGTGATGCACTCGTCGGAGACGCTCAACCTGGCGCTCATCGACTTCAAGGGCGGCGCGACCTTCGCCGGGATGACCGGGCTGCCGCACACGTGCGCCGTCATCACCAACCTCTCCGACGACCTCGCGCTGGTCGACCGCATGGCCGACGCGCTCAACGGCGAGCTGCTGCGGCGGCAGGAACTGCTGCACGCGGCCGGGAACTACGCGTCGGTGCGCGACTACGAGAAGGCCCGCGCGGACGGCGCGCCGCTGGACCCGCTGCCGTCGCTGCTGGTGATCATCGACGAGTTCAGCGAGCTGCTGTCCTCGCGCCCGGAGTTCATCGACCTGTTCGTCGCGATCGGCCGGCTCGGGCGGTCGCTGGGCATTCATTTGCTGCTGGCTTCGCAGCGACTGGAGGAGGGCCGGCTGCGCGGGCTGGACTCCCACCTGTCGTACCGGATCGGGCTGCGGACGTTCTCCGCCGCGGAAAGCCGGGCCGTGCTGGGCGTCGCGGACGCCTACCACCTGCCGCCGGTGCCGGGTTCGGCGTACCTGAAGTCCGACACCGAAACGCTGATCCGGCTCAAGGCGGCCTACGTCTCCGGCGAGCTGCCGCCGCGGAGCACGGTCGTGCGCGAGGACGGCCAAGAGCTCGGCGTGCTGCCGTTTTCCCTGGCCCCGGTGGAGATCCCGGTGACGACGGAAATCTCCCCGGCGCCTTCGGAGGAGGGCGATACCGGCGAGACGATCATCGGCGCGATGCTGTCCCGCCTGGAGGGCCGTGGCCCGGCCGCGCACCAGATCTGGCTGCCGCCGCTGGCCGAACCGCCGACGCTGGACCAGCTGCTGCCGCCGCTGGGCGAGGACGCCGCGCGCGGCCTGTGCCCGCTCGGCTGGGGCGGCAACGGGAAGCTGACAATCCCGGTGGCGCTGGTGGACAAGCCGTTCGAGCAGCGCCGGGACATGCTGTGGGCGGACTTCTCCGGCGCGGCCGGGCACGCGCTGATCGTCGGCGCGCCGCAGAGCGGCAAGTCGACGCTGATGAAGGACATCGCGGGCATGCTGGCGCTGACGCACACGCCGGCCGAGGTCCAGCTCTTCGTGCTGGACATGGGCGGTGGCGCGCTGGCGCCGATCGCCGGGCTGCCGCACGTGTCCGGCTATGCGACCCGCCGTGACGCGCAACGCTGCCGCCGGGTCGTCGCCGAGCTGACGACGTTGCTGGAGCAGCGCGAGGAGTTCTTCGCCGCGCAGGGGATCGAGTCGATGGCGGCGTTCCGCGCCCGGCGTGCGGAGTTCACCGAGAGCACGGACGAGCGCGAGTTCGGCGACGTGTTCCTGTTCGTGGACAACTGGACCACGATCCGCCAGGAGTACGAGCAGCTGGAGGAGCAGATCACCGGGCTGGCCGCGCGCGGGCTCGGCTTCGGCATCCACGTGATCGTCTCGCTCAACCAGTGGATCGGCGTCCGCGCCCAGCTGCGCGACGCGATCGGCACGCGCTTCGAACTGCGCCTGGGCGACCCGATGGACTCCTCCGTCGACCGCAAGGTGGCGGCCAACGTCCCCGCCGACCGCCCGGGCCGCGGCATCACCGCGGAGAAGCTCCACTTCCTGGCGGCGTTGCCGCGCATCGACACCGACCAGCGCCCGGAGACGGTCGGCGCGGGCGGCGTCGACCTGGTGCGCCGGATTTCGGCGGCGTGGCAGGGACCGCGCGCCCCGCAGGTCCGGCTGCTGCCGCCGGAGGTGCCGCTGGACACGCTGCCCGCGGCCCCGGGCAAGCAGGTGACGCTGGGCATCGCGGAATCGACGTTGCGCCCGGTGTACCTGGACTTCGCGGCCGACCCGCACTTCATGGCCTTCGGCGACGTGGAGTCGGGCAAGAGTTCGCTGCTGCGAGCCATCGCTTCGGGGATCACGTCGGCCTACCCGCCGGAGGAAGCGGCGATCATCGTCGCGGACTACCGGCGTGGCCTGCTCGGCGCGGTGCCGGAGCCGCACCTGCTGGGGTACGCCGGCGCCGAGGGCAAGCTGACGGACCTGATCGGCGAGTGCGCCCAGGCGATGCGCAACCGGCTGCCCGGGCCGTCGGTGACGCCCGAGCAGCTGCGGAACCGGTCGTGGTGGCGCGGCCCGGAGCTGTTCGTGCTGGTGGACGACTACGAGCTGGTGGCGACGGTGGGGCGCAACCCGTTGCAGCCGCTGCTGGAGTTCCTGCCGCAGGCCCGGGACATCGGCCTGCACGTGCTCATCGTCCGCGGGTCCGGCGGCGCCGGGCGGGCGTTGTTCGAGCCGGTGCTGCAGCGGCTCCGGGAGCTGGGCACGCCGGGGTTGATCATGTCGGGGACGAAGGACGAAGGCGCGTTGCTCGCGGACGTGAAGCCGTCACCACAGCCGCCGGGGCGAGGAACGCTGGTGTCCCGCCGGCACGGGACGGGGCTGGTCCAGGTGGCGTGGACGAAACCGGCGGAGTCCTAGTCTTCGAGGAGCGGATCGTCCTCGGGCCCGCACGGCCGGCAACGCCGAGCGCGGGAACCGCCGAGAGCAGGGCGACTTCGCAGTACTCCCGGGGCGAGCCGGCCGCGCGCGCCGAACCGATCCGGACGATCGACGCCTTCGCCGCCGCGATTTCCGGACCGCACCGCTCCAGCGCTCGCACCGGATCCGCGACCGGCACCCGCAGGTGGACCCGGACGCCAGGTCGGAGTCCGCTCTCGGCGGGAAGTCGGGCCGTGTCACGTACGTCGGTCTGCGCAGCTCGGCATGGCCGACAGCACGTCGACGAGAAAGCCCGTCCGCCCGGCTTCCGGGTCGGCGCGCCGGATCTCCAACACCGTCGCCCCGAACTCGGCGGCCGCCTCGCCGGCCACCTCGGCCGCCGTCGCGAATTCTCCGGTTTCGACGTTCAGCCCCAGGTGGACCATCACGTCCGAGTTCCGGAACCTCACCCGCGCACGACCTCCCACGCGGTGCGCAGCTCCTCGTCGGTGCGATCGCCCGGCTCGCAGAGATCCGGGTCGATCGGCACCACGTCGTCCGGGGACTGCACGATGCGCGTCCCGGGCGAACCGCGCGCGGGCGTCGTCGATCCCGTGCGGCAGGGCGAGCAGGACCGGAGCGGCGCCGACCAGCTCCGGGGTCAGCCGCTCGTCCAGCGGCAGCTTCACCGGAGCCGTCCCGTGTCGGTGCCCGAGCACCTCGCCCACGCCCCGTCCGCCGACGGCCGGCTGTCCGAGCAGCGGACGGTCCACTCCGGGCAGTGCGCGACCACGGGAGCGGACCCGGGCGGGAGGTTCACCCCACGGGCCCGGTCGTCTCGGCGGCGAAGTGGTAGTAGCAGACCACCCGGTGCTTGCCCTTGGCCCAGCTCGACGACGTCGGCGTCATGACCTGCACGCGGACGTCGGGCACCGGGCGGGCGCCGGCTTCGCACCGGGCCAGGGCGCTGCGGTAGAGCTCGAGGATGTCGGGCATCGGGCCCTCGCCCAGCGGAAGCACGTCGAACGCCTCACCGGTGTGCGGCGCGGCGCACGACGTCAGGAACACGTCGGCCTCGCCCGAGGCCGCCGGAGACCAGAAGCAGTCACGCGCGCCGAGGTCGAGTCCGTGCACCACGTTCTCGGGCAGCCGATTCTGGGCTGCGTACTGCTGCCACCACGCCGTCCCGGTGCTGATCCGGTAGGCGAGCACGCCCATCCAGGCGGTGAAGGCGACCAGGCCGCAGATGACGAGCACGAGCCCCCGCTGCTGCTGTTTCTTGATCCGGGAAATCGCGATGGCGCCGAAGACCGGCGCGAGCAGGCCGCCGAGCAGCCCGGAGACGAGCGTGGCGATCGCGTAGCGGCTGATGGGCTGGTTGCGCAGCTCGGTGCGCATCAGCTCGTCGAAGAGCTCGGGATCGTACTGTGGTGCTGACATGTTTCCCCTCCCCCGCCGATGGGCGGGGACCGTTCAGGACGCCGGGAGCCGGCGGACCAGTCCGGTTCAGGGTCGCGGTGCAGTCGTCGGCCCAGTGGTTCAGCTCGCGGGTCTTCGCCGGCCTCCGGCCCTCCCCGGCCATGCGGGAAGGCTAACCGAGGTCCGCCCACGTCCGCGCCACCTTTTCGAGTTCGCCGACGAACTTCCGGACCGCCTCGCCGTCCGGCCCCGGGAAGCGCGCCGCCACCGCCGGGACCAGCGGTCCCCGGATCAGGTCCAGGACCTCCCGCCGCTGCCCTCGGTGAACGTGTCGAGGTCGATCGTGCGGAAGCCGTGGGTGACAGCCGACGCTCCCGGCCGGCGCCGGGGCAAGAATTGCGGGCACGCCGGAACAACCGCGCGAGAATGCATTTGAACGCCCCTTCATGGCCGCCGCCGCAGCGACAGGCCGTCACACACTACCTCCGGGACGACGGGGTTACCGACTTCGGTAGGTTCCGAAAATCCTTCACGGCTCTTACGTTGAGCTGGACGTCCCGTTCGGGACGGATATCCGGATCACCTGGGCCGAAGGGCATTTTCATGCGAATGTCGAGGGCTGTAGCCGCGGTGGGTGTGGCCGCCGCGGCGCTGAGTCTGGTCTCAGCGGGGGTGGCGGACGCCCAGCAGGACATCATCGGCGGGAGCACGGTCTCCTCCGCGCCGTGGGGCGCCCAGATCTACTGGAACAACGTGACGACGTACGGCGGTTTCGAGTGCTCGGGGACGATCATCGCCCCGCAGTGGGTGCTCACCGCCCAGCACTGCCTGAACTCGCCGGGCATGCACGTCAAGGTCGGCAACGTGACGCTGCAGCAGGGCACGAACGCGAACGTCGACCAGCAGAAGGCGTCCCCGAACGGGGACATCGCCCTGCTGCACCTGACGACGGCGGTCAACACGACGTACATGAAGCTCGGCACGGGCAACCCGCCGGCCGGGTCGACCAACCAGATCTACGGCTGGGGCCGCACGCAGGGCAGCAGCCCGCCGTCGAGCACCCTGAAGACGGCCAACGTGCGCGTGACGGGCCTGAGCTCGGACGCCTTCGGCGGCACGGCGATCGCCAGCCAGGGCATCAACGGCTCGGCCTGGCACGGCGACTCGGGCGGCCCGGAGCTGTACAACGGCGCCCAGGTCGGGGTCTGCTCGACGGGCAGCAACTCCGGTTCGAACCCGCAGGGCACGCAGAACTACGCGAGCATCGCCTCCAGCCGCAGCTGGATCCGCACGACGACCGGCGTCTGACACCGGCTACACCGCGTGCCGGCCGCCGTGGCGGCCGGCACGCGGCATACTCGCGGCATGAAGTTCCGCACGACCGTGCTGCTCGGCGGCAAGACCGCGACCGGCCTGCCGGTGCCCGCCGACGTCGTCGAGGCGCTCGGCGCCGGCAAGAAGCCCGCGGTCACCGTGACGCTCGGCGGCCACACGTACCGCACGACGGTCGCGAGCCGCGGCGGGCAGTTCCTGGTGCCGCTCAGCGCCGAGAACCGCGAGCAGGCCGGGGTCGCCGCCGGGGACGACGTCGACGTCGAGATCACGCTCGACACGGCACCCCGGGAACTCGACATCCCCGCCGATCTGGCCGAAGCGCTCGCCGCCGACGACACCGCCCGGGCCCGGTTCGAGAGCCTTTCCTACAGCGCGAAGCAGCGGTTCGTGCTGCCGATCGGGCAGGCGAAGACCGCGGAGACCAGGCAACGGCGCGTCGCCAAGGTGATCACGGATCTGCGCGCCGGGAAGTAGTCACTCCACAAGGGACGCCCGCAGCGCCGCCTTGTCCGGTTTCCCCGACGGCGCCACCGGAACCGACGCCACGAAGCTGAACCGCGCCGGGACCGCCGCCTCCCCCAGTTCGGCCGCCACCGCCTTGCGCACCTCACCCAGGTCCGGCTCACGACCCGGCACCGGCACCACGAACGCGTGCGCCGCCTCGCCGGTCCGCGCGTCCGGGACCGCGACGACGTACGCTTGGTCGACGTCCGGGCACGCGGCGATCGCCCGCTCGATCGGGCCGGTGTAGTGGATGATCGCGTTCACGATCACCACGTCACGCGCGCGGCCGGACAGGTGCAGGTAGCCCGCTTCGTCGAGGTGCCCGAGGTCCTGCGTGCGCACCCAGCCCTCGCGCAGCACCTCGGCCGTGGCAGCCTCGTCACGCCAGTAGCCCGCGAACGCCGACGGCGTGCGCACCCAGACCTCGCCCTCCCGCACCGCGATTTCCACCGAGTCGCACGCCTTCCCCACCGAACCCGGCCCCTCGTCGGCGCGGCAGATGGTCAGCATCCCCGTCTCGGTCTGCCCGTACGCGTGGTGCATCGCGGGCCCGATCCGCTCGGCCGCCTCGGCGAGCTTGTGCGGCGGCACCGGCGAACCGGCCACGATCAGCCTTCGCAGGCAACTCAGGTCGACGTCCGAACCGCGCAGCACGTCGAGCATCTGGTGCAGCCGCGGCACCGTGGTCAGCGCCGCCGAGATGCCCAGCCGCGGCAGGACGCCCGGGAAGTCCGGCAGCCCCTCGGGGATCACCGCCGTGCCGCCCGCGAACAGGCAGACCCCCAGCTGCTCGACCATCACCGCGCTGGCCAGCGAGCCGAACAGCAGGTACCGGCCGAACCCCGCGCCCAGCCGCTCGTGCGCCGAGCCCGGTACCGGCGGCCGCCAGACCCGGCCTTCGGTCAGCGCGCGGTAGCGGTACGCCACGCCCTTCGGGACGCCGGTGCTGCCGCTGGTGAACACGACCGTCGCGATGTCGTCGAGCCGTCCCTGCGGCACCGGCTCGGTGTAGCGGGCCAGCAGGGACGGCCCCACCCGCAGCACCGGCACCCCGGCGGCCACCGGTTCCGCGTCGGTGACCAGGGCGTCGACGTCGCGGAGGATGTGCCGCAGCTGCGCCTCCGGCAGCCCGGGCCGCACCGCGACCGCGCGGGCGCCGAGCACGTGCACCGCGACGAGCGCGGCGAATCCCTCCGGCGTGACGGCGGTGGCCAGCCCGACGCCGTCGCCCGGGCCGAGCCCGGCGGCCCGCAGGCCCGCGGTGAACCGGCCGATCAGTTCCCGCAGCTCGCCGCGGGTGGTCACCCGGGTGCCGTGTTCGAACGCGGGGACTTCCGGAGCGCGCTCCAGCTCGTCCAGCAGTGCCTGCGGGTGCACCATCGCGACTCACCTTTCGCCCGGGGCGTCCGGTCTACCGGGCGGATCTCAGAATTTCGGCAGAAACGACCCGCTCCGCCCGCGGGAGCGACCGCAGTGAGAGCGTGCCCGCGACGGCGAGCGCCGCGATGAGGCCGGTGGCGGCGGCGAGGGTCCAGAAGTCCGGGTGCACGATGGACTGGCCGCGCTCGGCCTGCCAGGTGAGCAGCGCGATCAGGCCCGCGTAGCCGGCGCCCGTGGTCCGGACCAGCCGGCGGCGGACGACGTCGGATTCGAGCACCCGGTAGCGGCGGGCCAGCAGGAGCAGCCCGAACGCCACCAGCGGCAGCACCTGCAGGGCGTGGATGCCGACGAAGTGCGGGATCCGCAGGTCCCCGCCGACCGTGCTCCAGCCGACCACCGGCAGCCCGGGGCCGCCGTCCTCGACGCCGACCGAGTGCGCACCGAACGTCGAGAACTTGCCGTTCGCCTCGAGCACCGCCTGCTGCGCCGGTGTGGCCGTGAACATCAGCGTCGCGACGTACATCCCCACCACGGCGAGGGCGGCGCCCCAGCGCAGGGCCGACCTCAGCGCGCGGTCCGGGATGCGCTGGAACAGCAGCAGCACGGCGACGGCGGCGGTCATCGACCACGCCGTGTACGCACCCCCGGCGACCAGGTTGTTGATCATGGCGTCGGCCGGGGTCGACTGGTTGAAGTGCAGCGTGCGGCCGCGGACGATGATCTGCCACGCCAGCAGCGCGAAGTCCAGGCCGATGCCCGCGGCGAAGAGCGTCCCGAACCACCAGCCGGCGCGGCGGCCGCGGCGCACGTGCGTCAGCAGCCACGCCAGCGTCAGCGCGTACAGCCCGATCGAGACGGAGAACTTGAACGGCTTGAGCCAGATCGGCGCGTTGACCAGCGTGCGATCATCGAAGAGGAGTCCGAGCAGCGAGACCGCGCACAGCACCCCCATCGCTCCGGCGAGCACCACCAGCGGGCGGTGCCACGCGCGGAGCGTGACCAGCGGATTTCCCTTGTCTGCCATGGCTTCAAGCCTGGCGTGGGGGCGCCGCGGGGTCACTGGAGCGCGCCACCGTCCCGGGGTGGGGAACGCCCTACCTCCGCCCGCGTGGGTAATAGTGCCGTCAGCGCGACCGGCAGTTGTGCCGTTTGACCACACTGGCCTCTTTCCTAGCGTGACTTTCACACGCGCGGACCACCGCGCCAGGGGAAATTCGCTTCAGGAAGGAGGTGGCCCGTCGATGTCCAGTCCGGGATTCCAGGCAGATTCCGCTGCCATGACGCGCGCCGTCCAGGGTTTCGAGGAAACCGCGACGAACGCCAAGTCCACGATGGCCAGCTTGGAGTCCGAGCTGACCGAGGCCCTGCGCAACTACAAGGGTGACCAGGCCGTGGCCTTCTGGGACCTCCAGCGGCGGCTGCAGGAGAAGATGACCGCCGCGGTGAAGGAGCTCGACACGATGTCGCAGCTCGTGCACACCAGCCACGCGAACTACGGCCGCGGCGACGCCGACGTCCACCAGAGCTTCCAGGGGGTCGGCCACACCCTCGAGGGCTCGGGCGTGCTCCCCCGCCTCAACCCCTGACCCGAGAGGACGCCCACCATGGCCGACGTCGTCGAAATCAACTTCGCCGCGCTGCAGCACAGCTCGGCATCCCTGGCCGCCAAGGCCAAGGCGCTCACCTCGCAGCTGGAGCAGCTGCACCAGAACCTGCAGCCGATCACCGCGACCTGGTACGCCTCCGGCAGCTCCGCCGGTGACGCCGCCCGCCAGGCCGAGACGCGCCTGCGCCAGGCCACCGCGGACATCGTCGCGATCATCGCGCAGTTCGGCGGGAAGGTCGGCGAGGCGCACGACCTCCAGCAGTCGCTGGAGAACCGCAACCAGGGACTGTTCGCGGGCTGATCCGCGCACCAGACGTCGGTCGGCCGGTGCGGGAAACCCCCCGCTCGCACCGGCCGACCGGCTTTCCTCCTGTCCGCAAGTCGCGCCCAGAGAGCCGGGACCGATGCCAGACCAGTCGTACTACGTCCACCTGGAATCGCTGAAGGACTTCGTGCGGGAACTGGAAACCCAGATCCACGCGATGTCGAAACCGAACGACTTCCTGCTCACCCTCGGCGAGGAGCCGCTGCTGTTCGGCGAGTTCGGCGAGGCCGGGTCGCTGGCCGACGCCCACCGCGCCGCCGTCTCGGAGATGCAGGGCCTGCTCGACCAGGTCCGCAGCGCGATCGGGTTCGCCCAGGACGTCACCACCACGGTCGCCGACGGTTACGCCGGCGCCGACCAGTCGGTGGCCGGGGACCTGCACGCTTCGGGCGCCGTCACCGGCCTGCTCGACCCGGTGCTGGGGCTGCTGGGCGGCGGAGACACGGACGGGAGCCGCAAGGGATGACGAACACCGCGCACACGAACTTCGCCGCGTACAGCCACCAGCAGCTGTACGCGATGCTGCAGGCCGGCGACCCGAACAGCGCGCGGCACGCCGCCGACAAGTGGAAGTCCGCCGCACTGCACCTGCACGAGCAGGCCCACAACCTCGATTCGGAGCTCACCGAGTTCAAGGACCAGTGGACCGGCGGCGCGGCCGACCAGTACCAGCACATGATCACCGACCTCGCGAACGGCATCTCGAAGGTGGCGCAGACCGCGGAGGCGATGAACGTGATGCTCGGCGACGCCGCCGACGCGCTGGTGAAGGCCAAGAAGGAGATGCCGCCGCCGGTCGCGGTGCCGGACGTCGCTCCCGCCGACGTCGCGCTCGCGGTCAACCCGCCGCTGCTGCCGCCGGACGCCTCGCCCGCCGTCGTGCAGGCCGCGGCGCAACAGCGTCAGCAGGCCATCGCGAACGTCGAAGCGCAGCAGGCCGCCGCGAACGCCGCGGGGTCCGCGCACGGTAAGGCGATCGTCGTGATGACCCAGCTCGCCGGGGAGTACACCGTCGCCGAGGAGTCGATCCCGGCTTCGCCGAACGCCGTGCCGGCGCCCACCACCCCGCCGGCCGGTGGGGGCGCGGGCAGCGCCGGGGCGCCCGGGCTGGTCGGCAACGGCCTGAGCGGTCCCGGTGTCGTCGTCACCCCCACCGACGGGCACCCGCTGCCCGGCGGCGGCGGGACGACCCTGCCGCCGGGGACGCCCGTGCCGGCGTCGAACCCGCTGTTCGGCGACATGTTCACCGCCGGGCTCGCCGCGGCTTCGGCCGCCGCGTTCGGCCGGTTCGGCTCGATCATGCCGAAGGTGCCGTCGTGGGCGACCGGCAAGGATCCCAAGGACGAGAAGGAAGAACCGCCGGGCACGAAGCTCGGCGGGGGCGGCGCGGGCGTCGAAGGCGGTTCCGGCGGCGGCATCCCGATCGGCGGGGGTGACGCGCCTTCGCTCGGCGGCGGCGCCGGTGTCCCGGTCGGCGGCGGCGGGCTCACCGGCCCCGGCGACGTCCCGGCGGCGCACTCCGGCCTGGCCGGCGACGGCGGCGCGGGCAACGCGCTGAGCGGGCTCGCCGGCGGCGCGGCCGGGGCCGTGGGCGCGGCGGCCGCCAAGGGCGCGATGCCGATGATGCCCATGATGCCGATGGGCATGGGCGGCGGCGGGGACATGGGGTCCGGACGGCGGATCCCGGCGTGGCTGGTGGAGACGGAGAACGTCTGGGGCCAGTCGGCACCGGTCGCGCCGCCGGTCATCGGCGAAGACGGCTCCTGATGACGGCGGCGGGCTATCGCGTGGCCCCGGCGCGCCTCGACGCGGTGGCCGGCGAATCCGGTTCCCGCGCCGAGGCGCTTGCGGCGGCGCAGTCGGCGGTGGCGGGCGAGAAGCTGCCCGCCACCGCGTTCGGCCAGGTGAGCGAGTCCGCCGCCGCGGCCAAGACGTTCGAGAAGACCATGACGGAGCTGGGCGGCGAGCTCGGCTCGCACGTGGAGCTTTTGCGGCGGCTCCAAAGTGGACTCGTCGCTTGCGCGGCCGGATACCGGCGCGCCGACGCCCAGGTCGCCGCGATGTACCGGGCGTTGCTGCCCGAGGATCCGTTGCCCCGCGCGGGAAATCCCGCCGGGATCGGTGGCCCGGCCGACACCGGGGCGTGGGCGCGCGCGATCGCGGGCAACCGCGTGAAGGTCGCCGACGCGCTGACGGCCGAGCGTGCGCGGCTGGCCGCGTTGACCGATGCCGACGAGATCGCGCGATCGCAGGCGCGGGTCAAGCTGTACGAGGACATCCTGGCGAACGACCGGCAGATCCTCCGGTTCGACCCCTCGGGCAACGGGCGGATCGCCGAGCTCGTCGGGCACATCGAGCCGGGGACACGGAACGTCGGGCTGTTCGTGCCCGGCGTCAACACGCAGCTGTCGAACTTCGACGCCTACGCCGGTCTCGGCCGCAGCCTGGTGGCCGCGGACCCGGCCGGGCGCACGGCGGTCGTCGTCTGGGCCGACGGGGTGTTTCCGCAGGGCCCGGTGGCGCAGGGGCCGGACGCGGGGTACGCGCGGGCGATGGCGCCGGACCTCAAGCACTTCGCGGACGACCTGCGCGGCGAGATCGCGAGCCACGCGGGTTCCGGCGTCGCGCTGACCGCGATCGGGCACAGCTACGGCGGGGCGACGGTCGGGCTCGCCGAGACGCACGGCCTCGACGTCGACCGCGTCCTGCACGTCGAGTCGGCCGGCATGGGCCACGGCGTGTGGTCGCCGGCCGACCTGCCGCCGAGCCAGGCGGGCGTCCAGCGGTTCTCGATGACGGCCCCGCTCGACCCGATCGTGCTCGCGCAGGGCAACGCGTGGGGCCTGGAGTGGACGGGTATCGGCCACGGCGCGGACCCGGACGTCTTCCCGGGCGTCACCGAGCTGGGCACCGGCGACCAGGCGGACGGCTCGCCGTCGTGGGGCGTGTCGTCGCACAACGACGTGCTGAAGCCGGGGTCCGATTCGTGGACGAACATCTACCGCGTCCTCACCGGTGGTGGGAGCGTGGCCCCGTGACCCCGGAACTGCGCCGCCTCGCGGCCGAGCTGACCACGGTGATCGACGCGATCGCGGCATCCTTCGGCCCGGCGGACCGGACGTTGGACGGCGAGCTGGACTGCGACCCGACCACCCCCGGCCGGCTGCTGTGCTGGCAGTACGGCGTCCGCGTGGAGCACCCGGCGTCACCGGAAACCCACCTGCCGTCGCTCCTCCCGGCGTTGCACGCCGACGGCTGGGAATCCCACGACCGCAGCACCCCCGCCGAGCAGATCACCCGCTTCACCCGCGACGGCACGGACTTCACGATCCACGTCGCCGGAGCACTCACGATCATCGGCTCCACCCGCCCCGTCCCCGCCTGACGTGTCGCCCCCCCCAATCACGCGAGATGCCCCTCCAATCACACGAGATGCCTCTCCAATCACACGTGATGCCTCTCCAATCACGCGTGATGCCTCTCCAGATACGCGAGTCGTCCGTCCAGGTACGCGAGTCGTCCGTCCAGGTACGCGAGTTCGCCGTTCCGGTACACCGAATCGCGGGCGGAGAAAGGCATCTCGCGTGATTGAGCGGGCATCACTCGTGATTGGAGGGGCATCACTCGTGATTGCGAGGTCGACACGGCTTACGGGGTGAAGCGGGTGGGGCGCCAGGCTCGGCGGCGGGCGCGGCGGATCGCCGCCACCGTCACTCCGGCGGCCGCGGCCAAGGCGACCCCGGCCAGGGCGATCGTGCCCGCGGGGACGTCCGGCGGGCGGGGTGCCGGGGCCGCGGCCGGGACCACCACCGGTGCCGGGGCCGCCTGCGGAACCGCGCCCGGCGGGGGGACGTCGGCCGGCAGGGTCGAAGACACCGCCGCGTAGGCGTCCAGGACTCCCCAGCCCAGCCGCGGGTCGTGGCCACCGGACGGCGGGCGGTGGGCCGTCAACGTCAAGCGCGTGACGACCTGGTCGCCGGACAGCTCCGGGTGGTACGCCCGCACCAGCGCCACGACGCCGGCGACGTACGCCGCCGCGAGGCTCGGGTCGGTCACCGGCCAGCGGTGGGCCACCGCGCCGCCCGCGCCCGCCGACGTGCTCACCAGCTCCGCTCCCGGCGCCGCGACGCCGACGTAGTCCCCCGCTTCCGTCTGCACCGGCTCGCCCGCGGCGTTCACCGAGCCGACGGCCAGGACGCCGGACGTCGCCGTCGGGTACGTCCGCGCGCCCTGCTGGGTCGCCGACGCCGCCGAGACGACCACCGCCCCTTTCGCGCGCGCCCGCGAAACCGCCGCCGCCAACGCCGGGCTGTCGGCCGCCGCGGGCACGGCGACCAGGATCACGCCCGCCCGGCGGTCCGCCGCCCGGTCGATCGCCCCGGCGAGCGCGCCCGGATCACCGCCGTCGCCGGTGGTGTACCGGATCGGCAGCAGCCGCACGCCGGGTGCGACGCCGGCGAACGTCGTCGACGGATCCGGCTGGGCGCCGACGATCCCGGCCGCGATCGTGCCGCGGCCGTCGCAGTCCGTGCGCTCGGTGCCGGCGCCGCTGTCGAGCTGGCCGGGTGCGAACTGCGTGTTCTGCGCGTCGACGCCGGTGCCGACCACGGCCACCAGCTGGCCGCCGCCGCGCGTCAGCGGCCACAGCCGCGCCGGGTCGACCAGGCGCTGGCCCCACGGGACCTCGCCGGTGTAGGTGCCGGACGGGTTCGCGCAGCCCTGTGCCGAAGCGGCCGGCGCGCAATAGCCGCCCGACACCGCCACGAGGCCCGCCACCGCGAGCACCGCCGGTAACCGCACCCGCACCCCCGAAGCCGAAAGACGGTGGCGGACAAGGAAGTCCGCCACCGTCAGTCTAGCCCGGAACGCCCCCTCAGCGAAGGTCCATGCCGAGATCCAGCGCGGGCGACGAATGGGTCAGCCCGCCCACCGACAGATAGTCCACACCGGACCGCGCGTAGGCCCTACCACGGTCGATGGTGAGCCCACCAGAGGATTCCAGCCGCGTCTTCGGGGAGACTTCGTCGCGGCGCGCCACCGCCCGGCGGCACTCCTCCGGCGTGAAGTTGTCCAGCAGCACCTCGTCCGCCCCGGCGGACAGGGCTTCCTCGAGCTGGTCCAGGGTGTCGACCTCGACCTCGCAGGCCAGTTCCGGCGCGTGCGCCCGGGCCGCGGCCAGCGCCGCCGTCACCGAACCGGCGGCGACGACGTGGTTGTCCTTGATCAGCACCGCGTCGCCGAGGCCCAGCCGGTGGTTGACGCCGCCACCGCAGCGGACGGCGTACTTCTGCAGCAGCCGCAGCCCCGGCAACGTCTTGCGGGAGTCCCGGATCGCGCAGCCGGTACCGTCCACTTCGGACACCCAGGCGGCGGTCGCGGTGGCGACGCCGGAGAGGTGGCACAGCAGGTTCAGCGCCGTGCGCTCGGCGGTGAGCAGCCCGCGCACCGGGCCGGCCAGCACCAGCGCCGGCTCCCCCGCGACCAGCCGGTCGCCGTCTTCGCGCCGGGCCAGCACCTCGTAGCCGTCGCCCAGCACCATGTCGAACACCGCGAGCGCCACCGGCAGGCCGGCGACCACGCCGTCGACGCGCGGGGTCAGCTCGGCGACCGCCACCGCCGAAGCGGGCACGGTCGACGCCGTCGTCGCGTCGGGCCCGTACCGCAGGTCCTCGCCGAGCGCCGTGGTGACCACGCGCGTGACGTCGTCGACGTCGAGGCCCGCCGCCGCGATCAGGCGCCGGACGGCTTCGGAGATCGGGAACGTCATGCCACGCCCTCCAGGGGGATCGGGTCGGTCAGCACGGGCTGACCGGACGGGCTGAGCCGGATGTGCTGGCTGCGCCGCCAGCCGTCGTCGCGCGCCGGGAAGTCGGTCCGCACGTGGCAGCCCCGCGACTCGGTGCGCCGGACGGCCGCGGCCAGCAACGCCTGCGCCACCACGGTCAACGCCGCGTCCTCGACCGCCGCGTGCGTCCACAAGGGAGTGTCCGAAATCGACAGATCGAGCACGGAACCGGCCGCCGCCAGCCCGTCGGCGTCCCGGCCGATCGCCGCGTACCGGCTCATCACGCGCTGCAGGGAGTCGCGGTCCGCCGCCGGCGCGCCGGTCCGCGACGGCAGCCGGCCGCGTGCGGGATCGGCCAGCAGCCCGGCCGCGAGGTCCGCCGCGACGGCCTCCGCGACACGCTGCCCGACGACCAGGCCTTCGAGCAAGCTGTTGGACGCCAAGCGGTTCGCGCCGTGCAGCCCGGTCCGCGCGACCTCGCCGGCCGCGTACAGCCCGGCCACCGACGAGCGTCCGTCCACAGTGGTCACCACCCCGCCGCACGAGAAGTGCGCCGCCGGGGTCACCGGGATCGGGTCCACGGTGGGGTCGAGGCCCAGCGCCGCGCACGCCGCGAACACCGTCGGGAACCGCTGCGCGAACCCCGCGATCGAAGTCGCGTCGAGGAAGACGTGGTCGTCGACGCCGCCCGGCGCGGTCGCCATCCGCCGCGTGATCGCCGCCGAAACGACGTCGCGCGGCGCGAGGTCGCCGAGCGGGTGCACGCCCCGCATCACCGGCAGGCCGGCGCCGTCGACCAGCGTCGCGCCCTCCCCGCGCACCGCCTCGGTGACCAGCGGGCAGCGGCCGCGCGCGCCCGGGGTGTAGAGCACGGTCGGGTGGAACTGCACGAACTCGATGTCCGCGACGGTCGCGCCGGCCCGCAGCGCGAGCGCGAGCCCGTCGCCGGTGGCGATCTCCGGGTTCGACGTCGCCTGGTAGAGCTGCCCGATCCCGCCGCTGGCCACCAGCACCGCCGAAGCGCGGACGACGCCGGGCACGCCGTGGCGGTCCAGCACCGTCACGCCGGCCACCCGCCCGCCGGGGGTGCGCAGCGCGTCGACGGCGATGTGGTGCTCCAGCACCGGCACCCCCGCCTGCCCGGCCTGCGCGACCAGGGCGCGTTCGACCTCGGCGCCGGTCGCGTCGCCGCCCGCGTGGATCACGCGGAACGCGCTGTGCCCGCCCTCGCGGGCCCGGGCGAGCAGGCCGTTGCCGGAAGCGTCGAACCGCGCGCCGTCGGCCCGCAGCCGGGCGACCGCGGCCGGCCCGCCGTCGAGGATCGAGCGCACCGCCGCCTCGTCGCACAGGCCGGCGCCCGCGGTGAACGTGTCCTCCGCGTGCTTGGCGACGGAGTCGTCGAGGTCGTGCTGGTCTTCCAGGACCACGGCGACGCCGCCCTGGGCCCAGCGCGTGTTGCCGTCCGCGACGGCGGCCTTGGTGATCACCAGGACGTGCAGCCCGAGGGCCTGCGCCCGCAGCGCCGCGGTCAACCCCGCGACGCCGCTGCCGATCACGACCAGGTCGGCGCGCGCTTCCCAAACCGGGGTTTTCGCCCGTGGGTCACTAACCGGCGGCGTCATTCGCCGCCGCCGGGCTGCCCGATCTCGATCATCCGCTGCACCGAAGCCCGCGCGCGGGCGGCCGTCTCGACGTCGACGTGGACCTCGTCGAGGCCGTCGCGCAGGCAGCGCAGCAGCGCTGCGGGCGTGATCATCTTCATGTACCGGCAGGACGCGCGGTCGTTCACCGCGCGGAAGTCGATGCCCGGCGCGGCCTTGCGGAGCTGGTGGATCATGCCGATCTCGGTGGCCACCAGCACGGTCTTGGCCTTGGTGTCGCGCGCCTCGTGGACCATGTCGCCGGTGGAGAGGATCTTGACCCGCTCCGGCGCCACGGCACCCTCGCCGGCCAGGTAGAGCGCCGACGTCGCGCAGCCGCATTCGGGGTGGATGAACAGGTCGGCGTCCGGCTCCGCGGCCGCGCGCTCGGCCAGCTCGGCGCCGTTGATGCCCGCGTGGACGTGGCACTCCCCGGCCCAGACGTGCACGTTCTCCCGGCCGGTGACGCGCTTGACGTGCGCGCCGAGGAACTGGTCCGGCAGGAAGAGAACTTCCTGGTCAGCGGGGATGGAGGCGACCACGTCGACCGCGTTCGAGGACGTGCAGCAGATGTCGGTCTCGGCCTTGACCTCGGCCGTGGTGTTGACGTAGGAGACGACCACCGCGCCCGGGTGCTCGGCCTTCCAGGCGCGCAGCTCGGCGCCGGTGATGGAGTCGGCCAGCGAGCAGCCGGCCCGCGCGTCCGGGATCAGCACCGTCTTTTCCGGCGCCAGGATCTTCGCGGTTTCGGCCATGAAGTGCACGCCGCAGAAGACGATGGTGGACGCGTCACTGCTCGCCGCGATCCGGCTGAGCGCGAGGGAGTCGCCGGTGTGGTCGGCGATGTCCTGGATCTCCGGGACCTGGTAGTTGTGCGCGAGCAGGACCGCGTCGCGCTGCTTCGCCAGGCGCCGCACCTCCTCCGCCCAGGCCGCGTTCGCCTCGACCCCGCCGTAGGGGGTGAGATCTTGTTCGAGCGTCGAAGTCATGCTGGCCCTCCTGGACCTGTCTCCGGTTTTCGCCTTACAATCGAAAACCGTGCGAAGTCATCTTAACACCCAGGCCCCCCTGGCCCACGAGGTTTTGGGCGCGGTCCTTCAAGTGCGCTCGGACACACTGCGGGTGCTGCTGTGGCGGCGCGCGCTCGACCCGCACCTCGGCCGCTGGTCGCTGCCGGGCGGCCGGCTGCGCCCCGACGAGGACGTCGAGACGTCGATCCGGCGCCAGCTCGCCGAGAAGGTGGACGTCCGCCAGCTCAAGCACGTCGAGCAGCTCGCGGTGTTCAGCAATCCGGACCGGGTGCCGGGCCCGCGCGTGGTGGCGACGGCGTTCCTCGGCCTGGTCCCGTCCGACGTCGACCCCGAGGTGCCCGAAGACACCGAGTGGCACGACGTCGCGAAGCTGCCGCGCACGGCGTTCGACCACGAGGCGATCGTGCTGCGCGCCCGCGACCGGCTGCGGTCGAAGCTTTCGTACACGAACCTCGGCTTCGCGCTCGCGCCCGACGAGTTCACGATTTCGGCGTTGCGCGGCCTGTATTCGGCGGCGCTGGGCTACCGCGTCTCGGCGACCAACCTGCAGCGGGTGCTGTCCCGCCGCGGGCTGCTGGTGCCGACCGGCCACACGGCCGCGCCGGGCCGCGCGGGCGGCCGTCCCGCGGCGTTGTTCTCCTTCGCCGGCAAGGGCATGCAGATCACCGACCCCTTTGCGGTGTTCAAACCGCCCAACCGGTGACCATCCTGCGGCGAAGGCGTTCTGCCCGTACGGTTGACGCGTGACCGAGCCGGAATCGGATAGTGACGCGACGACGACGATCCTGCCGTTGTTCCCGCTCCAGACCGTGCTGCTGCCCGGCACCAACCTCCCGCTGCACATCTTCGAACCGCGGTACCGGCAGCTGATGGCGGACCTGGTGGGCGGCACGGTGCCGGGCCGCGAGTTCGGCGTGGTCGCCCTGCGGTCGTCGCTCACCCGCGAGGTCCGTGGTCTGGACCAGTTGTACGAAATCGGCTGCAGCACGGTGCTGCGCGAGGCGAAACGCCTGCCGGACGGCCGGTTCGACGTGGTGACGCAGGCGCAGCGCCGCTTCCGCCTGCGCGACCTCGACTGCGTCTCGGCGCCGTACCTGATCGCCTCGGTGGAATGGGTCGACGACGACCCGGTGACCCCGGCCGGCGGCATGGCCGAGCGCCTGGCGACGGTCGCCCGCGCGGCGCACCAGCGGTACTGCGAAACGGCGTGGCGCAGCGACGACTGGCACGCCCCGGACCCGGACACGACGATCGCCGAGCTGGCCTACGTGCTGGCGGCGGACTGCCTGCTGCCGCTGGAGGACCGCCAGCGGTTGCTGGAAGAACGCCACCCGCTGCGCCGGCTTCGCATCGCGTGCCGGCTGCTGACGCGGGAGGCGGGCTTCCTGCACACGCTGGGCGCGGTGCCGCTGCCCCCGGGCGAGCTGACCGATCTGAGCCGACCGGCCAGCTTGAACTGACTCAGTCCGCGGCGCCGTTCCCGTTCCCGTTGCCGAACTTGTTCCACACCTTGCCCGCGGCGCCCGAAACCGCCTCGCCGACGTCGCTGAACACCTTCGTCAGCGGGTCCGTCGACGAGTTCCACGATTCCTTGTACGACTGGGCCGCCGACTTCAGGTCGTCCTTCCAGTCCGACGACGGGCTTTCGGCATCCCGGCGCAGGTAGTCGCCGGCCAGGATCGCGCGGTAGTTCTCCGAGGCCGCCCACTTCTGCAGCTGCGCCGCGCGGACCACCGCGAACGGGTGCGACTCCGTCTCGACCGACCTCAGCTTCAGGAAGCTGTCGCGGATGTCCTCGACCGACTCGTATTCCGCGGCCTGCTGGAGGAACGACGGGACGTCGATGCGCGCCGGGTCGATGCCGCCCGCCACCTGGATCTGGGCGCGCAGCGCCGCCGTCGGGTTCTGGCTGCACAACAGGCCGGCGCGGTCGCACGACAGCTCGGCCTTGCGGAACCACTCGCGCAGCGCCGCGATGATCGCGCGGATGCCGAGCGCGCTGACCGGCGTCCAGGACATCGCCAGCTGCAGGCTGATCAGGCGCACCATGATCGTGCGGTAGACCGCGTGCCCGGAGAGCACGTGCCCCATCTCGTGGCCGAGCACGAACCGCAGGGACTCCTGGTTCATCAGCTCGACGAGCCCGGTGCTGATCGCGATGAACGGCTCGTCCATGCCGACCGTCTGCGCCTGGATCTGGGCGTTCTGGAAGACGAACAGGTTCGGCACCGCGGGCAGGTCCAGCGTCTCGGCGCATTCGTGGCGCAGCCGGTCGAGCTCCGGGTACTGCTTCGGCCCGACGCGAATCGACGACGCGAGCGCCATCAGCCGCTCGCCGCGCTCGTTGTAGAAGCCCGAAACGGCCTTGACGACCTGGGCGAAGCCGGGCACCGCGCGCAGCGTGGCGAGCGCGCCGCGGTCCACCGGGTGCTCGTACGCGCGTGGGCTGATGCCGGGAAAGCGGACGGCGTTGTGCCGCGAAACCTCGATGTCCTCGGTCACTGCTGGATCCCCCCTGTAGGTGACGGACACCACCTTAGGGGAAAGCGATCAGCCGAGGCGGCGGCCCAGGTCGTCGCGACCGTTCCAGGTGGCCAGCAGGCTGTAGGCGATCGACACGCCGAGCGGGCCGGTCAGCAGCACCCACCACGACTCCAGGCGCGGCGCCAGCTCGATCACCGACCCCAGCGCGGGCGGGCTGGAGATGGCGTAGTGGCTGTTCGCCCAGCCGACGCCGAGCAGCATCGCGAGCGCGCCGGCGAGCGCGACGCCGAGCACCGCGGCGAGGAACACCACCGGCCCGCGCCGTTCGCGCAGCAGCCAGCAGACGACGCCGACGACGATCCCCAGCCCGAGCATGAGGAACCCGAAGACGGCCAAGTCGTCGAACCGGTGCCAGCTTTCCAGCTCCAGGGCGCCCTGGGTGCCGTCGGCGGCGACGATGCGCACCCGTTCCGGCGGGGCGAGCCGGGACCACGCGAAGGCGAGCGGGAAGCTCAGCAGGCTCAGGGTGCCGAGCACGCTGATGGCGGGCAGCAGGTCGGCCTTCACGACGACGCGCGGCCGCCGCTCCCGGAACAGCACGGGCACCGACCACGGGCCGGACACGGCCGACGGCCGGTGCGCGGGCCCCGACGACTCACTCACCCGGACTCCCTCCTGCGATCAGTGCCACCGAGCGTAACCGGTCGATGCGGGGACGCGGTGAGCCGCTCGCCGTGTCGGCCACGCGGGGCCAGGCGGGCGGTAGTGAACGATCTGGTTAGTTACATCCAAGCACCGGTCCGCGCTGATGAACGATCTGGTCCGTTACGCGCCGCGCCAGGCGGCACAATGAACGATCTGGTTCGTTACAGCCTCGCAGCGAGGCAAGCCGATGAACGATCCGGTCCGTTACACCTCGCAGGTGCGCCGACTAATGAACGATCTGGTCCGTTACCGAGCTAGGCCAGCCAGCGCAATGAACGATCTAGTTCGCCACACCCCGCAGCACGCAGGCTAATGAACGATCTGGTCCGTTACCGAGCCACGCCAACCAGCCAATGAACGATCCGGTTCGTTACCCTACGCGGCCGTCAGCCGCTCGCGGTCTCGCCGTGCCGGCTGCAGCGGGCCGTCCAGCCGAGCGGGCTGACCTGGACCACCAGCCGGCGCGCGCAGAACGTGCAGTACCGCGGCGGTTCCAGCGCCGTCCGGGGGTTGTGGCACGCCGGGTGGTCCGCCCCACCCGGCGACTCCTGTCCACAATGGACGCAAAAGGCAGCGGCTGTCGCAGCGTCAGAGGCTGTCACTGAGCGCCTTGATGGGCATCTTGAGCTCGTCCAGCATCTCCAGGTCCGCCGAAGCCGGCCGGCCCAGGTTGGTCAGGTAGTTGCCGACGATGATCGCGTTGATGCCGCCGAGCATGCCCTGCTCCGCGCCGAGGTCGCCCAGCGTCAGCTCGCGGCCGCCGGCGAAGCGCAGCATCGTGCGCGGCATCGCGAGCCGGAACGCCGCGACCGTCCGCAACGCGTCGCGCCCCTCGACGATCTCGTAGTTCTCGTACGGTGTGCCCGGCTGCGGGATGAGGAAGTTCATCGGCACCTCGTGCGGGTTCAGCTCGGCCAGCTGCACGGCGAACTCCGCGCGCTGCTCGACCGTCTCCCCCATGCCGATGATGCCGCCGCAGCAGACCTCCATGCCCGCGTCGGCCACCATGCGCAGGGTGTCCCAGCGCTCTTCCCACGTGTGCGTCGTGACCACCGACGGAAAGTGCGAGCGCGCCGTCTCGAGGTTGTGGTTGTAGCGGTGGACGCCCATGTCGACGAGCTCGTCGACCTGCTCCTGCGTCAGCATGCCCAGCGAGCAGGCGATCTGGATGTCGTTCCCGTCCTCGCGGATCGCGCGAACGCCCTCGCGGACCTGCGAAAGCAGCCGCTGGTCCGGGCCGCGGACGGCGGCGACGATGCAGAACTCCGTCGCGCCGGTTTCGGCGGTCTGCCGGGCGGCCTTGACCAGGTTCGGGATGTCGAGCCACGCCGAGCGCACCGGTGTCGGGAAGCGGCCGGACTGGGAGCAGAAGTGGCAGTCCTCGGGGCAGCCGCCGGTCTTCAGGCTGATGATGCCCTCGACCTCGACCTCCGGCCCGCACCAGCGCATCCGCACCTCGTGCGCCAGGGCGAGGAGGTCGGGTAGCCGGTCGTCAGGCAGCCGGAGCACGTCGAGGACCTGCTGTTCACTCAGGCCGACGCCGTTTTCGAGGACCTGCTCGCGCGCCATGGCGAGAACATCGGTGTCCGGGACTGCGGTCACGGGCGGCTCCTTGATCGAGGTGGTGCGGAAAGCGTCCCTCATCGTGCACGAAGGTACGTCGAGGCGACAGCGATGCAGGTCACTTCCCGGCAGAAGCGCAACCGGCGAAAAGTTCCGGGTCGAATTCGCCGCCGAACCACGGCGAGAGCCCGGCCCGGGCCGCGGCCAGGAAGTCCTCGCGGGAGGACTGGCCGAGGCCGGCCGGCAGCACGCCGAGCAGGGGCGCCCCCGCCGCGACCGGCAGGTCTTCGAGGTTGGACAGCGCCGCGAGGTCCGGTTCGGCCGGCCACGCGCCGATGATCACGCCGGCGACGGTCAGCCCGCGCTTGCCGGCGACCTCGGCGGTGAGCGCGGTGGCGTTGAGCGTGCCGAGACCGGCCTCGGCCACGATGATCACGAGCGAGCCGAGTGACCAGGCGACGTCGGCGAGGCTGGCGCCGGTGCGGTCGAAGCGCACGAGCAGGCCGCCGGCGCCCTCGATGAGGGTGAGGTCGTGCGCGGTGTCGAGGTCGGAGGCGGCCTGGGCGATTTCGCCGGGATCGAGCGCCGGCAGCCCGCTGCGCCGGGCGGCGGCCTCCGGGGACAGCGGATCCGGGTAGCGGCGCAGTTCGCGCGTGGTGACGTCCGGTCCGGCGAGCCGGACGACGTCCTGGAGGTCACCGGGCTCATCGGGCCGCACCCCGGTCTGGGCCGGCTTCAGCACGGCCACCCGCTGTCCCCCGGCCACCGCCACGGCCGCGATCGCCGCCGTGGTGATCGTCTTGCCGACCCCGGTCCCGGTTCCCGTCATCACCAGCATGGTCACGGGCCATCAACATAGTGACTCCGGGCCCGGGTGCGCACGCGGGCCGTGGTCAGAGCGGCCGGCGGACCTCGCGGCGCCGGACTTCACGGGCCCGCGGTGGCGGGCCACCGTGCGCCGCTGCCGCCCGCGCGAGGCGAGCCCGGCCCACGCGAGGCGAGCCGGCCCCCGCGGTGCGAGCCCGGCCCGCCGGAAGCCGCGGAGCGAGCCGGGACCGCCGGAAGCGGACCCGGCTCGCACCTCGGGCAACGCGTGCGGCGGGTCAGGCGCCCGGCACCACCACCGGCGCCCCGGCCGGGCGGAACGTCCGCTCGGCCGCGTCGAACATGTACACCTGGGCGTCGCCGACGTGGAAGTACATCGCCGTCAGCTGCAGCTTCCCGGCGGACTCGGCCGCCGCCACCGACGGGTACTCGCGCAGGTGCTCCAGCTGCTGGAGCACGTTGTGCAGCGCCAGCCGATCACCTTCCCGGTCCGGGACCCCGCCGTCGAGGGTGGCCGAGCCGAGCCGGTGCGCGCTCGGTTCGGCGTGGTGCAGCCAGGCCGACAGCGGCCCCGGCGGCGGACCGTCGGCCAGCGCCGCCATGGCCCCGCACGAAGAGTGGCCGCACACCACGATCTCCTCGACCCCGAGGACGCCCACCGCGTACTCGATCGACGCGTTCATCGACGCGTCCGCCTGGCCCGGCGGCACCAGGTTGCCGATGTTGCGGATGGTGAACAGGTCGCCCGGCCCGCTCGTCGTGATCAGGTTCGGCACGATCCGGGAATCGCCGCAGGTGATGAACAGGGTGCGCGGCCGCTGGCCGTCGGCCAGGCCCGACAGCGTGTCGCGCAGCAGCGGGGCCGCGCGGCGGTGGAACTCCGTGGCGCCGCGGCGGGTCTGCTGGGCCGGGATCTCGATCCCTTCCGCCGCCTGCCACTCCGACCACGGTGCGAGCCAGCGCGGCACCGCCCGGCTCGCGGCGACCCGGGACCGCGTCGGGCGGCCCGCCTTGCCCTCGCCGAACCAGGGGTGGCCGACCTCGTCGACCTCCACCGTGCCGCCGGCGCGCTCGTACGCCTGCTGCCAGGTGTGCAGGCTCTCGAACGCGGCGTGGTCGAGGTAGTCGACGACCAGCTCCAGCCGCACGGTGACCCCGCCGGGGACGGTCCCGAGCACCTTCGACAGCCGCGGCACCGACAGGAACGTCAGGACGCCTTCGACGACGACGCGCCAGTCCTCGCCTTCGCGTTCGACGTGGATGCCCGACCAGACCGTGCGGCGCAGCATCAGCACCACCGCCAGCCCGATGCCCGCCAGCACGCCGGTGAGCAGGTCGAACACGACGACGCCGGCGAGGGTGAGCAGGTACACGGGCAGGTCGCCGTGGGCCAGCACGGTCTTCATGTGCCCGGGGTTGACCAGCTTCGCGCCGACGTGCACGAGCAGCCCGGCCAGCGCGGCCAGGGGGATGCTCTGGATCAGCCCGGCGAGCAGGACGACGAACAGCAGCACCCAGAGGCCGTGCAGCACCGCCGACGCCCGGGACTTCGCCCCGGCGGTGACGTTGGTGGAGCTGCGGACGATGACACCGG
This sequence comes from Amycolatopsis sp. NPDC024027, assembly GCF_040638975.1. Lineage (NCBI taxonomy): Bacteria > Bacillati > Actinomycetota > Actinomycetes > Pseudonocardiales > Pseudonocardiaceae > Amycolatopsis > Amycolatopsis sp. NPDC024027. The sequence continues at coordinate 95,404 of NZ_JBEZYY010000023.1, forward strand.
TGACGGGCAGGCCGCCCAGCGCTCCGGAGAGCATGTTGGCCGCGCCCTGGCCGACCAGTTCGCGGTCGAGGTTGGCGCGCGGGCCGGTGTGCATGCGGTCGACCGCGACCGCCGAGAGCAGGCTCTCCACGCTGGCGATCAGCGCGATCGTGACGACGGCGAGGGCGAACCCGCTCCAGCCGCCGTCCGGCAACTGCGGGACGAGGTGGACGTTCAGCAGGTCACCGGGCAGTTCGACGCGCGGGAGCGTCATCCCGAACGCGACCGACACCACCGTGGCCACCGCGATCGCGGCGAGCGGCCCCGGCACCTTGCGGACCGCTGCCGGCAGCTTCGGCCAGATCAGCAGGAGGCCGATGGTGATCAGGCCGACGATGGTGGCGGAGTCGTGGTGGGCGATGATCTGGGCGGGCAGCTCGGCGACGTTCTCCACGGCCGAGCTCTGGGCTTTGCCGCCGAGGATGACGTGCAGCTGGCCGAGCACGATCGTGACGCCGATGCCGGCCAGCATGCCGTGCACGATCGCCGGCGAGATGGCCAGCGCGGCCCGCGCGATGCGGCTCAGCCCCAGCAGGATCTGGCACGCGCCGGCGGCGACGGTGATCGCGCAGGTGACGACCCACCCGAAGGTCTGGATGGTTTCGGCCATGACCACGGTCAGACCGGCGGCGGGCCCGCTGACTTGCAGCGCGGAGCCGCCGAGCGCGCCGGCGACCACGCCGCCGACGACGGCGGCCACCAGCCCGGCGGCGACCGGGGCACCCGAAGCGAGGGCGATGCCGAGGGACAGGGGAACAGCTACGAGGAAGACGACCAGTGAGGCCGGCAGGTCGTGTCGGAGCACGGCGAGGGGTCTCATGATCACCATGCAACCGGAAATCGAGTGAAATGTCCGCTATGTTCCACCCGATCGAGTGAACGACTGGCGATAATTCACCCTTATGTCATAAATCGGACAGGGCGTTAACAGAGCGGTAACACAGCACCGCCTGTCACCCGACAGTTGAAACCGTTACCACACAAGGGTTTCACCGAGGCGTCGAGCGCCCGGGTGGGCGCCGGGTGCGGCGAAGGCCGCCTCCGGAGCACGAGGTGTCCGGAAGCGGCCTTCGGTCCGCGATCAGTGCTCCAGCGCCCCCGCGGGGACGAACCCGCGCGCGGCATTGTCCAAAAGGGACACTTGCGCCGCGCCGACGTCGAAGTACATCCCGGTCAGCCGCAGCGCACCCCGCTCCAGGGCCGCCGCGACCACCGGGTAGCCGCGCAGCGTTTCCAGCTGCTGCACCACGTTCTGCAGGGCCAGCTGGTCGGCCTCGGCGGCCGGCCGCTCGCCGCCGAGCAGCAGCGGTGCCTCGCGGCTGCGGCGCCGGAGCGTCGCTTCGCCGTGGCGCAGCCAGCTGCCGAGCTGGTCGAGCCCGGCCGGGGCGCGGCCGAGCAGCGCCTTCATCGCCCCGCAGCCGGAATGGCCGCACACCACGATTTCGGCCACCTCGAGCACCCCGACGGCGTACTCGATCGCCGCGCCGACCGACGAGTCCGTGCCGTCGGCCGGCGGCACGAGGTTGCCGATGTTCCGCACCGTGAACAGGTCGCCCGGCCCGCTGGTGGTGATCAGGTTCGGCACGATCCGCGCGTCGCCGCAGGTGATGAACAGCGTGTGCGGCTGCTGGCCGTGCGCCAGCCCGCTCCACGTGTCGCGCAGCAGCGGCGCCGTGCGGCGCTGGAACTCCGAAGCACCGCGGCACAGCAGGGAACTGGCGGTGCGCTGGGCGGGCAGCACGACGTGCTCGGCCTGCCACTCCGACCACGGCGCGAGCCACCGCGGCACGACGCGCGCGGCGACGCTGCGGCGCACGGTCGGCTCCCCCGCGCGGCCGCGGCCGAACCACGGGTGCCCGATCTCGTCGACCGTGACGCACCCGGCGTGCGCCTGCTGCCAGCCGCGCAGGCAGTCGAACGCGGCGTGGTCGAGGTAGTCGACGTGCAGCTCGAGGGTGACCTCGGCGTGCGGGGGCACCTCGGCGAGCACGCGGGTCAGCCGCGGCACGGACAGGAACGTCAGCGCGCCTTCGATGACGACGCGGTGCCGGTCACCCGCCCGTCCTGTGCTTTCCCTTTCGACGTGGATGCCGGAGAAGATCATCCGCCGCAGCATCATCGCCAGGGCCAGCAGGACCCCCGCCGCGACGCCGGTGAGCAGGTTGACGGCCACCGCACCGGCCAGGGTGACGGCGTACACCGGCAGGTCGCCGTGGCGCCGCACTTCCTTGAGCCCGTGGAGGTTCACCAGCTTCGTCCCGACGTACACCAGCAGCGCGGCCAGCGCCGCCAGCGGGATCTGCCGCAGCACGCCGGTGAGCAGCAGGCAGGCGGCGAGGATCCAGCCGCAGTGCAGGATCGCCGACGCCCGGGTGCGCGCGCCGGCCTCGAAGTTGGTCATGCTGCGCACGATGACGCCGGTGACGGGGAAGCCGCCGAGCGCGCCGGCGGCGACGTTCGCCGCGCCCTGCCCGATGAGTTCGCGGTCGAGGTCGGTGCGCGGGCCGCCGCGGAGCTTGTCCACCGAGACCGCGGACAGCAGGCTCTCCAGGCCGGCGATGAGCGCGATGGTGACCGCGGCGACGGCGAAGCCGCTCCAGCCGCCGTCCGGCAGCCGCGGCACGAGGTGCAGCGAGGGCAGCCCGGCGGGGAGGTCGACGCGCGGCAGGCTCATGCCGGTCGCGATGGAGAGGCCGGTGGCCAGCGCGACGGCCGCCAGCGGGGCGGGCACGCGGCGGACGGCGTTCGGCAACCGCGGCCAGGCCAGCAGGACGCCGAGGGTGACGACGCCGATCAGCACGGCCTGGTCGTGGTGCGCGGCGACCTGCCCGGGCAGCGCCAGGACGTTGGCCAGCGCGGAACCCTGGGCCGAGCCGCCGAGGACGACGTGCAGCTGGCCGAGCACGAGCGTGACGCCGATGCCGGCGAGCAGGCCGTGCACGACCGCCGGGGACACGGCCAGCGCGGCGCGGGCGGCCCGGGTGAGGCCGAAGAGGATCTGGAACAGGCCCGCGGCGACGGTGATCGCGCAGGTGACGGGCCAGCCGTGGGTGGCGATCGTGTCGGCCAGCACCACGGTGAGGGCGGCGGAGGGGCCGCTGACCTGCAGCGGCGATCCGCCGAAGAGGCTCGCGACCAGCCCGCCGACGACGGCGGAGATCAGGCCCGAGAGCAGCGGCGCCCCGGCGGCGAAGGCCACGCCGAGGGACAGGGGGACGGCGACGAGGAAGACGACTATCGACGCGAGGAAATCGTGCTTGAGGTTCTCCAGGTGCTCGGAGTGCTTCGGGGGTCCGGTGTCGTGCTCGCCACGAACGATCTCGATCATGGGGGCAGGATCGCCGAAACCGCGCGAAAAGTCTGCTACGCAAGCATTTCTCGCGTTCGGCCGGGTACAGGATGGACCGGCGGGAGCCGCCTCGTCACACTTGCCCCTCCGCCGTTCGCGTGGTTTCGATCATGCTCTGCCACGCAGCGCGACGGTGAGGCACCTTCGGGTCTCGGTGTGCCGGTGGTCACACCCGATGTGCTGAATTCAGGCCTTTTCGGCGACCGCGAGCATCGCGCGGGTGATCACGGCGAGGTCGTCGTCAGTCGAAACGTACGGCGGCATGGCGTAGACGAGGTCCCGGAACGGCCGCAGCCAAGCCCCGTGCGCGGTGACGACGTCCGTCGCGACGGCCATGTCGACGGGGTGGTCGAGCTGCAGCACGCCGATCCCGCCCAGGACCCGCACGTCGGTCACGGCGGGCAGGTCGCGCGCCGGGGCCAGGCCGTCGAGCAGGCCTTTTTCGAGCCGGGTGACGTCGGTGCGCCAGCCGCCGCCGGCCAGCAGCCCGAGGGAGGCGTTGGCGACGGCCGAGGCGAGCGGGTTGCCCATGAACGTCGGGCCGTGCGCGAGGACGGGCAGTTCGCCGCGCGCGATGCCGGCGGCGACCTCCGGGGTGCACAGGGCGGCCGCCATGCTCAGGTAACCCCCGGTGAGTGCCTTGCCGACGCACATGACGTCGGGCGTGACACCGGCGTGCTCGGCGGCGAACAGCGCGCCGGTGCGGCCGAAGCCGGTCGCGATCTCGTCGAAGATCAGCAGCACGTCGTGCGCTTCGGTGAGTTCCCGCAGGGCACGCAGGTAGGCGGGGTGGTGGAACCGCATCCCGCCGGCGCCCTGCACCACGGGTTCGACGATCACCGCGGCGAGTTCGTCCTCGTGCCGCTCGATTTCCGCGGCCAGGAGGTCCACATAGGACTGGTCGGGCGGGGTGTCGAAGCCGGACGGCGGCGCGGGCACGAAGACCTGTTCGGGCAGGACCCCGCGCCACAGCGAGTGCATGCCGCCGTCGGGGTCGCAGACGCTCATCGGGGTGAAGGTGTCCCCGTGGTAACCGCCGCGCCAAGTGAGCAGCCGCCGTTTCCCGGGCAGCCCGCGAGAGCGTTGGTACTGCAGGCACATCTTCGCGGCGACTTCGACCGAGACGGAACCGGAGTCGCAGAGGAAGACGTGCTCGAGGCCGTCGGGGCTGAGGTCGGCCAAGGTCTTCGCGAGGGTGATGGCGGGTTCGTGGGTGAGGCCCCCGAACATGACGTGGCTCATCCGCCCGGCTTGCGCGGCGAGGGCGGCGTCGAGCACGGGGTGCCGGTAGCCGTGGATGGCCGACCACCAGGAAGACATGCCGTCGACGAGTTCCCGGCCGTCGGAGAGCTTCAGCCGGACGCCGCTCGCCTCGGTCACCAGCAGGGCCGGCACCTTCGCCGGCATCGGCGCGTAGGGGTGCCAGACGTGCTGGGCGTCCAAGGCGAGCAGGTCGGCGGAGTCCATCCGCCGACCCTACGACACCGCCTCAGCCGGGTTCCCGCGCCTCGGCGGCGGGTGGAACCGACCGGCCGGAATCCGCCCGGCCCGCCCCATCCCCTCGCTCCCCGGCCCGGAGCGCCCTCACAACCGGACCGGCAGCGTCTCCAACCCGTGCACCAGCGAACTCGGCCGGTAGACCAGCTCGTCCGCCTTCGCGTCCAGCGCCAGCCCCGGGAACCGTTCCAGCAGCCCGCCGAGCGCGATCTCCGCCTCCAGCCGCGCCAGTGGCGCCCCCACGCAGTAGTGGATCCCGTGCCCGAACGCCAGGTGTCCCCCGGCCGCGCGCGTGATGTCCAGCTTGTCCGGCTCCGGATACCGCTCCGCGTCGCGGTTGGCGCCCAGCAGGGAAACCAGGACGAACTCGCCCTCCGGGATCGTCACCCCGGCCACCTCCACCGGCTCCGCGGTGAACCGCAGCGTCGCCAGGTGGATCGGGCCGTCGAACCGCAGGAACTCCTCCACCGCGCCCGGCAGCAGTTCCGGCTCCGCGCGCAGCCGGGCCAGCTGCTCCGGCTCGCGCAGCAGCGCCAGCACGGCGTTCGCGATCAGGTTGACCGTGGTCTCGTGGCCCGCCACCAGCAGCAGGAACGCCATCGACACCAGCTCGGGCTCGGACAGCGAATCGCCGTCGTCGCTCGCGTGCACCAGGTCCGACAGCAGGTCTTCGGCCGGCTCGGCGCGCTTCTGGGCGATCAGGTCGGTCAGGTAGGCGAACATGCTCGCCGCCGCGGCCTGCACCGGCTCCGGCCGGACCGACGCGCTCAGCAGCGTCTTGGACCAGCCGGAAAACTCCGCGCGGTCCTCTTCGCGCACGCCGAGCAGCTCGCAGATCACCGTGATCGGCAGTGGCGCGGCGAACGACGCCACCAGGTCGGCCCGCTCCTGCCCGGCCAGCGCGTCGAGCAGCTCCGCGGTGATCTCCTCGACCCGCGGCCGCAGGCGCGACACCGTCCGCGCGGTGAACGCCTTGTTCACCAGCTTCCGCAGCCGCGTGTGGTCCGGCGGGTCCGAGTTCAGCATGTGCCAGCTCAGGTCCTGCCCGAGGCCGTTCTGCAGCAGCTCCGGCGGCAGCTTCCGTTCGAACACCTCGCGGATGCCCTGGCTGTTCTTCCGCAGCCGCGGATCGGCCAGCAGCGCCCGCGCCTCCGCGAACCCGGTGACCAGGTAGCAGGGCAGCCCCCGCGGTGGCAGCCGCACCCGGCGGACCGGGCCGCCCCCGCGCAGCAGTTCCGCGAACAGGTGCGCGTCCTGCGCGAAGTCTTCGGCCACCTCGACGATTTCGTCGGTCGTCATCCCAGCCCCCAGAACTCACGGCGTCAGCGTTCGGCGAGTGCCGCCACGACGCGCTCGGTCACGTCCTGCCAGTATGCCCGCTGCTGCTCGCGCTCTTCCGCGTCCGCAAGCCATTCCTGGTGGAACCGCAGCGTGGTCTTGCCTCCCGCCCCGCTCAGCCGCACCTGCACGGTCGAGTCGTGGTCCCAGTCGCTCGGCCGCCACGTGAGCCGCACGCGGTCGCCGTCGGCGAAGCCGCGGATCTCGCCGACCGTGCCGTTCGCCGTTTCGTACTCCACGCCCGGTTCCCTGGGCAGTTCGACACCGGGGCCGAGCCAGATCGTGACGCCCTCGCGGCTGACCAGGAAGTCCCACACCACCTCGGCCGGGTACGGCAAGGTGCGCGAAACGCCGATGTTCCACCCGACATCGGCCGTCTTCCCCACTGAAGAAGTCATGTCCTCATCTTCCCACCGGGGTACGACAAAAACGCCGGGCGGCCCGGGTGGAGGATGGGAACCCGTGCGCTACCGCCCGATCTCCCCCGCCGTCCTCGCCGAAGAACTCACCGACCGCATCGACGCACTGACCTCGCCGCGGATCGCGGTGGCCGTCGACGGCGCGGCGGGCGCCACCGGCACCGCGGAACTCGCCGACGCCCTGGTCGATCCGCTGCGCCTGCGCGGCCGCGCGACGCTGCGCGTGTCGGCCCGCGACTTCCTGCGTCCCGCGTCCCTGCGCTTCGAACACGGCCGCACGAACCCCGACGCCCGCTACACCGACTGGCTGGACCTCGGCGCCCTCCGCCGCGAAGTCCTGGAGCCGCTGAAGGGTTCCGGCGAGGTCCTGCCGTCGCTGTGGGACGCCGAACGCGACCGCGCCACCCGCGCCGAGCGGGTGCCGCTGCCCGAGGGCGGGGTCGTGCTCCTCGACGGCGAACTGCTGCTCGGTGCCGGGCTGGCCGTCGACCTGGCCGTGCACCTGTGGCTCTCCCCCGCCGCCCTGCGCCGCCGCGTGCCGGACGCCTGGGCGGTCCCGGCCTACGAGCGCTACGAGGAGGAGGTGGATCCGAGCTCGCTCGCCGACGTCGTGGTGCGCGTCGACGATCCCCGGCACCCGGCGCTCTACACGCCTTAGCGGACCGCGGCCACCGGATCGCCGTCCAGCAGGCCGGACAGCCGCCGCGCCATGACGTCCCAGCGCCAGTTCGCCGTCACCCACTCGCGGCCGGCCTGGCCCATCCGGCGCGCGCGCACCGGGTCGGCCAGCAGGCTGGTCAGGGTCTCGCTCAGCTGGACGACGTCCCGGCCTTCGACTACGTGCCCGGTGACCTCGTCGAGCACCGCTTCGGGCGCCCCGCCGGAGTTGCCGGCGACCACCGGCAGCCCGGTCGCCGAGGCCTCCAGGTAGACGATCCCGAGGCCTTCGACGTCGAGCCCCTTGCCCCGGGTGCGCGCGGGCATCGCGAAGACGTCGCCGGCGGTGTAGTGCGCCGGCAGCTCGGCCCACGGCACCGATCCGGTGAGCACGACGTCGCGCTCCAGGCCGAGCTCGGTGACCAGTTCGGTGAGCTTCTTGCGGTACGGGCCGCCGCCGACCAGCAGCAGGGCCGCGTCCGGGACGCGCTCGCGGATCGCCGGCAGCGCGCGGATCAGCTGGTCCTGACCCTTGCGCGGGACCAGCCGCGACACGCAGACGACGGTCGGCCGGTCGCCGAGGCCGTGGCGGGCGCGGATCTCCGCGCGCGCGGCGGGATCCGGCCGGAACACCTCGGTGTCGACGCCGGAGGGCAGCAGCTCCAGCCCGGCCATCGCGCCGAACGCCGCGGCGAAGCGGGCGCGGGTGTACCGGCTGACGTAGGTGACGACGTCGGCGGTGTCGCCGATCCGCCGCAGCGCCTGCCGCGAAGCCGGGAGCATCGACCAGCCGACCTCGTGGCCGTGCGTCGACGCGACGACGCGGCGCGCCCCGGCCCGGCGCAGCGGGTGCCCCAGCAGCGCGAGCGGCGCCGCGGCACCGAACCAGACGGCTTCGCAGTCCCGCGCCCGCATGATCTGCTTCGCCCGGCGGAGCACGTCCGGCGTCGGCAGCATCAGCGACGTCGGGTGCCGGACGACCTCGAACGGCGCCTCGGCGTCGAACTCCTCGTGCGACCCCGTCCGCGACTCCCACGACGGCGCGTAGACGACCAGGTCGTCCGCCGGCAGCCGGGTGGCGAGGGAGTTCAGGTAGTTCTGGATCCCCCCGGGCCGGGGCGGGAAGTCGTTGGTCACGAGCAGGGTCTTGAGCACGCCCAAAGGCTAGCCATCCACACCGGAGGGGCGGCACCGCGTGTGCGGTACCGCCCCTCCGGGCCGATGATCGAGGGTCACGCCGTCGGGCGGCGCGCTCCCGAGTACTGGCTCTGCAGCGGCGAGATCTTCACGACGTCACCCGTGTCGGGCGCGTGCACCATCTTGCCGTCGCCGATGTACATGCCGACGTGCGAAACCGGCGAGTAGAAGAACACCAGGTCGCCCGGCTGGAGCTGGTCCCGCGGCACCGCGGTGCCGAAGGTCGACTGCTCGCGGCTGGTCCGCGGCAGGGTCAGCCCGGCCTGCTTGTACGCCCACGAGGTCAGGCCCGAGCAGTCGAAGTTGGTCGGGCCCGTGGCGCCGTACACGTACGCGCTGCCGAGCTTGCCCAGCGCGGCCTCGACCGCCGCCTGGGCGGCCGCGGTCGGGGCCTGGATGTTGGTGGGCGCGGACCCGCCGGTGTCCTTCCGGGCGGCCTTGTCCGACGTGCTGAGGTTCTTGTTCGCCGCTTCGAGCTGGCCGATCTGGTCCTGCAGCGTCTTCTGCTTGGCCTTGATGTCCTCGGTCAGCTTGGCTGCCGTGTCCCGCGCGTCCTGCGCGCGCTTCGCGGCGTCGCTGGCCTTGGCGGCGGCGTCGGTGGCCTGCTGGACGGCACCGGTGAGGTTGCCCATCGCGGCGTTCTTGCCGGTCGCGATGACCTCGAGGGCCGAAGAGCGGTCGAGGAAGTCCTGCGTGGACGTGCCCGCCAGCAGCGCCGACAGCTTGTTCAGCTGGACACCACTGGTGAACGACGCGCCGGCGAACTTGTCGACCTCGGTCTGGTACTTCTTCTGGCTTTCGGACGCCTGGGCAGCCTGCTGCTTCGCCGCGTTGACGTCGCCGGTGGCCTTGTCGAGCTCACCCTGCTTCTTCTTCAGGTCGTCCTGAGCCGAAAGCAGGTCTTCGTTGAGCTTCTCGGCCTGCGCCGCGAGGTCGCGGTACTTGTTGAGGGCGTCGGAGCCGGTGGGCGGGGTCTGGAGAACGGGGACGGGGGCGGCGGTGGCCATCGGCTGGGCCACGGTGACGAGGGTGATCACCGAGGCCGCGGCGAGGGCACCTGAAACCACGCGCCTGAGGGAATGCGACTGCACGGTCGCGCGGGTCTCCTTTGCGTCTCGGCCGCCGAAGGGGACCGGGGCACGAAGAGGTCGGGGAGTTCCTCTTCGCCGCTGTCCCGCCACCACGCGCCCGAGCCGTGCACTTTTGCCATGCACGAGCCGCAACAGGTGAAGCACGCGGTGGTGGTTCCGGTTCCCAGCTTCCCGACAAAGCTGCGTCCGGCGGCGATCCCGTGTCGCCGCCTCCACAGACGGCCGGGGGCCACGAGATCTCGGACAGATTACGAAAAGAGCGCCACCACGTCCACCACCTCACCGCCGAAAACGCTGAGTGACGCCGCGGACCACCATCGGACCAGGGCAAGAAGAAACATGTGATGGGCGTTACACGCTGGGGTTTCTCCGCGGCGCTTTTCGACTACCGACCGTTCACCGATTCAATCGACCATTCGGCGCGCCGCCACGAAACGGTGGAAATCAGGCGGGGTGCCGGATCGGTTCTTCGATCAACCGGAGGTGCGGCACCATCCCGGCCTCGGCCAGCGCGTCGACCGCGCGCCGCTCGTCGGCGTCCCACACCACGGCGGGTGGCGCGCCGAGCAGCACGCTCACGACGCAGTCGTGGCACGAGATGCCGCGCACGGCGCAGCGGTCGCAATCGACCACCAGGTTCTCGATGTCCGAAACGGCGATGTGCGAGACGTCCACTTCGGACAACTCGGGAGTGCCGGTCATGTGTCCTCCTCACGTGGGAACTGCTGCTCCACACGGTAGGGGCCACCACCGACAGTTTCGGGCGGTCAAACCCGGGAGAGGCGGCTGACCAGCACCGATGACGGCGCGGGATGGGCGCCGCGGCCGCGCACGGAGTCCGCCACCGCGCGGTCGGACGTCGCGACGACCATCGGCCGCCCCGCGGGCTCGGCCGCCACGATGTTGCGGATGACGTCGTCGGCCAGCACCCCGCGGTCGGAGAACAGCACCCGCACCCCGCGGGGCACCGAGGCGGGGACGGACAGCACGCCGGCGCCGTCGAACACGACGGTGACCTCGGCGGCGGTGCGCGCGGCCAGCGCGGACAGCTGGTGGATCAGCCGGTCGCGCTGGTCGGCGAGGGCGAGTTCCGGGTAACCGGTCTTGGTGACGTTGTAGCCGTCGACGATCAGGTGCACGTTGGGCAGCGCGAGGTAGCGGTCCAAGGTGGTCACGTCGGCGATCTTGCCGCCCTGGCCGGTGCCGGCACTGGCGCCGCGGACCATGTCCGCCGGGCGGGCGCCGCGCGCGCCGAGGGCGAGCTCGCGGCGCAGGCCGGTGACGGCGCCGTCGATGGTGTCGATGAGCAGGGCGAGCCGCACCTCGTCGGCCTGTCGCGCCTCGCGCGCGGATTGGCGGGCGATCTCGGCGTCGGTGACCGCGCGTTCGGCGCGGGCGCGCTCGCCGGCGACGCGCTGGCGTTCGCGCTCGAGCTGGGCGGTGAGGGCGGCGATCTCGGCGTTGCGGGCGGCGGAACCGCGTTCGGCGTCGGCGGCGGCCGCTTCGGTCGTGTCTCGGGCCTGGCGCAACTGGACGCCTTGTTCGCGAAGGCGCTTCAGGAGCTTCTCGACTTCGCCCTCGCGCTCGCCCCGGGCGCTCTCGGCGGCTTGTTTCGCCTCGGCGAGTTCGGCGCGGACCTGGGCGAGCTCGGTCTCGAGCCGCTGGGTGCGGGCGAGCGCGGCGTCGCGTTCGGCGCGCAGGGCGTTTTCCTCGGCGTTCCGGGCGACCAGCCGGACGCGCCCGGCAGCCCCGGACTCGCCGAGCAGGACGGCGGCGGCCGCCGCGGCGACGGATTCGGTGGCGTTGGGGTCGAGGGCGTCGGTGCGGTGCTCGCGCAGCCACTCGATGACGGCGGTCCGGAACTGGGAGGAGTCGCCGAGGGCCGCCAGCAGGGCGGCGCCGCCGAGCTTGGCGCGCTTGGCCGGGGCGAACTTGGCGACCGGCCGCAGCTGGCGGGGCACGTCGGTGGCGGGCAGCTTGGCGACGGCGGCCGCGGCGAGCTCGGCGATGCGGTCGCGCACCGGTTCGGGTAGCGCGGGCCAGGTGGCGGGTTCGGGATGTCCCGCCTGGTCAGCGGGCTCCTCGGCCGGCTCGGTGCGCGACGCGACACCCGAGGGACCGACGGGGTCCCCGGGTGGCTCCGGCACGAGCGGCTGCGGGTGCATTGGTCCAGGGTAGGCCCCGCCCCCGCATCCCGCCCCGCGCGCCACACGGACCGCGCCGGTGGCCCGCGCGGGCACTGCGCCGGCCACCGCACCGAGCACTGCACCGGCAAAACTGTCGGGGGTCGCCCCTAGAGTCCCGCCCATGCGTCCGGTCCAGGCTCAGCTCGCTTTCGACGAGCTCGGAACCCCCTTGCGGGACACCACTTTCGTCGTCTTCGACCTCGAGACCACCGGGGCTCCGCCGGGTCCGTCGGTGATCACCGAGATCGGGGCGGTGAAGGTGCGCGCCGGCGAGGTGCTGGGTGAGTTCGCGACGCTGGTGAACCCGGGCTCGCCGATCCCGCCGCAGATCGTCTCATTGACCGGGATCACGCAGGCCATGGTCTACGACGCGCCGCCGATCGAGGAGGTGCTGCCGGCGTTCCTCGAGTTCATCGGGGGTGCGGTGCTGGTGGCGCACAATTCCGGCTTCGACACCTCGCACATGCGGGCGGCGTGCGAGGGGCACGGGTACGTGTGGCCGAAGCTGACGGTGGTGTGCACGGTCCGGCTGGCGCGGCGGGTGGTGCCGCGGGACGAGGTCGGGCGCTACAACCTGACGGCGCTGGCGATGCTGTTCGGCGCGCGGACGCGGCCGACGCACCGGGCGCTGGACGACGCGCGGGCGACCGTCGACGTCCTGCACGGCCTGCTGGAGCGGGTCGGGAACGTGGGCGTGCACTCGCTCGAGGAACTGATGGGGTACCTGCCGGAGGTGACCGTCGCCCAGCGGGCGAAACGGCACCTGGCGGCGGACCTGCCGTCGGCCCCGGGCGTCTACCTGTTCAAGGGGCCGAAGGAGGAGGTCCTGTACGTCGGCACGGCGAAGGACCTGCGGCGGCGGGTGCGGAGTTACTTCACGGGCTCGGAGAACCGCAGCCGGATCCGGGAGATGGTCGCGCTCGCCGAGCGCGTCGACCACGTCGTGTGCGCGCACGCGCTGGAGGCGGAGGTGCGGGAGCTGCGGCTGATTTCGGCGCACCGGCCCGCGTACAACCGGCGGTCGAAGAACCGGCACCAGGGCTGGTGGATCGGCTTGACCGACGAGGCGTTCCCCCGGCTGTCGGTGGTGCGGCTGCCGCGGCCGGGGGTGCTGGGACCGTTCCGCAACCAGGCGGACGCCCGCACGACCGCGGACACCCTCGCCGGGGCGTCCGGCCTGCGGACGTGCACGCAGCGGATCTCGCCGCGGTCGGCGAACGGGACACCGTGCGTGCTGGCGGAGCTGGGGCGCTGCGGAGCGCCGTGTGCGGGACGCCAGAGCGTGGAGGCGTACAGCCCGGCGGTCGAGTCGGTGTCGGGGCTCATCGCGGGCCTGGACGGCCGTCCCCTGCACACGGCGGCCGCGCACGTGGAGCACCTGGCGGCGGGCCGGCACTACGAGCAGGCGGCCCGGCACCGCGACGAGCTGGCGGGCCTGATCCGCGCGCTGGGCCGCGCCCACCGCCAGGGCGCCCTGGCATCGATCGGCGAGCTGATCGCGGCGGCCCCGGACGGCGAGGGCGGCTGGGAGCTGTCGGTGATCCGCTACGGCCGCCTGGCCTCGGCCGGCGTGGCCCGCCGCGGGGTGCCGCCGATGCCGGTGGTGGAGGCACTGGTGGCCTCGGCGGAGACGGTCCTCCCGGACCCGGGCCCCCTCCACGGCGCGCCCCCGGAGGAGGTGGGGGTGCTGCTGCGCTGGCTGGCCCGCCCGGGAGTACGGCTGGTCCGCACAACACGCCCCTGGTCCGAGCCGGCCGCGGTGGCGGGCTGGCGGAGCTGGCTGGACCTGGTCGCGAACGCACATTCGCTGGAACACGCCGACTGACCCACCCGGCTCCCCCGCCCGCCCCGCCTGCCCGGCTGGGTACCCGGTCGGCCCGCGTACCTGGGGAGTCGGCTGGCGTACCCGGCGGGTCGGCCGCCGCACCGGGAAGGTCGGTCCGTGGCCGACCATCCGCGCACGCGAACCGACCGCCCAGGTACGCAAGCCGACCCTCCAGACACGCAAGCCGACCGTCCGGGTACGCGAGGCGACTGTGTGGGTACGCAGGCCGACCCAGGGGTACGGGAGGGCGGGGTGCGGGAGGCTGGCGGGGCGGTTAGGCGACCGAGGTGTTCAGGGCGTCCAGCAGCCAGGTGTGGGCGAGGCCCATCGGCGCCGCTTCGCCCGTGATCTCCCCCGTCAGGTGCCAGTAGCGGCGCAGCCGCGGATTGCGGTCCGGGGCCGTCCGGTGGTTCAACGCCCGGCGGAACGACGGGCTGTCCGCCGCGCCCAGTGCCGATGCGTGGGCCGCCACGAAGCGGTCCAGTTCCGGCCCCGGGGCCGGCCGGGCTCCGGCCGCCAGGAGGGCTCCGGCCAGGACGCATGCCTCGCCCACCTCCGCGTGGAGCGCGCCCAGGTCCGCGATGCCGTCTTGGCCGGCCAGCGTGCTCGCCTTCAGGTCGAACGCCAGCCGGGCGTCCGCCGCCAGCAGCACCAGCTCCGCGTACGCCACCACCTGGGCCGTCGTCGGCTGGGACGGGGGCTCCGGGGCGCTGATGTCCAGGAACATGCGGGCCGCGTCGGGTGGGTCGGGCCCGTTGTCATCGGACGCCACAAGCGGACCAGCGTCTCGTGCGCCGAATACCCGTCCTGGACCGCCGACAGCAGCTCCAGCCGCGCCGCGCGGTCGGCGGGCGCCGCCTCGGAGACCGCGCGGAGCACCGAACGCCGCCAGTTCAGCGTCGCCAGCTCGCGATCCACTGCCGTCCGCTCGGCCGCCACGGCTTCGTCGAGGGAACAGCGGCCGGCGAGGACGTCGGTGATCGGGCGCAGGCCCAGCCCGAGCCCGCGCAGCCGGCGCACCAGGGTGAGCCGGTCGATCGCCGCGCCGTCGAAGCGGCGGTGGCCGCCCGCGCTGCGCACCGGCTCCAGGACGCCCTCGTCGCAGTAGAACCGGATCGTGCGGACGGGCACGCCGGTGCGGCGCGCCAGCTCGCCGATCCCGAGTGTGTCTCCGGTCACCTTCCGTCGAACCTCCAGCCGGGTGGAATTCCTACGGTACGGCCATGGACACCACGAGAATCGCCGACGGACTCCACCAGCACACCGCCGGCTTCGCCGCAGCCGTCGAAAACGCCGATCCGGACCAGAACGTGCCCACCTGCCCGGAGTGGCCACTGCGGGTGCTCACCGGGCACATCGGCCAGGCCCACCGCTGGGCCGCGAGCATCGTCCGGGACGGGCCGTCGCCGGTCCCGGACCCGTTCGACGCCGACCCCGGCTCCCCCGAGAAGTGGTCCGACTGGCTGCGTGAAGGCGCCCAGGACCTCGAAGACGCCGTGACGGCCGCCGGCGACGCTCCGGTGTGGACGTTCTTCGGCCCCCAGCCGGCCCGGTTCTGGCTGCGCCGGATGCTGCACGACACCACCATCCACCACGCCGACGCCGCCCTGACCGCCGGCCGGGGCTGGCTGATCGCCCGCAACCCCGATGGCGTCCGGTGGACGCGGGAAACCGGCACCGCGGACGTGACGCTGGCCGGCCCGGTGCGGGACCTCCTGCTCGTGCTGACCCGGCGCCTGCCCGCGGAGCGCGTCACCGTCACCGGCGACGAAGCACTCGCCGCGCACTGGCTGGCCCACACCGCGGCGTAGCTAGGATCGCGGGCGACACCCGCAGACGAGTCTTGGAGGACCCCAGGTGATCACCGCGATCGTGTTGATCCAGGTAGAGGCGGACGCGATCCCGGACGCGGCGCAGGCGATCGCCGACATCGACGGTGTCGGCGAGGTCTACTCGTGCGCCGGGGACGTCGACCTCATCGCCACCGTGAAGGTGTCCACGCACGAGGAGCTGGCCGACCTGATCCCCGGCCGGATCGGGAAGGTGCCGGGCGTGCTGGACACCGTCACGCACATCGCGTTCCGGTCCTACAGCCGCGCCGACACCGAATCGGCCTTCTCGATCGGTGTGGAGGACTGAGCTCGCCCGCAAGCGCAACCACGGAAGCCCCGAACACCGAAGCCCGGAAACACCGAAGGCCCACCTCGCGAGAGGTGGGCCTTCGACGTCGGTGACGACTAGTGCTCGGAACGCTTGGCGGCTTCGGCCGTCTCGATGCTCTCGAACTCACCCGGTTCACCCTGGGTGATCGAGTGCCCGTTCCCGTGACCGTTGCCGTTGGCCCGCTGCAGCGCCGCGGTCTCCTCGGCCGGGTCCGGGGACCAGAACGTGCCCGGCACCGCGTGCCCGGCCGAACCCAGCTTGTTCATCTTCTTCGGCACCGACGCGCCCTGGTACTCGAGCGGGATGGCGTGCCCGTGGCTGTCCACGCCGGCCAGCGGCTGGTGGATCTCGATGAACTCACCGTGCGGCAGCCGCTTGATGATGCCCGTCTCGACGCCGTGCTCCAGCACCTCGCGGTCGGCCCGCTGCAGGCCCAGGCAGAGCCGGTAGGTCAGGTAGTAGGCGACCGGCGGCACGAGGAGCACGCCGATGCGGCCCGCCCACGTTGTCGCGTTCAGGGAGATGTCGAACTGGTCGGCGATGATGTCGTTGAAGCCCGACAGCTCGATCACCATGAAGAAGCCCAGCGCCATCGCGCCCAGCGCCGTGCGGACCGGGACGTCCCGGGGCCGCTGGAGCAGGTTGTGGTGCGCGGTGTCCTTGGACAGCTTCCGCTCGAGGAACGGGTAGGCCAGCAGCAGCCCGATCAGGACCGGCATGCCGACCGCGCCGGGGAAGAACACCGCCGGGATCGTGTAGTTCCCGAGGTAGACCTCCCACGCCGGCCAGATCCGGAGCATGCCGTCGGCCCAGGCCATGTACCAGTCGGGCTGCGAGCCCGCCGACACCTGCGCCGGGTTGTACGGGCCGAAGTTCCACACCGGGTTGATCTGGAACAGGCCCGACATCAGCGCCAGCACGCCGATGACCAGCGTGAAGAACGCCCCGCCCTTGAGCGCGAAGTACGGCATGATCCGGACGCCGACGACGTTGGTCTCCTTGCGGCGCACGCCGGGGAACTGCGTGTGCTTCTGGTACCAGACCAGGGCCAGGTGCGCCCCGACCAGCGCGAGCATGATGCCCGGCAGCAGCAGGATGTGCAGCGTGTACAGGCGCGGGATGATCTGGTCGCCGGGGAACTCCCCGCCGAACAGCGCCCAGTGGATCCAGGTGCCGGCCACCGGCACCGAAAGCACGATGCCCGACAGCGTCGCGCGGATACCGGTACCGGACAGCAGGTCGTCCGGCAGCGAGTAGCCGAAGAAGCCTTCGAAGCACCCCAGGACCAGCAGCAGGCCGCCGATCACCCAGTTCGCCTCACGCGGCCGCCGGAACGCGCCGGTGAAGAAGATCCGGAGCATGTGGACGGCCATGGACGCGACGAAGATCAGCGCGGCCCAGTGGTGCAACTGCCGCATGAACAGGCCGCCGCGGACGTCGAACGAGATGTCCAGCGTCGTGCGGAACGCCTGCGACATCTCCAGGCCCTGCATGTTCTTGAAGCTGCCGTGGTAGACGACCTCCTGCATGGAGGGGTCGAAGAACAGCGTCAGGTACACACCGGTGAGCAGCAGGATGATGAAGCTGTAGAGCGCGATCTCGCCCAGCAGGAACGACCAGTGGGTCGGGAACACCTTGTTCATCTGGTGCCGCAGGCCCTTGGCCAGGTGGTACCGCTGGTCGGCGTTGTTCGCGGCGTCGCCCAGCGCCTTCTCGACCGGGCTCGACCCCTTGGTCGGCGTGGTGAGTGAACTCATGACTTACGCTCCCAAAAGGCCGGACCGATGGCCTCGTTGAAATCGCCTCGCGCGATCAAGTATCCCTCTTCGTCCACCGTGATCGGTAGCTGGGCCAGCGGACGGGTCGCCGGGCCGAAGATCGGCTTGGCGTAGTGGAGCGCGTCGAACTGCGACTGGTGGCACGGGCACAGGATCCGGTTGGTCCGCTGCTCGTACAGGGAGGTCGGGCAGCCGACGTGGCTGCAGATCTTCGTGTACGCGTAGTAGTCGCCGAAGTTGTAGTCCTCCTGGCCGGCCCGCTTGACCACCTTGGCGGCGTCGGTCGGGCGCAGGCGGATCAGCATGACCGGGTTGTCGACGCGGGTCAGCGCCTTGGCCAGCGCCTCCGCGTCGTTCCGCTCGGACTCGCGGAACGGGAACACCGTCTCCATCGCGCCCGCGTCGAGGTCCTCGGCCTTGACCAGGGAGATCTCGGTCTCCTTGCCGTGCTCCACCTCGACCGGCTTGCCGGTGTTGCGGCGCAGGTAGACCTTCTCGCCGGGGAAGTTCGGCTGCCAGCCGGTGTGCCACAGCGAATCGCGGGTCTCGGTGTCCTTCCAGGGGTCCTTGATGAAGGACGCGACGGGCAGCGCCGCGGCCGCGAGGCCGAGCGCACCCGCCCCGGCGATCGCCGTGCGCTTGACCAGCGACCGGCGGGCGATGGTGCTGCGGCTCCCGGCGTCGGCCAGGTGCGCGAGGATCGTCGCGCGGTCGACCTCGGGCGACCCTTCGCCGCCCGAGTCGCTGCGCTGCTGCACCGCGACCTCGGCGGGCACGAACTTCTTCGTGTACAGGATCACGCCGATGCCCAGGCCGAGGATGGCCAGGCCGAGCGTGAGGCCGAGCATCGGGGTGTAGAGGCTGTACCAGAAGTGGCCGCTCTCGTTGTCCGGCGCCTCGTACTGCCACGGCCACCAGATCAGCGAAACGACGAACCCGATCCCGGCCAGCGCGGACAGGGCGAACCAGAACGCGACCAGGCGCTCGGCCCGCTTCTCCGCGCGGGTGCCCTCCACCGGCCACGGAGTCGGGTACTCGACGATCTCGACGCCGTCGAGCGCCCCACCCAGCTTGACCAGCTGGTCACGATCCATCTCAGCCAGCTCCGCCTCCGTCGGCGGCTTCGGCCCCTCGGCACTCATGCCTTCGATCCAATCCACAACGTCACGCCGATCAGCGCGGCGATCCCGACGATAAAGGCGATGACGCCCTCCGAAGCGGGGCCGACCCCGCCGAGGCCGTTACCACCCGGGTCATTGTTGCCGTCCGACACCGACTTCACGTAGGCGACGATGTCCTTCTTCTCCTCCGGCGACAGCTGCCGGTCGGAGAACTTCGGCATGTTCTGCGGGCCGGTGAGCATGGCGGTGTAGATCTGCTCTTCGCTCGCCGGGTCCAGGTTCGGCGCGTACTTGCCGGCGGACAGCGCGCCACCGCGGCCGGTGAAGTTGTGGCACGACGCGCAGTTGAGGCGGAACAGCTCGCCACCGCGGGCCGGGTCGTCGCCGCGCAGGGCCTCGCCCTTCTCGGCGGGACGCTGGACGCCGCCGCCGTGCGCCTGGATGTAGGCCCCGACCGCGTCGATCTCGGCCTCCGTCAGCTTCGGCGGCTTCCGCTCGATCTGCGCCTCCTGGCGCGCGGCGGGCATCCGGCCCGAAGAAGTCTGGAAGTACACCGCGGCGTCGCCGATGCCGATCAGGCTCGGCCCGCGGTCCTGCACGCCCTCGAGGTTCGCGCCGTGGCAGGCGATGCAGGTGTTGTTGTAGACCTGCTCGCCGAGGCGCAGCTGCGCCGGCGTGCCCTGGGCCTGCGCGGTCTGCGGCTCCGGGGCGAACACGGCGTACAGGGCGCCGGCGCCCACCAGCGCGATGCCGAGCGCGAGCAGGCCGGCGAACCGCCTCCGCAGCTTCGACCGCGCGCGGTAGCGGCGCTCCGAGGACTTGGTGCTGGTGGTCATCTTGCGGCAACCCTTGCTGTCAGTTCAGGCCGATGGTGAAGGTGGTGGCGGCTGAGGCGGGACCTACGGAAGGAGGTAGATCACACCGAAGAGGCCGACCCACACGATGTCGACGAAGTGCCAGTAGTAGGACACGACGATCGCCGACGTGGCCTGGGCGGGCGTGAACTTGCTCAGTTTCGTGCGGATGAGCAGGTACACGAAGGCGATGAGCCCGCCGATGACGTGCAGGCCGTGGAAACCGGTCGCGAGGTAGAAGACCGTGCCGAACGGGCCGGACGGGATCGTCATCCCCTCTTCGACCAGGTTGTGGTACTCGTTGGCCTGGCCACCGACGAAGATCGCGCCCATGATCAACGTGATGATGTACCAGCGGCGCAGCCCGTAGACGTCGCCGCGCTCGGCGGCGAACACGCCGAACTGGCAGGTCAGCGAGGACAGCACGAGGATCACCGTGAACGGGATCGCGTACGCCACGTTGAGCTTGAAAGGCTCGTCGTGCAGCGGCGGCGGCCACTGGCCGGTCGCGTTCTGCGCCTTGACGGTGAAGAACATCGCGAACAGTCCGGCGAAGAACATCAGCTCGCTGGACAGCCACACGATGGTGCCGACACTGACCATGTTCGGCCGGTTCAGCGAGTGGACCCGCTGACTGATGGTGGGAGCTGCCGTTGTCACGCGTCGCATTATGTCCTCTCGCACCGCCGCTCCGCCGGGTGGGTCCACGGCGAGCCGTCTGCGTAACCGATCACACCGGATGCCCGGGAAGGTGAGAGCTACTCATGGGTTTACTCGACCGCCTGCTTGACCTGGTCAAGAAGCGGGAAACGCCCGGTCTGAGCGCCGGCGCGCCCGATCTGAAGATCGTCGCCGAGGCCTTCGACCCGGTCGTCGCGGACTCCGCCGTCCTCGCCGGTTCACCCGCCTGGGTCAGCACGGCACCGGCCGTCCTGCGGCACCACCTGCTGCTCCCGCCGGACCGGCTCGCCGAAGCGGCGTCGACCCTCGCTCAGGACGGCTACGAGCTGCGGGAACAGGGGCTTTCCGGTGATCTCGCCCGGGTGCACGCGGTGCGCGTCCAGGTGCTCGACGCGCTGCACTGCGCCCAGGAACGGTCCCGGATGGCGGGCCTGGCGCAGCGCCTGGGCGGTGACGCGCTCGGCTGGGACGCGCTCCAGCCGGAGGCGCCCGCGTGATCTCGGTCTCGGCCGATACGATCGCGGTAGACGTGCGGTGACGAGATGGAGGCGTGTCCAACATGGGCGAGCGGTCGATGCGGGTCCTGGTGTTCAGCCACAAGGCGGAGGTGCGCGAGGCGATCGTGAACGCGGTCGGCCGGCGGCCCGCCGCCGATCTGGCGCGCGTGGACTACGTCGAAGCGGCCGGGATCGCCGACGTGCTGTCCGAGGTGGACGCGGGGAACGTCGACCTGGCGATCCTCGACGGCGAAGCCCAGCCGACCGGCGGCATCGGCCTGTGCCGCCAGCTGAAGGCCGAAATCACCGACTGCCCGCCCATCGTGGTGGCGGTCCGGCGGCGGGACGACCGGTGGCTGGCGACGTGGTCGCAGGCGGACGCCGTGCTGGTGCACCCGCTGGACCCGCTGACCGCCGCGGAGACCGTCGCCGACGTGCTGCGCGCGCGACGGGTCCCCGTCGTGAACGGCTGAGGCCGGTGACCACCCCGGTCCCCCGCACCTGGCCACCCCTGCTCAAGCAGCTCGTCGCGGGCGTCGACCTCTCCGCGGAGGACACGGCGTGGGCGATGGACCAGATCATGAGCGGCGCGGCGAGCCCGGCCCGGATCGCCGGGTTCGCGGTGGCGCTGCGCGCCAAGGGCGAGACGCCCGAGGAGATCGCCGGCATGGCGGCCACGATGCTGGCGCACGCCCGGCGGGTCGAGCTGGACCGCCCGGCGGTCGACATCGTCGGCACCGGCGGCGACGGCTCCAACTCGGTGAACATCTCCACGATGGCGACGATCGTCACGGCGGCGGCGGGCGCGCCGGTGGCCAAGCACGGCAACCGCAGCGCGTCGTCGAAGTCCGGCGCGGCGGACGTCCTCGAAGCGCTCGGCGTCCGGATCAGCCTGCCGCCGGAGGACGTCCAGCGCAGCCTCGCCGAGGTCGGCATCGGGTTCTTCCTGGCCTCGGCGTTCCACCCGGCGCTGCGCCACGCCGGCCCGGTGCGCAGCGAGCTCGGCATCCCGACGACGTTCAACCTGCTCGGCCCGCTGACGAACCCGGCCCAGCCGGGCGCCGCGCTGATCGGCTGCGCGTACGCCGACAAGACGCGGGTGCTGGCGGAGACGTTCGCCCGCCGCGGCACCCGCGCCCTGGTGGTCCGCGGCGACGACGGCCTCGACGAGATCACCACGACGACGACGTCGACCGTGTGGGTGGTTTCGGACGGCGAGGTCACCGAGCGCAGCTTCGACCCGGCTTCGGTGGGCATCGCGCGGGCGACGGCGGACGACCTGCGCGGCGGCGACGCGGCAGCGAACGCCGAGGTGGTCCGCGACCTGGTGGGCGGCAAGCCGGGCCCGGTCCGCGACGCCGTCCTGCTCAACGCGGCGGCGGCGCTGGCGGCCTTCACGGGCTTCTCGGAGTCCCTGGAGGACGACCTGCGCGCCGGCCTGACCCGGGCGGCCGCGGCCATCGATTCGGGCGCCGCGGCCGCGCTGCTGGACCGCTGGATCGCCTTCAGCTGACCCGTTCCCGCTGCTGCTTCTCGGTCCCGGCGGCAGCGGGACGGCGGCTGCGCCGGGGCGCCAGTGCGGCCGCCAGGACCGCGAGCATGCCCAGTGCCTCCGGCCAGCTCGGGCGGTGACCGTAGAACACGATGTCCACCAGCACCGCCACCACCGGGTACAGGTAAGACAGCAGTGCCACCGTCGTCGTGGGCAGCTTGCCGATGCTGGCGTACATCAGCACGTACATGAGTGCCGTGTGGACGGTCCCGAGCAGGACCAGCCAGAGCAGCCCCGAAGTCGTCGTGGGCAGGGGCGTGACGAGCAGCAACGGCGCCAGCACGAGCGCGCCCACCGTGGTCTGCACAGCGGCCAGCAGGTGCGGGCGGATGTGTTTCAGCTGCTTCGCGACGAAGGACGCGCCCGCGTAGAGCACGGCCGCGCCGAGGGCCAGCGCGATGCCCCCCAGCTGGACGGGCTTGCCGTCCTCGCCGTGGGCGGACAGCGAGATCAACGCCACGCCGCCGAACGCGATCGCGGCCCGGGCCAGGTGGCTCTTGGCGACCTTCTCGCCGAGGAAGGCCGCCGCCAGGCCGACCAGGATCAGCGGCTGGGTGTGGTAGACGACCGTGCTGACCGAGATCGACGACAGCGCGTACGAGGCGAACAGCAGCACCCAGTTACCGACCAGGAACAACCCGCCCAGCACGGCCAGGCCGAGGTCGCGGCGCGACGGCCGCCAGGCCTGCAGCCAGCCGCGGGAGACGCACCAGAGCACGAGCAGGGCGCCGCCGACGAAGCAGCGGGCGAAGGCCACGGCGGGGGCGGCCGCGCCGCTCTCGAGGACGACGGCGCCGATCGTGCCCGACATCGCCATCGCCGCGGACCACTGGAGCAGCGGGCGGGTTTCCGAATTCGTCATGCGCCCAGGTTCGCCGTCCGCGGGCCGGCCAACCAGTGTCAGAGATGACAATGGCCGCAAAACTTGTGACACACTGGCCGTCATGGACGTCAACCGGGTCGCCGTGGTGCTCGCCGACCACGTTTCCCCGTTCGAGCTGGGCGTCGCGTGCGAGGTGTTCGGCACCGACCGCAGCGCCGACGGCATCGCGGGTTGGGACTTCGCCGTCTGCTCCCCCGGCGGCGCCCCGGTCGTGAGCTGGTCCGGCTTCGGGCTGTCCGGCCTGCGGGACCTGGACTTCGCGGCGTCGGCGGACCTGCTGATCGTGCCGACGTGCGCGCCCCGGACCGCACCGCCACCCGAACCGGTGCTGGACGTCCTGCGCGACGCGGCCGGGCGGGGCGCGTGGGTGGCGGGGTTCTGCGCGGGGGTGTTCTCGCTGGGGTACGCGGGCTTGCTCGACGGCCGCCGCTGCACGGTCCACTGGGTGTACGAGGCGGAGTTCCGACAGCGGTTCCCGGCCGCCGAGGTGGATCCGCAGGCGCTCTACGCCGACGACGGCGGCATCTTGACCAGCGCGGGCACGGTCGCGGCGGTCGACCTGTGCCTGCACCTGGTCCGCCGGCTGCGCGGCGTCGCCGCGGCCACGACGCTGGCCCGGCGGATGGTGGCGGCACCGCACCGCGCGGGCGGCCAGGCGCAGTTCGTCCAGGCGCCCGTCCCGGCGACGGCGGCGGGTGACGACGCCGTGGTCGCGGAGGCCCTGGAGTGGGTGGAGCGGCGGCTGGACCAGCCGTTCACGGTGGCGGAGCTGGCCCGGCGCAGCGGCTTGGGCGAGCGGACGTTCCTGCGCCGCTTCTCGGCGGCGACAGGCACCACCCCGCACCGCTGGCTGACCGAACGGCGGCTGGACCGCGCCCAGGCCCTGCTGGAGGAGGGCGGACTGTCGGTGGAGGACATCGCGACGGCGTGCGGGTACGCGTCGGCGGCGGCGCTGCGGCACCAGTTCAGCCGCCTGCGGGGAACGAGCCCGTCGTCCTACCGGACGGCGTTCCGGGGCTGACCCGCCGCGCGCCCGCCCGGCCGGAAACGCAGTGAATGACTCATTCCTGGCGTCGGACGCCAGGAATGAGTCATTCACTGCGTCGGGCGACCACGGCACCGACAAGAAACCGGCCGCCGCACCGAAGTGCGACGGCCGGTCCGAGAAGAGCAGTGACATCCGGGGCTTCGCCCCGAGCCGGGGGCTCCGCCACCCGGACCCCCGAAAAGCGGTGGGTCAGTCGTGCGACGGGCCCGTGTGGTACTCGAACACCAGGCCACCGATCGTGATGAGCAGCGCGACCAGCGCGATGACCAGCAGCCAGATGTGGAAGAACGCCAGCGCCAAGGCAGCGAGCGCCGCGGTGGCCGCCATGCCGATCGGCCAGTAGCTGCCCGGGCTGAAGAAGCCCAGCTCGCCCGCGCCGTCGCTGATTTCGGCGTCCTCGCGGTCTTCCGGGCGGGGTTCGATGCGGCGGGCGACGAACTGCATGTAGCTGCCGGCCAGGAACGCGAGACCGCCGGTGAGGAACAGCGCGACGATGCCCACCGGCTCGGCACCGTGGGTCGCGGCCAGCGCGGTCCACACCCAGTAGACCCCCGCCATGAACACGGCGAAGATCGCCACGATGAAGAAGATGCGGGCTTCGACCTTCATGGTCTTCCTACTCCTGTTGTTCCTGGGAGATCAGTTGGACGCGGTCCGCGCCGTGCGGTCGGTGTTGAACGGCTGGGTGGTCACCGCGTGCGGGGTGCACAGCTCGCCGCAGTTCATCTTCGCCAGCGCTTCGGCCGCGGTGAACGCCTGGCCCGTCGCCGGGTTCACCTGCTTGCGCAGCGAGATGTACTGGTCGAACTTGTCCGCCGACAGCGCGCGGACCTCGAAGTTCATCACCGAGTGGTAGGTACCGCACAGTTCCGCGCACCGGCCGACGAAGGAGCCTTCGCGGTCGATCTTGTTCTGGAAGGAACTGTCCTGGTTGTTCTTCTCCGGGTTCGGGAAGACGTCCCGCTTGAAGTGGAACTCCGGCACCCAGAAGGAGTGGATGACGTCCGTGGAGACCAGGTCGTACTGGATGGTCTTGCCGACCGGGAGCACCAGCAGCGGGATCTCGCCGGACGAACCGACGGTGCTGACCTGGCCGCTGCCGTCGGGCCTCGCCGCGTTGGCGTCCTCGTACTTGAACTCCCAGTTCCACTGGAAGGCCACGACCTGGACCTTGACGTCCGGGTTGGGGATCTTGTCGAGGACCTTCGACTCCGTCGTCGCGGTGAAGAAGAACAGGACGCAGACCATGATCGTCGGGACGACGACCGTGAACAGCTCCAGCGGGATGTTGTACTGGAACTGCCGGGGCAGCTCCTCCGGCTCGCCGTCGGCGGTCTTCTTCTTGCGGTGGAACGTCGCGGTCCAGAAGATCAGCGCCCACACGATGACGCCGACGACCAGCGCGGCCACCACGGCCCAGGTCCACAGCGTGCGCATCTGGTTCGCCTGCTCGGTGACACCGACCGGCCAGCCGAACCGCAGGATCTCGTCGCCGGAGCAGCCCGTCGCGGTCAGCGCGACCAGCACGGCCAGCGCGGCGATCCGCACGGTCCGCTTCCCCAGGGTGCGCTCGGGTTGTCCCACTGCGCCTCGCCCTTTCACCCAGAGCCTCCTACGACCGATCTTCGTGACAGGCGGAGCCTAGCCGAGTTGGCGCGCTCCGCTGACCAAGGGGTAACCATCGACGCGCGTGGTACTCGCCACGGCGGCCCCGGCATACTGGGCACCTTCCCAGCCCGAAGAAGACCCTAAAGGTGTGTGAGTACCCGTGTGCGGCCTGCTTGGACTGATCTGCGCGACCGAGACCGGCGCGGCGAACGCGCGTGACGCCGTCGGCGCGGCCATGCGCTGCCAGCGCCACCGCGGCCCGGACGAGCAGGACACCTGGGCCGACGCCGAGGTCGTCTACGGCTTCAACCGGCTCGCCTTCATCGACGTCGAGCACGCGCACCAGCCGCTGGTCTGGGGCCCGCCCGAGGCGCCGGGCCGCTACACGATGAACTTCAACGGGGAGATCTACAACTACCTGGAGCTGCGGGCGGAGCTCGCCGAGAAGCACGGCGCGAAGTTCGAGACCGAGGGTGACGGCGAGGCCATCGTCGCCGGCTTCCACTACCTCGGCGCGGACTGGGTGAAGCGCCTGCGCGGGATGTTCGCCTTCATGATCTGGGACTCCCAGGAGAAGCGCGTCTTCGGCGCCCGCGACCCGTTCGGCATCAAGCCGCTGTTCTACTCGGCCGGCCCCGGCGGGGTGGCGTTCTCCAGCGAGAAGAAGAGCCTGCTGGAGCTGTCGGACGTCCTCGGCGTCGCGCAGGAGCTGGACCGGAAGGCCCTGCAGCACTACCTGGTCCTGCAGTACGTGCCCGAGCCCGAGTCGCTGCACACCGCCATCCGCCGCGTCGAGTCCGGCACCTCGTTCGAGGTCGTGCCCGGCGGTGAGGTGAAGTTCACCCGCTACTTCCACCCGCGGTTCAGCGCGAAGCCGGTCACCACGCAGGCCGAAGCCGAAGAACTGCACCAGCGCATCGCCGACGTGATGCGCGACTCGGTCGGCAAGCACATGATCTCCGACCCGGACGTCACCGTCGGCGCGTTCCTGTCCGGCGGCATCGACTCCACCGCCACGGCCACGCTGGCCAAGGAGCACAACCCGAACCTGATCGCGTTCACCACCGGGTTCGAGCGCGAGGGCTACTCCGAGGTGGACGTCGCCGCCGAGTCGGCCGCCGCGATCGGCGTGAAGCACGTGGTCCGGACGGTGTCGGCGGACGAGATGATGGAGGCGCTGCCGCTCATCGTCTGGTACCTCGACGACCCGGTGGCCGACCCCGCGCTGGTCCCGCTGTGGTTCATCGCCCGCGAGGCCCGCAAGCACGTCAAGGCGGTGCTGTCCGGCGAAGGCGCGGACGAGCTGTTCGGCGGCTACACGATCTACAACGAGCCGATTTCGCTGGCGCCGTTCGAAAAGATCCCCGGCGGCATGCGGAAGCTCATCGGAAAGGTGTCCACGAAGATCCCCGAGGGCACCCGCGGCAAGGACCTGCTGCGCCGCGGCGCGCTCCCGCTGGAGGACCGCTACTACGGCAACGCCCGCAACTTCCGCGACGACCAGCTGCGCAACGTCCTGCGCACGTACCAGGAAGGCGTGGGCTTCAAGGACGTCACGGCGCCCTGGTACGACGTCTCGCGCGGCTGGGACCCGGTGGCCCGCATGCAGCACGTGGACCTCTACACGTGGCTGCGCGGCGACATCCTGGTCAAGGCGGACAAGGTGACCATGGCGAACTCGCTGGAACTGCGGGTGCCGTTCCTCGACGCCGAGGTGTTCAAGGTCGCGGCGTCGATCCCGCTCGACCAGAAGCTCGCCCACGGGACGACGAAGTACGCCCTGCGCCAGGCGCTGGCGAAGATCATCCCGGCGCACGTGCTCAACCGCCGCAAGCTCGGCTTCCCGGTCCCGATCCGGCTGTGGCTGCGCAACGAGATGTACGACTGGGCGAAGGGCATCATCAACGACTCGAAGACCGAGGAGCTGCTGGACAAGAAGGCGATCCTGGCGCTGCTGGAGGAGCACAAGGCGGGCCAGCTGGACCGCAGCCGCCAGCTGTGGGCGCTGATCGTGTTCATGCTGTGGCACGGGATCTTCGTCGAGCACCGGATCAAGCCCGAGATCCCGGAGCCGGTGTACCCGGTCAAGCTCTGACGCTCTTTCACGGCGAAGGCCCCGCACCGATCCGGTGCGGGGCCTTCGCCGTGAAAGCGTCAGGCGGCGGGCAGGACCACCGAGATCTCCTCCGCCGCGTCCGGGCCGAAGGCTTCGCCGATGCGGGCCAGCGCCTCCGCGCGGTCGAACGTCCACTCCTGCGTGCCGACCGTCTCCAGCACCAGCACCGCGATCAGCGAGCCGAGCTGGGCGGCGCGCTCGACGTTCAGGCCGCCGTCGAGTCCCGCCAGGAAGCCCGCGCGGAAGCCGTCGCCGACGCCGGTCGGGTCGGCCTTGGTGCGCTCCGGAACCGCGCCGATCTGCAGGGCGACGCCGTCCTTGCCGACGATCTCGACGCCCTTCTCCCCCAGCGTCGTGATCCGCAGGCCGACCTGGTCGAGGACGTCGGCCTCGGTCCAGCCGGTCTTCTGGAGCAGCAGCTCCCACTCGTAGTCGTTGCTGAAGAGGTACTGCGCGCCGGCGACGAACGCGCGCGCCTGCTCACCGGTCATCCGGGCCAGCTGCTGCGAGGGGTCGACGGCGAAGGCGTACCCGCGCTGCCGGCACTCCGCGGCGCGGCGGATCATGCCCTCGGGGTCGTCCGGGCTGATCAGCACCAGGCTCAGCGCGCCGGCCCGCTCGGCGATCGGCAGCAGCTCGATGTTGCGGGACTCGGCCATCGCGCCGGCGTAGAACGTCGCGATCTGGCAGAGGTCCTCGTCGGTGGTGCAGACGAACCGCGCGGTGTGCGCGACCTCGGACACGTGCACGCCCGACGTGTCCACGCCGTGCCGCTCCAGCCAGGAGCGGTAGTCGGCGAAGTCGGCGCCGACGGCACCCACGAGGACCGGCTGCACGCCGAGCACCCCCAGGCCGAAGGCGATGTTCGCGCCGATGCCGCCGCGCCGGACCACCAGGTCGTCGGCGAGGAAGCTCAGCGAGACGCGGTGCAGCTGCTCGGCGACCAGCTGCTCGGCGAACCTGCCCGGGAAATGCATGAGGTGGTCGGTCGCGATACTGCCGGACACCGCGATCCTGGCCCTGTCTGCCACCGGCTGCTCCTTCGTGTTCGACCTCACGGCAAAAGGCGCGAAGTCACCTCCGGGTCATGACCCATCCGGGTAGTTCGCGCACGCCCAGCCGACACTACCGGCTGGTACTCCTTCTCCAGTCGAGAGCGGATCAATAGCGTTACGAATCGTGAACGCCGTCACCGAACCCGAGACCCTGTCCGAGCTGATCGCCGACTGCGCGCTCATCCCGGCGACGTTGCAGGCCGAGAGCCTGCCGCTGCCCCGCGTCACGGCCAAGCCGTGGCAGGTCGACGAGGCGTGCCACGCCCAGGTGGCCGAGCTCGACGCGTACGTGTAGGTCCGCAGCAACGAAGAAGGCCCCGCCTCCCTTCCGGGAGACGGGGCCTTCTCGCGTGTTCTTGCGGACGACTCAGTGGAACGAGTCGCCGCAGGCGCAGGAGCCGGTGGCGTTCGGGTTGTCGATCGTGAAACCCGACTTCTCGATCGTGTCCACGAAGTCGATGACGGCTTCCGACACGTACGGCGCGCTCATCCGGTCGACGGCGACCCGGATGCCACCGAAGTCGCGGAACAGGTCACCGTCGAGCGTGCGCTCGTCGAAGAACAGCTGGTAGCGCAGGCCCGCGCAGCCACCGGGCTGGACGGCGATGCGCAGGTGCATGTCGTCGCGGCCTTCCTGCTCGAGCAGGGCCTTCGCCTTGGAAGCCGCGGCGTCGGTCAACGTGACGCCGTGGGTCTCCTCGGCGGTCTCGGCCTGCGTCGCGCCGGCGTGCTCAGCGGTCGTCATGGCACTCCCTCATAAAGTCGAACTCGCTGCGGATACTCCTCGTGCTGACGTGTTCAACACCGGGGACGTCCGATCTGTTCCCCCACCATCGTCGCACATGGATCGCCCTGGTTACCGGCGGCGTGACGCCTGCAATACCCTGATGACGTGAGGTTCCTGCGCCGAAGCACCACAGACACCGCCGCCGACGAGCCGGAGTCGGCCGAAGCCGTCGACGTCGCCGGCAAGGCGTACACGCCCGGTAAGGGCAAAGCTACGCCGAAGCGCCGCGAAGCGGAGGCGAAGCGGCGGGGTCCGGTGGCACCGCCGCCCACCACCATGCGTGAGGCGATGAAGCGCAACAAAGAGCTGCGCAAGGCGAACCCGCAGACCAAGGAAGACCGCCGCGCGGCGGCGAAGGCCCGCCGCGAGGCGATGATGCGCGGCGACGACAAGGCCCTGCTCCCCCGCGACCGCGGGCCGGTCAAGGCGTACGTCCGCGACCTGGTCGACAGCCGGCGCAACCTGCTCGGCCTGTTCATGCCGCTGGCCATCGTGGTGTTCCTGGCGCTGCTGGTGCCGATGCCCCAGGTCCAGTCGTACATCACGCTGCTGTGCACGGCGATGCTGCTGGTGATGGCGATCGAGGGCTTCGTGAACGGCCGGAAGATCGCGAAGCTGGTCCGGGAGAAGTTCCCGAAGGAAGCGGTGAACGGCCGGTCGATCGGCTGGTACGCGTTCGTGCGGGCGTCCCAGATCCGCCGGCTGCGGATGCCGAAGCCGCGGCTGAAGCCCGGGGACGCGATCCCGAACTGAGCGGTTTCCGAGAAGCCGGGTGGAGCGAGCCTCCACCCGGCTTCTTGCTGTCCGCGACCGGGAGCGGCGCCGGTCGAACGTCGCGAATGACTCATTCGGGACCTCGGAGGTCCCGAATGAGTCATTCGCGACCTCCCGGTGACCTCGACGAGGCTGGAGCCACTCCAGGTCGTTAGCAAAGTAAACGATTACCGCCTAAGCTCACGGCCATGGAGTTTCGTCGTCTCGGCCGCAGTGGCCTCAACGTCAGTGAGATCTCGTACGGGAACTGGCTCACCCACGGTTCCCAGGTCGAAGAGGACCAGGCCCACGCCTGCATCCAGGCCGCCCTCGACGTCGGCATCACCACCTTCGACACCGCCGATGTCTACGCCAACACCGCCGCCGAGTCCGTGCTCGGGCGCGGCCTCAAGGGCCAGCGGCGCGAAAGCCTCGAGATCTTCACCAAGGTCTTCTGGCCGACCGGCCCCAAGGGTCCCAACGACAAGGGCCTGTCCCGCAAGCACATCATGGAGTCGGCGCACGCCAGCCTGAAGCGGCTCGGCACCGACTACGTCGACCTCTACCAGGCGCACCGGTTCGACCGGCACACCCCGCTCGAAGAGACCATGACCGCCTTCGCCGACCTCGTGCGCCAGGGCAAGGTGCTCTACGTCGGCGTCTCGGAATGGACCGCCGAGCAGATCACCCGCGGTGCCGCCCTCGCCCGCGAGCTGCACGTCCCGCTCGTGTCG
Organism: Amycolatopsis sp. NPDC024027; assembly: GCF_040638975.1. Classification (NCBI taxonomy): domain Bacteria; kingdom Bacillati; phylum Actinomycetota; class Actinomycetes; order Pseudonocardiales; family Pseudonocardiaceae; genus Amycolatopsis; species Amycolatopsis sp. NPDC024027. Next base: position 126,632 of record NZ_JBEZYY010000023.1, read on the forward strand.
AACCAGCCGCAGTACAACATGCTCTGGCGCGTCATCGAAGAGCAGGTCATCCCCGCCTCCGAGCGCGAAGGCCTGAGCCAGATCGTCTGGTCGCCGATCGCCCAGGGCGTGCTCACCGGCAAGTACAAGCCGGGCCAGGCCTACCCCGAAGGTTCGCGCGCCACCGACGAGAAGGGCGGTGCCGACATGGTCGCCCGCTTCCTCGACGACGGCGTCCTCGAGCGCGTCGCCCAGCTCGAGCCGCTGGCCAAGCAAGCCGGCCTCAGCCTCGCCCAGCTGGCCGTCGCGTGGGTGCTGCAGAACCCGAACGTCGCCTCCGCGATCATCGGGGCTTCGCGGCCGGAGCAGGTGCACGAGAACGTCAAGGCCGCCGGCCAGAAGCTCGACGCCGACCTCCTCAAAGCCATCGACGACGTCCTCGGCGACGTCGTCGAGCGCGACGCGAGTCTGACGAAGAGCCCTTAATCCGGCCCGGCCGGGCCCTGGAACGGCACCCCGAGGCCGAACGCGTCCTCGGGGGCCATCCGGGGCTCCAGGCCGAACCCCCGCAGGAGGCGGCCGGCCCCGGCGAGCCGGTCGCCGCCGCGGCCGGGCACGCGGGACGGCGTGAGACCGTGCGAGACGAGCAGGGTCTCGACGTCGTCGATCAGCCGGTACGGGTCGTACTCACCCACGGACCCAGGTCTTCCCCGTGATCCGCTCATAGACCTCGGTGTAGCGCTGCCGCGTCTGCTCGACGATGTCCGCGGGGATCTCCGGCCCGGGCGGGGTCTGGTCCCAGCCCGTCGACCGCGACCAGTCGCGGACGAACTGCTTGTCGAACGCGTGCTGCGGGCGGCCCGGCTCCCACGCGTCGGCCGGCCAGAACCGCGACGAGTCCGACGTCAGGACCTCGTCGCCGAGGGTCAGCGTGCCGTCGGCGTCGAAGCCGAATTCCAGCTTCGTGTCGGCGATGATGACGCCCTGCTTCGCGGCGTGCTCGGCGCCCTTCGTGTAGATCTCCAGCGTCAGCTCGCGAAGCCGCTTCGCGGTGTCTTCACCGATCTCGTTCAGGACCTCGTCGAAGGTCATGAACTCGTCGTGGCCGGTGTCGGAGATCTTCGTCGTCGGCGTGAAGATCGGCTCCGGCAGCTTGTCGCCCTCGACCAGGCCCGGCGGCAGCGCGACGCCGGAGATCTTGCCGTCGCGCTGGTACTCGCGCAGGCCGAGCCCGGCCAGGTAGCCGCGCGCGATGCACTCGACCTGGACCATCTTCAGCGGCTTGCAGCGCATCGCGCGGCCGGCGAACTCGTCCGGCACGTCGGTGGTCGACACGACGTGGTTCGGGACGACGCCGGCCATCCGGTCGAACCACCAGGCGGAGAGCTGGTTGAGCAGCTTGCCCTTGTCCGGGATCGGCGTCGGCAACGAGACGTCGTAGACCGAGACGCGGTCGGACGCGACCAGCAGGATGTCCCCGCCGTCGAGTTCGTACAGGTCACGGACCTTGCCCGCGTGGATGTGCTTCATTCGCCGTCCTCAGTCGTGTGCTCGTAGAAAACCCAGTGGTCGGGCAAGGCGGCGGATTCACCGTACTCGACGACCGTCCCGTCGGCCGCCACGAAGGTGCTCCGGCCGAGCAGCACCGGCGACCCGGCGGGCAGCCCCAGCTCGGCCGCCTCCTCCTCGCCCGCGCGGCCCGCCGCGTGCCGTTCCTGCGTCGTCGCGATCTTCGTGCCGAGCCGGGCGGCCGCGTGGGCCGCGGTGCCCTCGACGATCCGCTCCGCCACCAGCAGCGCCGGCGCCTTGGCCGACAGCACGCCGTCGAACCACGACGTCGACGTCGACAGCGGCCGCGAGTCGGGACCGTAGGTGGTACGGCGACGGCGGATCACCGGGGCGCCCTCCTCCAGGCCGAGTGCGGCCGCGGCGCGTTCGGGCGCGGGCTCGAGACCGGCCGAGCGGATCACCGCGTAGTGGCCCGGCGGGTAGATCCGGCCCGTCCGCACCGAGGAGGTGGTGCGGTCGCGGGCCGTGCGGTGCAGGCCGCCGCGGTCGACGACCGTGCCGACCCCGCGCACGGGCCGCACGAGGCCCTGCGAGCGGAGCGTGGCCAGCACCTTGGTGGCCGTCGCCATGGCGACGGTCCAGGTGCGCGCGATCTCGCGGGCGGACGGCACCGCGTCGCCCTCCTGCAGCCGGCCGGACAGGATGTCGTCACGGATCCGGCCCGCGATCTGCAGGTACGGCGGCTCGGGGCGATCGAGGGTGGGCAAGGCGGCTCCTCACAGGGACAACACGCACAAGTGTTCTAGCACGCCGACGGGTGACACACAAAGGCCTGTTCAGAACCACCCAGGTGTACTAGTACACGCACTAGACCGTGCACTAGTACGCAAGTTACTCTCGAAAGTGTGTCCCCGCCCACAGCACACTCCGGTTCGAGCGGCCAGGGCCTCGAGGAACTCCTCGAGGAACTCCGGCGCCGCAAATGGGTGCTGCACCTGTTCGGTGGCCGCGAGGCGCCGGAGATCTACGCGGCGGTACACCGCTGGCCCACCTGCGCGGACGTCATCATCCTCCGCGACGAGCACCGGGCCAGCGCGTACCGCGTCCCGACCTTCCCGGGCACCGACGTGTTCAGCCCGCGGGTCGTCACCTGGCAGTACCACGCCACCCCGGTGTGGACGCTGCGGGCGGTGCTCACCCTGGCGGAGCCCGGCACCCCGGGCGCCCCGCTGCAGGCACTCCGGCCACAGCCGGATTGCCGGATCCCGCCCGAACTGCGCAGCGACGTCACCATCCGGCCGACCGGGACGCACGGGGAGGGAGACGACGGTGGCCCGCCCGCGTGCGCCTAGCGGGCGAGCAGCCGCTCCGCGACGACGAGGTCGTGGGGGTAGGTGATCTTGAGGTTCTCGGGAGCACCCGGGACCCAGCGGATCGGCAGGGAGGAGAACCGCTCCATGCACGACGAAGTGTCCGTCCCCACGAAACCTTCGCGTTCGGCCTTCTCGTAGGCCTCGAGCAGCGGTCCGGCCCGGAAGCCCTGAGGCGTCTGGACGCGGATCGCGCCGGGCACCTGGGCGACCAGGTGCCCGGCATCCACCTCGACGACGTCGTCCGCGGCAAGGCCCGGCACAGCCCCCCCGTCCTCGCGTGTCCGGGCCAGCACCGCACCGACCAGTTCGGGGTGGACCAGCGGCCGGGCCGCGTCGTGCAAGAGCACGGCGTCGACCCGGCCGCCTCTTATGCGCTCGGCGAGGTGGCGCAGCGCGTTGAGCTCAGAGGCCTGGCGGGTGTCGCCGCCGTACACGATCTCGACGTCTTCGCCGGCGACCTCTTCGGCGAGTTCGCGGTCCTGCGGCCGGATCACCAGCACGAGCACGCCGATCCCCGGGACGCGCTGGAAGGCATCCAGCGACCAGGCGACCACCCGCCGCCCGGCCAGGGGCAGGTAGACCTTGTTCAGCTTCGCGCCGACGCGGGTCCCCGCGCCACTGGCCAGCACCACCGCGGCCGCCGTCGTCTCCACGAGCCGCGAGACTACTGGGCGCCGGTGAGCCCGGCCGGACACGTGGCCGGGTTTCGGGCGACCTCGCGGCAGCCGCGGCCGAGCCGGCGCCGGCCCACCCCGGCGGCCGGCGCGGGCGCGGGCGCCGCCGAATCGCGGAGCCGAAGCCGCGCCCCACCGGCCGCACAACCGCCCGCTGCCCCTGCCCGGTAGGTTGGCCACAGCGTTGCCGTGCCACAGCGTTGAAACCGGGGCTCCGCCCCGGGGCCGGGGGCTCCGCCACCCGGAACCCCCCAAAGAGTCGAAGGGCCTGGTGTGGAGCCGGAAAACATCGAGTTCGCCGAGATCACCCCGCCCGATGAGCACGCTCGGTCCGCCGCCATCGCGCTGCACGACAAGCTGGTCAAACCCGCCGGGTCGCTGGGCAGGCTGGAAGAGCTGGGTGTCTGGATCGCCGCCTGCCAGGGGCAGTCGCCGCCGCGGCCGTTCACGCGGCCGCGTGTCGTCGTCTTCGCCGGGGACCACGGCATTGCCGCGAAGGGCGTCTCCGCCTATCCCGCCGAGGTCACCGCGCAGCTGCTGGGCACCATGCTCACCGGCGGCGCCGCGATCAACGTGCTGGCCGCCGCCGCGGGCGCGAGCGTGCGCGTCGTCGATCTGGCCGTCGACACCGAAGCCCCCGCGACACGCTCGATCGGCGAGTTCAAGGTCCGCCGCGGCTCGGGCTCCATCGACGTCGAAGACGCGCTGACGGCCGACGAAGCGGAAAAGGCGATCCGGGCCGGAATCGCGATCGCCGACGCCGAAGTCGACGGCGGGGCCGACCTGCTCATCCCCGGCGACCTCGGGATCGGCAACAGCACGCCGGCGTCGGTGCTGGTGGCGGCCCTGACCGGCACCGAGCCGGTCGCCGTCGTCGGCCGCGGCTCCGGCATCGACGACGACGCGTGGATGCGCAAGGCCACCGCCGTGCGCGACGCCCTCCGCCGGGCCCGTGCGGTGCTGGCCGACCCGGTCGGCCTGCTGCGCACCACGGCCGGCGCGGACATCGCCGCGATGGCCGGGTTCCTCGCCCAGGCCGCGGTCCGCCGGACGCCGGTGGTGCTCGACGGCCTGGTGGCCTGCGCCGCCGCGCTCGTCGCCGAAGACCTCGCCCCGGGCGCGCGGCGCTGGTGGGTCGCGGGCCAGCGGACGGCCGAACCGGCGCACGCCCTCGCGCTGGAGCACCTCGACCTGGGCCCGCTGCTGGAACTGGACGTCCGGCTCGGCGAAGGCACCGGCGCCGTGACCGCGTTGCCGCTGCTGATGATGGCCGCCCGCGTCCTCGCCGAGACGGCCACCCACGAGCAGGCCGGCGTCTCCGGTCCGCTGATCGCCGCGCCCGCTTCCTGACGTACGAAAGCGGCTGCCCCGGGTGCAGTGAATGACTCATTCCTGGCGTCCGACGCCAGGAATGAGTCATTCACGACGTTCGGGCACGCCGCTTCGGAACCGCTCAGCCGAGGGGGACCATCCAGTGGCCCGGGTCGGGGCGGGTGCCCTCCTGGATCCCCGTCAGCTCTTCGCGCAGCTTCATCGTCAGCACGCCCGGCTGCCCGTCGGCGATCGTGAACTCGCCGTCCGCGTGCTTCACGTGGCCGACCGGGGTGATCACCGCCGCGGTGCCGCAGGCGAACGTCTCGGTCAGCTCGCCGGACGCGGCCGCCTTCTCCCACTCCTCGGTGGAGATGCGGCGCTCCTCGATCTTGTACCCGAGCCGCGAAGCCAGCTGCAGCAGCGACTTGCGGGTGACGCCGGGCAGCAGCGAGCCCGTCAGCTCCGGGGTCACCACCCGGGCGTTCTCCCCGGAGCCGAAGACGAAGAACAGGTTCATCCCGCCCATCTCCTCGACCCAGCGCCGCTCGACCGCGTCGAGCCACACCACCTGGTCGCAGCCCTTTTCGACGGCCTGCGCCTGCGCCACGAACGACGCCGCGTAGTTGCCGGCGCACTTGGCCGCGCCGGTGCCGCCGGGGGCCGCCCGGACGTACTCGGTGGACAGCCAGACGCTGACCGGCTTCACGCCGCCCGCGAAGTACGACCCGGCCGGCGAAGCGATGACCGTGTACACGTAGTCGGCGGCCGGGCTGTTGACGCCGAGCCCGGTGGACGTCGAGATCATGAACGGCCGCAGGTACAGCGAATCACCCGGCCGGGTGGGCACCCACCGGCCGTCGACGGCGATGAGCTCCCGCAGCGACTCGAGGAAGACCTCCTCGGGCAGCTGGGGCATGGCGAGCCGCTCGGCCGACTGGCGGAACCGCTCGGCGTTGGCGTCCGGGCGGAACGACGCGATCGAGCCGTCCGGCTGGCGGTAGGCCTTGAGACCCTCGAAGATGGCCTGGCCGTAGTGCAGCACCGACGTCGCGGGGTCGAGGGTGAACGGCGCGTAGGGGCCGACCTGGGCGTCGTGCCAGCCTTCGGCCTTGGACCACTTGACCGTGACCATGTGGTCGGTGAAGTACACCCCGAACCCGGGGGCGGCGAGTACCTCCGCGACACGGTCCGCGCTCGCAGGACTCGGGTGCGGGGCATGGGCGAACTGTGTCGTGGTCGTCATGGCTAGACGATACCGCTTGCTCGGACGCGCGTTAGTCGGATGTCCATCTGTTCCGGAGTTCCCCGCGCCCGCTGGGCAAGCGCTCTAGGATGCGCTGGTGACCTACCACTCCACTGAGCCGGTCCCCCGGCCCAAGACCACCGGCGCCGACATCAAGACCTTCGTCGCCGCGGTGCTGCTGACCTTCGGCGTCGGCCTGCTCGGCATGGTCGGCTGGGCCGTGCTGGACAGCGGCTTCGGCGGCTTCCTCGGCCTCGTCGCGGGGGTCTTCGGCGTCGTGTGGTGGCGGAAGATCCACGGCAAGGCGTTCCCGAAGGTGCTCCCGACCAAGTCGGTCGTCATCCTCGCGGTCGTCAACGCCGTGCTGGCGCTGATCCTTCTCCTGACCGCGGGCTGAGCGAGGGCGGCAGCTCCGGCGCCGGCCAGCCCTCGTCCGGGCGGAAGTCGGTGTCGGTCCCGTCGAACGGGTAGGCGCCGCGTTCGGCCAGCGCGCCGATCCGCTCGCCCTCCGCGCGCAGCCGGTCGAACTGCTCGAGCGTCAGGCGGCCGACCTCGATGGCGGCCTCGGCCTCGTCCTCGTCGTCCCAGCGCCAGCTGCCGTCGTGCTCGACGACCACGTCGAGCACGCCGTCGATCCGGTCGACCGCGCCCGGCGTGCGGCCCAGCGGGATCTCCAGGTTGACGTACCAGTTCTTGAACCGGCCTTCGAGGTCGAAGAACCACCAGACCGAAGACCACTCGTCTTCGGGGATCCGGCGCAGCGTCGACGCGCCGTGCCAGCAGTCCGGTACCGCCACCCGCGGGATCCGGAACCGCTGGTCCAGCGGGGCGTCCCGCATCAGGCGGCCGTCGGCGAGCCTGCTGCCGATGATCGGCGTGCCCGCCGGCAGCCAGGCGCGCAGGACGCGGCCGTCGTCTTCGAGGACGCGCAGCGGGTGTACCTGGCCGATCGAGCCGTCGGGGCGGTGGAACCGTTCGACCACGGTCTCCCCCGGCCGCCAGCGTCGATCACTCACGGGTCTCACTGTACCTGCGCGCGCGTACGCCCAGTAGCAGCTCGAACACGGCCGCCAGCCCCGCGACGACCAGTACGGGCAGCACCGGCAGCAGGTACGCGGCCACCGCGGCGACGGCGAGCCCGGCGATCCCCGGCACCCCGGCGCGGGCCCGGACCTCGGTCCCGGCGGCGAGCGCGGGCACGACGGTCGCGATCACGGCGACGACGGTGAGCAGCGGCTGCAGCGCGTCCGCGTCGGCGGCGGACAACAGGTCACGAAGTGAAGTGAGCGACAGCCCGAGCCGCACCGCGCCGAGCTGGTAGAGCGCGGCGAAGGCGGCCAGGACGGCGAACGCGCCGAGCAGCAGCACGCGCAGGCCAGCGTTCTCGCGCCCGCTGGGACGCAGGAAGGGGAACGCCACCACGGCGGCGACGAGCACGCCCGCGAAGTCGGGCGGCCGCAGGCCGCCCCCGGCGGTTCCCACCGGTGCCACCGCGACGCACACCGCGACCAGCGCCGGTCCCGCCACGAGCAGCAGTCCACCCGCGACCCGTACGACGATCGTCGGGATCTTCAGCCCGGCGAACCCCGCGCCGGTCACCACGACGACGAACGCCGCGGCCGCCGCCGCCCGGTGCTCCGGGAAGACGTAGGCGCCGAACGCGATCGCGTAGACCGTCACCTCGGCCAGCCGCGCGACGGCGACTGCGACCCGGTCCACCAGGGCATCCCCCGGTTCCGGGACCCGCGCCGTCACGCCGGCGGCCACCGCCGCGAGCACCAGCCCGGCGAGCAGCCACCAGCCCGCGCCCGCCGCCCCGGCCGCCAGCGCCACCAGCAGTCCACCGCCCAGCCGCACGCGGCCCTCCCGTACCTGTGTTCACCCGTGGTTCCGTCGTCATTAGCATGGCTCACGATCCCGACCGGGCCGGTGCCCGGTACCACCGAGAACGCGCGAGGAGCCAGAAGTGACCGTGCCTAAGCTCGCCCTGTCCGACAACACCGGGGAGGCACTGGCCAAGACGCGCGCCGACGTGGTCGTCATCGGCACCCTGGCCGGCGAGGACGGTCCCGTGCTCGCCCCCGGCGCCGCCGCCGTGGACGCCGCCTTCGACGGCCGGCTCGCCGGCCTGCTGGCCACGCTCGGCGCGAGCGGCAAGGCCGAAGAGGTCGTCAAGGTCCCGACGCTGGGCAAGCTCCCCGCCGGTGTCGTGCTCGCCGTCGGCCTGGGCAAGGCGGCCGACGCCGTCACCCCCGAGCAGGTCCGCCGTGCCGCGGGTGCCGCCGGCCGCGCGCTGGCCGGCACCGACCGCGCGCTGGTCACGCTGTCCGAGCTCGACCTGCAGGCCGCCGTCGAGGGCACGATCCTCGGCTCGTACGTCTTCACCGCCTACCGCTCGGAGAAGGGCGACGCCCCGCTGGCGAAGGCGGACTTCACCAGCCCGGCCGACGGCACCGCCCGCGAGCACAAGGCGACCCTGAAGGCGGCCGGCGCCATCGCCGAAGCCGTCATCATCGCCCGCGACCTGATCAACACCCCGCCGAACGACCTCTACCCGGCTTCCTTCGCCGACCGCGCGAAGAAGCTGGCCGAGGACAACGGCCTCGAGTTCGAGGTGCTCGACGAGAAGGCCCTGAAGCGCAAGGGCTTCGGCGGCATCCTCGGCGTCGGCGGCGGCTCGTCGCGCCCGCCGCGGCTGCTGCGCCTGGCCTACCAGCCGGCCAAGGCCGCCAAGAAGGTCGCGCTGGTCGGCAAGGGCATCACGTTCGACTCCGGCGGCATCTCGCTCAAGCCCGCCGCGAACATGGACCACATGACCTCGGACATGTCCGGCGCGGCCGGCGTGCTCGCGTCGGTGGTGCTGGCGGCGAAGCTGAAGTACCCGCTGGAAGTCGTCGCGCACATCCCGCTGGCGGAGAACCTGCCGTCGGGGACGTCGTACCGCCCGGGTGACGTGCTGACCATGTACGGCGGCAAGACCGTCGAGGTGCTCAACACCGACGCCGAGGGCCGGCTCGTGCTCGTGGACGCCATGGTGCGCGCGGCCGAGGAGAACCCGGACTACCTGATCGAGACCTCGACGCTGACCGGCGCCCAGGTCGTCGCGCTCGGCAACCGCACCGCCGGCGTGATGGGCTCGGAGGACTTCCGCGACCGCGTCGCCGGCGTCATGCAGGCCACCGGCGAAAACGGCTGGGCCATGCCGCTGCCGGAGGAACTGCGCGCCGACCTCGACTCGCGGCTGGCCGACCTGGCCAACGTGACCGGCCACCGCTGGGGCGGCATGCTCGCCGCCGGGATCTTCCTGCGCGAGTTCGTGGCCGACGGCCTCGACTGGGTCCACATCGACATCGCGGGCCCGTCGTTCAACACCGGCTCCCCGTGGGGCTACACCGGCAAGGGCGGCACCGGCGTCCCGGTGCGGTCGATCGCCGCGGTGCTGGCGGACATCGCCGCCAACGGCTGATGCCGCGCTGCCGTGAATGACTCATTCATGTCGTCCGACGACATGAATGAGTCATTCACGGCGTTTGGGGCCGGTGATCGAATGGCCGCTTTCGGTGTGATCCGCGACACCGTACCGTGGCACGGTGACGACCGAGCCGGTGGAACGCGACTCCCCCGCCGAAATCGCCGCCGAGCACGACGAGGAGCGCCCGGCGCGGAAGCTGCCCCGGGTTCCGGACCGCGTCGTCTACTTCGTCGCTCTCGCCGTCGCGGTCCTGGTGCTCAAGCAGGTGTTCTTCCCGTTCGCCAAGGGCAACCAGTTCTACCTCGTCCTCTTCCTCGGTGTGACCCTGCCGCTGGTGTTCCTCTGCTACCGCCCGCGGCTGCGCGGTCGTGACAACCCGGGCCGGACGGACTGGGCCCTCGCCGTCGTGGCCCTCGCCGTCGGCCTGTACCCCGTCCTCGTCGGCTACGACGACTTCCTGAACCGCCAGGGCATCCTGTCGCCGCTGGACATCGTGGCCGGCGCGCTGCTGCTGGTGCTGATCCTCGAAGCCACCCGCCGCACCACCGGGCTGGTGCTGCCGATCGTCTGCCTGCTGTTCCTCGCCTACGCCTACTACGGCGGCTTCCTCCCGCAGAACTGGGGCATCGCCCACGCCGGCGTCGACTTCAGCCAGATCGTCAACGCGCTCTTCAACGACGCCAGCGGGTTCTACGGCACTCCCCTGGACGTCGCGGCGAGCTACATCGTGCTGTTCACCCTCTACGGCGCGGTGCTCAACGCCTCCGGCGCCGGGAAGTTCTTCGTGGACATCTCCTTCGCCGCGTTCCGCCGGTCGCGGACGGCGCCGGGCCGGACCACCGTGCTGTCGGGCTTCCTGCTCGGCACGGTGTCGGGCTCGGGCACGGCGACGGCGGTCAGCCTCGGCTCGATCACCTGGCCGATCCTGCGGAAAGCCCGGTACCCCAAGGAAAACGCGGGTGGCCTGCTGGCCGCGTCCGGCATCGGGGCCATCCTCTCGCCGCCGACGCTGGGCGCCGCGGCGTTCATCATCGCCGAGTACCTGCAGACGTCGTACCTGAAGGTGCTGATCTGGGCGACCGTCCCGACGCTGCTCTACTACCTCGGCATCGTGTTCGCGATGGAGGCCGACGCGCGGCGCTTCAAGGCCGAAGCCGTCGACGTGCCGCACGAAGATCCGTGGAAACTGTTGCGGCGCGGGGGTTATCACTTCCTGTCGCTGGCGATCATCGTCGTGTTCCTCGCCCTGGACATCCCGCCGTTCGCCGCGGTGGTCTACGCCACCGGCGTCGCCGCGCTGTTCGCGTTGCTCGCCCGGCGCCACGACGTGCGCGGGTGGGCCAAAGACATGGTCGACGCGCTGTCGGCCGGCGTCCGGGGCGCGCTGCCGGTGATCGCGGTGTGCGCGGCGGCCGGGGTGATCACCTCGACCATCACCAAGACCGGGCTGGGTCTCGAACTCGCCGACGCGCTGGTGGAACTGGCCGGCGCGCTCACCGACAACGGCACGCTGGTCCTCATCCTGACCGTGCTGCTCTCGGCGATCGCCGTCGGCGTGCTGGGACTCGCCGTGCCGGTCACCGCCAGCTTCATCATCGCCTGGGTGGTGATCGGTCCCGCGCTGGAGACGCTCGGCGTCGCCGACGCCGAGCGCGCGATGTTCATCTTCTACTACGCCGTTTTGTCGGAGGTCACGCCGCCGACCGCGCTGGCGGCGGTGGCGTCGGCCGCGATCACCGGCGGCTCGGTGCTCGGCACCATGTGGCAGTGCTGGAAGTACACGCTCCCGGCGTTCCTGGTGCCGATCGCCTTCGTGCTGACCGACAACGGCGCCGCGCTGCTGCTGGAGTCCGACGTGCTCACCGTGCTGTGGGTGACGGCGGTGTCCGCGCTCGCCGTCGCCGCGCTGGCGGTGGTCACCGGGGGCTGGCTGTTCGGGCCGGTCAGCCTCCCGGTGCGGCTGCTGTTCGTGCCCGCCGCCTCGTGCCTGCTCTACCTGGAGCCGGTGCCGATCGCGATCGGTGCCGCGTGCGGCGCCGCCGCCTTGCTCGCCCACGCCGTGATCAAGAGGAGGACAGCATGAAACGCGCCGTCGCCGCCGCCGCGGTACTCGCTCTGGCCGTCACCGGCTGCGGCGGGAAACAGCAGACCACCGACCAGGCCGCCCCCGGCGGTGCGACACAGTCCTGCGAAGCCGGTGAAGGCCGCATCACCATCGCCACCGGCAACAGCGGCGGCGTGTACTACGTGCTGGGCGGCGGGCTGGCCCAGCTGATCAGCAACAGCACGAAACTGCGCGCGACGGCCGCGGAGACCGGGGCGTCGGTGCAGAACATCCAGCAGCTGGTCGCCGGCAACTACGACGTCGCGTTCTCGCTGGCCGACACCGCCGCGGACGCGGTCGGCGGCAAGGGCTCCTTCGACGGCAAGCCGCAGAAGATCCAGGCGCTGTCCCGGATCTACCCGAACTCGACGCAGGTGCTGGTGCGCGCGGACGCGGGGATCAACAGCGTCGCGGACATGAAGGGCAAGCGGATCTCGACCGGCTCGCCGAAGTCCGGCACCGAGGTGATCGCGAACCGCCTCCTGCAGGCGGCCGGGCTCAAGCCCGACACCGACGTCCAGGCGCAGCGGCTGGACCTGGCCAAGACCGCCGACGGCATGAAGGCGGGCACCCTCGACGGGCTCGTCTGGTCCGGCGGCCTGCCGACCGCGCAGATCACCGACATCACCACGGCCATGAAGGACAAGGTGAAGTTCCTCGACATCACCCCGCTGCTGCCCGCGCTGAAGAAGGTCAACCCGGTCTACGACCAGGCCGTGATCCCGAAGGCGGCCTACGCGCAGCCCGCCGACGTGCCGACGGTGGTGGTGCCCAACCTCCTGCTGGTGCGCGAAGACTTCCCGGCGGGCAACGCGTGCGCGATCACGAAGCTGATCTTCGACAAGCAGGCGGAGCTGGCCAAGGTCCACCCGGCGGCGAAGGAGATCTCGCGGCAGCTGGCGACCCAGACCGACCCCGTGCCGCTGCACCCGGGGGCCAAGCAAGCGCTGGGCTAGGGTCGGTGGAGTGCAGGACTACCTCGAAGCGGCGGTCCGCGACGTTCTGACGGCGCCCGAACCGCGCGTCGACGACCAGGTGGGTTACGCGGCCTTGCTGCTCGCGGTCTCCGGCGCCCTCGACGAAGCCGACCGGCTGGTCACCCAGTGGCTGGCCCGGACCGAACGGCCGGTGGCCGCGCTGGCCACCGACCCGGTGCGGGCCCGCGCGTGGGCGATGCTCTTCGAAGCCCGCGGAGCGCGGCCGGACTGGGCGGTGGGCTTGCCGCCCCTCGACCTCGACGCCGAAGAACGAGCGCACACGGCTTCCCTGCGAAGGACGGTTTCCGAGCTGGAAGGTGTCCTCCCGCCGGGTCCGGTCGCCGAGGTGATCAAGCACGTCGCTCCCGCGCGCCCGGATCGCGTTCGCACCGCCCTCGCCGACGGTGACCTCCAGCTTTGGGCCTCACTGGCCGGGCAGCGGCCGGACGTGGCCACCCTCGCGGCGACCCGCGCGCTGGCCCCGGCGCTGGTCGGGGGCGCGGACCCGCTCGGCCTGCGCGAGTGGGCCCCGGCCTGCGCGGGTGCGCTGGTCGCGGCCCTGCACGAGCGGTACCCGCCGGAGCTGGGCAGCTGGCCGGAGCTGGTCGCGGAGATCATGCGCCTGCGCGGCACGGCGGCGCCCGGCGAAACCCCGGCGCCACCAGCCCGGCCCGGACCGCGCCTCGGCACCGCGGAACTCCCGCTCCCACCAGGCGAAACCCGGGCGGACCCGCGGCCCGGGCCGCTCCTGCACCGCCGGGTCAGCCTCCCGCCCCCGGCGTCGGAGGCGGCGATCCGCTCGGCCGAGCTGCGGCTGGGCGTCGAGTTGCCCGCGGATGTCCGCGAGTTCCTGCGCACCTGCGACGGCCTGCCCGCGGACGTGGTCTTCCCGCGCCTGCTCGGCACGGCGGACCTGCGTGCCGAGAACGGTGTCGTGGTCCTTTCGGACCCGGCGGTGCTGCTGCTCTCCTCAGGACACGTGGTCGAGGTCGACCCGGTCCTCGGCACCACCGTGCACCCCTCGTTCCGCGCCGCGCTGGTCCGGCACGCCGCGCTGCTCGCCCAGGCCACGTAGGTTGGACCGGGTGACCACTCTCACCGCGGAGCAGATCACCCGCGAGAACGTCGCCGCCGCGTGCCAGCTGGCCGTCCAACCGCACCAGAAGGACTTCGTCGCGCCGGTCGCCGTCTCGCTCGCCGAGGCCTACACCCAGCCGGACGTGGCCTGGCCCCGGCTGATCCTGCGGGACGGGGAACCGGTCGCCTTCGTCATGGGCGCGTTCGACCCGGACGCCGAGTTCGACTTCTTCCGCTGCGGGGTCTGGCGCCTGAACGTCGGCGCGGGCGTCCAGGGCCGCGGCTACGGCCGGTTCGCCGTCGAAACCGTCCTGGACGAGGCCCGGCGGCGGGGCAACACCGCCGCGACGGTGCTCTGGCTGCCGGCCGAGGGCGGCCCGGAGGACTTCTACCTCAAGCTGGGCTTCCGCCCCACCGGGCAGACCCACCACGGCGAGGTCGTCGGCCGGATCGACCTCTAGACCTGGCCGCGCTTCTTCCGCTCGGTGTACTCGCGCATCCGCTTCGGGTACCCCACGCGCGCGACCTCGTACACCGGGATCGAGCGGCGGTGGCCGAACTGCTGCGCGGCCTCCAGGCTGCCGATGCGGCGGCGGGTCCATTCGCCGTCGTGGGCGATCAACACCACAGTGGTCTCCGTGACGTTGGTCTTGGGCTCCACGAAGGCCTCGACACCCCGCCGGGTGGCCACCCACTCCTCCAGGTGGCGGGTGTCCTCCGAACTGGCTTTCCGCAGCGTGCCGGCCCGCTGTCCACCCTTGGCCCGCCTGCGCAGCGAGTCGAAGAGACCCACCTCGACCACCCTCCCTCACGAGACTTCCGCCACTCATTATCCCGGACTCCGCGTGTGGTCGGCGTCGCACACCCGGCTAGCTCGCAGCCCCGTCCGGCGTAGTGACAAGATGGCGGGTGTCGCGCGCGCGGTTATACCGGGAACGGGCGACGACAGAGCATCACCCCACTGCTTGCCGAGGAGTTAATGAAGTGACCGACACCTCCGCCGACCTCGTGATCCTGGGAGGCGGATCGGGCGGCTACGCCGCGGCGTTCCGCGCGGCCGAGCTGGGCCTTTCCGTCACGCTGATCGAGAAGGACAAGCTGGGCGGGACGTGCCTCCACCGGGGCTGCATCCCGACCAAGGCCCTGCTCCACGCCGCCGAGGTCGCCGACGAGACCCGTGAAGCCGAAGCGGTCGGCGTCAAGGCCGTCTTCGAGGGCATCGACATCGCCGGGGTCAACAAGTACAAGGACGGGATCGTCGCCCGCCTGTACAAGGGCCTGCAGGGCCTGGCCAAGGCGCACAAGGTGAACCTCGTCGAGGGCAGCGGCACGTTCGTCGGCGGCACGACCGTCGAGGTGGACGGCACCCGCTACACCGGCAAGAACGTCATCCTCGCCACCGGCTCGTACTCGCGCACGCTGCCCGGCCTGGAGCTCGGCGGCCGCGTCATCGCCAGCGAGCAGGCCCTGGCCCTCGACTACGTCCCCAAGAAGGTCGTGGTCCTCGGCGGCGGCGTCATCGGCGTCGAGTTCGCCAGCGTGTGGGCCTCCTTCGGCGTCGACGTCACCATCGTCGAGGCCCTGCCGCGGCTGGTCCCGAACGAGGACGAGTTCGCGTCCAAGCAGCTCGAGCGCGCCTTCCGCCGCCGCAAGATCGCCTTCAAGACCGGGGTGAAGTTCACCGGCGCGAAGCAGGACGACAACGGCGTGAGCGTTTCGCTGGAGTCCGGCGAGACCATCGAGGCCGACCTGCTGCTGGTCGCCGTCGGCCGCGGGCCGAACTCGGCGGGCCACGGCTACGAGGAGGCCGGCGTCGAGATCGAGCGCGGCTTCGTCCTCACCGACGAGCGGCTGCGCACGAACCTGCCGAACGTCTACGCCGTCGGCGACATCGTCCCCGGCCTGCAGCTCGCGCACCGCGGCTTCCAGCAGGGCATCTTCGTCGCCGAGGAGATCGCCGGGGAGAACCCGCGCGTGATCGACGAGAGCGGCATCCCGCGGGTCACCTACTCGCACCCGGAGGTCGCGTCGGTCGGGCTGACCGAGTCGCAGGCGAAGGACAAGTACGGCTCGGACGTCACGACGTTCACCTACGACCTGGGCGGCAACGGCAAGAGCCAGATCCTCAAGACCTCCGGCGGGGTCAAGCTGGTCAAGGCCCCGGACGGCCCGGTCGTCGGCGTGCACATGGTCGGCGACCGCGTCGGCGAGCTGATCGGCGAAGCGCAGCTGATCTACAGCTGGGAGGCTTTCCCCGAGGACGTCGCGCCGCTCATCCACGCCCACCCGACCCAGACCGAGGCCCTCGGTGAAGCGTTCCTCGCCCTCGCGGGGAAGCCGCTGCACGTGCACAGCTGACGTCCCACCAGCAGAATCCAGACCACGCAGAACTTGGAAGAGGAGTCAGCGAACGATGGCCTACTCCGTCACATTGCCGGAGCTCGGGGAGAGCGTCACCGAAGGCACCGTCACCCGGTGGCTTAAGCAGGAGGGCGACACCGTCGAGGTCGACGAGCCGTTGCTCGAGATCTCGACCGACAAGGTCGACACCGAGGTGCCCTCCCCGGTGGCGGGCACGGTCGTGAAGATCAGCGCCCAGGAAGACGAGACCGTCGAGGTCGGCGGCGAACTCGCCGTCATCGACGACGGCACCGGCGGTGTGCCGGAGTCCTCCGAGTCCGCCGCCCCGGCGCAGGAAGAGCAGCAGTCCGAGCCCGAGCCGGAGCCGGAACCCGAGCCGCAGGCTCAGGACAGCGCGCCGAGCAAGCCGGACACCGCACCGGCGGCCGGCGGTGAAGGCACCGAGGTGAAGCTGCCCGAGCTGGGCGAAAGCGTCACCGAGGGCACCGTCACGCGCTGGCTGAAGGCGGTCGGCGACTCGGTCGAGGTCGACGAGCCGCTGCTCGAGATCTCCACCGACAAGGTCGACACCGAGGTGCCGTCGCCGGTGGCCGGCACGGTGCTGGAGATCCGCGCGGGCGAGGACGAGACCGTCGAGGTCGGCGGCGTCCTGGCGGTGATCGGCGACGCGAACGCGGCGCCGAAGGCCGAGTCGAAGCCGGAACCCAAGCCCGAGCCGAAGCCCGAACCCAAGCCGGAGCCGAAGCCCGAGCCGGTTCAGGAGGCCAAGCCCGAGCCCAAGCCGGAACCGAAGCCCGAGCCGCAGGCCGCCCCCGCGGCGAAGGCCACCGAGTCGGCACCGGCCGCCGCGGCGAAGGACGGCTCGGCGGACGGCCCGTACGTCACGCCGCTGGTCCGCAAGCTCGCGTCGGAGCACGGCATCGACCTCGCGTCGCTGACCGGCAGCGGCGTCGGCGGCCGGATCCGCAAGCAGGACGTCCTGGCCGCGGCCGAAGAGAAGCAGAAGGCCGCCGCCGCGCCGGCGCCGGCCGCCGCCCCGGCCGCTGCTGCTGCTGCCCCGTCGGCGCCTGCCGCGCGTCCCGCGGCCGCGGTGTCGCCGGAGCTCGCCGCCCTGCGTGGCACCGTGCAGAAGGCCAGCCGGATCCGCCAGATCACGGCCACCAAGACCCGCGAGTCGCTGCAGATCGCCGCGCAGCTCACGCAGGTCCAGGAGGTCGACGTCACCAAGATCGCCAAGCTGCGGCAGCGGGCGAAGGCGGGCTTCAAGGAGCGTGAGGGCGTCAACCTGACGTTCCTGCCGTTCTTCGCGAAGGCCACCGTCGAGGCGCTCAAGCAGCACCCGAACGTCAACGCGTCCTACAACGAGGACACGAAGGAGATCACCTACCACGGCGCCGTGCACCTGGGCATCGCGGTGGACACCGAGCGCGGGCTGCTCTCGGTCGTGATCCACGACGCGGGCGAGCTGAGCCTGGCCGGTCTCGCGCACCGGATCGCCGACCTGGCGGGCCGGGCGCGGGCGGGTCAGATCAAGCCGGACGAGCTGTCGGGCGGCACCTTCTCGATCACGAACATCGGCAGCGTCGGCGCGCTGTTCGACACGCCGATCATCGTGCAGCCGCAGTCGGGCATCCTCGGCACCGGCGCGGTCGTCAAGCGCCCGGTCGTGGTCGCGGACGCCGACGGCAACGACACGATCGCCGTCCGGTCGATGGCGTACCTGCCGCTGACCTACGACCACCGCCTGGTGGACGGGGCCGACGCGGGCCGCTTCCTGACGACGATCAAGCAGCGCCTGGAAGAGGGCAACTTCGAGAGCGAACTCGGCCTCTGACCGCATGACCGTGAAGGGCTCCGCACCGGCTGGTGCGGAGCCCTTCGCGGCGTTCCGGACCTGGCTCGCCGGCCACCGCGGCCCGGTCCGGGTCGTCGACTGGGACGCGTTCCACCCCTTCGACGGCGACGGCCCGCCCGGCGCCGGTGCGCACCACCGGGACCCGCTGGAAGGGCCGTTCGGCGATCTGTGGAACTTCGGCGGTCTCAGTCCGCCGGTGGACGAGCCGCGCCGTGCGGTGGTGTGCCCGACGCGGAAGTGGCAGCCGCTTGCCCCCTGTGGAGAACCGTCGAGACGCTGACCGCCTGCGTCCCGTCCTCCCCCGGCTCACCGCGCCTTGGACCGGCGGGAGCCTGCCCCGCACCCGCGGCTTCGGCCTGTCCGCGGACGGCGGCACCGTCGTGGTGTTGTTCACCGGCACGGACTTCCCCGAGGTGCCGCTCCCCGGGCTGGGCCTGGCGATCCTGTCCGGCCTCGACGCTTTCGCGCGGGACCTGGGCGTGCGGCGGTGACTCCGATGGGCCACGATCGAACCATGCGAGTACTGATCGCCGGAGCGAGTGGCTTGATCGGGTCGGCGCTGGGCGAACGCCTGCGGCGCGAAGGCCACGAGGTCCGCCGCCTGGTGCGGCGGGAAGCCCGCGAAGGCGGCGAATTCCGCTGGGACCCGCCGTCGGGCACCGTCGCGAGCGGTGCCTTCGAGGGTGTCGACGCCGTCGTGAACCTGGGCGGGCAGCGGCTGTTCCCCGGCCGGTGGAGCGCGATGCGCAAGCAGCAGCTCATCGACAGCCGGGTCGAGCCGACCGAAGTGCTCGCCGAAGCGGTAGCCGAACACGGCATCGGCGTGCTCGTCAACGCCTCCGCCGTCGGGTACTACGGCCACACCCACGAGTCCATTGTGGACGAGTCCGCGCCGCGCGGCCGGGGTTTCCTGGCCGAACTGTGCGAAGAGTGGGAAGCGGCGACGGCGGCAGCAGGTGACGCGCGCGTCGTGAAGATTCGGACGGGGCTCGTCCTGTCCGCGAAGGGCGGGTTGTACGGCACGCTGCGCCCGCTCTTCGCCCTGTGCCTGGGCGGCCGGCTCGGGGACGGCCGCCAGTACATGCCGTGGATCTCCCTCGAGGACGAGGTCGGCGCGATCGTCCACGTCCTGACGCACGACGACGTCTCCGGGCCGGTGAACCTGAGCGGCCCGGAACCGGTGACCAACGCCGAGTTCACCCGGGCCGTCGGCCGCGCGCTGCACCGGCCCGCGCCGTGGTGGGTGCCCGGGGTGGCGCTCAAGGCCGTGCTCGGCCAGGCCGGCGAGGAGATGGCGCTGTTCGGGCAACGGGCCGTCCCGGCCGCGCTGGAGCGGTCGGGGTACGCGTTCCGGCACCGGACCCTGGACAGCGCGCTCGCCGCGGCATGAGTGTCCGGCTGCAGCGCTGGCTGGTCGTGGGCCTGGTGTTCTCGGCCGCGTTCGTCCTGCTCGGGCTGAGCGTGGCGCGGCAGCCGCTGGCCCTCGACGTCGCGGTCTCGAAGGCGCTTCACGGCGTGTACGCGGAGCCGCTCGGGCGGGTCGCGCAGGCCGGCAGCGACGTCCTCGGCCCGGTGCTCCCCTACGTCCTCGGCGTCGCGCTGCTGGCGCTGGCGCTGCGGCGGCGTGCGGACGTCGGCTTGTGCGTCCGGCTGGCCGTCGTGCTGCTGTTGTGCCGGCTGACCAGCTTGGTGTTCAAGCCGATCTTCCTGCGGGAACGCCCGCGCGACTACCCGGACCTGAGTTATCCGAGCGGGCACGTGGTGTCGGTGGCGAGCACCGGGTTCGTCCTGCTCCTGCTGTGCGCGTGGGTGTGGCCGCGGCTGGTCCGGCGGGTGGCTGCGGCCGTCGCGGTGGCCGTGGTGCTGTCGGCCGCCTGCCGCGTCGTGCTCGGCGTGCACTGGGTGACGGACACGATCGGCGCAGTGCTGGCGGTGACCGGTGTCGGGCTGCTCTCAGCGTGTGCCTTGCGGCTGCTTCCCCCGGGTGACGGGCGTAGCCTCGACGGGTGAGTTCTTCCCGCACTTCCTGCCGCGCCAGCACCGAGCCCGTCGACGTCCGGGAACTCGGCACGATCGACTACACCGAAGCCTGGGAGCTCCAGCGCGGCCGGCTCACCGAGCGCGCCGACGGCACCGCGCCGGACACGATGTTCCTGCTGCAGCACCCGTCGGTGTACACGGCGGGCAAGCGCACCGAGCCGGCCGACCGGCCGGTGGACGGCACCCCGGTGATCGACGTCGACCGCGGCGGCAAGATCACCTGGCACGGCCCGGGCCAGCTGGTCGGCTACCCGATCGTCAAGCTCGCCGACCCGATCGACGTGGTCCACTACGTGCGGCGCCTGGAGGAGGCGCTGATCCACGTGTGCGACCAGCTCGGCGTGGCGACCGGCCGCGTGGAGGGCCGCAGCGGCGTGTGGATCCCGGCCGACGAGCGAGGGATCGAGCGCAAGATCGCGGCGATCGGCATCCGCGTCCAGCGCGGCGTGACGATGCACGGCTTCGAGCTGAACTGCAACGCGGACCTGGCGGCGTTCGATTCGATCGTCCCGTGCGGCATCCGCGACGCGGGTGTGACGTCCCTGTCGTACGAGCTCCAGCGGGACGTGACGGTGGAAGCGGTCCTCCCCCTGGCCCGCGACGCGGTGCTGGCGGCCCTCGAAGGCGAGCTCCCGGTGAGCGAGGACCGCTGGCTCCCGCGCCCGGAAGCCCCTCAGGCCCCCGGCGTCACCTTCGCCCTCCAGAACTGAAAACGGCCGGCCTCCTGTGGACAACAGGAGGCCGGCACGGTTTCAGGCTCCGGAACTGTCGGACCGTTCCGCTAGCGTGGAAAACGGGGGCTGCTCAGTCCAGCTGCGGCGCGACCTCGGCGGCGATCAGGTCGATCTGGTCCAGATCCGACAGATCCAGCAGCTGCAGGTAGGCCCGGGTGATGCCGGTCTTTTCCCGCCACTGCCCGATCCGGTCGACGACCTCCGCGGGCGACCCGGCCAAGCCGTTGGCCCGCAGCTCGTCCACGTCCCGCCCGATCACCGACGCCCGCTGCGCGACTTCCGCGTCCGAGCGGCCCACGCCGATGACCAGCGCCACCGAGCGCAGGATCTCCTTCGGGTCCCGGCCGATCTCCGCCGCCGCGGCCTCGACGCGGGCGAACTGGGCCACCGCCGTCTCCGCGTCGGTGAACGGCAGGTTGAACTCGTCGGCGAACCGGGCCGCCAGGGCCGGGGTGCGTTTCTTGCCGGCGCCGCCGATGATCACCGGCGGGGCCGGGGACTGCGCCGGCTTCGGCAGCGCCGGCGACTCGGCCAGCGTGTAGTGCTCGCCCGCGAACGAGTACGTCGAGCCCGCCGGCGTCTTCCACAGCCCGGTGATGATCTCGAGCTGCTCGGCGTAGCGGTCGAAGCGCTCCTTCAGCGGCGGCAGCGTCAGGCCGTACGCCGCGTGCTCGGCGTCGTACCAGCCGGCGCCGAAGCCGAACTCCACGCGGCCGCCCGACATCTGGTCGACCTGCGCCACGGAGATGGCCAGCGGCCCCGGGTGGCGGAACGTCGCCGCGGTGACGAGCGTGCCGAGCCGGATCCGGCTGGTCTCCCTGGCCAGGCCGGCGAGGGTGATCCACGCGTCGGTCGGGCCGGGCAGGCCGTCGGCCGAGCCCATCTTCAGGTAGTGGTCGCTGCGGAAGAAGGCGTCGTACCCGGCGGCTTCGGTCGCCTTGGCGACGCGCAGCAGGTCGTCGTAGCTGGCCCCTTGCTGGGGCTCGGTGAAGATCCTCAAGTCCACGACGTCAGCCTATAGAGACGTCGGGCTCCGTGCGCCTCAGCCGGACCAGCATGCGGACGATCACGTCCTCGATCTCGGCGCGGACCTTCTTCGGGTCGGGCGAACTGGCGATTTCGGTCGCCGCGCTCGACAGCGCGCCGAACAGCAGCCGCGCGGTGACCTCGACCGGCACCGGCTCGACCTCGCCCGCGTCGATCAGCGACTGCAGGCCCGAGCGGACCAGCCCGAAGCTGCACCGCTCCTCGGCCTCGCGCCAGCGCTCCCAGCCCATCACGACCGGGGCCTCGTGGATGGCGATCCGCTGGTAGGCGGGGTCGAGGCAGGCGCGGAAGAACGCGTTGAGCCCGGCGAGCGCTCGCTCCCACGGCGTGCCCTCCCCGGTCATGATCTTGTCGAGCCGGTCGTACACGAGGCTCTCGACCTGGTCGAACGCGGCTTCGAACAACGCCTGCTTGCCGCTGAAGTGGTGGTACAGCGCGCCCTTGGTCACCCGGGCGCGTTTGGCGATCTCGTCGAGCGAGGTTCCCGCGTAACCGCGCTTGGTGAACAGTTCGACCGCGCTGTCGACCAGCGCGGACCGCGTCGACTCGGAGTAGTCGAGTCGTCTGGACCTCATTGTCGCCACCTTCACAACTTTACGCCCGGAACAGCTCTCCATACTCATGGTATGTTCGGCGCGTCAGGTCCGTACCGGGAGTATGCCGCAGACCCGCGGTATGACCCGGGCCACGGAAGGGGAGCCACACGATGAGCTGGACAGACTTCTACCGACGTCAGGAAATCCTCGACGCGACCGTCCGCCTGGCCGCCCGGAATCCCGGCGAGCCGCTGCCGCTCGAGGAGGTGCCCGGTGCCGAAGAGCACTTCGGCACCGAGGAAAACGTCCTCACCGCCCTGCAGTACCAGTGGACGCGGACGCTGAGCGGGCGCCTGCGCACCGAGGTCATCGACCCGGACGACGCCGACGGCCTCGGCGACCACGTCGACGCCGTCACCCGCGCCTGGCGCGCCGCCGTCGACGAGCACGCCGACCTGCGCGCGGTCCTGGACGGCGCCTATGCGCGGCACGCGTCGCTGCGCCGGATGCACGAAGGCGAGCTGCGGATGCTCGCCGTCACGGCCGGACTGGCCGACCCGCGCGAACCGGCCGGCGAAATCGTCAAGGTGGGCCATGCGCTCGAGGCGTTGCTGCGCGCGAACCGCGAAGAAAGCACCCGCCGCCGTCCGGTGATCGGACACCTGCGCCGACTGCTCGCGCCCAGTGCGTAAACAGGTTTAAGTTTCACCCATGACACAGCGCTGGACCGAGGCCGACATCGTCGATCAGAGCGGCCGGACCGTCTTGGTCACCGGGGCGAACTCCGGTCTGGGGCTGCGCACCGCCGAGGTGCTCGCGGGCAAGGGGGCCCGCGTGCTCCTCGCCTGCCGCTCCGCCGAGCGCGGCGCGAAGGCACTGGAGATCGTGAAAGCGGCCGCCGCGGGCACCGAACCCGAGCTCATCCCGTTGGACCTGAGCGAGCTCGCCTCGGTGCGCGCGGCCGCCGTGTCGGTGCGGGAGCGCACCGGCGACGCGCTGGACGTGCTGGTCAACAACGCCGGCGTGATGGCGACCGCCCGCGGCCGCACCGCCGACGGCTTCGAGCTGCAGTTCGGCACCAACCACCTCGGGCACGCGGCGCTGACCTGGCTGCTGCTGCCCGCGCTGCGCGGCGGACGGGACGCCCGCGTCGTCGCGCTGTCGAGCCTGGCCGCCGTCGGCGCCCGGATCGACCTCGAAGACCCCAACGCCGAGCACCGCCGCTACAACCCGGCCACGGCGTACGGGCAGTCGAAGCTCGCCAACCAGGTGTTCGCCCTGGAGCTCGACCGGCGGCTGCGCGCGGCCGGCGACGACGTCCTCAGCGTCGCCGCCCACCCCGGGTACACCGCCACCGGCCTCGGCAGCGGGATGGCGCGCTCGTACGCCAACCCGGTCGTCCGCGCGGTCATCGCCGGGGGTCACCGGATCGGCGAAGTGCTCTTCGCGCAGAACGTCCGCCAGGGCGCGCTGCCGCAGCTGTACGCGGCCACCGCGGACGGCGTCGAGAGCGGCGACTACATCGTGCCGGGCGCCCTCGGCGGCACGCGGGGCAACCCGGTCAAGGGGCGTCCCCTGTCCGCCGCGCGCAGCGAGTCGCTGGGGGCCGCGTTGTGGGACGTCACCGCGAAGCTGACCGGCGTCACCCCGGATCCCGCGTAGCCCGGACGGGCGTACGGTTGAGCTCGTGAGTGCTGCACCTGAAGGCCGGAAGCTGTTGCGTCTCGAGGTTCGCAACAGTGAGACGCCGATCGAGAAGAAGCCGCCGTGGATCAAGACGCGGGTGCGGATGGGGCCGGAGTTCACCGAGCTCAAGGGTCTGGTTCGCCGCGAAGGTCTCCACACGGTGTGTGAAGAGGCCGGTTGTCCCAACATTTATGAGTGCTGGGAGGACCGTGAGGCGACGTTCCTGATCGGTGGGGATCAGTGCACGCGGCGGTGTGATTTTTGTCAGATCGATACCGGGAAGCCTGCGGAGCTGGATCGTACTGAGCCGCGGAAGGTCGCGGAGTCGGTGCAGGCCATGGGGTTGCGGTATTCGACGGTCACCGGTGTCGCGCGTGATGATTTGGCTGATGGTGGGGCGTGGCTGTATGCGGAGACCGTGCGGCAGATCCACGAGCTGAACCCCGGTACGGGTGTCGAGCTGCTGATCCCGGACTTCAACGCCGACCCCGCGCAGCTGGCCGAGGTGTTCGGGTCACGGCCGGAAGTCCTTGCGCACAACGTGGAAACCGTTCCGCGGATTTTCAAGCGCATTCGCCCGGGATTCCGGTACGCGCGCTCTTTGGAGGTCATCACGGCGGCGCGCGCGGCCGGTTTGGTGACGAAGTCGAACCTGATCCTGGGGATGGGTGAGACGCCGGAGGAGGTGGCGCCGGCGATGCGGGATCTGGTCGACGCGGGGTGTGAGATCTTGACGATCACGCAGTACCTGCGTCCGTCGCCGCGGCATCACCCGGTGGATCGGTGGGTGAAGCCGGAGGAGTTCGTGGAGCACTCTCGCGCCGCGGAGGCGATGGGCTTCGCGGGTGTGATGGCGGGGCCGCTGGTGCGCTCGTCGTACCGCGCGGGACGGCTCTACGCGCAGACCAAGGCCCACCGCGGCGAGGTCCTGCCCGAGAACCTGCAGCACCTGGCGGCCGAAGGTCCCGCGGCACAGGAAGCCGCGTCCCTTCTGGCCAGGTGACGCGCGTCACCCCACCATCCTTAAAGGATCGGTAAAGTGGCGGGCATGGCCCTGGTTTCGGACCTCCTCAGCTGGTTGCAAGGACTGCCGGAACCGGGGCTCGTCGCCGCGACCGGCGGCCTGGTGTTCGCCGAGTGCACGATCGGGCTGGGCTTCCTGGCCCCCGGCGAATCCGGGCTGCTCGTCGCCGCGACGACGGCGAACACCGTCCCGCGGTTCCTGGTCCTGTGGCTGGTCGTCACCCTCTGCGCGACGGCGGGCGACGCGCTCGGCTACGGCATCGGCCGCCGCTTCGGGCCGCGCCTGCGTGAGACGAAGCTCATCCGCAAGTACGGCCTGGAGGCCTGGGACAAGGCCACCGCCGTCCTCGAACGCCGGGGCGCCTGGGCGGTGTTCTTCGCCCGGTTCCTACCGGTGATCCGGACGCTGACGCCGGCGGCGGCCGGGACGTCCGGGCTGCCGTTCCGCAAGTTCCTGCCGGCCGCCGCGGCGGGCGCGTTCTGCTGGTCACTGGTCCACATCAGCATCGGCGCGGCGCTGGGCGAGGCCGCGAAGCGCATCGAAGGCGCCCTGAACACCGGCGGCCTGATCGTCGTCGGCGTACTGGCCGCGGCCGCGGTGTTCTTCCTGGTGCGGCTGAAGAAGCGCAAAGCACCGGCCGCGCCCGAGCGGGAGCCCGAACGCGTGCCCTGAGTACTACATTCGGCGGTATGAGTCTCGCGGATCTCCCCCGCCCGGTCGGCTTCGTGCTCGGCGGGGGCGGCAGCCTGGGTGCCATGCAGGTCGGCATGCTGCGCGCCCTGACCGAGGCCGGGCTCACGGCGGACGTCGTGACCGGCACGTCGGTCGGTTCGCTCAACGCCGCCGTGCTGGCCCGCTCCGGCGAGGACGCGCTCGCGCGGCTGCACGACATCTGGGCGCACATGACGCGAGCCGAGGCGTTCCCGGGCGGCGTGCTGAGCCGCGTCCGGACGTTGACGCAGAGCAAAACTCACCTGTTTCCCAACACCGGCTTGGCCGGGATCATCGCCGACCACCTCGGCTCCGAGACGCGCTTCGAGGACTTGGCGCTGCCGCTGGGCGTCGTCACGACGCAGGTCGACACGGCCGAGCCGCTGCTGATCCGCTCCGGGCGCCTGCTCGAGCCGCTGCTGGCGAGCTGCGCGATCCCCGGGATCTTCCCGCCGGTGGAGCACGACGGGCAGTTGCTGTACGACGGCGGCCTCGTCGCGAACGTGCCGATGCGGCAGGCCCTCGCCATGGGGGCGAAGTCCTTGGTGGTGCTGGACTGCGCGTTCCCCGGGAAGCTGCCGGGCGCACCGCGGACGTTCGCCGAGGTGATGATGTTCACCGCGATGATCAGCATGCGGAACCAGGCGGTGCTGGAAGCGCCGGTGGCGGCCGCGCAGGTGCCGGTGCTCTACCTGCCGGGGCCCGCGCCGGTACGTGTGAACCCCCTGGATTTCGGGCACACGGAAACGCTGGCGGAAGAGGCGTACACGGCGGCGTGCGAATACCTCGGCGCACTATCGGTGAGCGGGCCGGGGCTGTACGGTGCACCCGGACTCGTCATCACGTGATCCACGTCACGCCGATGCACCGATCCGCCGACAAGAACGTCATCGCTATCGCGTAGTTTTGATGACGAATGCCCGCCGATCCCGATTCCCAAAAAAGAGATAATATGCTCCCCAAGAAGATTTTACTTTCGGTGGCCGGAATCCTTGCCGGAGCACTGCTGCTTTCCGCCTGCTCGTCCGGTGACGACGGTGGTTCGCCCGCCGGTGGGGCGCCGTCGTCGGGGTCCGCCTCGCCGTCCGAGACCCCGGTCGCGGTGACGTTCGAGCCCGCGGGCGGCACGGCGGTGAACCCGGCGACGCCGATCGTCGTCAAGGCCGCCAACGGGAAGCTCCTCGACGTCACGGTGACGAACGCGGCCAAGGGGAAGACGGTCGCCGGCAAGCTGGCGGGCGACGAGTCGAGCTGGACGTCCAGTGAGCCCCTCGGCTACGGCACGACGTACAAGATCGTCGCGCACGCCCAGGGCACCAACGGGAAGCCGGTCGAGCAGGACAACCAGATCACGACGCTGTCGCCGAAGAAGCAGGCGAACGCCAACCTGATCCCCGCGCCGTCCGCGGTGGCGAGCACGGGCGTCGGCGTCGGCCAGCCGATCGTGTTCAGCTTCGGCAAGGTCGCCGTCAAGGACAAGGCGGCGGTCGAGAAGGCGTTGACGGTGGAGTCGACGCCGAAGCAGGACGGCAGCTGGTACTGGATCGACGACTCGAACGTCCACTACCGGCCGAAGGAGTACTGGAAGGCCGGCACGACGCTGAAGGTGACGGCGAAGATCTACGGCGTCGATTTCGGCGGCGGGGTGTTCGGCGCGGAGGATCGTACGGAGACGTACAAGGTGCACGATTCCTGGATCGCGAAGGCGGACGGGAACAGCGAGCAGATGCAGATCTTCCACAACGGTGAGATGGTGAAGTCGATGCCGATTTCGATGGGCAAGGACGCCACGCCGACCCACCTGGGTGCGCACGTGATTTCGGACAAGCAGGCGAACTACACGATGGATTCCTGCACATACGGCGTCTGCCCGCCGGATCCGAAGGCGTACCGCTCGAACGAGAAATTCTCGGAGCGCATTTCCAACGACGGCGAGTTCGTCCACGAGAACCCGAACAGCGTGGGCCAGCAGGGTAGTTCCAACGTATCGCACGGGTGCATCAACCTGAACGACGCGAACGCCCAGTGGTTCTTCCAGAACATGGGCCTGGGCGACGTCGTGGAGGTCACCAATTCGGGCGGCCCCCAGCTCCCGGTCTGGGACCTGTACGGCGACTGGTCCAAGTCCTGGGCCGACTGGCAAGCCGGCTCCGCCATCAAGTAACCGCACCTTCCCGCCCACTCACCAGGGGGTCAGGAGCTCCGCTCCTGACCCCCTTCTTCGTGCCCACTCCGACCTTCTAGGCACACCAGCCGACCGTCCCGGCACACGAGTCGACTCTCCAATCACGCGAGTCGACCCCCCAATCACGCGAGTTCCGCCTCCAATCACGCGAGTTGCGGGTGTGATCACGTGAGTTGGGGCTCTCTGCTCTGGCCGGCGGTGAGCACCGGGAGGCTTCACGTGTGATCCGGGAGGCTTCATGCGTGATTGGAGGGGCATCACGCGTGATTGAGGGGTCGGCTCGCGTGCCGGGACGGTCGGCGCACGTACCCCAGGGGTCGGCCGGCGGGCCTGGAGGGTCGGTTTGCGGACCCACGGGGTCGGCCGGGGTGCTGGAAGCAGGTGGGGGAAATAGAAGAAGGGCCTGGGCCGGGAGACGTTGTCTCTACCGGGCCAGGCCCTTCCTTCACGTTAAGTTCGGCGGTGTCCTACTCTCCCACAACCCTTCGGTTGCAGTACCATCGGCGCTGTCAGGCTTAGCTTCCGGGTTCGGAATGGGACCGGG
>NZ_JBEZYY010000024.1:0-146325 GCF_040638975.1 Amycolatopsis sp. NPDC024027
CGACGCCGTAGGTCAGCGCGTCCCAGCCGCGGCCGCGGCGGCCGGGGCCGAGGTCGTCCAGCACGCTGCTCAACCCGCCGGTCAGCAGGGGGCCGCAGGCGCCGGCGACCGCCACCGCGGCGAGGGCCGCGGCCGTGGGCAGCCGGCCGGTCGCGAGCGCACCCGCGGTCAGTGCGACCCCGTACACCAGGTACGCGAGCGCCAGCAGCCGGCGCCGGTCGCGGGCGCGGTCGAGGTGGACGGCCAGCCACGGGCCCACCAGGTGCGGTGCGGTCAGCGCGGCGATCAGCAACCCGCCGGTGGCCGCGGATTGGTGCCGGTCGGCGACCAGCAGGAGGAGCCCGACCGAGGCGCCGCTGTCGGCGCCGCGGACCAGCACCGCGGCCGTCAGGTACCGCGTCAACCCGGACATCGCACCTCCGTCACCCCATTGTCTGGTGACGCCACCTTGGCAGGCGACCGCATCACCGGTCAATATGGTGACGTGTTCACCTTCCTCAGCGGCCGCCCCTGCCTGGACCTGACGACCACGCTGCAGGTCCGCCACCACGAGCACCCGCGTGAGCTGCTGACCGCGCCCGCCGACGTCACGCGCTGGCTGGCGGAAGCGGGGTACGGCGCCGGCATCGCCGTCGACGACGCCGGGCTCCGCCGGACCGTCGCGCTCCGGGAAACCGTCCACCGGCTGTGCCGCCGGGCCGGGCGCGACGGCGATCGAGCCGAGCTGAACGCGTTCGCCGCGCCGCCGCCGCTGGTGCCGCACTGGACGGGCACCGCGGTCGAGTACCGCGGCGACCTCGGCCAGGCGCTTTCGACGCTCGCCCGCGACGCCGTCGACCTGCTCGCCGGCCCGCACGCCGCCCGGATCCGCGAGTGCGCGCACCCGGACTGCAGCCGCCTGTTCCTGGACGCGTCGCACGCCGGCCGTCGCCGCTGGTGCGACATGACCGCGTGCGGCACCAAGGTCAAGTCCGCGGGGTACCGGCGGCGCCGTCGGGTGGTCGAGGTTCCGGATGCGCCTTGACTGGGTAGCCCACAGGTGTGAGCTGAGCAGGTGACGCCTGCTGCGACGAGTGAGAGGTGATCACATGAGCCAGGGCGACGCCCCGGTCGGGCGATCGGTGAAGACGGCGGCGGCCGGCGTACGGGATCTCGCCGCGGAGGCCGCGCGGGTGGGAGCGGCCGCGGCCGCGCGGGCGGTCGAAATCACCGATCGGAAGCTGGCCGAAGGCAAGGACGAACTGACGAAGGTCGGCCGCGCGGCGACCAAGGACCTCGACAAGAGCACGCGGTCGTCACGCCGTGACGTGCTGACGAACTCCGGTGCGGCCCGCGACGAGGTCCTGGCCCGCGCGGCGAAGCTGCGCGACCCGGGCCGCAAGGCGGCCCAGGCGGTGGCGACGGTGGTGAGCTCGGCGGGCGAGTCCGGCCGGAAGCGGCGGAAGGCCGTGGCCACGGCGAAGCGCGACTTGGCGGTGGCGCTCCAGGAGGCCAAGAGCGTGGCCCGCGGCGAGCGCACGAAGCGCGCCCGCTGGCCGTGGCTGCTGGCGCTGGGCGCGGTGGCGGCGGCGGTCGTCGCGGTGGTCAAGGTCCGGCGGCCGAACCCGCTGGCCGAGAACGCTCCGGCCCAGCCGGCCGAGAAGCCGGCTACGCAGCCGACGGCGACCACGGCGGACAAACCGGCCGGGACCACGGCGGACAAGCCGGCCGGCACTGCGGCGGACAAGCCGGCGACCCAGCCGGCCGGGACGACCGCGGACAAGCCGGCGACCCAGCCGACCGGGACAGCGGCGGACAAGCCGGCGGCGGCCGCACCCAAGCCGGCGACCCCGGCCTCGCAGCCGGCGGCCAAGCCGGCCCCGGCGCCGGGTGAGAAGCCCGCGCAGCAGGCGGCCAAGGCCGCCGACGGCGCGAACGGCCGCGCCCCCGCGGGCCGCGGCCAGAACAAGGCCCACTAGGCCGCGCGCCGGTGCCCGCGCCCGAGGTGATCACGGGCGCGGGCACCGGCATGCCCGGGTACGGCGAGGTGCGAACGGCCGCGCTTGCGGTTGAAGGCGGGGTGCGGCTCGTTGAAGCTGCGGGCCTGGTGCTGTGGGGTTTGCGGGCGGGCGGGCGCTCGCGCGGTGAGGCTGAGTGAGGCGCGCTGAGTCGGCGGGCCGGGTGTTGCCGGGCGAACGGCCGCTGGCGGGGCGGGGCGGCGTGAGGCTCTCTGAGGCGGCGGGCCTGGTGCTGCGGGGTTTGCGGGCGGGCGCTCGCGAGGTGAGGGCTGAGTGAGGCGCGCTGAGTCGGCAGGCCGGGTGTTGCCGGGCGAACGGCCGCCTGCGGGCGAAGAGCTAGAGCCAGGCCCACCGAAGTTGGCGTACCCGTGCTGCCGAGCCCGCGAACCGCCACCCTCGGGCCAAGACAGAGCGAGGCTTCCTGCCCCCGCGCCCGCCGCGGACAAGCGCCCACCAGCCCTGGCATCCAGGCACCGCGACCGCGAGTCACCCAATCCAGTCACCGCAACCCAGCCACGTCCATCCCACGCACTCCTGAAAGCGCTTACACTCGCGCCCGAACCAAAACGGGGAGGTCGTCGATGGACCGGCAGTTCGCGGTGAGCACGCTGGGCATGCCGGGCATCCCGGTCCGCGAAGCCGCCCGCACCGCGTGCGCCCACGGCTGCACCGGCCTCGAACTGCGCGTGCACCCCGACGAAGAAGTCCACCTGGGACTTCCCGGCGCCGCCATCGATGCCGTCCGGCGGCTCCTGGATGGCGAAGGTCTCGCCATCTCGTGCCTCGCCGGATACGCGAAAGTCGCCGCCCCTGGCGACGACCGGCCCGTTGTCGATGAACTCCGGGCCCTGATCGCCCTCGCGCACCGCATCGGTGCGCCCGCGATCCGCGTCTTCCCCGGCGGTGACGGTGACGCGCAGCCCCGCATCGCCGCCGTCCTCGATGACCTGCGGGATGCCGGTGTTCGGCTGCTCGTCGAGACGCACGATTCGCACCCCACCGGGGCCGCCGCCCTGAGCCTCGTCGCCGGGTTCGGGGAACCGGACCTGGCCGCCGTGCTGTGGGACGCCGTCCACCCCTGGCGCGCCGGTGAGGCGCCGGCCGTCACCGAGGCGGTGCTCGGCCCCTACCTCGGCTACTTCCAGGTCAAGGACGTGGCGAGCCGGGAAGCGCCGACGCCCGTCCCGCCGGGGGAGGGCGCCGTCCCGCTCGATGACTGCGGTGAGCTGCTGCGGTCGTGGTCCGGCTGGGTGTCACTCGAATGGGAAAAAGCCTGGTACCCCGACCTCGCACCCGTCGACGTCCCGCTGCGGGCCGCCGCGGCCTGGTACGGCCGGTACCTCACGCCACCCGGATGATCGTCCGGCCCCGCGCGCCGAACGCCGCCGGGGCTTCGGCCAGCGGGCGCACCGTGTCGATCCGCGGGCGGAGGCGCCCGTCCCGGACCCGCTGGGCCAGGTCCGCGAGGCGGGCCCGGTCCGGCTCCACGACGAAGAAGATCCCGGGCCGGAGGCGGGGCGGTTCGGCGATCGTGACGAGCGTGCCGCCGTCGCGGACCAGCTCGGCGGAGCGGTCGAGGACCTCGCCGCCGAGGACGTCGAGCACCACGTCCACCGGGCCGATGTCCGGGGAGAGCGGGTCGAAGAACGCTTCCGCGCCGAGCCCGAGCACGGTGTCGCGGTCGGCGGCCCGGCCGGTGCCGAGCACGCGGGCGCCCGCCTCCCGCGCCAGCTGCACCGCGAGCGACCCGACGCTGCCGGCCGCGCCGTGGACGAGGACGGTCCGGCCCGCGGTGAGGCGGCCGTGGTCGAACAGCGCCTGCCAGGCCGTCAGCCCGGAAATCGGCAGGGCCGCGGCCGTGACGTGGTCGACGTCGGCCGGCAATGGGGCGAGGTTGCGCGCTTCGACCGCCGTGTACTCGGCCAGCGAGCCGTTCCGGGCGCAGTCGGCCATGCCGAAGACCCGCTGGCCGACGGTCAGGCCGGTGGTCCCGTAGCCGAGTTCCGCGACGACGCCCGACAGCTCGTGGCCCGGGACGCTCGGCGTCCGGTCCCGGCCGGCGCGGTCGGTCCAGGTGGCCGGCCAGGTCAGCTCGCCGGGGGTGAACCCGGCCGCGTGCACCCGCACGACGACGTCGTTCTCGGCGGCGTGGGGGTACGGCAGTTCGGCCAGGGCGAGCTGGGCGGACCGGTCGGCGACGGTGATGGCTTGCACGTCAGTTCTCCTCGAGCGGGTTGCGGGCCATGCGGGTGGCGAGGTCGTTGCGCATCGCGGCCGCGGCGGAGCTCTCCGGCTTGCGGGCCGCCTGGTCGCCGAAGCAGCGGAGGAACTCCGCCACCAGGTCCAGCCGCGGGTAGCGCTCGAGGACCGCCGCGCGCAGGTCGGCGGGCAGGTCCGCGACGTCGCGCCCGGCGATGTCGGCCGCGGCGGCCCTCGACAGCAGGAAACCCTCGGGGTCCTCGGCCGGGTCGACCTCCGCCCACATGTGCCGGACGATCACCTCCGCCAGCCGCGCGCGCCGCTCGGGCGGCCAGCCGGCGCCGGCGGCGAACACCCACGCCACGTGCCCGCCGGCCACCTCGAACGGCTTGGTGTGGCTGTCGAACTCCGGCGCGAGCCCGACGTCGTGCAGCATGGCCGCGACGAACAGCAGCTCGGGGTCGAAGTCGACGTGGTGGACGCCGCCGAGCGCGACCGCCCAGGCGTACACCCGCATCGAATGGTTGAGCAGGGACGGCGCCGAGTAGGCCGCCGCGACCCCGGTGGCGTGCCCGCACGCCGGGCCGCCGGGCAGGGTGAGTTCCATACCCCGAGCGTACGCCTTGCATTACGACCAATGCATGTAACGTAACTTACTCGTGGAGCCGGGCCGCGGGATGCCCCGCGGCCCGGTGCGTGCAGCCCGGTCAGCGGCCGGAGAAGTTCACGTCACTGCAGAAGTAGTACGACTGGTCGAGGTGGCTCGCCTGCCAGATGGTGTAGACGATGTGCCGCCCCGTCCGGGTGCCCGCGTTCACCGCGACCTGGTACTGCCCGGCCTGTGCGTAGCGGCCCGTCTGGGCGACCAGTTCCAGGTTGCCCCAGCCCAGCGGCTGCGTGGCGGGGTCGAAGCCCTGCTTGGTGATGTACACCAGCAGGTAGTCGGCGCCGTGGTGGGCCTGGTCGGTGATGGTGAGGGTGAACCGGTTGTCCTTGTTCGCCATCTGCCACGCGCCGACCGTGTCGAGGGCGTTGTACCGGGGTGCCTGCGTGCGGCCGCCGCTGCACAGCGTTCCGTCGGGGATCGCGCCCTGGTGGTTGCCCTTGACGCCTTCGCGGTAGAGCCCGTTCCAGTTCCACATCGCGTTCGGGTCGGCCTGCCAGGCCTGCCAGCACATCGGGTCCTTCGTCGCCATGGCCGGGTTCTGGAAGTCGCTGCCCCAGCGGTTCCAGCAGCCGTAGTTGCGCGACGGCGGGTCGGTGGCCGAACCGTGCGCGTCGGCGACGCCGGTGAGCACGCCGCCCAGCAGCACGGCGGTCACCGCCGTCACCAGCAGGGAAAGCAAGGTCTTGCGTCGGGGAACCACGCTGTCCTCCTTCGTCGGGACCGGATTTGGGAGCGCTCCCAAGGTGGCGCCGGACGACCATACGCGGCGCCACCCGCCACCGGCCACCGCACGATCTCCGGGAACCGTTGTGGCGCATCGGTTTCCGGCACTGATCCGGACTGAACGGTTACTGAACGGCGGAAGGAGCGCGACCCCGGACCGCCCGATCGGTCCCGGGCCGGGGACGCCCGGTGAACACGGGACCGGCCGGCTGCTCCGCACGGGTGCATCCGGAGAATTGTCACCGGAGGGCGGGCGAAGCGTGGCGGAATCCGTCTGCCGCCACAACCCGGCGGGGGCCGATCGGGTGATCCGCCGGTGCCGGCCGCCGCACGGGCGAAACGCGCCTAAAGTGGTCCGGCACGAACGTTTCCGATGCATTCCCCGACCGGACGCGAAACGTGGTGGTGATCATGGCTCCTGTCCCGGAAAACCGTCCGATCGGGCGGCGGGTGGTGCTCGGCGGCGCCGCGGCGATCCCCGTTCTCCTCGCCTGGGGCACGGCTCGCGCCGAGACCCTCCCGCTGCCTCCGGTCGACGACGCCCTGGCCGGGCTCGCTGCGTTCCTCGTGCCGGGCCGGGACGCGTTTTCGGTGCGGCAGGGACGGACGTCGAGCGCGGACGGCGGTGTCGAGGCCGGCGCCGGACCGGCGTTGCGATATGTCTACGACCAGGCGATTCCGTACCCGATCGTCGGGCGTCCCTTCGATCTGAACCTGCCGGGCGCGGCCGCGGTCGCGGCCATCCTCAACCTCGTGGCGATCGAGGTGGACCCGGCGGCCGCGCTCGGCCCGTTCGCGGCGTCGTTCGCCAACCTGTCCTTCGCGGGCAAGGTGGAAGTCTTCCGGCGGCTCGAGGAACCGGGACTGGCCGACGGTACGCCGGTGCGTTTCATCCTCGACACGCTCCCGACGCTCGCCGCATTCGTCTCCTATTCCGAAGCGGCGGTGTTCGACCGGGCGGCGAACCGGCTGACCGCGATTCCGGTGGGCTGGCGAATCAGCGCCTACCAGGGTGTCGGTGACGGGTGGAACGAATTCCGCGGTTATTACCGCGGAATCGACCGGGTGACGGACTAGGGAGGCGCCGCGCATGCGCGACATCGTGGTCGTCGGGGCCGGTGGCGGCGGGCCCGTCGTGGCCAAGGAACTCGCCGCGCGCGGGCTGGACGTGCTCGTGCTCGAAGCCGGGGCCCGGCACCCGCGCCCCGAACAGGAGTGGACGCGGCTGGAAGACGACACGAACGACCCGATCACCGGCCGGTTCCGGGTCGGACCCGCCCGGCGGGCGGAAGCTCCGTGGCTGCGGGACTTCCCGCAGAACTCGTTCGTCTGGCAGATCGCCGGGGTCGGCGGGACGACGCTGCACTACTTCGGCAACAACCCGCGCCCGGCCCCCGGCGTGTTCGCCGGCTACGAAGGCGCCGACCGGACCGAATACGACACCGCGCACGTCTTCCCCTTCACCT
Organism: Amycolatopsis sp. NPDC024027; assembly: GCF_040638975.1. Taxonomy (NCBI): domain Bacteria; kingdom Bacillati; phylum Actinomycetota; class Actinomycetes; order Pseudonocardiales; family Pseudonocardiaceae; genus Amycolatopsis; species Amycolatopsis sp. NPDC024027. The sequence goes on from NZ_JBEZYY010000024.1 coordinate 7,053, forward strand.
ACGCCGAACTCCGGCCGTACTACGAGTGGTGCGAGGAGACGCTGCCGGTGCGCACGGCACCGATGGGTACCAAGGAAGCCGTCTTCTTCCGCGGCGCCGAGCGCATGGGACTGGTCCACCAGACCTGGAAGGACCTGCGGGGCCCGTCCTACCGGGCGCAGGAGAACGCGATCCTGCAGCCGCACGGCACGGCCGGCCGCACCGACGACCCCGCCCGGCTGCTCTTCCCGGAAGCGCAGGGCTGCACCTTCTGCGGGCACTGCTTCCAGGGCTGCCTCGAACCGCGGCGCGCCCCGCGCAACCTGAAGGCCAAGCGCTCGACCGACAACTCCTACGTGCCGATGATGCTCACCGCCGACGCGTGGTCGCCGGGCGGCCGGGCGGCGGAGCTGCGCACCGACGCCTACGTCGTGCGGGTGCTGACCGGGCAGTCCGGTTCGCGGACGGTCGCGCGCGGGGTCGTCTACCGCACGCCCGACGGCGCGCTGCACACCGTCGAGGCCCGCGTGGTCGTGCTCGCCGGCGGCTGCGTCGAAAACCCGCGCCTGTGGCTCAACAGCGGCCTGCCCAACCCGAACGACTGGGTGGGCCGCGGGCTGACCGAGCACCACCTCGACTGGGTCGTGGGCGTCTTCGACTCCTACACCGGCGAGGCCAAGGGCGCCGGGTCCAACTGCCGGATGGACTTCCCCGGTTACGGCGGTGTGGAGAACGTCTGCCTGCCACCGGCGCTGCAGGCCTTCGCCTTCGCCTACAGCGACGCCGGGATGTCCGGCTCCTACGACAACGGCGCGGACGTCGGCCTGCAGGGCGCCGACACACTCGGGCGGCTGATCGGGAACGACCTCAAGGCCGCGCTGGGCGACGTCAACAAGCTGCTCACGGCGCTGGTGGTCACCGACGACGACGTCCAGCCCGGGAACCGGGTGACCCGGTCGCCGGTCATCCCGCCGGACCCGCACGGCCCGGTGCCGCGCGTGGAGGTCCGCCACCGCGCCCGCAGCGAGCGGACCCGCCGCAACCGCGAGTACCTCGCGGCGCGCTCGGCCGAGCTGATGCGCCTCGCGGGCGCCCGGCGGGTGCACCGGCTCGACTGGGCGCCGCTGCTGCTCCACGTGCAGTCGAGCATGCGGATGGGCATCGACGCGGCCGACTCGGTGCTGGACGGCACGGCCGAGGCCCGCTGGGTGGACCGGCTGTACATCGCCGACAACTCGGCCCTGCCCAACGCGGTGGGCGGTGCCAACCCGACGCTGACGACCCAGGCACTGGCGACCCGCACGGCGGAGAACATCTTCCGCGCCTGCTTCGGCGGCGACCCGTGGGTGGGGACCGAGGCGCCGACGTCGTCCATCGACGACCGTGTCACGCAAGCGGTACTGGCGCGCGGGCTTTAGGTCCTTTGAGGACTTGAACCGATCTCCGTCCGGTGCTATACGAATAAGGGAGCGCAGGACCTGGTGACATCGCGAGACGATCCGGGAGTGAACGACGATGCCGGACAGGATCACCCGTGCGGCCGACGGGTTCGCCGAGCTGGTGCTGGCCGACCCCGCGTGGGTCCGGGCCGAGTTCGACGCGATCGTGGCCGCGAACTTCGAGCCGCCGCCACCTGTTCCCGCCACCCGACGCCGTCCCGGCGTGCCCCGGCCGGTCGCCGTCCTCGGCGTGCCGCGGCGGCGACCGGGTGTCCGCCTGCTCGCCGCGAAGTGCCCGCGGCGGGAGCGAGCCCCTCCGCGGCTTCGGACGGCGAACCGCACGGACCGAACCCCACGGACCGAACCCCACTGACACCGAGGAAAGGGGAGTGATGCCGTGACGGCGCCCGGGTTTCCCCCGGCGCCGGCGTGCGCTGCCTGCCCCGACAGCGGCCGGTGAGACCTCCGCAGGCCCGGCCACCGCGCCTCCAGGCGCATCCCCGCGGCAGCGACGCCGGCGTGCCGGGAGCCGTCGAGTTCGCAGGACACGGGCAACGGTTTCGACACGCTGGTTCCTCCGCAGGTCCCGGTGCCGCGCACCGGCACCGGGACCGCGCCGGAATCACAGGGAAAGGAATTCGCCCCGCTGCAGCAGGTGCACCCGCGTCGGCGGCCGCCGACGCCGGACCTCTTCCAGGAAGTTCGACACCGGCGAGTGGAACAGGCCGTAGTCGTCGAAGTGCACCGGCACCGTGCGGCGGGGCTCCAGCAGGTTCAGCAGGTCCACCCCGCCGCGGTGGTCGAGGGTGACCAGCACGCCGAACGCGCGCGTGCCGCCGAGGTGCACCACCGCGAGGTCGAGGCCGGGGAAGTGGTCCCGGATGGCGCGGAGTTCGTCGTGCAGCACGGTGTCGCCGCTGACGTAGATCCGCAGCGGATCGGCCTCCGGCGTCGCGCGGTACTCCAGGACGCTGCCCATGACCGGTGGGAGCAGCCGCCGGGCCGGGCCCGGGGCGTGCCGCGCCGGGACGGACGTCACCGCCAGCCGCGCGTCGCCGTCCGAGAAGTTCTCCGTCGTCCACGTCGGCAGCGGGAGCGGGGCGTGGAAACCCCGGCGCAGCAGGCGGGTGGCGGCGTGCTCGGTGGTGAGGATCGGGGTGTCGCGGGGGAGTTCGCGCGCGGCGATCCGGTCGAAGTGGTCGCCGTGCAGGTGGGACAGGATGACCGCGGTCAGCGGCGGCAGGTCCGCCGGCTGCAGCGCGGGTTCGGTGCGGCGCCGGGAAAACAGGCCCTGCCCGAAGTACGACCACTGGCCGCGGTGCAGGAAGTTCGGGTCGGTGAGCAGGGTGAACGGGCCCAGCCGGAGCACCGTGGTCGCGGTCCCGACGAACATCAGGGAGTCGCCACCGGGCGGATCGTACGCGGGCATCGGAGTCCTTCCCTGCTTTTCGGGGCCCGGATGGCACGGGCCGGGGCGCGGCCGGGCGACCGCGCCCCGGAACGCCGCCTCAGCCCTGCGAGCGCACGTTCTCCCGGGCTTCCTGGGCGCGGTCGGTGACGTCGCCGGTCGCGGACCGCGCTTCGTCCTTGACCGTGGACGCCGCGTCGGCGGCTTCGGACTTCACCGACTCGGCCGCCTGCTGCGCGGGCTCGCGCAGGTTCTCCTTCAGCTCTTCGGCCGCGTGCTGGGCCACCGGCGCCACGTGCTCCTTGGCGAGGTCGGTCGCCTGGCCGGCGAGCCGGCGCTCCGGCTCGCTCGCGGGCAGCAGGGACGACACGAGCCAGCCGGCGCCGAAGGCGATCAGGCCGGCGGCCAGCGGGTTGCCCTGCGTGCCGCGGCGGATCGACTGCGGCGCCTCGCTGACGGCGTCGGCAGCGGAACTCACCTTGTCCTGGGTGGTCTGGGCGACCGAACCCACCTTGTCGCCCGCCGTCGACGCGTGCTCCGACGCGGTGCCCATGACGCGGTCCCGCGCGTGGCCCACCGCCGAGCGCATCCGGCCGATGCGGCGTTCGACGATCCGGCCCGGGGTCACCTTTTCGGTGAGGGCGTTCACGTCCGTGCTGAGACTGCGTTGCGTGCCTTCGATTTCGCGGCGGATGCGCTCCGGTTCGGTCATCGTCGTTCGCCTTTCAGTGCGTCGGGGACCTGCTGCAGGGTCTCGACGGTGCGTTCGGGTTTCGGGTTGATCCGGCGGACTTCGCGCCGCCCCGTCGCGTAGAGCACGGCGCCGGCGATCACCCACGCGACCGCGACGATCAGCGCCGCCCACCCCGCGTCCATCACGTTCGCCAGCCCCTGCCACAGGGCGATGGAGAGGAACAGCACGACCATGTAGCCGGCGAACCCGGCGCCGCCGAGCATGCCCGCGCCCTTCGCGGCCTTGCCCGCCTCGGCCTTCACTTCGGCCTTCGCCAACTCCACTTCCTGCCGCACCAGGGTGGAGAGGTCCTTCATGACGTTGGACATCAGCTCGCCGACGGAGGCGTCGGCGACGTCGACGGGTTCACCGGTGCGGGGCACGGGCCCGGGTGCCTGCGTCATCACGGCACCTGCCCCGGCCCGGAGAAGCGCGGGCTCGGCTGCGGCAGGGCGTCCGGCGGCTGCGGCGCGGTGTACCCACCGGGCCCCGCGCCCGGGTGGCTCGGCTGCGGGAGGCCTTCGGTGGGCCGAGGCGGCGCGAGGCCTTCCGGGGGCTGAGGCGCGTGGTAGCCGCCCGGGGCCCCGCCCGGCCGGTTCGGCGGCGCGAGGCCGCCTTCCGGGGGCTGAGGTGCGTCGTAGCCGCCCGCGGCCGGGTATCCCGGCTGCGGAAACCCCTGCGGCGCGGTGTATCCGGCATCACCCGGCTGCGGCACGGGCGGGGTCGCGGCGGGCCCGGCGTGCGGCCGCGGAGCGCCCGCTTGGCCGTTCGGGGAGCTTTCCTCCTTCTGCTGCGCGACGACGCCGCGAGTGAGCCGCCCGACGAGGGCACCGGCGACGGCCGCGCCGACCAGGAACGTGCCGGGACGACGGCGGGCGAAGCGCCGCACCTCGTCCAGGAGGTCACCCGGTTCGCGGTGCTCGAGCCAGTCGGCGACCGACCGCGTCCGGTCGGACACCTGGCGCGCGACGTCGCCGGCGAGGCCGGGGGAGTCGGTCTGCTGCGCCATCCGCTCGAGCTGACCGGCCAGCTGGTGGAGGCTCTCGGCGGCCTTCCGCTGGCCGTCCTTGGCCTGCGCCTGCAGCTGTTCCCGGCCTTCGCGGACCAGGTCGCGCGCTTCCTGCTGGGCGTGCGCGGCCACGTGCTTCGCTTGGTCCGTCGCCGTTCGGGCGACTTCGCCACCCCGGTCGGCGGCGGTGGAGGCCACCTCGCGGGCTTCGTCCTTGGCGGTTTCCGGCATCGACGGCGATCCGGGGGCGTGTTGCGGCGGTGACTGACCGCCGGGTCCCTGCGTCATCTCGACCTCCTGCGGGAGAGGCACTTCCGCGCCTACGTGGGTGCCGATGGCGACCATCGGCCTGGTAGGGCGGCTGGCTACCCGGGTGGCCGGGGGATAAACCGGGCGTCGGCGGGGCTCGTCGTCAGCAGCGAAACCGCGTCACGCAGGCTGTCCGGGCCCGCGGTCCCCGGTGGCCGGCCGGGCCCGGCCAGGACGAGCCGCGGCACCGGGAGCCCGCTGGGGGGAGTGACCGGGCGGCTGCTCCACAGCACGACCGCGGCGGGGCGGACGCGGTCGATCGCGTGCCGGAGCGCGGATTCCGGTATCGAAGCGCCCAGGAACAGCGCCTCGCGGCCGTGTTCGGCCAGCGCCGCGCGCAGGGCTTCCGAGGGCAGCGTGTGCCGATCACCGTCCACACAGGCCAGCAGAACCGGGGGCCCGGCGCCGGTGGGCGTGGGAATCCGGTGCAGGGCCGCGGCGATGGCCCAGGACAGCCCGTGCACGAGGTCGATGCAGCGGTCGGCGTCCGGGCCGCAGAGCGCGGTCAGCGCCGGGCGGCAGAGCTCGTCCCAGGTGCCGAGGACTCCACGATCGGCGAGGTGCGCGTCGAGGAGCGCGGCGGCGGTGTCGATCTTCAGGCCGCGGACGGCGGCCAGCAGCGTGCCCACGTCGCTCGCGCTCGCGTGGAACGCCCGCGCGGCCGCGGCTTCCGCGCTGAGCCCCTGCTCGATCAGGTGCTTCATCCGCAGCAGCGCCTCGATGTCCGCCCGCCCGTAGTGGCGGTGGGTGCCGGTCTGCGGGGCGGACAGCGGGAGGTCGTACCGCCGGTGCCACGCGCGCAGCGTGGACGCGGGCAGGCCCAGCATGCGTGCGGCCGCCCCCGCCGTCCAGGTGACGGCGGGGGCGGCCGCGGGGCGGTCCACCGGCAGGCTCAGTTCCCGGGACGCGCGACGTCACCGCGCCAAGCGCCGGTTTCGCGGCTGCCGCGTTCTTCGATGAACGTCTTGAACCGGCCGAGATCGGCCTTGACGCGGCGGTTCAGGATGCCGAGCTTGTCGGCGACGTTCTCGACGAAGCCTTCCGGGTCGATGTCGAGCTGGGTGGTGACCCGGGTGTGCCGGTCGTCGAGGCGGTGGAACGTCACGACGCCCGCGTGGGTCGGGCCGGAATCGGACTTCCAGGCGACGCGCTCGTCCGGGTGCTGCTCGGTGATCGTCGCGTCGAACTCGCGGGTCTGCCCGCCGACACTGATCTTCCAGTGGGTGTGGGTGTCGTCGAGCTGCCGGATCTCGTCGACGCCCTCCATGAACTGCGGGAAGGACTCGAACTGCGTCCACTGGTTGTAGGCGGTGGTGACGTCGGTCTCGACGTCGACGGATTCGGTGACGGTGCTCATCGAAGCCTGTCCTCTCTTCCTGGGTCGGGATGCTCTCCTCCCCGGTTACCCGGCAAATCGATGACAAAACGATGCAACCGATCTAAAGTCGGGCACAGCGACGGAAGGAGCACCCGTGACCGACGATCGGCCGCCCCTGCTGACGGTGCGCGTGCGCACCGTGCCCGAAGCCGTCGTCGTGGCGGCGGCCGGGGACCTGGACCTCGGCACCGCACCGGTCCTGCGGGCGCGGGCCAGGGCCGCGCTGGCGGGCGGGGCGGGAGCGCTCATCGTGGACCTGGGCGCCATCACCTTCTGCGGGTCGGCGGGGCTGCAGGTCCTCGCCGAGCTCGTCACCGAGACGGCGGTCGCGGACCGGCCGTTCGCGGTGGTCGCCGACGGGCGCCCGGTGCTGCGTTCCCTGCAGGTCACCCGCCTGGACGGCACGCTCGCGCTGCACCCGACGGTCGACGGGGCCCGCGCGTGGATCCGGCAGCGGCCGGCGAACGGCGGTTAGGGCCGGCCCCGGCGCGGGTAGTCCTCCGCCATGGAAGCGGAGGCGCTGCTGCAGAGCCTGACCCGCGTCGTGACCGCCCTCGACGGCACGGGCATCCGGTTCGCCGTCGCCGGCGGCTTGGCCGTGTACGCCCGCGGCGGGCCGCCGTCGGACCACGACGTCGATCTGTTCCTCAAACCCGGCGACGCCGACCGGGCGGCGGAGGTGCTCACCGCCGCCGGCCTGCGCCGCGTGCACCCGCCGGAGGACTGGCTGACGAAGGTCTACGACGGCGACATCCTCGTGGACCTCATCCACGGCCCCAACCACCGGCCGGTGACCGACGAGCTGCTCGACCGCGCCGCGCTGATGCGGATCGGGTCCACCGCGGCGCCGGTCGTCTCCGGCACCGACCTGCTGGTGGACAAGCTGCTCGTGCTGAGCGCGCACCGGTGCGACTTCGCGCCGCTGCTGCGGATCGCCCGTGACCTGCGCGAACAGGTCGACTGGACCGACGTCGCCGTGCAGGTGTCGGCGTCCCCCTACGCCCGGGCGTTCCTGGCGCTGCTCGGCGACCTGGCCGTGATCGACCCGAAGGAGGCCCTCGTGCCCGAACCACCGCAGTACCTCGTCGCCCGGCTGAGCCGGGCCCTCGCCGAAGACCCCCGCACCGCCGAGCTCGGCGTGCACGTGACCGTGCGGGGCGAGCACGTCCACCTGAGCGGCGAAGTGATCTGCGCCGCGCGCAAGGAGGAGGTCGACGCCGTCGTCGGCGAGTACCTGACCGGGGAGCTGGTGCACAACGACATCCGGGTCGCCGACGTCCGCGAACCGGCGAGCGCGGAGGAGATCGGCCGATGAGGATCGCCGCGGTCGGGGACGTGCACCTGGGCGAGGACTCCCGCGGCCTGCTCCGGCCGGCCCTGGAGCACCTGGCGGGCACCGCCGACGTCCTGCTGCTGGCCGGGGACCTCACCCGGCACGGCACCATCGAGGAAGCCCGGGTGGTGGCCGACGAGCTCGCCGGGCTCGGCGTGCCGATCGCCGCGGTGCTGGGCAACCACGACCACCACAGCGACCTCGGGGAAATGATCTCGAACCTGCTCCGCGAGACCGGCGTCGAGGTGCTGGAGGGCGACGCGGTCCGCTTCGACCTGCCCGACGGCTCCCTGGGCGTCGCCGGGGTCAAGGGCTTCGGCGGCGGGTTCGCCGGCAAGTGCGCCAGCCGCTTCGGCGAGCGGGAGATGAAGGACTTCGTCGAGCACACGATGGCCTCGGCCGATTCGCTGCGCAAAGCGTTGCAAACCCTCGACACGGACGTCGTCGTCGCACTGACGCACTACGCCCCGATCCCCGGCACCCTGCACGGCGAGCCCCCAGAGATCCACCCGTTCCTCGGTTCGTACCTGCTCTGCGAGCCGATCGACGAGGTGGGTGCCGACCTGGCCCTGCACGGCCATGCGCACTTCGGGTGCGAGCAGGGCGTGACCCCTGGCGGGGTGCGGGTGCGGAACGTGGCGCAGCCGGTGATCCGCAAGGCGTACGCGCTCTACGAACTGCATCCGGCGGAGTTGTCCACGCGCCGCTGACGAGATTGCGTGTGGCGTCGGCCCTCACTCTCCCACCCTAGCGTTAACTGTCACCTCGATGAGGCATTTAAGTGCTACACTGATGTGGCAGATCAAGATAGGGTCCGGGAGAGGTCACCCGGCCAGCAGGGCCCGGACCCTCGCCAGCACCGGGCGTTCGCTGGCCGCGGCCAGGATCTCCTCGGCCGTGTGCCAGCACTCCCGGGCCGCGTCGGGGCCGTTCAGGGCCAGGCGCGCCTGGCCGAGCACCACGAACGCGTACGCCTGCCCCAGCCGGTGCCCGGTCGCCCGGAACCCGGCGATCGCCTGGAGAGCCAGGCTTTCCGCGGCCGCAGGCGAACCCGCGTTGAAGGACGCCCACGCCAGGCTGGTCCGGGCCTGCTCGGCCAGCAGCCGGAAGCCGCCCTGCTCGGCCTCGCTCAATGCCGTCCCGGCGTGCTTGGCCGCGTCAAGGGTATCCACTGTGGACAGACCGATCAGGGTGGCGATCCGGCCGCGCAGGTAGCCGATCTTCTCCGCCAGCCGGTGGGCTTCGGTGTACTCCGCCAGCGCCGCGGCCGGGTCACCCGCTTGGCGGTGGAGGTCGCCGAGCGCGCCGAGCGCGTCCACTTCGAACCGCTGGTTGCCCGCCTCGCGCGCCACCGTCACCGCCAGCCTCGCCGCCGGCCACGCCCGGTCGAGGTCGCCGGTCACCCGGTGCACCGCGGCCAGCCGGACCAGCGCGTCCGCCTCGTCGTCGCGGGAACCCAGCTCCCGCAACGCTTCCAGCGCCTCGGTGAGCACCGCTCCGGCCCGGCCGAGGTCGCCCGACACGCGGTAGCCGTACCCGAGGTTGCACTGGGCGATCGCCGCCGCGTGCGGTGAGCCGAGCCGGCGGCAGAGCTCGAGCGCGCGCTCGTTGTGCTCGACGCCTTCGGTGAGCCTCCCGTGCTCGATGAGCACGGCACCCAGGTTGATCAGCCCGTTCGCCGCCCGGATCGACGCGCCGCTGCGCAGCGTGCCCGCGAGCGCGGCGGTGAAGTGCTCGATCGCCCGGTCGAGCCGGCCGAGGTCCAGGTGCACGACGCCGAGCGCGTGCAGGACCGAGTCGGCGCCTTCGCGGGCCCCGGCGGCGCGGTAGGCCGCCTGGGCGGCTTCGAGTTCCGCGAGCGCCGTCTCGTAGTCGCCGCGGCTCCAGGCCAGCGCCCCGAGGCTGTGCCGCATCGCCCCGGCCGCCCGCTCGTCCCCGGCCCGCCGCGCGGCGGCCAGCCCGGCGGTCGCCGCCGCCTGCCAGGCGGCGTCCAGCCGGTGTGAATGGAAGAAGCCGCGCAGCAGGTCGGCCGCCCGCCAGGCGAACGTCCCCCGCTCCTGTCCGGCGGTCCGGCGGATCGCCGCGAGCACGTTGCCGTGTTCGGCCAGCAGCCACCGGCGGGCTCGGGCCGGTTCGACGGCCTCGCCGGGCTCGGGCGCGTCGGGCAGCCGCTGCAGGTCCGGGTAGAGCGCGGTCGCCGCGCCGGCCGCGGCACGCAGGTAGTACCCGAAGAGCCGGTCGAGGGCGGCCGCCCGCTCGGCGGCCGGCAGCTCCGCCCGCGCCCGCCCGGCCGCGTACGCGCGGAGCAGGTCGTGCAGGCCGAACCGGTCGCCGCCGCGGGGCTGCACCAGGTGGCTCGCGGCCAGCTCCCACAGCAGCCGGCCGGCGTCGGGCTCGGCCACCCCGGCGAGGGCGGCCGCGCCGGCCACGCCGACGTCGGCGCCGGGCACCAGCCCGAGCAGGCGGAAGAACCCGGCCGCCGCCGGGGAAACGGCGTCGAAGGACAGGTCGAAGGCCCGCCGGACGCCGAGCTGCTCGAGGTCGGGTCCGGCCAGTTCGGCGAGGTGGCCGTGCAGCGACCGATCCGGCCACAGCGCGAGGTTCGCCGCGACGATCCGCAGCGCCAGCGGCAGCCCGGCACACAGCCGCACCAGCTCGCGTGCGGCGGTGTCCTCGGCGGCGACCCGCTCCTCGCCGGCGACCGACGCGAGCAGCGCGAGCGCATCGTCCGGCGGCAGCTCGGCCAGCTCCACGAGCCGGGTGTCCACGGTGGCGGCCAGGCCGCAGAGCCGGTCGCGGCTGGTGATCAGCACCGCGCAGCCCGGGCTCCCGGGCAGCAGCGCGCGCACCTGGTCCGGCCCGGCGACGTTGTCCAGCACGATCAGCACCCGCCGGTCGGCGAGCACCGAGCGGTAGAGCGCGGCGGCGTCGGCGAGCTCGGTCGGCACCTGACCGGGCCGGACGCCGAGCGCGTGCGAAAACCGGGTCAGCACCTCGAGCTGCGCGAGCGCCGGAACCGTCGAGTAGCCCTGGAGATCGGCGAAGAGCTGGCCGTCCGGGAAGTGCCGCGCGGCCCGGTGGGCCCAGTGCACGGCGGCGGCCGTCTTGCCCACGCCGGCCGGCCCGACGAGCAGCGCGATCGGCGGGTGCGTGCCGGGTGCCCGGCCCGGGCCGACGGCTTCGTCCAAAGTGGACATCAGCCGGGTCCGGCCGACCAGCGTGGCGACGTCCGGGGGCAGCTGCCGCGGCCGGAACTCCGGCCGCGCGGTCGCGGGCGCGTCTTCGGGTGCCCCGTCGGCGAGGACGGCCCGGTGGGCGCGCCGCAGCCGCTCGCCGGGCCCGACCCCCAGCTCACCGGTGAACATCCGGTGCACCTCGCGGTAGGTCTCGAGGGCCTCGGCGCGGCGGCCCGAACGGTGCAGGGCCGCCAGGTACAACGCCCAGAACCCTTCCCGCCACGGGTGTTCGCGGGTCACCCGCGCCAGCTCGTCGGTGATCTCACCGGGCCGGCTCAGCTCCAGGCAGGCTTCGAAATAACGTTCCTGGGCGCGCAGGCGCTCTTCGGTGGGCTGGGCGACGTCCACCCGGCTCAGCACCTCGGCCGGGAGGTCGGCGAGCACCGGGCCGCGCCAGCAGGCGAGCGCGGCGGCGAGCAGCTCGCGTTCGGCGTCCGGGCGCGGCTCGGCCCGCGCGGCGGCGGTGAGCTCCCGGAACCGCAGCAGGTCGTGCCGGTCGGGCCGCACGCGCAGCAGGTAGCCGGCCGGCTGGGTCTCGACGACGCCGTCGCCGAGCGCCCGCCGCAGCCGGACCGCGTGCACCTGGAGGCTCTTGCGCGCGGTCTCCGGCGGGTCGTCGCCCCACAGCAGCTCGGTGAGCCGCTCGAGCGACACCGGCGTGTTCGCCCGCATCAGCAACGCCGCCAGCAGGGCCCGCACCTTGGGCCCGGTCACCGGGACGGGCACGCCGTCCCGCTGGACCCGCAACGGTCCCAGCACCCCGAAACTCAGCACTTTTCCGTACCCCCCACTAACCGGACGAACCGGTCATCCCGCGGTGAGGGTAGCCGGAATCGATCAGTCCGGCGGGACGGGCCGCACCACCGGCGGGGAGAGCAGCGAGCCGAACACCGGCTCGGGCTCGATGATCCGCAGGTCGAAGCCGGCGAGCGCGTCGGCGCACTCGAGCACCTTCGCCGTCGCCTGGTTCACGAACCGGGAGCCGACGCAGGCGGCGCTGCCGAAGCCGTAGGGCAGGTAACGGGCCTTGTGGCCCTCGGGCGGCCGGGCCCAGCGGCCGGGGCGGTACTCGCCGGGCCCGGCCCAGACGTCCGGGTCGCGGTGGAGGAGGTAGGTGCACAGGTACAGCCGGTCGCCCGGGACCAGCCGGACCCCGCCGAGCTCGGTGGCCGCGGTGACCTTGCGCGACAGCAGCCAGGCCACCGGCCACAGCCGCAGGGCCTCCCGGACGCGGTGGGCGGCGGGCTCGGTGACCGGCGCAGCCCGCAGGACCGTGCCCGCCGGGGTCCCGGGCCGCCAGCCCCGGTCGAGCAGGACGGTCCAGGCGAACACCATCGCCGCGGCCCGGCAGACCGCGCCGGTCAGGCCGTGCAGGGCCAGGGCCACGTCGTCCGCCGAGCCGAGGGCGGTCCGCAGCGCATCGGGGAGGGGATCGGCGCGGCCGGTCGCCCAGCGGTGCAGCGCGGCGTCGGCCCGGCTGTGCGCGAACCGGCCCCGCAGCCGCCGCAGGGTGGTGCTCGTGCGGTCGAGCCCGTCGGACGCGGCGAGCGCGTCCTGCAGCGTCCGCCGGGCTTGCGGGGACAGGCCGGGGAAGAGCTGTTCGCCGAAGAGCCGCAGGTAGCACGGCGCAAGCGCGCCCGGCCACGCCTCGCCGGCTTCGGCGGACCGCCGGAGTTCGGCGGTGATCCGCTCGGCCGGCACGGCCTGCCAGGCGCGGTCGAGTTCCCGCGCCAGCGCGGCGTTGACCGGGCGGCTGCGGCCGGAGCCGGGCACCCAGCCCGCGACGGCGCCGAAGGTCGCGGCCTTCGCCTCGAACGGCGTGGTGGTCCCGGCCAGCGCCGTGCGGACGAGCTCGCCGCCGGACACCAGGTACCGGCCCGGTTCGAACCGGCGGATCGGCACGCCGTCGCCCGCCCACCCCTCGAGGGCGGTCAGCGGATCGGTCAGGAACCCGCCGGGTTCGGCGGTGGCTCGGCGCACGGAGGTCTCCCGGGAAACGCCGCGGCCGGGGTTCGGAGAACCCCGGCCGCGGTGGTGATCAGTAGATCTCGTAGTAGAAGCGCCAGGCGGCGCCCAGTTCCCGGGTCCGCAGGCTGCGCGCCACGGACCGGGTGAAGAAGCGAAGCGTCCTCATGGTGGTTCTCCTTCTCTCGGTGGGTGTTACCAGCGGACGCCGATGTTCGAGGTCGGGGCGCCGCCGGAAACGATGCCGTACAGCCATTGGGCGGACACGTTGGTGCAGACCCAGGACCGCGGCGGGTCCTCGGCGGCGAACCCGGATTGGCAGATGGTGCCGCCGTTGTCCCTGCGGACGACCCATTGGGCCGGGCCGCTGCCGTGCACGTCGGCGTCGACCGAAAGGGTGCCGCCCGGGAACCAGACCGGTGGGTCGTTCTGGCAGGTGTTGATCTGGCACGTCGTCGAAATGCCGCCCTGCACGGTGGCCAGTGCGGCCGGTGCGGCGAGTGCGAGCGCACTGGCCGCGATCGCGCCCACGACGACGGCGCGCCGGGTTGATCGGTACATGTTCTGCCCTCTCTCCCTGAAGCGGAAGGGGCGGGCGCTGCAGGCCCCCAGCCTGCAGCGCGCGTCGCGAGCGACGCGGGAAGCGCTCCCCCAGTACCCCCTGGCTGCCAGGCGACCGGCACCCTCACACCGGCAAGTCCCCCCGGCCGGTGAGCTCGGGACCCCAGCCCCTCGACCGACCGCCTGACGAAGCCGATCTTGCCGGGCGCCGGTTAAAGCCGGGCAAAACCGGCTCAGGCGGCCAGCTGCGCGGCCGCGGCCAGGACGTGCGGTGCCAGGCCTTCGGCGATCACGCCGTAACCGGCCGAAGACGGGTGGAACCGGTCGGCGGAGAAGAGGGCCGGTTCGGCGGCGAAGCGAGTGGCGAGTTCGGGACCGGCGGTGGCCACGGCACCCCCGGCCCGGATGGCCGCCTCGGCTTGGGCCTGGGCGTAGTGACCGCTGGCCGCCGAGACCAGCTGCCGGTAGGGGCCGGGCACCCGCGCCACGATCCCCAGATCGGGCGCCGGCACCACGATGACGCGGGCGCCGGCGCGGACCAGCCGCGCCACGGCGTCGTGCAGCTGGCGCGCGCCGACGGCGGGGGAGACGAACCCCGCGAGGTCGTTCGCGCCGATCACGATCAGCGCCAGGTCCACGCGCTCACCCAGGGCGAGCGCGACCTGGCGGTCGAGGTCGGCCGAGCGGGCCCCGGGCACGCCGAAGTTCCGCAGGCGCACGGTGTGGCCCGCGTCGCGGAGGCGGCGGGTGAGCCGCCGGCCGAGGGTGTCGTCCTCGCGAGCGCTGCCGACGCCCGCCGCCAGCGAGTCGCCGAGGACGCAGAATCCGAGTGGTGCGGTCATCACGGGGGTACAACGTGGCCACGCCGTCATTGTTTCCCGTCGAGCTGGAGGTCACGGTGACCAGAACCGTGCTCGTGCGCGTGGTGCTGGTGGCCATCGTGGTCGTGGTGGTGCTGCTGGCGGCCATCTGGGCGGTCCAGCGGCGGCTGATCTACCTGCCGGACCGCCGGCCGGTGCCCGCGGCCGCGAGCGTGCTGCCCGGAACCTCCGAAACGATGGTGGAGGACGTCCGCCTCCGCACCGCCGACGGGCTGGAGCTGGGTGCCTGGTACCTGCGCCCGGCCGGCCGGGACCCGGCGGCGACCGTGCTGGTCGCGGGCGGCAACGGCGGCAACCGGGCCGGCCGGGCCCCGCTGGCCGCGAAGCTGGCGCAGGCGGGGCTGGCCGTGCTGGTGTTCGACTACCGCGGGTACGGCGGCAATCCGGGCGAGCCCAGCGAGGAGGGCCTGGCCCTCGACGTCCGCGCGGCCCACCGCTTCCTCACCGAGGACCGGCGGGTGCCGCCCGGGCGCCTCGTCTACTTCGGCGAAAGCCTCGGCTCCGCCGTCGTCACGGAGCTGGCCCTCGAACACCCGCCGGCGGGCCTGCTGCTGCGGTCGCCGTTCGTCGACCTGGCCGCGGTCGGTGCGGAGCTCTACCCCTACCTGCCGGTGCGCCTGCTGCTGCGCGACCGCTTCCCGGTCAAGGAGCGGGCCGCACGCCTGCGCGTCCCGGTGGTGGTGGTCGTGGGCGGCCGGGACTCGATCGTCCCGCCCGCCCAGAGCCGCGAGGTGGCGGCCGCGGCGTCGGCCCGGCTGGTGGAGATCCCCGGCGCCGGCCACAACGACCCGGTGCTGCTCGACGGCCCGGAGCTGGTCGAGGCGGTGACGTCGCTGGTGCCGCGCTGAGCCGCGGGCGCTGCCTGGTCCTGGCGGACCCAGGTCCGGCCGGGCCTGGTCCGGTGCTCGCGGCCGCCGCAGGATCGGGGCCATGACGAACAGCATGAAGGCGGTCACCATCCCCGAGTTCGGCCCGGCCGAGGTCCTGCGGCTCGACGCCGTGGCGGTGCCGGAGCCCGGGCCGGGCGAGGTCTCGATCGACGTCGCCTACGCCGGCGCCAACTTCGCCGAGGTCCTCTACCGGCAGGGGGTCGTGGACGTCCCGCTGCCCTTCGTCCCCGGCATCGAGGTCTCCGGGCGGATCCGCGCGCTGGGCGAAGGCGTCGAGGGCCTGTCGGTGGGGGAACCGGTCGCCGCGTTGACGATCGTTTCGGGCGGTGGCTACGCCGAGGTGGTCACCACCTCGGCCGCCCTGGTCGCCCCGCTGCGCGGAACCGCGCTGGCGGTGGCGGCGGCCGTGCCGTCCAACAGCACCACCGCCTTCCTCGTCCTCGAGCGCGTGGCCGGGCTGGCGCGCGGCGAACGCGTCCTGGTGCACGCCGCCGCCGGCGGGGTCGGCAGCCAGCTCGGCCAGGTCGCCCGCCTGCTCGGCGCCGGCCGGGTGGTCGGCACGGTCGGGAGCGAAGCGAAGATCGCCGCCGCGAAGGCGTTCGGCTACGACGAAGTCGTCCTGCGCGACGAGGTGGCCGGCACCGGCGAGTTCGACGTGGTGGTGGACATGGTCGGCGGTCCGGTGCGCCGCGCGAGCCTGGACCGGCTCGCGCCGATGGGGCGCCTGGTGGTCATGGGCAACGCCTCGGGCGCCGAGGACGTCGGCATCTCGGCCAACGAACTGTGGTTCACCACCAAGACCGTGTCGGGGTTCAACCTCGCCGCGGTTTCCGCCGTGGCACCGGAAACCGTGGGGCAGGCCGTGCGCCGCGCCGTCGCGGCCGTCGCGGACGGCACCCTGCGCGTCGACGTCGAATCCCTGCCGCTGGCCGACGCGGCGACCGCGCACCGCCGCATCGAGTCGGGTTCGACGACCGGCAAGCTGGTGCTCCGCGTGCGGTGACCCGCGGGTGTGACGGGCGTCCGCCTTGAGACCTCGGCCGGATCGCGCATAATGGCCACTGACCGACTGCTTGGTATGTGCCGGGCACCACAGCCGAAGGAGACCGCCTGCCGTGAACTCGTTCAAGGACCGCGTCGCGATCGTCACCGGGGCCAGCCGGGGCATCGGCCTCGGGATCGCGAAGACGCTCGTCGAGCGCGGCGCCAGGGTCTGCCTCACCGCCCGCAAGCCGGAGGCCCTGGAAGAGGCCGTCAGCTCCCTCGGCGGCCCCGATGTCGCCATGTTCGTGGCGGGCAAGGCGGACGACACCGACCACCAGGACGAGACGGTCGCCAAGACGATCGAGACCTTCGGCCGGCTGGACTACCTGGTCAACAACACCGGCATCAACCCCGTCTACGGGTCCACCCTGGACATCGACCCGGCCGCCGCGGCGAAGATCTTCGGCGTCAACGTGCTCGCCCCGCTGGGCTGGACCAAGCGGGCCCGCGACGCGTGGATGGGGGAGCACGGCGGTGCCGTCGTCAACGTCGCCTCCGTCGCCGGCCTCGGCGCTTCGCCGGGCATCGGCATGTACGGCGTCAGCAAGGCGGCGCTGATCCGGCTGACCGTCGAGCTCGGCGCCGAGCTGGGGCCGAAGATCCGCGTCAACGCCGTCGCGCCGGCCGTGGTCAAGACGAAGTTCGCGACCGCGCTGTACGAGGGCCGCGAGGAGGAGGTCGCCGCGGCGTACCCGATGAAGCGGCTCGGCGTGCCGGCCGACATCGCGGGCGCGGTGGCGTTCCTGCTGTCCGACGACGCGGGCTGGATCACCGGCCAGACGGTGGTCCTCGACGGTGGCGTGACCCTCGGCGGTGGCCTGTGACCGGCGTCGTCGTCACCGGGGGCGGCGGCGGGATCGGCGCCGCGCTGGCTCGTCGCTTCGCCGCCGACGGCGCCCAGGTCGTCGTGGCCGACCTCGACGGGGACAAAGCCGCGGAGGTGGCCGCCGAAGTCGGCGGGACGGCGTTCGCGGGAGACGTGGCGAGCCTGGACGGCGTCACGAAGCTGATCGACAGCGCCCGCTCGGCGCTCGGCGAGATCGACGTGTTCTGCGCGAACGCGGGCATCGCGCCCTTCGGCGGCGCGGAGAGCGGCGAGGAGGTGTGGGCGCGCACCTGGGACGTCAACGTCATGTCGCACGTCCGCGCGGCGAACCTGCTGCTGCCGGCGTGGCTCGAGCGCGGCCGGGGCCACTTCGTCGCGACGGTGTCGGCGGCCGGCCTGCTGACCAGCCTCGGCTCGGCGCCGTACTCGGTGACCAAGCACGGCGCGCTGGCGTTCGCGGAATGGCTGTCGGCGACCTACCGCCACCGCGGCATCACGGTGCAGGCGATCTGCCCGCAGGGCGTGCGCACGGCGATGCTGGAGAGCACCGGCACGGCGGGCCGGCTGCTGATGGGCGCCTCGGCGATCGAGCCGGAGCAGGTCGCCGACGCGCTGTTCGCGGCGATGGCGGAAAAGCGGTTCCTGGTGCTGCCGCACCCCGAGGTCGCGGGCTACTACGCGGCGCGGGCCACCGACACCGACCGGTGGCTCGGCGGGATGAACAAGCTGCAGCGCAAGGTCGAGGAGGCCGTCGGGGAGCTGTGAGCGGTCGCCCGGTGGCCTTGGTGGCCTTGGTGGTGGCTGGTCCGATGCAGTGAATGACTCATTCATGTCGTCGGACGCCAGGAATGAGTCATTCACTGCATCGCCGCGGCCGGAAGTCCGCACTGACCGGGCGGTTGCAGTGACCCCGAACGTCAAACAACTTGCGACACTAGCGGATCACCCGGTACCAGTTCGGGCGCAGGCGTTCCAGCTCGATCGTGCCACCGCCGGGACGGTCGAACATCCGGACCCCGTCGCCGAGGAGCACCGGGACGGGCAGCGCGAGGACCTCGTCGAGCACCCCGGCCTCGAGACACTGCCGGGCCACCTCGGCGCCGAGAACGTTGACGTACTTCTCGCCGGCCGCCGCCTTGGCCGCGGAAACCGCCGAAGCCAGGTCGCCGGCGAAAGTCACTCCGGGAGCCGGAGCGGCGGCCCGGTGGGTCAGGACGAACTGCGGCCCCTCCCAGCCGCCGCCGAACGCCTGGCCTTCGCCCGGGCCACCGCGGTGCGGGTCGTCGCCGTCGTAGGTGCGGCGGCCCACCAGCAGGGCTCCGATGCGGGGGATCAGGGCGTCGACCTCCGGGTCGGGGTGCAGGTGCGGGGTCAACCAGGACATGTCGCCGCCCGGGCCGGCGATGAAACCGTCGATCGAGCAGCTGAACGCGTAGAGCAACTTGGCCATGCCGGTACTGACGACCGGGACGGCGAAAGCTCATCGGTCGGAAGTAACCGGCGGGAACCGCGGTGGACGGCGCTCGTTCCAGCTCGCCAGCCCCTCCGCCAGCTCGGGACGGCCGAAGGACTCGATCATCAGCCCGGTGGCCGAGCGGGCCGCCTCGGCGAGCGGCAGCAGCGCCTCCCGCGCGAATTGCGCCTTCATCACCGCCATCGATCGCGGTGCGCTGTACGTCGCCAGCTCGGTCGCGTACGCGTGCGCGCGCGCCTCCAGCTCGCCGGGCGGGACCACCTCCTGGACCAGGCCGTACTCGAGCGCCTGTGCCGCGGTGAACGTCCGCCCGGACAGCAGCAGGTCGCGGGCCCGGCCCTGGCCGACGAGCTCCGGGAGCAGCTTCGCGATGCCGTACTCGGCGATCAGGCCGCGGCGGGCGAACGCGGTGGTGAACTTCGCGCCGGCGGCCGCGAACCGGACGTCCGCCGAGCAGGCGATGACGAACCCCAGGCCGGCGCAGCCGCCGTTGACCGCGGCGACCACCGGGACACCGACCGACGCCGCCGCCAGCACGTCCCGGAAGTTGTCCTCGACCGGGGGCCGGGTGGCGATCGTGCCGAGCAACTCCAGGTCCGCGCCGGGCAGAAGGCCCGGCCCGCCCCCGTGACGACGACCGCGCGGACCGCCGGGTCGGCGTCGGCCTGCCGCAGCACGGCGCCGTAGCGGGCCTGCATCGGCACGTCCATCGCGTTGCTGCGGTCCGGCTTGTCGAAGGTGCACGTCGCGACCGCGCCGTCCGCCTCGTACCGCACGCCATCCACAATGGACATTGCCGCCTCCTCGTGTCGAGCACCATACTAAGCGGTCGCTTGGCGAGAAGTCACGCGCCGGACCGGCGAGCGGGCGCCGAGTTCGAAATTATCGAACCCTTTGATTGTCCGGAAACCTCTGTGCCATAGTGCTTTCCGCCCGCACGACGCCGCGCTGGAAGGGACTCACCCGATGTCGGAAGCAGAACCGAGTGGTCTCCGCAGACGAGTCGTCCTGGGCGGGGCGGGTGCCGCCGTCGCCGTGTCGGCCGTCGCGCCGGTCGCCCGGGCCGCCGACGCGCTCACGCCGCCGGGACAGGTTCGAGAAAGCGATTTCACGACCGGCTGGCGGTTCGCACTGGCCAACCCGGACGGCGTCACCGATCCCGGCGGCCGCTTCGCCGACGCCCCGAAGCCCGGCTTCGACGACTCGGCGTGGCAGGTCGTCGACGTCCCGCACGACTGGAGCATCGAGCTCCCGCCGACCGGCCAGGGCACCAGCAGCGGGTCCGGCTTCTTCCGCGGCGGGCTGGGCTGGTACCGCAAGACGTTCACGCTGCCGCCGTCGCTCGCCGGCAAGCGCGTCTCGGTGGAGTTCGACGGCGTCTATTCGGACCCCCACGTGTACCTGAACGGCGAGCTGCTCGGTCACCACCCGTACGCCTACACGGGGTTCGCCTTCGACCTCACCGGCCGGCTGCACACCGACGGGCGGACGCCGAACGTCCTCGCCGTGCGCGCGACGAACCCGCTGCCCAGCAGCCGCTGGTACTCCGGCAGCGGGATCTACCGCCGCGTCCGCCTGGTGGTGACCGAGCCGGTGCACGTCGCCCGGCACGGCACGTTCGTCACCACACCCGACATCGCCGCCGGCCGCGGCACCGTGCGGGTGGCCACCGACGTGGTCAACGACTCCGGCGCCGCGGTCACCGCGCAGGTGCGCACGACCGTCACCGATCCGGCGGGCCGCGTGGTGGCGAACGGCTCGACGACGGTGGCGGTCCCCGGCGGCCGGACCGCGACGGCGACGACCGGTCTGCGGGTCGAGCGGCCCCAGCTGTGGTCGATCGGCGCACCCCGGCTGTACCGGCTGCGCACCGACGTCGTCGTCGCCGGGCGCGTGCTCGACACGACCACCGCGGACTTCGGGTTCCGCTACACCGAATTCCACCCGGACCACGGATTTTCGCTCAACGGCAAGCCGATGAAGCTGCGCGGGGTCAACCTGCACTCGAGCCAGGGCGCGCTGGGCGCGGTGATCGACCCGGCCGCGCTGGAGCACCAGATGCGGCTGATGCTCGCGATGGGTGTCAACGCGCTGCGGACCGCGCACAACCCGCCGGACCCGCAGCTGGTGACGGTCTGCGAACGGCTCGGGATCGTCATGATGGTCGAGGCGTTCGACTGCTGGCGGACCGGCAAGCTCGACTACGACTACCACCGCGACTTCGACGAGTGGAGCGGGCGCGACATCGCCGAAATGGTCCACGCGGCCAAGAACTCGCCCGCGGTCGTGCTGTGGTCGATCGGCAACGAGGTGCCGGACGCGTCGATGGCGGGCGGCCCGCAGATCGCGGCGGACCTGATCGCCGCGGTCCGCTCGATCGACGCCACCCGGCCGATCGTCATGGGTTCCGACCGCTACCGCGGCGTGCCCGCGCCGGGCTCGCCGCAGGACCTCATCCTCAAGCAACTCGACGGCCTCGGCGTCAACTACAACACCGCCCAGTCCATCGACGGGCTGCACAAGCAGTACCCGGACAAGTTCTTCTTCGAGTCCGAGTCGTCGTCGGAGACCTCCACCCGCGGGGTCTACCAGGACCCGGACCTGCTCAACACCGGCGAGAACCACACCCCGGGCAAGCGGGCGACGTCGTCCTACGACAACAACCTGGCTTCGTGGACCTTCAGCGGCGAGTACTCGCTGAAGAAGGATCGCGACCGGAAGTTCTGCCAGGGCCAGTTCCTGTGGTCCGGGCAGGACTACCTCGGCGAGCCGACACCCTACGACGTCTTCCCCGTCAAGACGTCCTTCTTCGGCGCGATCGACAGCGCCGGCCTGCCCAAGGACGCCTTCCACCTCTTCCGCAGCCAGTGGACCACCGCGCCGATGGTGCACCTGACCCCCATGGACTGGACGAACCACCGCCCCGGCGAGCCCGTCGCGGTGTGGGTCTACTCCACTGTGGACACCGTCGAGCTGGTGCTGAACGGGAAGTCGCTCGGCGTCAAGAAGTTCGATCGCAAGACCACAGTGGACGGCCGGGCGTACCTGGAGACGAGCGAGCCGGCCGGCGACGACAAGAACGATCCCTCCGGCAGCTACACCAGCCCGAACGGCAGCACCGGCAAGCTGCACCTGACCTGGACCGTGCCCTTCGAGCCCGGCACGCTGACCGCGATCGCCCGGGCCGGCGGCCGCGAGGTGGCGCGGGACGAGCTCGTCACGGCCGGGCCGCCGCGCGCGGTCGAGCTGAGCGTGGACGCGCCCGGTGGCGAGGTGGTGGCCGGGGCGATGACGTTCGTGACGGCGTCGGTCGTGGACGCCCGCGGGGTCGTCGTGCCCGGCGACGGGCCGCTGCTTCGCTTCACCGTCGCCGGTCCCGGCCGGGTCGCCGGCGTCGACAACGGACGGCAGGAACTCGCTCAGAGCTACCAGCAGCCGGCGATCCCGGCGTTCAAGGGGCTGGCGGTCGCCGTCGTCGCGGCGACCGGTGGCCGCGGGCCGATCACCGTCACGGCGAGCGCTCCGGGACTGACCCCGGGGAAGCTCACCTTGCCCGGCACGTCTCTCGGCCAGCGCAACGGCCCGGGCGCGCGGGCGGTCGAAACCCCCGTGGTCCCGGCCGCTTCGACGGCGGACGCGAGCTACTCGGGCGCCCCGGACACGCTGCCGGCCGCGATGCTGGACGCGAACCCGGCCACCGGCTGGTCCAACTACTACGTCAAGCCGGCGACGTCGACGCTGAAGGCGGTGAGCCGGCCGCGGGCCGCGGACTGGGTGTCCCTGGCCTGGCCGTCGGCTCAGCGGATCAGTGCCGTCACGGCGAACTTCGTCGTGGACGCGAACCTGGCGCTGCCGGTCGCCGTCGAAGTCGCCTGCCGCACCGCGCGGGGCTTCGAGCCGGTGCGGAACCTGCGGATCACGTGGGGGACCGGTTCGAACGACCCGACGTCGTTCGCATTCGATCCGGTCGTCACCACGGAAGTGCGGGTGACGATGACCGCCCGGAGCTTCCTGCGGATCAGCGCGCTATTGGCCCGGTGAGACGCGGGTCCGGCGGGGCGCACCCCCCGCCGGACCCCGGTGGTCACCGGCTACAGGGCGCGAGCGCGTCGAGACCCTGCGGCTTGGCCGCGTTGCGGCCGATGGCGGTGGCGATCCGGTTGATCGTCGCCACGCGCTTGTCCTCGAGCGGGCCGAGGATGGCGTTCTGCACGAAGTTCGGGCCGCCCTGGCCGACGGTCGTCTGCAGGCGGTTGTTGGCTTCGGCGATCTGGGTGTTCAGCAGCTCGAGGTTGCGCTGCACCTCCGCCTGGGCCTGGGCGGGGATGGCCGGGAGCTTGCTCGCGACGTCGGGGCAGGAGATCTCGCCGACCCCGGCGTTGCCGGTGTTGCCGCTGTTCCCCGTGTTCCCGTTCTGGCCGTTGTTGCCGTTCTGGCCGCCGTTGCCGGTGCCCTGAGCCGGTGCGGGCGCGCCGGCGCCGGCACCCGTGCCGGCCTGCCCGCCGACCGCGCACGTGGCCAGGCTGTCGAGGCCCTGCGGCTTCTCGGCCCGGCGCCCGATCGAGATGGCGATGCGGTCGATCGTGGACTTCCGCTTGTCGGCCAGCGGGCCGAGGATGGCGTTCTGCACGAAGTTCGGGCCGCCCTGGCCGACGGTCGTCTGCAGGCGGTTGTTGGCTTCGGCGATCTGGGTGTTGAGCAGGTCCAGGTTGCGTTGCACCTCGGCCTGGGCTTGCGCGGGGATGGCCGGGAGCTTGCTCGCCACGTCGGGGCAGCTGATCTGGCCGACGGCGGCCTGGCCGCCCGAGGCGGCGTTGGCGGCGCCGGGCTCGCCGAAGGTCGTGGCGACCGCCAGCGCTCCACCCGCGATCGCGAGGGCGAAGACCCCGGTCGCGATCTTCGTCCGCCGGGACAGGCGGTGTCGTCCACCGGAAGCAGGCATGAATGACTCCGTTTTCGTGCGTGAGTTAGCGTGAACATATGGGTACTCCGCCGTGTTCGGGGGATACGGCGGGGTTCTTTGATGGGGCGGACCTATCTGGTCGCCGACGCCCATGGTGGCTTCTCCACCAGGGGTTTGTCCAGTGTGATCCACCCGAAAAAGAAGATTTGAACCATTTCGAACCGGGCCACGTGTACCCCTGTGACGGCGGCATCTGGCTGCATTCTTTCGATGTACCGGAATTGTCGTACGCAATTTCGGCGTGCCTGCGCGGGCTTGACGCGAGCCGCCGTGTCCTCCTAGCTTCGACATACCGACCGGTCGGTGTCCAAAGGAGGTCACTGCATGAGCTGGTACGACGCCAAGCCCTGGCTCGCGAGCTACGACGAACGGGTGCGGGCCGCGGGACCGGCGAAGCCGACGACGTTGCCCGAGTCGTTCCGCCGGGCCGTGGACCACGTCCCGGACCGGGCGGCGATCGCGTACTTCGACGCGCGGCTGACCTACCGCGAGGTCGACGAGCTCTCCGACGGCGTCGCGCGGTACCTGGCGGCCCACGGCTTCACCCGCGGCGACCGGCTCGCCCTGGTGCTGCAGAACATCCCGCAGTTCGTCATCGCCCTGCTCGGCGCGTGGAAGGCCGGCGGGATCGTCGTGCCGGTCAACCCGATGTACCGCGAACGCGAGCTCACGCACGTGTTCACCGACGCCGGCGTCAAGGCGGTCGTCTGTTCGCAGCGCGGCTGGAACGCCTACATCGGCGAGACGGCGGCCGCGAACGGGGTCGGCATCGCGCTCACCACCAGCGAACTCGAGTTCCAGACCCGCGACGACGAGCGCGTCCTGGCCAAGGTCGAACGGGAGGAGACGCCGGGGGCGGCCGAGCTCCTCGAAGCCGCGGCGACGCCGGGCCCGAAGCCCCCGGAACCCGCCTTCGCCCTCGACGACACCGCGTTGATCAGCTACACCTCGGGCACCAGCGGCACGCCGAAGGGCGCCACCAACACCCACGGCAACGTCGGCACCAACGCCGCGGGCCTCGGCTCGTTCAGCGGCCTGCCCGCCGGCTCGACGCTGTTCGGGCTCGCGCCGCTGTTCCACATCACCGGCATGGTCTGCGAGGTCGGCTCCGCGATCGACATCGAAGGCACGCTGGCACTGGCCTACCGCTTCGAGCCCGGCGTCGTGCTCGACGCGTTCCTCGAGCACCAGCCGTCGTACACGGTCGGGCCGTCCACGGCCTACATGGCGCTGATGGCGCACCCGTCGTTCAGCCGCGAGCACTTCGATTCGTTCGCGCTGCTGTACTCCGGTGGCGCCGCGCTGCCGCCCGCCGTCGTCGAGGCCTTCCGGGCGAAGACCGGGCACTACATCCACAACGGCTACGGCCTCACCGAAACCACGGCCGGCTGCGTCGTCGTCCCCGGCACCCTCGAAGCGCCGATCGACCCGGAATCCGGGACCATCTCGATCGGCCTGCCGGTGCCGGACACGATCGTCCGGATCCTCGGCGAGAACGGCGAGGAGCTGCCGCCCGGCCAGGCGGGCGAGATCGCCGTCGAGGGTCCGATGGTCGTTTCGGGGTACTGGAACCGGCCGGACGCCACCGCGGAGGCGCTGCCCGGCGGGCGGCTGCTCACCGGGGACATCGGCTTCATGGACGAGCGCGGCTGGGTCTACGTCGTCGACCGCAAGAAGGACATGATCAACGCGTCCGGCTTCAAGGTCTGGCCCCGCGAGGTCGAAGACGTGCTGTACACGCACCCGGCGGTCCGCGAGGCCGCCGTCGTCGGGATCGCCGACGCCTACCGCGGCGAGACGGTCAAGGCGTACGTCAGCCCGGCGCCCGGGGCGACCGCCGATCCCGCGGAGCTGGTCGCCTGGTGCAAGGAACGGCTCGCCGCCTTCAAGTACCCGCGCACCATCGAAGTCCTCGACGAGCTGCCGAAGACCACCAGCGGCAAGATCCTGCGCCGCGAGCTGCGGGCCCGGGGGTAGCGCGTGATCGAGACCGTCCGCGGCGCGATCGCGCCCGAAGCGCTGGGCCGGGTGCTGATGCACGAGCACCTCTTCGTGCTGAGCCCCGAATTCGCCGAGAACTACCCCGAGCACGAAGGGTTCCGCGAGGACGAGCACGTCCCCGAGGCGATCCGGCGCCTGAAGGAGCTGAAAGCAGCCGGGATCGACACGATCGTCGACCCGACGGTGATCGGGCTGGGCCGCTACATCCCGCGCGTGCAGCGGGTGGCGGCCGAGGTCGACGTCAACATCGTCGTGGCGACCGGGCTCTACACCTACAACGACGTGCCGCACTACCTGCACTTCCGCGGGCCCGGCACGCTGCTGCAGGGCGAGGACCCGCTGGTCGGGATGTTCGTCGGCGACCTCCGCGACGGCATCGCGGGCACCGGCGTCAAGGCGGGCCTGCTCAAATGCGCGACCGACGAGCCGGGCGTGACGCCGGGCGTCGAGCGCGTGCTGCGCGCGGTGGCGAAGGCGCACGCCGAGACGGGCGCGCCGATCATGACCCACACGCACGCCGGCACGCGGCGGGGGCTGGAGCAGCAGGCGATCTTCGAAGCGGAAGGCGTCGACCTCACCAAGGTGCTCATCGGGCACTCGGGCGATTCGACCGACCTGGGGTACCTCACCGAGCTCGCCGACTCCGGCTCGCTGCTCGGGATGGACCGGTTCGGCCTGGACCTGCTGCTGCCGTTCGAGGAGCGGGTCGACACCGTCGCGGCGCTGTGCGAACGCGGCTACGCGGGCAGCATGGTGCTCTCGCACGACGCGTCGTGCTACATCGACTGGCTGCCCGCCGCGCAGCTGCCCGCGATCGCGCCGAACTGGCACTACCTGCACATCACCCGGGACGTGCTGCCGGCGCTGCGGGACCGCGGGGTGTCCGAAGCGGACATCACGACGATGCTCGTGGACAACCCGCGGCGGTTCCTGTCGTGGCGTTATCCTGGTGCGTCCTGAGAGGGGGTTCCGCGGTGACCCGAGCAAGCACCCGCAAGCCGGGCGAGGCCACCGGCGACGACCAGGCCGCCGTGCCCCGGCGGCTGCTGGAGCACGCCACGAAGCTGTTCGCCAAGAAGGGTTTCGACCGCACGTCCGTCCAGGAGATCGTCGAGGCGGCGGGCGTCACCAAGGGCGCGATGTACCACTACTTCGGCTCGAAGGACGACCTGCTCTACGAGATCTACGCGCGCGTCCTGCGCGAGCAGACCCGCCAGCTGGAGAGCGTGGCCTCGTCGGGCGCGCCGCTGCGGGAGCGGCTGGCGGCGGCGGCGTCCGACGTCGTGGTGTCCAGCATCGACAACCTCGACGACAACACGATCTTCCTGCAGTCGATGCACCAGCTGTCCCCGGACAAGCAGAAGGCGGTGCGGGCGGAGCGGCGCAAGTACCACGAGCGGTTCCGCGGGCTGGTCGAGGAGGGCCAGGCTTCCGGCGAGTTCCGCACGGACAAGCCGGCCGATGTGGTGGTGGACTTCTTCTTCGGATCCGTGCACCACCTGGGGTCGTGGTACCGCCGGAGCGGCTCGTTGACGGCCCGCCAGATCGGTGACCACTACGCGGACCTGCTGCTCGACGCCCTGCGGCCGCCTGGTTAGTTCACGGGGGTGACCGAGTACCCGCCGCTTCCCGTCGTCGACGACCTGACCGGACCGGAGCGGCAGCTGCTCGACGCCGCCCGGCACGGCCGTTCGTTCGCGGCCGATGCCCCGGTGCGGGCGCTCGTGCTGCGTGAACTGCTGCTCGGCCTCCGGGGCCCGGTGGACCCCCGCGGGGTGCGGGTGGAACGAACCCGGATCACCGGGGAGTTCGACCTCGACGACGTCGAGGCCGTTGCCGGGCTCGCGCTGGTGGACTGCGTGCTCGCCGAGCCGATGAGCGCCCAGCACGCCCGGCTGCCGTGGCTGGACCTGTCCGGCAGCGAGCTGACCGGCGGCTCCGGGTGCGCGCTGGACGCCGAGGGCCTGCGGGTGGCCGACCTGCGCCTGACGGGCACCCGGATGTCCGGCTCCGGGGAGTACGGCGCGCTCTGCCTGCTGGACGCCCGGATCAGCGGCCAGACCCGGCTCTCCGGCGCGGAGTTCACCGGCGCGGACGGGCCCGCGCTCTACCTCGACGGCCTGCGGAGCGGTGCGCTGCGGGCCGTCGGCCTGCGGGCGACCGGGGCCGGCGAACTCGGTGTGGTCCGGCTGCTCGGCGCGCGCGTCGACGGGCAAGCGAACTTCGGCGGCGCGGAGATCACCAACGAGTCCGGGCCCGCGCTGAACGGCGACGGCCTGGTCGTCGAGGGTGACCTGCTCCTGACCGAGGCCACGGTGACCGGGGAGCTCCGCCTGCTCGCCGCCCGGCTCGGGGAGGCCGACCTGACCGGGAGCACGCTGCGGGGTGGCGGCGGGACCGCGTTGGAGGCCGACCGGCTCCACGCGGGGGAGCTGCGCCTCGGCGAGGTCACGGCCACCGGCTCCGGGGCCGCCACGATCAGCCTGACCGGCGCCCGGGTCGACGGGCAGTTCACCTTCGACGGTGCCGTGATCGTCAACGACGGCGGGCGCGCGCTGGGCGCCGACGGCATCCGGGTCGGCGACACCCTCTCCGGCGAGGGCGTGCGGGCGTCGGGTTCGGGCGAGTACGGCGCCCTCTGCCTGATCGGGGCGCACGTCGGCGGGCACGTCGACCTCGAGCGCGCCGAGCTCGCCAACGACACCGGCGCGGCACTGAGCGCCGACCGGCTCCGCGTCGACGGCTCCCTGCGCCTCGACGGGGTGACGGCGACCGGGTCCGGCGAGGTGGGCACGCTCCGCCTGCTCGGCGCCCGGATCGGCGGCCAGGCGACGATCGAGGACGCCCGGATCACCAGCGACACCGGCCCGGCGCTCTACGCCGACGGGCTGCGCGTCGAGGACAACCTGTACCTCGCGGGGACGCACGCCACCGGCGCCGGCGACCGCGGCGCGATCCGGGCCCACGCCGCCGAAATCGGCAGGCAGCTGCTGGCCGAAGGCGTCGTGTGCGCGAACGGGTCGGGTCCCGCGCTGAGCGCCGACGACCTCCGCGTCGGCAACGACCTCGAGCTCACCGGCCTGCGGGCGACGTGCTCGTCGGAGGTGGGCGCGGTGAGCCTGAGGGGGGCGCGGGTCGACGGCCGGGTGAGCTTCGACGGCGCCGAAGTCACCAACGACCGGGGACCGGCGGTGCTGGGCCACCGCTGCCGGATCGGAGCGAGCCTCGCGTTGACCGGGCTGCGGGCGACCGGTGCCGGCGGCTCCGCGACCGTCGGCTTGCTGGGCGCCCACGTCGGCGGTCAGCTGAGCCTCACCGGCGCGGAGATCGTCCACCGCGACGGCGGAACGCTCGTGAGCCTCGAGGACACCGTGGTCGAGGGGCCGGTCTTCTTCCCCGTCGAAGTGGTCGGCTCCGACGGCCTGGTGTTCCTCGACGGGTTCCGGTTCGGCTCGCTCGAAGACATCACCTGGCGGGAGTGGCTGGAGCTGATCGGGTCGCGCACCGCGGGCTACCGGCCCGGGCCGTACCAGCGGCTGGCCGCGGCGGAACGCGCGCACGGGCACGACGGCCAGGCCCGGGCGGTCCTCATCGCCCAGCAGCGCGACCTGCGGCGGCGGGCGCCCCAATCGATCGGCGGCTGGCCGGCGCGGTGGTTCCACCGCCTGTGGGGACTCTTCGCCGGCTACGGCTACCGGGCGCGGCGGGCGGCCGCCGCGCTGCTGTTCGCCGTGGTCGCCGCCGGGGGACTGGGGTTCTGGGCCGGGCACGTGGGCGACGGCACCCATCGAGCCGCCGAGCGCGTGGCGGCCTTCGAGGCGCCGGCGGGCACGCCGTGCACGACGGTGGAGCTCATCGGCGTCGGGCTGGACCGCGGGCTGCCGCTGTCCCCGGGCGTACGCGGACGGTGCGACCTCAACACCGGCGTCGGTTCCGGCGCGGTGTTCACGGTGGCGATCTGGGTGGTCCAGGCCGCGATCTGGGCGCTGGCCACGCTCGCGCTCGTCGGCTACACCGGGCTGGTCCGCAAGCCCGCCGGTGCCTAGTGCCGCGCGGCTGAGGTTCGTTGACCGTCTCTTGGCGGCGGCTGGTCCGACGACATGAATGACTCATTCATGTCGTCGGACGCCAGGAATGAGTCATTCACTGCATCGCCGCGGCCGGCCGGTGCCTAGTGCCGCTGGACGTGGTCCAGCAGCAGCGCGCTCACCTCGTCCGGGGCCTCCATCGCCATCCACTGGCTGGCGCCCTCGATGATCTGGAAGCGGTACTCCGCGTCGATGTGGTGGACCGTCTGCTCGGCCGCGCTCTGGCTCAGGTACGGGTCCTCCCGGCCCCACAGGTACAGCGTCGGGACCTTGATGCGGCCCGCCGGGATGTCGAACTCGTCGTTCGTGGCTCCGCGGTACCAATTCAACGTCGCCGTGAGGGCGCCCGGTTCGGAAAGGCGTGTCACCGTGCCTTCGACGATTGCTTTCGGAATGCGGCGGTTGTAAACAGCCCGTAATTGGGCGGCTTCGTCGCGTAAGAGGAAATTCTCGGCTTTGCCGACCGCGCGGCGGAAGAAGCGGATGTAGCCGAGGTCGTGGAACTGGCCGTCGTCGGTGGCCACCGCGCGCTGGAGGGCCGACGGGTGGGGCGTCGAGAGCACCGTCAGGGACCGGAGGCGCTCCGGGTGGGCCGCGGCGAGGGCCCAGGCCACCATGCCGCCCCAGTCGCGGGCGATCAGGTGGAAGCGGTCCGCTCCCTGGCTGCCGGCGAAGGCGAGGGCGTCGCCGACCAGGTGGTCGAGCGTGTAGTGCTCGACCCCCTCGGGGCGCGCGCCCGCCGCGTAGCCGCGCTGGTCGACGGCCAGCGCGCGGTAGCCGGCCTCGCCGAGGGCGTGGAGCTGCTCGGTCCAGGAGTCGGCGAACTCGGGCCAGCCGTGCAGCAGCAGGACCAGCTCACCCGAGGCGGGCCCGGCCGCGAGCGCGCTGTGGCGGTGACCGCCGATGGCGACGGTCAATTGTTCCAGCGCGCCGGCGTCGGCCGGCGCGACGGCTGTTTCCATGGCGCACAGGTTAGATCCGGGGGACGACAAGAACCATGGGAAGAAGGGCATTTTTGTCACCCTTTTACCCGTGAAGTGGCCTGGCTCACAAATTTTCGCTCAGATGAGCGAAAATCGGAAGAAAACTGAAGTTTCTTCATGAAATTTCGGCCCGGCCGCTGGAAGTCGATCGCGTACCCCGTCGGGCACCCGCGCGGGCCTGCGACGCCGTGCCGGAGGAGGCGGAGCCACCGCGGTACGGCACGCCGGATGTGCCGAATGCGGAAGCGGCCCGTCCCCACCCCGGGAACGGGCCGCTTCCGGCGGGAACTCACGCGGGCAGGTCGATCAGGTCCGCCAGCCGGGCCCGGTGCCGGCCCGGGGTGCCGAGGGCAAGCTCGTCCGCTTTGGCGCGCTTGAGGTACAGGTGCGCCGGGTGCTCCCACGTCATCCCGATGCCGCCGTGCAGCTGGATCGCCTCCTCCGTCGCGTGCACGGCGATCGGGGCGTTGCGGGCCTGGGCCACCGCCACCGCGATCGGTACGTCGGTGCCCGTGGCCAGCGCGTCCGCGGCGTTGCGGGCCGCCGCGCGGGCGAGGACCAGGTCCGTGTACAGGTTCGCCAGCCGGTGCTTGAGCGACTGGAACCCGCCGACCGGGCGGCCGAACTGGTACCGGCCCTTGAGGTAGGTCACCGTCTCGGTGAGCGCCCACTCGGCGACGCCCGTCTGCTCCGACGCGAGGATGCCCGCCCCGAACAGCAGCGCCTGCTCCAGCGCCGCGGCGGCCTCCGGCCCCGAGGCGACCAGCGTGGCCGGGGCGTTGTCCAGTGCCACGTCGGCCACGCGCCGCGTCAGGTCGAACGACACCAGCTCCGACACCGTCGTCGCCGACGCCTCGACCGCGTACAGCGCCGGCCCGTCGGGGCCCGCGGCCGGGACGACCAGCAGGTCCGCCACCGACGCGTCGGCGACCGTGCCCACGCGGCCGCGCAAAGTGCCGTCCGCGGCCGCCGTCACCGACGACGGGAAGCCCGCGCCCGGCGCCGTCGACAGCGGCACCGCCAGCGCACCGATCGCCTCGCCCGCCGCGAGCCGGCCGACGAAGTCACGCGCGCCGGCGTGCACCAGCGCCGTCGTCGCCAGCACGACGCTGCCGAGGAACGGCACGGGCGCGACACTGCGGCCCAGTTCTTCGGCCACCACGGCGACTTCGCGGGCCGAGGCGCCGTGGCCGCCCAGCTCCTCCGGCACCGCCAGCCCGGCCACGCCCACCTCGTCGGCCAGCGTGCGCCACAGCTTCAGGTCGTAGCCCTCCGCCGTCTCGACGCGCGCCAGCAGGGCTTCGGCGCCGGCCTTGGCCTTGAGCAGGTCCCGGACCGAAGCCCGCAGGTCCTCTTCGACGTCCGAATACAGCAGGTCACTCATCGGGGGAGGTCCTTCCAGGCGACGTCCTTGTCGACGCGCGGCTCCGAGGGCAGCCCCAGCACGCGCTCGGCGATGATGTTGCGCAGGACCTCCGAGGTGCCGCCCTCGATGGAGTTCCCCTTCGCGCGCAGGTAGCGGTAGCCGGCTTCGCGGCCGGTGAAGTCGACGATCGCCGGCCGCCGGAACGTCCAGTCGTCGTAGGCCAGGCCCTCTTCGCCGAGCAGCTCGACCTCCAGGCCGGTGAGGGCCTGGTTCAGCTCCGAGAACGCGACCTTCATGGCCGAGCCCTCCGGCCCGGGCGCGCCCGCGGTCAGCTGCTGGCGCAGCCGGGTACCGGCCAGCCGCAGCGTTTCCGCCTCGACCCAGTGCCGGACCAGGCGGTCGCGCAGCTCCGGCGTGCGCAGCTCGGGCCGCTCGCGCCAGGTCTTCGCGACGATCCCGATCAGGCCGCCTTCGCGCGGCTGGACGAACCCGCCGATCGCGACGCGCTCGTTCATCAGCGTGGTCTGCGCGACCTTCCAGCCTTCGCCGACCGCGCCGAGGCGCTGGGTGTCCGGGATGCGGACGTCGGTCAGGAACACCTCGTTGAACTCGGCCTCGCCGGTGATCTGGCGCAGCGGCCGCACCTCGACGCCGGGGGCGGTCATGTCGCACAGGAAGTACGTCATGCCCTGGTGCTTCGGCACGTCCGGGTCGGTGCGGGTGACCAGGATCGCCCACTGGGACTCGTGTGCGCCCGACGTCCACACCTTCTGGCCGGTGACGATCCAGTCGTCGCCGTCACGCACCGCCCGGGTGCCCAGCGCGGCGAGGTCCGAGCCGGCGCCCGGCTCGGAGAACAGCTGGCACCACACCTCCTCGCCGGTCCACAGTGGACGCAGGAAGCGTTCGCGCTGCTCCGGCGTGCCGAAGGCGAGGATGGTCGGCGCCGCCATGCCGAGGCCGATGCCGATCCGGCGCGGGTTGTTGTCCGGCGCGCCCGCCGCCGTGAACACTTCGTCCACAACGGACTGCAGCGCGCGCGGCGCGTTCTGCCCGCCGAGCCCGGCGGGGAAGTGGATCCAGGCGAGCCCGGCGTCGAACCGGGCCCGCAGGAAGTCCAGCGGGGCTGTGTCATGGGGGTCGTGCGCCGCCAGGAATTCGGTGGCCTGGCGGGTCAGGTCTTCGGCGGTGACAGTCACTTCGCGCCCTCCGAGAGGTACTTCTTCAGTTCGCGCCGGGCCAGCGAGCGCTTGTGGACCTCGTCCGGCCCGTCGGCCAGGCGCAGCGTGCGGTTCCCGGCCCACATCGCGGCCAGCGGGAAGTCCTGGCTGACCCCGCCCGCGCCGTGCACCTGCACGGCCTTGTCGAGGATCCACTCGACGGTGCTCGGGGTGGAGATCTTGATCGCCTGGATCTCGGTGTGCGCGCCCTGGTTGCCGACGGTGTCCATCAGCCACGCGGTCTTGAGCACGAGCAGCCGCTGCTGCTCGATCTTGACGCGCGATTCGGCGATCCAGTCCTGCACCACGC
Source organism: Amycolatopsis sp. NPDC024027 (assembly GCF_040638975.1). Taxonomy (NCBI): domain Bacteria; kingdom Bacillati; phylum Actinomycetota; class Actinomycetes; order Pseudonocardiales; family Pseudonocardiaceae; genus Amycolatopsis; species Amycolatopsis sp. NPDC024027. The sequence goes on from NZ_JBEZYY010000024.1 coordinate 40,449, forward strand.
CCTGCTGGGCGATCGGCTTGCCGAACGCCTCGCGCGAGATCGCGCGGCGGCACATGAGCTCCAGCGCGCGCTCGGCCATGCCGATGGCGCGCATGCAGTGGTGGATGCGGCCGGGGCCGAGGCGGGCCTGGGCGATGGCGAACCCGTCGCCCTCGCCGGCGATGAGGTTCTCGACCGGCACGCGGACGTCTTCGAAGAGCACCTCGGCGTGGCCGCCGTGGTCGCTGTCGTCGTAGCCGAAGACGTGCATGCCGCGCTTGACCGTCAGGCCCGGCGTGTCGCGAGGGACGAGGATCATGCTCTGCTGCTTGTGCGGCGCGGCTTCGGGATCGGTCTTCCCCATCACGATGAAGATCTTGCACGCGGGGTTCATCGCGCCGGAGATGTACCACTTGCGGCCGTTGACGACGTACTCGTCGCCGTCACGCCGGATGGCCGTCTCGATGTTGCGGGCGTCGGAGGAGGCGACGTCCGGCTCGGTCATCGCGAAGGCCGAGCGGATTTCCCCGTTCAGCAACGGTTCCAGCCACTGCTTCTGCTGCTGCTCGTTGCCGAACATGGTCAGCACTTCCATGTTCCCGGTGTCCGGCGCCGCGCAGTTGAGCGCGGTCGGCGCGAGCCGGATGCTGCGGCCGGTGATCTCCGCCAGCGGTGCGTACTGCAGGTTCGTCAGGCCCGCGCCGTGGTCGCCGGGGAGGAAGAAGTTCCACAGGCCGCGCTTGCGGGCCTCGGCCTTGAGCTCCTCGACGACGGGCGGGATGGCCCACGGGTCGTCGCGTTCGGCGAGCTGCTGCTCGAACACCGGCTCGGCGGGGTAGATGTGCGAGTCCATGAACTCGAGGAGCTGCCCGCGCAGCTCCTCGGTCTTCTCGTCGAACGCGAAGTCCATTTACTTCTCCTCTTTGAGAATCTCGTTGCCGTGCGCGATGAGCGGCGCGACCCCGGCACCGACGCCTTCGAAACCCGCCCCGACCGTCTGGCCCTTGCTGAAGCGGTAGTAGATGCCTTCCAGGATCACGGCCAGCTTGAAGAACGCGAAGCTGACGTACCAGTCCAGCTGCGAGACGTCCCGCCCGGACAGCTCGGCGTAGCGGGCGACGACTTCGTCGGTGCCCGGGTAGCCCGGCGCCGAGCCGGCGTTGGACACGAACGGCAGCGACACCTTGTCGCGCTCGGCGTAGGCCACCAGCAGCGCGAGGTCGGTCAGCGGGTCGCCCAGCGTCGACATCTCCCAGTCGAGCACCGCCGAGATCCGGTCGTCGCCGTCGACCAGGACGTTGTCGAGGCGGTAGTCGCCGTGGACGATCGACGGCTCGCCGGACACCGGCACCGCCGCCGCGAGCCGGTCGTGCAGCTCGTCGACGCCCGGGAGGTCGCGGCTGCGGGAGGCGTCCAGCTGCTTCTTCCACCGCCGCAGCTGCCGCTCCAGGAAGCCATCGGGGCGGCCGAAGTCGCCCAGCCCGACGGCGGCCGGGTCCACCGCGTGCAGGTCGACGAGGGTGCCGACCAGCGCGTCGGCCATCGCCCGGGTGCGGTCCGGGCCGAGTTCGCTCAGCTGGTCCGCGGTCCGGTACGGCGTGCCCTCGACGAAGCTCATCACGTAGAAGGGTGCCCCGATGACGTCGGGGTCTTCGCAGAGCAGCAGCGCTTCGGGCACCGGCACGGCGGTGTCGCGCAGGCCGGAGATCACCCGGAACTCGCGGCTCATGTCGTGCGCGGTGGGCAGCACGTGCCCGAGCGGCGGGCGGCGCACCACCCAGCGCGACCGGCCGTCGCCCACCACGTAGGTGAGGTTCGACCGGCCGCCCTCCACGACGTCCGCGGTCAGCTCGCCGGCGACCAGGCCGGGCCGCGCCGCGTCCAGGTGGGCGCGCAGGCGGCCCAGGTCGAGTCCTGGCGGGTTCATGCGGCCTCCTCAAACTCCATTCCGGGGAGCATACCGACTAGTCGGTATGTAGTACAGTGGCCCGGCCGGGGCGCACCCCGGCCGGGTCGTCACGCCAGGAACCGGGTGACCCACTCGGCGACGCAAGCGGGCTTCGCTTCGCCGTCGATTTCGACGGTCCACTTCGACACCGCCTGCTTGCCGCCCGGGATGTCGGTGATCTCCACCAGCTCGGCCCCGGCGCGCACCTTCGAGCCGACCTTCACCGGCTGCGGGAAGCGGACCTTGTTGAGGCCGTAGTTGATGCCCATCCTGATGCCGTCGACCCGGTAGATCTTCGGGCCGAACGCCGACAGCAGCGACAGCGTCAGGAAGCCGTGGGCGATGGTGCCGCCGAACGGGCCCGCGGCCGCCATCGGCTCGTCGACGTGGATCCACTGGTGGTCGTCGGTGGCGTCGGCGAACTGGTTGACGCGCTCCTGGGTGATCGTCAGCCATTCGCTGTACCCGAGGTGCTCGCCGGCCGCGGCGGCGAACTCGTCGAGGGTGCCGAATACGCGCATGTGCTCAGTCCTTCGGTCCGCCGGCGACGTAGATGACCTGGCCGGAGACGAACCCGGCGCCCTCGCTGACCAGGTACGACGCCAGGTTGGCGATGTCCTCGGGCGTGCCGACGCGCTGCACCGGGATCTGCGACGCGGCCGCCGCCTTGAAGTCTTCGAAGCTCATGCCGAGCCGCTCGGCGGTCGCCGCGGTCATGTCGGTGGCGATGAAGCCGGGCGCGATCGCGTTGGCGGTGACGTTGAACTTGCCCAGCTCGATCGCGAGGGTCTTGGTGAAGCCCTGCATGCCGGCCTTGGCGGCGGCGTAGTTGACCTGGCCGCGGTTGCCCAGCGCCGAGGTGCTCGACAGGTTGACGATCCGGCCGTACTTCTGCTCGGTCATGTGCTTCTGCACCGCGCGGGTCATCAGGAAGGAGCCCTTGAGGTGCACGTCGAGCACGGAGTCCCACTCCTGCTCGGTCATCTTGAAGATCAGGTTGTCCCGGGTGATGCCGGCGTTGTTGACCAGCACGACCGGCGGGCCGAGCTCGTCGGCGACGCGGGCGACAGCCGCCTCGACCTGCTCGGCGTCGCTGACGTCGAGGGCGACCCCGACGGCCTTGCCGCCCTTGGCGACGATCGCCTCGGCGCCCTGCTTGACGCCGGCCTCGTCCAGGTCCAGCAGTCCGACGGCGAAGCCGTCATCGGCCAGCCGGGCGGCCACGGCGGCGCCGATGCCGCGGCCGGCACCGGTGACCACGGCGACACGGGAAGGGGAATCGGTCACGGGGGACCTCCTCGTCGTTGAGAAACGGGCTCGTGCCCGCGAGCCTACTAAGCGGTTGGTCACTTGGCGATACGCGGGAGGAGATCCCGATGTGACGTAGGCACGCGCAGGATCTTAGCCGTGCCGGCGGCGCGAAGCCGCCTGCTCCGGGTGGGGGAACCGGTTCGGGTGGGGTGATCGGCTCCGCTACTCGAACACCCCGTAGCCCGCGACGGCGTGGGCCCGGACGCCGTCCAGGTCGAGTTCCACGCCGATGCCGGGCGTGTCCGGAAGGGTGATGTAGCCGTCCTTGACGATCGAGCCGCTTCCGTCGGGGGCGTGGACGTAGCTGTCCCACACCGCGCGCTCCTCCAGGGCGTGCCATTCCTGGACGAAGAAGTTGGGGATCGCCGCGCACTGGTGCGACGTGGCCATCGTGCCCAGCGGCGTCGACACCAGGTGCGGGGCGAACGGGATGTAGTGCAGCTCCGCGAGGTTGGCGATCTTCTTGGCCTCGGCGAGGCCGCCGCACTTGGGCACGTCCGGCTCGATGACGTCCACGGCGCCGCGTTCGAGCAGCTCGCGGAATCCCCACCGCAGGTAAAGGTTTTCTCCGGCGCAGATCGGGGTGCGGGTCTGCTCGCGCACGCGCACCAGCGCGTCGACGTTCTCGGCCGGCAGCGGCTCCTCGAGCCACATCAGGCGGAACGGCTCGAGCTCCCACGAGATCCGGCACGCGCTCGGCACGTCGTAGCGGGCGTGCAGGTCGATGGCCAGGTCGACGTCCGGGCCGATCGCTTCCCGGACCGCCGCCACGCGCTCGACCATCGAGCGCAGCTCGGCGGCGTTGACCGTGTGGTTGAAGGCGTCGAACTTGGCCGGGTGGTGTAAGTCGTCGATGTCGAACTTGAGGGCGGTGAAGCCTTCGGCGACCATCCGCTGGGCCCGGTCGACGCACCCGGCGACCGAGCCCGCCGGGTCGTCGCCGTCGCCGCAGTCGGCGTAGAGGCGGATGCGGTCGCGGAACTTCCCGCCGAGCAGCCGGTGGACCGGCTGCCCGGCGGCCTTGCCCGCGAGGTCCCACAGCGCGAGCTCGATCCCGGACAGGGCGATCACGAACACCCCGCTCTGCGCGCCCGCGAAAACCTTGCTGCGGCGCAGTTTTTCCCAGCACCGCTCGACGTTGCGCGGGTCCTCGCCGATCAGGAGCGGCGTCAAGGACCGGATCATCCCGACGACGGCACCCGCGCCGGCGTCGGGATTGGCTTCGCCGAACCCGCTGAGACCCTCGTCGGTGTCGATCCGCACCAGGGTGGCCTGACCGTGGTAGGCCACCACCGCCGTCGTCACGTTCACGATCCGCATTGCTCTCCCGCCGCCGGGTAGTGCCGGAAAAACGGACTGTCGCGAAGTCCAACTTGTCCTATAAGCTGATGACATGCCAAGGAGACAAGAGTCTCCGGACGCTGTCAAGGTCCGGACTCTTCCGGTGCAGGTGGCGGCCCACCTGACCCGGCGCATCGTCAGCGGCGAAATCGAAGACGGCCGGGCGCCGTCGGAACTCGAGATCTCGAGCGAGTTCGGGGTTTCCCGCGTGGTGGCGCGGGAGACGCTCAAGATCCTCGCCTCGCTCGACATCGTCGACGTCGCGCAGGGCCGCCGCGTCGTCGTGCGGCCGCGCGCGGAGTGGGATTACCTGAACCCGTTGCTGATCGAGTGGCTGCCCGCGGAGCTCGTCGACGAGCTGCTGCAGGAACTGCACCAGATGCGCGCGCTGCTCGAGCCCGAACTGGCCGCCATGGCCGCGGCCAGCATCACCGACGAGACGCTGGAGCGGCTCCGGGGCGAGATCGGCCGCATGGCGGCGCTCGAGGCGGATCCCGAGGCCTACCTCGAGGTCGACCACGAATTCCACATGGAGATCTGCCGGGCGGCCGACAACCGCATCCTCGACCGGATCATGTACTCCGCCCGCTGGCTCGGCACGGCCAGCCGGCGCGTCACGAACGAGGCGCCGGCCGGGCTGCGCCGCGCCACCGCCCAGCACACGGAGATCTACGAGGCCCTCGTGGCGCGCGACCCGGCAGCGGCCCGCGCGGCGATGCGCACGCACTTGAGCAACAACTACTCCACGCTCCTCGCGGAGAAGGGGCAGCGAAGCAAGCGGGCCGCCAAGCGGCGTTAGGACACTGCACGACCGAGCTCCGCCAACCGTTGACGAGGACGGACGAGGCATGGCAGCACCGGTGATCCCGCCGATCCGGCTGGGGCTGATCGGCACCGGCCTCGCGGTCGAAAAGCTGCACTGGCCGGCGTTGCGCGGGCTCGCCGACCGGTTCGCGGTCACCGCGTTCACCGACTCCTCCGCCGAGCAGGGCAGGCGGTTCGCCGGGTACAGCGGGACCGATCCGGCCCGGGCCGTCGCCGGCCGGGCCGCGCTGCTCGCCCGCGAAGACGTGGACGCCGTGCTGATCTCGGTGCCGATCCCGCACCTGTACGAAGTGGCGCGAGACGCGCTCACGGCCGGCAAGGACGTGTTCTGCGAGAAGCCGGCCGGTGCCGACGCGGAGCAGGCCGCGGCCTTCCTCGCCCTGGCGGCCGGGCACCCGGACCGCACCTTCATGGTGGGCGAGAACTACTTCTACCGCGACGACCTGCGCTACGCCCGCGCGTTGCTCGACGACGGCGCGATCGGCCGCCCGCACCTGATGGCGTGGCGGTACGCCGTGCGGTCGGTGCCCCGTGCCGGCGGGTTCACCGGCACGCCGTGGCGGCAGCGGCCGCAGTACCGCGGTGGCGTGCACCTCGACTTCGGCGTGCACCACATCGCCCAGATCCGGCTGCTCTGCGGCGACATCGCGCGGGTGCACGGTGCCGTGCAGGCGGCCAACAGCACGATCGACGCACCGTCGGACCTCGCGCTCAACCTCGTCTTCGCCGGAGGCGCCATCGGCAACTACACCGCGTCCTTCCCCGACATCCCGGTGCCGCCCGAACCCAACGAAATGCGGCTGTACGGCACCGAGGGCGTGCTCGTGCTCGCCGGATCCGAGCCGGAGTGCCGCGTGACGCGCAGCGGCCCCGACGCCACCACCCACACGACAGTCTTCCGCGGCAGCGACAACGGCTACCGCGCGGAGCTCGTCGACTTCGCCGACGCCGTGCAGTTCGGCGTGCGGCCGGTCGGCAGCGTTGCCCAAAGCGTCGCCAACGCGATGGTCGTCCAGCGGGCGTTCGACTCCGCGGAACGGGCGGCCGCGCTGGCGCTCGACCCCGTGCCCGGCGCGGGCCCGGTGCCGCTGTGGCGGCCCCGCGGATCGACCGGGCTGTTCGACGGGCTGCCAGGACAACGCATCAGCAGTTCGGCGTCCTTCGCCGCTTGAACGACCCACAGCTCGACAGACACACAGCTCGACAGACCCACAGCTCGCTGGACCTACAGCTCGCTGGACCTACAGCTTGATGGACCTACAGCTTGATGGACCCACAGCGCGGCACTCGCCCCGCTGCCCCGCCGGTTGCACCGTCGCCCCGTCGGTATGAGGAGTTGTCATGGAAGAGAACACGGACTGGTCGAGACGCTCGTTCCTCGGGCTGAGCGCGCTGGGCGTGCTCGGTCTCGCCGGCTGCGGGAGCGGTCCCGCCCCCGCGCCGCAGGTCGACGTCCAGGTGCCGAAGGCGCTGCTCGACCAGGCAGCCGCGCTCCGCGGCGGGTCGGTGGGGATGCTCTCGCAGAAGCTGTACGCGGAGGCCGCCAACAAGGCGCTGGACAAGTCGCTGCAGGTGTTCGCCTCCGCCACCGGCACCACGATCCGCAACGACCTGGTCTCCGGCGACGCCGGCGACATGGTCGCGAAGATGGACGCCGACGTGAAGGCGGGCACCGCCCGCGATCTGGCTTTCGTGAGCGACCGGCGGTTCGTCGGCCAGCTCCACAACCTCGGCGCCCTCACCGACGTCACCGACGTGGTCACCGAGATGAAAGCGCTTTACGGCGAACCCGCGACGGAGGCGAACGACTACTGCGTGTTCGACGGCCGCTGGTTCGCGATCCCGTACCACTTCATCGCGTCCGGGATGTACCTGCGCAAGGACTGGTACCAGGAAAAGGGGCTCCCGCTCAAGCCGCACTACACGTGGGAAGAGCTGCGCGACAACGCGTTGGCGGTCTCCGACCCGGCGAAGCGGCGCTTCGGCTGGGGGCTCACGGTGAACCGCTCCGGCGACGCCAACGGCTTCATCGCGAACGTCATCAACACCTACGGCGGGGCGATCGCGGACAACACCGGCACGAAGGTGGTGTTCAACTCGCCGGAGACCGTCGCCGCCGTCACGTTCATCGGCGACATCTACACGAACCCGAAGTACAAGCCGATGCTGCCACCCGGGATCGGGAGCTGGACCGACTCGAGCAACAACGAGAACTGGCTGGCCCAGATCCTCGGGCTCACGCTCAACCAGTTCAGCGTCTACGCCGACTCGAAGACCAAGAAGAACCCGGTGTACGCCAACACGCACGTGTTCAACGGCGCCACCGGGCCGGCGCTCGACCGGCCGCTGGCGTACGGCGAGTCCAACTCGTTCGTCGTGTTCAAGGGGGCGAAGAACCCCGCCCTCGCCAAGCTGGTGGCGAAGTTCATGGTCGGCGGGAGCGCGCTGCTCGGGGTCGCGAAGGAAGCGCCGTGCCTGGTCAACCCCTCGTGGGACAAGGTGTGGGACTCCGACCCGTACTACACGAGCGGTGATCCGGCCTTCCCCGCGCTGCGGGAGCAGACCCGCGCGCAGCTCCCGGTGACCACCAAGACCGGCTACGCGTTCCCCCAGACCCCGAGCCCCGGCGAGCAGGCCGCGACCGCCGCCTACCTGCTGACCGACATGATGCAGTCGGTCATCCAGGGCACCCGGCCGGCCGACGCCGTCGCCGCGACCCACGGCCGGATCGTCCAGATCTTCGAGCAGCAGGGCTACCGGCAGTGACCATCCTGCGTCCGAAAAGGACACCCTCGGCGCCGGCCCGCCCGGCGCCGGGCGGGTCGTCCTCGCTCACGCCGACGCAGCGGCGGCTCGGGCGAGACTGGCGCCTCGCCGCCGTGTTCATCGGGCCGACGCTGGTGCTGGTGGCCGGCCTGATCCTGGTCCCGATCGTCAGCTCGGTCCTCACCAGCGTAACGGAGCGCCACGGTGCGGAGACGGTCTTCGCCGGGCTGGACAACTACACCGCCCTCATCGACGACGCCTTGTTCCACAAGGGCGTGCTCAACTCGTTCGTCTTCACCGCCTACGCCGAGATCTTCAAGGTGACCTTCGGTCTCATCGCGGCGTTGATGCTGCACCAGATGCGCCGCGGCCGGGCGATCATCGCCGGGGTGATCCTGCTGCCGTGGGTGATCCCGACGGTCGTCACGGCCTTCACCTGGCGGTCCCTGCTCGACCCGATCTTCGGCAGCGTCAACGTCCTGCTCACCGACTCCGGGATCGGGCCGGCCCTCGCGGCGATCGGGCTTGTCGACAAGTGGCCCGCGGAGTGGCTGTCCGACCCCGCGCTCGCGATGCCGGCGGTCATCCTGGTCAACGTCTGGAAGGGCATCCCGTTCTTCACGGTGACGTTCCTCGCGGGGCTCAAGGCCATCGACGCCAACCTCCACGAGGCGGCGATGGTGGACGGCGCCTCGCCGTGGCAGCGCTTCCTGCACATCACGCTGCCCGGGCTGCGTCCGGTCATGATCGTGACGGTGCTGCTGTCGTCGATCTGGACGTTCAACAACTTCGACCTGATCTGGCTGATGACGCAAGGTGGCCCGGGCGACGCCACCGCCCCGTACGTGATGGTGGCCTACTCGAAGGCCATCCAGCAGCTGCAGCTGGGCGCGGGCGCCGCGGTCACGCTGGTGATGCTGCCGATCATCGCCGTGCTCGTGGTGATCCTCGTGCGGATGATGCGCCGCAGCGACCAGCCGGGCGCGGCCGATCTGGGGCGACGGCGGCTGACTGACGGTCAGCGCCGGGCGTTGCCGTGGGTGATCGTCGCGGGCTCGGTGCTCGTGCTGGTCTGGGCGTCGCCGCAGATCGTCTGGAAGGCCGTGCTCGTGCTGGGCGTGTTCGTGGTGCTCGCAGCGGCCGTCGGCCGGCTCGTCTCCGCGCTCGCCGCCCGGAGCAAGCGGCTGGCCGCCCGCCTGGTCGGTGGCGGCGGCTCGGGGGTGGCGCTGGTGGGCCTGCTGGGGTTCGTGCTCGCCCCGATCTACTGGATGACGATCACGGCGTTCAAGTCCGACGACCAGATCGTCGCGCGCACCGACGACCTCTGGCCGACCCCGTGGAGCACCGCACAGTTCACCAACCTGTTCACGGGCGCGTTCGGCACCTGGTACGTCAACACGATCCTGGTGTCGGTGGCGTCCACCGTGATCGCCCTGATCTGCGCGGCGCTGGCCGGCTACGCGCTGGCACGGCTGAAATTCCGGGGTTCGGAGAGCTTCACGGTGACGATCCTGCTCACCTACGTGATGCCGGGCGCGCTGCTGTTCATCCCGCTGTACCAGCTGATGAGCGGGATCGGGCTCAACGACTCGCTGTGGTCGCTCGTGCTCGCCTACCCGACGTTCACCCTGCCGTTCGCGACGTGGCTGCTCGTCGGCTACTTCAAGTCGATCCCGGCCGACCTCGAGGAGGCGGCACTGGTCGACGGCTGCACGCGGTTCGGGGCGTTCCGCCGGATCGTGCTGCCGCTGGCCAAGCCGGGCCTGCTCGCGGTCGCGCTGTTCACGCTCACCAACGCGTGGAACGAGTTCCTGTTCGCCTTCGTGTTCATCACCAAGGACGAAAACAAGACGCTGCCCGTCGGCATGCAGTCGATGATCTTCAACGACGTCGTGCCGCAGGGACAGCTGGCCGCGGCGTCGCTGCTGGTCAGCATCCCGGTCGTGCTCATGTACGGATTCGGGCAGCGGTTCCTGACCGAGGGCCTCACCGCGGGGGCCGTGAAGGGATGAGCGCGATCACGGAGGAGCACGTCGCGACGGCGTCCCGGCCGAGCGACCTGCGCATCACCGACCTGCGGGTGGCCACCGTGGCCGGCGTGCCGTTCCGCTCGTCGATCGTCCGGATCGACACCAACCAGGGCCTGGTCGGGTACGGGGAGGTGCGCGACCAGGCCAGCGCCACCTACGCGCTCATCCTCAAGAGCAGGCTCGTCGGGGAGAACCCCTGCAACGTCGACAAGATCTTCCGCAAGATCAAGCAGTTCGGGTTCCACGGCCGCCAGGGCGGCGGCGTCTCGGGCGTCGAGATGGCGCTGATGGACCTGGCGGGCAAGGCCTACGGTGTGCCCGCGTACGCGCTGATCGGGGGCCGGTTCCGGGACGAGGTCCGCTGCTACGCGGACACGCCGTCGCTGCCGGACCCGCACGCGATGGGCGCCCGGCTGCTGGAGCGCAAGCAGCGCGGGTTCACGATGCTGAAGATGGACGTGGGCATCGACCTGCTGTGGGACGTGCCGGGGGCGCTGATCGCGCCGCCGGGTGCCCGCGAGGATGTCACGACGATGCACCCGTTCACCGGCATCCAGGTCACCGCTCGCGGCGTCGAGCACTTGGTATCCTATGTGGACATCGTGCGGTCGGTGGTCGGCTACGACGTCGCGCTCGCCGCCGACCACTTCGGCCACATCGCCCTCGACTCGGCCATCCGGATCGGCCGCGCGCTGGAACCGTTCACCCTGGCGTGGATCGAGGACCTGATCCCGTGGCAGCTGACCGGCCAGTGGCGGCAACTCACCGAGGCCGTCGCCGTCCCGACGTGCACGGGGGAGGACATCTACCTCCTAGAGGGTTTCCGGCCGCTGCTGGACGCGGGCGCCATCCGCATCGTGCACCCCGACCCGGCGACGGCGGGCGGGATCGCGGAGACCAAGCGGCTCGGCGACTACGCGCAGGAGCGCGGGATCGCGATGGCGCTGCACCTGGCGGCGTCGCCGATCGCGACGATGGCGTGCGTGCACCTGGCGGCCGCCACGGAGAACTTCCTCGCCCTCGAACACCACGCGGCCGAGGTGGACTTCTGGAGCGACCTCGTCACCGGCCTGCCCCGCCCGCTGATCCGCGACGGCCACATCACGGTGCCGGACACGCCGGGGCTGGGGTTCGGCGATCTGGACGAGGACCTGCTGCGCCGCCACCTCGACCCGCGCGACCCGGTGTTCTTCGCCGAGACGACGCACTGGGACTCCGAATCGAGCCACGACCGGCTGTGGAGCTGAGTGGTCTGCCGTGACCAGGCCGCCCGAAAGCGCTGTCAGGCCCGGCCCTGTTCGGCCCGCCACCGTTCGTACTCGGGCCGGGCCTCGTCCGACAGCGGGTAGTACCGCCGCAGGTCGCCGCCCTCGGCCAGCCGGAGCCGGGAAAACTCCTCCCACTCCGCGTGCTCCTGGGCGTGGGCCACCAAAGCGGGGGCGAGCTTGACCGGCACCACGACCGCCCCGTCGTCGTCGGCGACGACGATGTCGCCCGGCTCGACGAGCGTGCCGCCGCACGCCACCGGCACGTTGACGGCGGCCGGGACGATGCCGGTCTGGGCGTGGAAGTTCGGCGTGGCGCCGCGAATCCACAGCCCGAGGCCGAGCTGCTTGGCCTCGCCGGTGTCCCGCAGGCAGCCGTCGACGACCACGCCGAGGCCGCCGCGGCCCTTGAAGTAGGTCAGCATCATCTCGCCGAACACGCCGCTTTCCATGTCCCCGCGCGCGTCGACGACGATCATGTCACCGGGCCGGGCGTGGTACATGACGTGCCGGTGCAGCTGCTTCTCCGGTTCTTCGTATTCGTCGACGGGGTAACGGTCTTCCCGCTTCGGCAGGAACTGCAGCGTCAGCGCCGGGCCGGCCACGCGCACGCCGGGGGTCACCGAAACCGGGCCACGGATGAAGGCGCTGCGGATGCCCATGCGGCTCAGCTCGCCGCTGGCCGTCGCGCTGCCGATGGCCGCGAGGGCCGCACTGAGCTCGGCGGGCGGGCGAACGATGTCGGGCGTCTCGACCACGTCGGTAGCTCCCTTGGTCCACATGGGCGGAAACTCCTCGGAGAGTTCCTTCCCCAGCCTAGTCCGGCGAACCCGCGAACGCCGGTACAACGTCCGGTCCGGCTGCGCTTCAGGGCGCGAACCCGTTCTCCGGCAACGGCAGCGTGAGCCGGAAGCAGGCGCCTTCCCCGAGCGTGGTCTCGAGTTCGACGTCGCCGCCGTGGGCGCGGGCGAGGGAACGGGCGATGGCGAGGCCCAGGCCGGCGTCGGCGCCGGGCGTGCGCGTCCGGGAGCGGTCGGCCCGGTAGAAGCGGTTGAAGACGCGGCTCGCCTGCTCGGCCGTCATCCCCGGACCCTCGTCGGCCACCTCGAGCACCGCGCGGCCGTCCGCAGTCCCGACCCCGATGCGCACGCGCGTGCCCGGTGGCGTGTGGGCGGCGGCGTTGCCCACGAGGTTGGTGACGACCTGCCGCAGCCGCGCTTCGTCGGCGTCGACCGGGGCCGGGCCGGGCGGGCCGGCACCGCCCGGGCCGGTCAGGGAAACGGCGCGGGCCGGGTCGAGGGCCCGCAGGTCGTGCCGGGCGTCGCCGGCGAGGGTGCGCAGGTCCATCGGAGCCCGGTCGAGCTGCTCTTCGGGTGCCTCGTCGAGCTGGGCGAGCAGCAGCAGGTCCTCGGTCAGCGCGGTGAGCCGGGTGGCTTCGCGGTCGATGCGGCGCATCGTTTCGTCCACATCGGACGGTCCGGGCAGTGCGCCCATCCGGTAGAGCTCCGTGGACCCCTTGATGCCGAACAGCGGGGTGCGCAGTTCGTGGCTGACGTCCGAGACGAAGGTGCGCATCCGCGCCTCGGACGCGGCCCGGTCGGCGAAGGCCCGTTCGAGCTGGCCGAGCATCGTGTTGAGCGACCCCGCGAGGTGCCCGATCTCCGTGCCGGGCGACGCGAGGTCCGGGACGCGCCGGGTGAGGTCGCCGCCGGCGATCGCCGCGGCCGTGTGCTCGATCCGGCGCAGCGGCCGCAGGCCCCGGCCGAGGGCGAGCCAGCCGGCCGCGGTCAGCACGACGAGCAGCGCGGCGCCGGTGACCAGGCTGCTCGTCCGCAGCTGGGCGATCGTGGCGTCGGCTTCGGCGAGCGGCGCGGCCGAAACGACCGTCCCGCCCCAGCGGGCGGCGGGTCGCGCGACGGCCCGCCAGCGCTGCGACCCGTCGATGGCGTCCAGGTCGACGGCCGTCCCGTCGGCCGGGACCGTGCGCAACGCGTCGATCGGCGGCAGTGCCGCCCCCTCCACCCGCGACGAGTGCAGGCCGCCCGCCACCGCGCCGCTCGCGTCGAGGTACACGACGTACGGGGTGCCGAACAGCGCGAGCGCGGGATCGACCAGATCGGGCCGCACGGCCGGGCTCGCGGCCGGGGGCGGCCCCGCCGCCAGGGAGATGAGCTCGGTCATCGACCGCAGCTGGCCGTCGAGGCGGTCGAGCTGGAAGCGCTCCAGCTGCTCGGAAACCAGCGCGCCGATCAGGGTCAGGCCGGCGAGCAGCAGGCCCGCGGTGAGCAGCAGCAGCCGGGCCCGCAGGGAAAGCCGCCTCACCGGCGGGGCTCCCGCAGCACGTAACCCACGCCGTGCACGGTGTGGACGAGCTTCGGCTCCGCGGTGTCGACCTTGCGCCGGAGGTAGGAGATGTAGGTGTCGACGATGCCGGCGTCCCCGCCGAAGTCGTCGCGCCACACCCGGTCGAGGATCTGCGCCTTCGACACCACCCTTCCGGCGTTCTCCATCAGGTAGTGCAGCAACCGGAACTCCGTGGCGGACAAGCGGATCGCCTGCCCCGCGCGCGTCACCTGGTGTCCCTCGGCGTCGAGCGCGAGCGGGCCCACCGTGAGCACGGCCGCCGGGTGGCCCGCGGTCCGGCGGAGGATCGCGCGGATCCGCGCGATCAGCTCCGCCAGGTCGAAGGGCTTCGTCACGTAGTCGTCGGCGCCGAGGGACAGACCGGTGACCTTGTCGGACTGGCGGTCCCGCGCGGTCAGGAACAGGACGGGCACCGGCGCGCCGTGGCCGGGGTGCCGCTCGCGCAGCCGCCGGACCACCTCGAAGCCGTCCATGTCCGGCAGCATGACGTCCAGCAGCACCAGGTCGGGCGGCTCCGCGGTGGCCGCGGCGACGGCTTCCCGCGCGGTGGCCGCCGACGTCACCCGGAAGCCGGCGAACCGCAGCGCGGCGGAAAGCAGCTCGCGGACGGTGGGCTCGTCGTCCACCACCAGCAGCCGGGACGTCATCGCTTCCATACCCGCGAGGATACGGAGATCCCGTCGGCGAGCAGGGAGCCCGCGAAGCCGGCCACCGCGCCGCCCGCGAGCCCGGCCACCACGGCGAGCAGCGGGTTCGCCGTCAGCCGTGCGGCGAAGACCGGCAGCGACAAGCCGAACGCGCCGACGGTGACGTCGACGGAAATCCGCGACAGCAGCGTCACGACGGCGAGCACGGCACCGGTCGCCGGAGCGAACCACCCGGCGAAGGCCGCCGCCCGGCGCAGCGGCCCGCCGGGCCGGCGGCGCCCGGCCGCCAAGGCGAGGCCCCAGCCCAGCAACACCACGGCCGACAGCCCGAGCAGCGGGCCGCCCGTCGAGACCGGCGCGGCGGGCAGCGCGCACGAGAAGACGCCCGAGGAACTGATCGTCCACGGCACGCCGAGCCCCAGCAGCACGGCTCCGCACACCAGCTGGGGGAGAGCGAGCAGGACACCGCCGGCCGCCGCGGCGCCGCCGAACGCCCAGGCCACGGTCAGGCCCAGCACGGCGAGTCCGGCCGCCGGCCACCGCGCGGCCCGCAACCCCGTTGCCACGGCGGGGAATCGCGTGACGAGCCAGCAGACTGCGACGACCACCAGCGCCCCGGCCGCCGCACCCACCACCGCCGGACCGACGGCCACGGAGAATCCGGCGTCGAACCGGCCGGAAAGGGGCAGGCGCGCGGGACCGGCGGCTCGCCCGCAGCCACCCGCACCACCCGCCGTGACGCCGTCGGGCATCGTCAGAGTTCCCCGGGCCAGGAGCGCGATCACGGCGAGTCCCACCGGCAGGGCCACCGCCGCCACGGCACCGCGGACGAGCACCCCGGCTTCGCGGCGCCACAGCAGCAGCGACCCCAGCACCACCGCGCCCGCCAGGGAAACCCCCAGCGGCAGCACCTCGAGGCCGCCCCGCACGGCGATCGGGAGCCCACCGGCCGGGGTCGCGCCGGCCTCGGTCGAGCCGCCCACGGCGAGCGCGACGGCCGCCGCCGTCAGCGCGCCGAGCCCCCCGAAGCGGCCGGCGCCCAGGAGGGCCAGCCCGGCCGCGGCGACACCCGCCATGGCGAGCAATGCGGCGGCCGCCGCCAGCAGGCCCCGGCCCGCCTCCCGCATCACACGTCCCGGCGCTGGAAGACCACGAACGCCACGGCCAGCACGGCGGCGACCCCGGCGCACATCCCGGCCAGGTTCAGCCACGGGTGCGGGAAATCGGGATCGGGGACCGTCTTGAAGACCGCGGCCGCGCCGAGCGTCGGCCAGTAGAAGAGCAGGCCGTGCAGCCACGCCGGAAAGAGCCCCGCGAAGCCGGGGACCAGGAAGACGATCCCGACCAGGGTGGCGAGCGCGCCCGCCGTCGCCCGCATGATCGTGCCCAGCCCGACCGCGAGCAGCGCGATCGCCGCGAGGTAGAGCCCGCCGCCGGCCACGGCGGAGAGCACGCCGGGATCGCCGATCCGCGCGTGCGGCACGCCATGGGCGGCGAGGACGGCCTGGCCGAGGAAGAAGGCGGTGAACATCAGCACCTGGCCCGCCACCACGGCGACCGCGACCGCCACGACCACCTTGGCCGCCAGCAGCCGGTGCCGCCGGGGCGTCGCGGTCAGGGACGTCCGGATCAGGCCGGTCGCGTGCTCGGAGGTGACGACGAGGATGCCGAGCACCCCGACGATCAGCTGCGCGACGATGTACGACGTCAGGCTGCGGCCGGTCGGGTCCCAGGGGTCGTCGCCGGGGTACTGCCGCGCGGCGGCGTTCATGGCGAGGGCGGTGATGCCGAGCCCGACCGCGAACAGGCACGCGAGGGTGTACCAGGTGGAACGCAGGCTGCGTACTTTGATCCACTCGGCGCGGACGGAGTGGGCGAAGGACACGCTCATGCGACGGCCCCCTGGTAGTCGGTGCGGTCCTTGGTCAGCTCCATGAAGGCGTCCTCCAGCGAAACGCGCTGCGGCGTGAGCTCGGCGAGTGCGACGCCGTGGTAGGCCGCGACCTTCCCGATTTCCGCGCTCGTCATGCCGGACACGACGAGCGACGCCTCGGTCCCTTCCCGCACGGCGGCCCCGGCGGTGGCCAGCAGCCGCGCGAAGCCCGGCTCGGAGGTGCGGACGAGCACGGTGCCTTCGCCACGCACGAGCTCGCTCACGGTGGTGTCGGCGACGAGCCGTCCCCGGCCGATGACGACGAGGTGATCGGCGGTCTGCGCCATCTCGCTCATCAGGTGGCTGGACACCAGCACCGCCCGGCCCTCGCGGGCGAGCGAACGCATGAAGTCCCGGATCCAGCGGATCCCTTCGGGGTCGAGGCCGTTCACCGGCTCGTCGAAGATCAGCACCCGCGGGTCGCCGAGCAACGCGGCGGCGAGACCGAGCCGCTGCCGCATCCCGAGCGAGAACCCGCCCGCCCGCTTGCCGGCCACCCCGTCCAGCCCGGTCCGGCCGAGCACCTCACCGACCCGGCGGCGGGGGAGGCCGTTGCTCACCGCGAGGGCCAGCAGGTGGTCGTGGGCCTTCCGGCCACCGTGGACGGCACCGGCGTCGAGCAGCGCGCCCACCTCGGTGAGCGGTACGGGCAGGTCCCGGTAGCGCCGCCCGCCGATGGTGACCGAGCCCCGCGTCGGCGCGGCCAGGCCCACGATCATCTTCATGGTCGTGGACTTGCCGGCGCCGTTGGGCCCGAGGAACCCGGTCACCTGCCCGGGGTGGACGGTGAACGACAGGTCGTCCACCACGGTTTCGGGCCCGTACCGCTTGGTCAGGCCCCGGATTTCGATCGTCATGCCCCGAGCGTGGTGGCCTCGCCTGGCCGGATCCTGGGAGGTGCTGGGAGAACTCTGAGAATCCGGCCGTCAGGGGTGGCTCGGGCCGGGGATCGCCCCGGAAATCGCAACCGGATCGCCGGGCAGGCCGCGTCGTGCGCGCGCCGCGGCCCGGGCGAACACGATGATGTTCTGGGTGAGGAGGGTGAGGCCGAGCATCAGGAGCACGGCGGCTTCGGTCACCAGCGGCGATGCGCCGTGGCGCGCACCATAGGCGCCCAAGGCGAAGCGGAGGGCGATCGACAGTCCCCACAGCAGCACGGTCGCCGGCCCGTAGCGGTACCGGGACACGCCGGCCACGAGGTCGATCCGCACGGTGCGGCCGCGGACGGCGCCGAGCCCGATCGACAAGGCCAGGTCGGCGCTCGCGAGCACGGCGTCGATGCCGTGGAGGGGACGGCCGCCAGCCAGCGGGGGGAGTACCGCGGCGAGCCCGATCAGCACCACGATGCCCGGGAGGAGGAACAGCTTCCGCGGCCGCAGTTCCCGGCCGCGGATCCCGGCCAGGACGAGCAGCACCACCACGGCCGTGCCGATGAGCATCGGCACCGATCCGGCGCCGTCGTCGCCGGTGGCTCCGGGGTACTGGTGAACGAGCATCACGGGCATCACCTTCCGGTGAGATGGGCCGCCACAGCGGACGACAAGGCGGCGCGAAACGACTCGTCGTGGTCCGGATCGTCCGGGTCGTGGCCGAGGCCCGCGAGCCAGGAACGCCGGCCGAGCGCGTAACCGTAGGCGCCGGACAGGGCCAACAGGACGACGGCCTCGATCCGGGCCCGGTCCGGGCGCCGCGGTTCCGGCAGCACGTCGCGGATGCCGTGCTCGATGGCGTCGACCAGCTCGGCCAGGTTCCCCGACGAGGAGGTGCCGAGGTCGTCGGCGTGGAGCTGGGACCACGTCCACAGCCGGACGTACCGCGCGTCCGTGAGCGTGTCGAAGAGGACCTTCGTCATGCCCTCCGCGTACGGCACCCCGTTGTCGGCCCGCATCCGGTCCCGGACGCGTTCGCGCTGCCGCTCGTTCTCGCGGCGCAGCACCGCCTGCACCAGCGCCCGGTAGGTGCCGAAGTAATGGGTCACCAGCCCGTGCGTCACGCCGGCCGCGCCGGCGACGCGGCGCAGCCCGACGCCATCGGGGCCGTGCCGGGCGATGAGGTCGGCCGCGGCGGTCAGGATCTCCTCCCGCGCCTGCTCGGGCGTGCGTCGTCGCCGGGTCATCGAACTCCTGTCGGCCGAGTGGGCCCCACGCTATTGTCCACTCGGCCAACAGTCAACAGATCGGCGGCGTGTCCGGGCGGACGACCACGCTCGGAGTCCGCGCCGGCTGGTCGCCGTTCGGGGCGGGCAGCGGGCAGACGCGGACCACCGGGGGACCCGCGTCCGCGCGGTTCCCGCTGTTGTCGAACGTGATCGGCCCGCCCGCGCCCGCCACCGCCTGGCCGCTCGAGGAAAACCCGCTGATCGCCGTGTTGACCTGGCTGCGCTGGACCGGCTTCGCCGACGGGAGCGTCCGCAGGGCCGCCGAGATCGTGGTCACCGAGTCGTAGCCGTTGACCGCCCAGCCGTCGTCGAGGTGGGTGGCGTCGAAGCCGGCGCCGGCGAACGCCGTTTCGAGGTCGCGGAAGCCCGGGTTGTCGCCGCGGAAGCGGTCGGCGCCGGAGACCAGGGTGGACACCAGGCGGATCCGGCCGTCGGCGAAGCTGGGTGACCGCAGCGCCCGCAGGCGGAGGTCCTCCAGCATCGCGTTGTCCTCCGGCGAGCGGACCCGGAGGCCGTCGGACGTGCTGACCACGGTGACCGACCCGGCCGCGCACCGGCCGCCGACCAGGGCTTCGTCGAGGCTGAAGAGGAACCGGGCCAGATCGCCGCCGCGTGCGATGTAGAGCACTTCGACGTCCTTCGCCGTGCCGCAGACCCGTTGCGCGGTCAGCGGGACCGTGCTGGCTTCGTCGGCGTCGAACTTGACTTCGGTGATCTTGCCGCCGAACCGGCGCTGCATCAGCGGCAGCGCCGTGCACGGGTACGGGTCGGAGCCGCCGGTGGGCACCATGAGGAAGTCCGGACGGCCGGGCAGGGCCGCGGCGAGCCGCTCGATCTGCACGGCGTTCCGGTAGGCGACGCGGTAGAAGTAGTCCTTCCCGACGCCGCGCGGGTAGGTGATGGCCGGGTCGCACGCGCTGAAGTCCGGCTGGTCGTCGCGGGACCCGGTCTGGTCGAAGCCCTCGGCGGTGATCAGGTCCGACACCATCGGGACCTTCGCCGCCGCCAGCAGGTCCGCCACCTCGGCCGAGCGCTGCTGGCTCAGCCCGAGCCCCGCGACCGCCACGACGGCCGGGTCGTCCGCGAGCTCCCGGGCCACTTCGACGGCCTCGCCGGCCGGCCCGTAGGCGCCGATGTTCGCGACCAGCAGCCGCATCGGGTGCAGGCAGCCGGTGTCGTTGGCGTGGCGCTGCCCGGCGGCCATCCCTTCGAGCTCGTGCAGGGCGCGCCCGCCGGCATTGCGGTCGGTCAGCGTCAGCAGCACGCCGACCGTCACCGGGGTGCCCTGGGGATCGCACTTGTCCGCGGCGGCGGCGTTCTGCTGCTCGACCACGTGCAGCACGGCGGAGAAGCGGTCGAGGCCGAAGTCGTACGAGCCGTCGCTGAGCCCCACGCACTCGTCGGCCGCCGACCAGGCGGACCCGTCGAACCAGCCGCAGGTGACCGCCCGCTGCAGCGGGCGGTGGAAGACCAGGCCGCCCGCCAGCAGGAGGACGACGGCGAGCACGGCGGAAAGCCGCCACCAGTCCGTCCACCGGTGCGGGAAATCCCGGTTCGGATCGGGGAAGAACAACCAGCGGAAGCGCGGGGCCACGGCGGGTCCTTTCGGGACGGGAGGTCAGTACCGGTTGCGGTCCGCCGAGTAGCGGTCGGCCCGGTCGAGGAACGGCTGCCGGTCCGCGACGCCCTCGCTTTCGGCCAGTTGCAGGAAGCCGTGCCAGGCGAGCCGCCGCAGGGCGGCGATGTCTTCCGGCCGCGTCACGCACGGGTCCCGTTCCAGCGCCGGCACGATGCCGAGCAGCGCGTCGGTGTGCCCGGCCGGGGTCGGTGGCCGGCCGATCCCCCGGATCTCCGCCGGATCCGTCACCCGCGGATCGGGGGTGACGACCACGGCGTCGAACAGCTCCAGCCACCGCGCGGACGGCAGTTCGGGCAGCAGGACGGCCAGCGAGTCCGCGACCTTCGCGCGGCCGCCGAGCATCAGCTCGTGGTGCCACCGCCCGGCCCGGTCGTCCGGGTGGGTTTTCCCGCGCAGGAGCCGGAAAACGCCGTCCCAGCCGGTCCGCGCGTCCGGGCGGGCGGCCAGTGCCCGGAGGCCGAGGTAGCGGGCCAGCGGGTGGAGCCGGCGTTCGCCGTCGCCGGCAGCGGGCCACAACGTCGGCGAGGTGTAGAGCGGCGAGCCGAGGCCGAAGGGCGGCGGCAGCAGGCGGACGAGCGTCCCGGCCTCCTGCCAGGTCCGGGCGGCCGCCAGCGTGATCAGCGCCTCGACCGAGGCGTCGTCCGGCCGTCGGTGCGGGTCGAGGCCGCCGACGAAGATCCGCAGCAGGTACCGGTCGGCGCGCACCTCCTCGTCCGGGTCCGGGCCGTCCAGGAGCGCGTCCGGATCGTCGAGCAACCGCGGGTTTTCCGCCAGCCGGCGCAGCACGAACCCCGTCGCGGCCGGGTGGCCGTGGGTGAGCCGGAAGGCCATCCGGGCGGTGCGTTCCGACGTCGTCCAGTCTTGGCTGCGGGCCAGCTGCAGCACCTCGGACGAACTCAGGTCGGTGACGTCGACCCGTACCCGGGGGCCGTCCACCGGATCGGCTCCCGGCCAGGGCACGGCGCCCGCCGCGGCCGGCCCGGCACTGGTCGTGACCACGGTGAGCGGATCGGGCAGCCGGTTCTCCGGCGTCGGCCGGCTGCCGGCGATCGCGTCGCGCACGCGCAACAGCGAGCGGACGAAGGTCACCGCCTCCGGGACGTCGCCGTCGTCCAGCAGCAGGAGCATCTGCGGCGGCCGGCCCCGCACCCGGGCGTGGCTGCGGCGCAGGTCCGCGAGGAACGCGCCGACCAGGACGTCGTCCACGCTGCGGCGGACCAGCGGGTCGGCGCTCCCGGCCCGGGCGCTGAGCTCGATCAGCGTGGTCTCGGGGTTCTTGGCGAAGTCCTGGTCCTGGTGCCGGAACCAGTCCACGGCGTCGCCCCAGGAGAACCGCATCAGCCCGCCCCCGCGGTACAGGCGGTTCAGCGTGCTCCGGGTGACTTCCGCCGCCAGCCTCGGGACCAGCTCGGACAGCCCGGGCACCTGGATGTGCACGAGGGCGAACGAATCACGGGCCAGTGCCGTGAGGAAATTGTCGAGCGCGGGTTTCCGTTTGTATTCGTTGAGCCGTTCCCGCAGCCGGGTCAGCTGGTCGCCGGGAGGCAGCCCGGCGAAATTCGCGGTGATGGCCAGCTGGGCGAGGAGGGAACGCGGAAAAGTCACCGGATATCCCCGGACACCCACTCCCAGCCCGAGCATGATCGAGGTCAGCAACGGTCGCAGCGACGTCTGGTCGCCGTCCGGCACCAGCGGCTGGACCAGCACGGAAGCCGTGCGGTCCCGCCAGTCCCGCAGCGCTTCGTGGAGGATCGCGGTCCGCCCGGAACCGCCGCAGCCGGTCAGGATCACGACCGGCCGCGGACCGGCCGGCGCGTTTTCCCCGCGCGGTTCGGTCAGTTCCCCGATCAGCTCCAGGACCGACGTCCGGCCCACGAACATATGTCCCCCTCGACGCCATTCGCTCTTCGCCGTTTCCCCGCGAAGACCGGAACTTTATCGTTTTCGGGCCGGCGGGAGGGCAAGAATGGCACGAAGCGGCCAAAAGGTCAGCCGAACGCCCGGCCGATGACCTGAATGCCGCAGTCCCCGGCACGCGGGGTAACCGGATCTGCCGGATGGCCGAAGGGTGGGCTGGTACGCCGGGCTGCCCTGACCGGACATCGGCCGCTGCAGTGAATGACTCATTCCTGTCGTCTGACGACAGGAATGAGTCATTCATTACGTTCGGGAGGGGGGCCGGGAGGGATCGCGTCAGCCCTGCCGGGCGTGCACAGCCGGTTTGACGAATTCTTCGGCGAATTCGCGGAAGGTGGTGGGCGTGGTGTTCGCGGCGGTGCGCGGCGTGGCGTTGTTGATGCCGCGTTCGCCGGCGAGGTCCATGTCCAGCATGGACCGGGCCATCGCCTCGGAAAACCCGCGGCCGACGAGGAACTGCCCGACGGCGGCGCGGTCGCCGCGCCGGAACCGGACGGGCGTGCCGAGTACGCCGGTCAGCACTTCGGCGATTTCCCGGTGGGAAAGGTCTTCGCCGCCGAGCACCTCGACCGAGTCCTGCCCGGTCCAGGTGTGGTCGAGCATGTACTCCGCGGCGAGCGCCGCGATGTCCTTCGTCGCGATCCAGGGCATCCTCGACTCGGCGGGCACGGTGCCCGAGACCACGCCCTCCCTGATCGTGGCCACCTGCCGGAGGATGTTGTCCATGAAGGCGGGCAGGGCCAGGGCGCGCACGTGCGCGCCGGTGCTGCGGAAGAGGTCCTCCATCGCGTGCGACGCGGACACGTGGCCGGCGTAGATCTGCGTCCCGCGCCCGAGGGCGGAGATGATCACGACGCGCGGCACCGCGTGGCGCACGACGGCGTCGGCGCCCGGGATCGAGGCGGTCACATAAGCCTCGTAGGGACTGCTCGCGGTCGCGGCCGCCGGCATGAGCCAGAACAGTGCGTCGGCGCCGTCGAGGGCCCGGTCGAGGACGTCGGGATCGCGGTGCGAGCCGACGACGACCTCGGCTCGCTCCCGGACGTCGGCGGGCAGCCGGCCCGGATCCCGGACGATGACCCGGATCGGCTCGTCCCGCCGCAGCAGCGTGGCGACGAGCTTGCTGCCGATCTGCCCGGTCGGGGCGGTGATCACAATCATGGATGATGGCTCCGATCAGCGGAAGCGGAAGTAAACTCAACTGTACCGTATACTTTGAGGTGGACGCCATGGCTCGACGTGGGGAAGCGCTACGCGAGCACATCCTCGACACGGCGAAGCTGGCCTTCCTGGAGGACGGCTTCGAGCGGACCTCCATGGACGCGATCGCGACGCGCGCCGAAACGTCGAAGCGTTCGCTGTACGCGCACTTTCCGACCAAGGACGCGCTGTTCCTCGCGGTCGTCGAGCGCGTCCGCGCCCTGTTCGGCGCCCGGATGCGCACGCCCGCCGAGTACGCCGGGTCGCCGGAGGACGCGGTCGTGCGGTACTGCGGGCGGTTCCTCCAGCTGGTGCGGTGGTCCTCGGTCGCCCGGATGCTGCGCCTCGGGATCGCGGAGGCCGATCGGCTGCCGGAGCTGGCGGCGGGCCTCTACGACGTCCTCTTCGGCACCACCGCCGACGACCTCGCGGCGCACCTGGCGGCGGCACTGGGGCTGGCGACCGGCGAGGCCGAGGCGGTGGCGAACGAACTGATCGGTCTCGTCCTCCACCCGACGCTGCCGCGCCTGCTGTTCGGGATCGACGCTCCGGTGGACGAGCTGCCCGACGAGGCCGACTTGGCGGCGGAGGTCGATCTCGCCCGGATCGGCCGGCTCTTCCGCGTCGTGCTCGGTTCGCGTCGGTGAGCCGGCGACCACCGCTGCGGTAGGCCTCTCACCTGCGAAAACGTACTATACTGCGGTGGTATACACGGTGGGTATACTCCTGCGGTATAGTCAGCCGCACCCCCGGCTCCCGGGGGCAAGGAGGGGATCAAGCGAATGTCGATTTCGCACACCTTGCTCGCTTTGCTCGAGTCCGGCCCGCGGCACGGCTACGACCTGAAACGGGCGTACGACGAGCAGTTCGGGCAGGACCGCCCGCTGGCTTACGGCCAGGTCTATTCGACGTTGTCACGGCTGCTGCGCAACGGCATGGTCGAGGTCGCGGGCGTCGAGAGCGGCGAGGGGCCGGAGCGGAAGCGCTACACGATCACCGACGCGGGGGTCACCGACGTCGAGACGTGGCTGCGCACGCCGGAAAGCCCGCAGCCGTACCTGCAGAACACGCTCTACACCAAGGTGGTGCTCGCGCTGTTGTCCGGCCGCAGCGCCGACGACGTGCTCCACGTCCAGCGCGGCGAGCACCTGAACGTGATGCGGGCGCTCACCAAACGCAAGCGCGGGGGCGACCTCGCCGATCAGCTGATCTGCGATCACGCTCTCTTCCACCTCGAGGCGGACCTGCGGTGGCTGGAGCTCACCGCCGCGCGCCTCGGCGAACTCGAACAGGCGGTGCGCTGATGACCGGGCCGGGAACGCCGTTGCTCGTCGGCAAGGGACTGTACAAGTCGTTCGGCCCCACGCGGGCGCTCGACGGGGCGGCGCTGTCGGTCTCGGCGGGGGAGGTGCTCGCGATCATGGGCGCGTCCGGGTCGGGCAAATCGACGCTGCTGCACTGCCTGGCCGGCATCATCCGGCCGGACGCGGGCACCATCGGCTACCGCGGCGCCGACCTCGCCGGGATGGACGACAAGGGCCGGAGTGCGTTGCGGCGCACCGACTTCGGCTTCGTGTTCCAGTTCGGCCAGCTCGTCCCCGAGCTGTCCTGCCTCGAGAACGTCGCGCTTCCGCTGCGGCTGACCGGTAGCCGGCGGAAGCAGGCCGAGGCCAAGGCGACCGAGTGGCTCGCCCGGCTGGAGGTCGACGGGCTGGCCAAGCGCCGCCCCGGTGACGTCTCCGGCGGGCAGGCGCAGCGGGTCGCGGTGGCGCGGGCGCTGGTGACCGGACCGAAGGTGGTCTTCGCCGACGAGCCGACCGGCGCGCTCGACTCGCTCAACGGCGAAAAGGTCATGCGGATGCTCACCGATGCGGCGCGGGAAACGCACGCCGCGGTCGTGCTGGTGACCCACGAGCCGCGGGTGGCCGCCTATTCGGACCGGGAGATCATGGTGCTCGACGGGCGCACGGTCGACCGGGAGCTGGTCGCGTGATGCGGGAGCTGGCGCTGGGCCTCCGGCTGGCCGTCGGGGGCGGCCGGATGTCCGGCGCGGCGCTGCTGCGCCTGGCGATGACCGCGTTCGGGATCGCGCTCGCGGTCGCCGTGCTGCTGCCCGCGGCGGCCGTCCACCACCTGGTCGGCGCGCAGGCGGAACGCAAGGCGGCGATCACGCAGGTCACCGAGCCGCGTGCGGGCGTCACCCCGCTGCTGGCCTACAACTGGTACGCGTCGCTCGGTGAGGACTTCGTGAAGGTCACCGCGGTCGCGGCGACCGGGCCGAGCTCGCCGGTGCCGCCGGGGCTCAGCCGGCTGCCGGCGCAGGGGGAGCTCGCCGTGTCGCCGGAGCTGGCCGCGAAGCTCGCCGGACCGGACGGCGGCTCGCTCAAAGCGCAGCTGCCGGGGCACGTCGTCGACCGGATCTCGCGGGAAGGCGTCTCCGGCGCGGGCGATCTGACCGCGTACTACGGGGTGCCGGCCGCGCAGATCGAGGCCGAGGGCGCCGAGGGCAAGAAGGTCTACGCGTTCGGCCGGCCCTACACCGGGCTCGGCCTGTCGGCGCTCATGCTGGGCATCATCCTGCCGGTCGCCGCGGTCCTGCTGCTGCCGTTGCTGATCTTCGTGACCACCGCGTCGCGGATGGGCGCGGCGCAACGGGAACGCCGGCTCGCCGCGCTGCGGCTGCTCGGCCTGGACTCCCCGCAGGTCAAACGGATCGCGGCGGCCGAATCGCTGGTCGGGGCCGTGCTCGGGCTCGCGGCCGGGATCGGGTTCTTCGCCCTGCTGCGCACGTTCGTCGCCGAGATCCTGCCGTTCGGCCTGCGGATCTTCCCGGAGGACCTGGTCCCGTCCTGGCCGCTCGTCGTGGTGATCGTGCTGCTGGTACCCGGGCTCGCGGTCGGCTCGGCGCTGTTCGGGCTGCGCCGCACGATCGTGGAACCGCTCGGCGTGGTCCGCCAGGGCAAGCCGGTGCGCCGGCGGATGTGGTGGCGCTGGGCGCTCACCACGATCGGCGTGCTGTTCCTGGCCGCCACCCTGGCCTTCGAGCGGGGGACCGGCGACACGCCCGCCGCGCTGGCGCTCTCGGTGGGGAGCGTGTTCCTGCTCGTCGGCGTCGCGGCCCTGCTGCCGTGGCTGGTCGAGCGGCTCGTGGAACGCCTGCACGGCGGCTCGCCGTCGTGGCAGCTCGCGATCCGGCGGCTGCAGCTGGACAGCGGCACCGCCAGCCGCGTGGTGTCCGGCCTGGTCGTCGTGCTCGCCGGCACGATCCTGATCCAGGGCGTGATCACCTCGCTCGCCAGCGGGACCGACCGGCAGGTCACCCCGGACGGCGTGGCCGCCGCCCCGGTGCAGGTGCAGACCACCGCCGCGCACGAGGCCGAGGTCGGCAAGCTGGTGGCGGCCGCGCCCGGCGTGACCGGCGTGCACCCGGCCCGGAACCTGACGTTCCGGTCCGGGGAGCAGCGCGACTACGGCGTGGTCGGCGACTGCGTGGCGCTCAAGGTGCAGGCGAACATCGGCGACTGCTCCGACGGCGACGTGTTCTACCTGGCGTCCGCGCAGGGTGGCGCGGTGCCGACCGGCAAAGTGCAGTTGCAGGGCTATTCCCGCGACGGAGACGTGAACGGTCCGGAGTGGACGGTCCCGGGCAACGTCCGGGTCGTGCGGTCGGGCGACACGGCGAACGGCCAGAGCCTGCTTGTCACGCCCGGCGCGCTCGGCGGGCTCGCCCTCCCGGCGTCCTCCGTCGCGGTCTACGTGTCGGGCACCGGCGACGCGCAGGCGCTGACCGACGCTGTCGCGAGGGCGGTCCAGCCGCTCGCGTGGAACGCCACGGCCTCCAAGAGCGACTACCTCGGCGATTTCCGCGCCCGCGACCAGCGGATGGTGGAGAGCTTCCGGGCGGTGCTGATCACCGCGTCGCTGTTCGTGCTGGCGGTGGCCGCGATGAGCCTGCTGATGCTCTCGATCGAGCAGATCAGCGAACGGCGGCGGCCGCTGGCGGCGCTGTCCGCGGCCGGCGTGCCGATCGGGGTGCTGGCGCGCGGAGCGTTGTGGCAGACCGGGATCCCGGTGGTGGTCGGCGTGGTGCTGGCGGTCGCGGCGGGTCTCGGGCTGACCGCGCCGATCCTGCGGCTGGCGGACCGGCCGATGATCGTCGACGTCCCGGTGCTGCTCACCCTGGCGGCGACCACGGTGGTGGCGGTCCTGCTGGTGACCGCGCTGACGATGCCGTTGCTGCGGCAGGTGACCCGGCTGGACACCCTGCGCTCGGAATGAGCCGGGCCGGTCGGGGCCGGGCGCGCCACCCGGCTCGCCTACTGGGCGCGTCCGGGTGGCCGCTCGGGCTTGGCCGGTGGTGATCCGGGCGGTGGCGGACCTGTGCGAGTGGTGGCGTCGGGGCGGTTCTGCGTCGCGGCGGGTTCGGTGGTTCGCCTGCCGGGTGCGTTCGGGGTGCCGCCCGGGCTCGCCCGGCCGGGATCCCGGCGGCGGCGAACCTCCGTGAG
The DNA here is from genome assembly GCF_040638975.1 of Amycolatopsis sp. NPDC024027. Taxonomy (NCBI): domain Bacteria; kingdom Bacillati; phylum Actinomycetota; class Actinomycetes; order Pseudonocardiales; family Pseudonocardiaceae; genus Amycolatopsis; species Amycolatopsis sp. NPDC024027. The sequence goes on from NZ_JBEZYY010000024.1 coordinate 68,277, forward strand.
CGTCGGCGCGGCCCCAAACCGCGCCGGCGCCGGTCACCGCTCGCAGGGCCCGAAATATCGGCACTCGATCAACGCCCGCGGGTCGAGTGACCGCGCGCGCGGCTCGAGGGTGTCCAGCAGGGCCGCGATCTCGTCCAGGTTTACGACACCCGCCGCGGTCAACGGGAAGAACCGCTCGCGGGTGTCGTGGTCGGGGCAGCCGCTGCCGCGGAGGTTGCCCGCCGGGACCAGGGCGAAGACCTCTTCGCCCTCGTTGCCGAACGTGAAGTAGCTCTGCAGCCGCACCGGGGTGGTGTCGCCGACGTCGTTGATGTGCCGGCCGCCGTAGGTCTCCGGGTAGTGCCAGCCCGCGTGCACGTCGTTGGCGAACCACACCCGCGCCGGATCGCTGTCGCCGTCGAGGAGCCAGCCCCGTGCGGTGAGGAACTCGTGCACCCCGAGCTGGCGGGCGACCATGAGGTCGGACGTGGTCATCGCGGTCCCTTCGGACGAAGTCGGGTACTCACGCTCAGTGTCGCGCTTGGCCGGTTTCCACGACCGGGTGACCCGCGTCCGGGAAGCGAGACACCGGGCCGGCTACACGATGCCCGCCGAGATCAGCTGCTGCCAGATCTCGCCTTGGTCGACGACCTCGACGCCGTGCTTCTCGGCCTTCGTCAGCTTGCTCGCCCCGACGTCGGCGCCGGTGATGAGCAGGTCGGTGCTCGCCGAAACCGACGTCGCCGTGGTCGCGCCCGCCTTCTCGCAGAGCCGCTGGAACGTGGGGCGGGGGACCTTCTCGCCCGACCGGGGGTCGCTGATCGAGCCGGTGACCACCACCGTCTTGCCCGCCAGCGGCGCGCCCGCCGCGATGACCGGCGGGAGGTCCTCTTCGCGCACGTCCAGCGAAACACCCGCCTCCCGCAGGCGCTCGAGCTCGGGGCGCAGCCGGGTGAGGTGCTCGATCAGCGACGCGGCGACCTTCGGCCCGATGTCCTCCACCGCCACGAGCCCCTCGACCCCCGCTTCCACGACGTCCTCGAGGGAGCCGAACCCGGCCCGGCACAGGCGGGCGGCCGTGCCTTCGGACGCCATCGGGATGGCCAGCCCGATCAGCGCCCGGCGCAGGCCGACCGCCCGGCTCGCGTCGATCGACTCGATCATCCGGGTGGCCGAAACCTCGCCGATGCGGTCGAACTCGAGCAGCTTTTCCTTCGTCAGCCCGTAGAAGTCCGACGGGTGCTCCAGGATGCCCGCCTCGGCCAGCCGTTCGATCCACACGCCGCCGATGGCGTCGATGTCCGCCGCCGCCCGCGACGCCCAGTGGATCAGCCGCCGCACGGTCTGGGCCGGGCAGGACACGTTGGTGCAGAACAGTTCCCGGCTGTTGCCCTGCTCGGTCAGCGGCTGCCCGCACGACGGGCACACCTCCGGCGGGACGATCTCCCGCTCGGCGCCCGTGCGCTTCGAGGCGTCGAGCACGCCGGCGACGAACGGGATCACGTCACCCGCGCGGCGCACCAGCACGGTGTCGCCGATCTTGATGCCGCGGGCGCGGATCACCTCCTGGTTGGCCAGGGTCGCGCGGGTGACCGTGGTCCCGCCCACGAAGACCGGCTCCAGCCAGGCGACCGGGGCGATCTTGCCGGTCTTGCCGACGTCCCAGACCACATCGGACAGCACGGTGGTCTTCTCCTCGGCGGCGAACTTGAACGCCAGCGCCCCGCGGGGTGAGCTCGACCGGGTGCCGGCCGCCGCGTACGCGTCCCGGCTCGCCAGCCGGAGCACGGCGCCGTCGAGGTCGTAGTCCAGGTCGTTGCGCTGCTGTTCGATCTCGCCGATCACGCTCTGCGCCTCGGCGGCGTCGGCGCACCGCCGCATGTCGGCCGCGGTGAAGCCGAGGGTGTGCAGCGCGCTGCCGAGGTCGGTCTCCGCGCTGTCGGGCTCGGTGTGCAGGTCGAAGGCGAAGAACCGCAGCCGGCGCTCGGCCACCGTCGCGGGGTCCTTCGCGCGCAGCGTGCCGGCGGCGGCGTTGCGCGGGTTGATCAGCGGTTTGTCCGGATGGGCCGTGTTGTAGGCGGCGAAGGTGGAGCGCAGCATGACGGCCTCGCCGCGGACCTCGACGCGGCCCGGCGCGCCGACCTGCTCCGGGATCCCGTCGGTCAGGGCGCGCACGAGCATCGTGACGTCGTCGCCGGTCGTGCCGTCGCCGCGGGTGACGGCCCGGGCCAGCCGCCCGTTTTCGTAGACGACGGCGAGCGACAGGCCGTCCAGCTTCGGCATCACGACCACCGGCTGGCCGGGGAAACGGTCGAAGAACGCCGCCACCTGCTCGGGTTTGGTCGCCTTCTCCAGCGACAGCATCGGGCGCGAGTGCCGGATCGGCGCGTGCAGCACCGCGGGCGCGCCGACCTGGTCGAGGGGGTTCGGGTCGGGCGTGAGGTCCGGGTGCGCCTCGATCAGGCTCCGCAGCTCGTCCTCGACCGCGTCGTACTCCGCGTCGGCCACCAGCGGCGACCCCCGGTAGTAGGCGTCACGCAGCACCGTGATGCGGTCGGCGAGTTCCTGGATGCGTTCCTGAGCGTTCACCCCGGGGACGTTACCGGGCACCCCCGACAAGAACCGCATCCTGGAAGAACTCCAGGGTTACGATGAAGATCATGCGATTCGCCATCAAGACCTCGCCCCAGAACACCGAATGGGCCGGCATGCTCGCCGTCTGGCAGGCCGCGGACGAAATCGAGCTGTTCGAGTCCGCCTGGACCTTCGACCACTTCTACCCCATCTTCTCCGACCCGACCGGACCCTGCCTGGAAGGCTGGGTGACGCTGACCGCACTGGCCCAGGCCACGAAGCGGCTGCGGCTGGGCACGCTGGTCAGCGGCATCCACTACCGCCACCCCGCGCTGCTGGCCAACATGGCCGCGACGCTCGACATCGTCTCCGGCGGCCGGCTGGAGATCGGCGTCGGCGCCGGCTGGAACGAAGAGGAGTCCGGCGCGTACGGCATGGAGCTGGGCTCGATCAAGGCCCGCAGCGACCGGTTCGAGGAGGCGTGCGAGGTCCTCGTCGGGCTGCTGACGCAGGAGACCACGACGTTCCGGGGTGAGCACTACCAGCTGACCGACGCCCGCTGCGAGCCGAAGGCCGTCCAGCGGCCGCACCCGCCGATCTGCATCGGCGGCAGCGGCGAGAAGCGCACCCTGCGCACGGCTGCGAAGTACGCCCAGCACTGGAACTTCGTCGGCGGGACGCCCGAGGAGTTCGCCCGCAAGCGTGAGGTCCTGCACCGCCACTGCGCGGACGTCGGCCGCGACCCGGCCGAGATCACGCTGTCCTCGCACGTCCGGCTCGACCCGGACCTCGACTACGCGAAGGTCGCCGCCGAAGCCGAGGCGCTCGGGGAAGCGGGCGTGGACCTGGCGATCGTGTACCTGCCGCCGCCGCACACCCCGGCCGTGCTGGAGCCGCTGGCGAAGGCGCTCGAGCCGCTGCGCTGAACCGCCCGGTCAGGCCGGGGCGCCCAGGGCGGCCACGGCCGCGGCGATGCCCGCGCGGTCGTAACTGCCGGTGGGCAGGGTGGCGCTGTGCGCGTGGCGAACCACCCCCTCGGCGTCGACGAGGATGCTGCCGGACCGCTGCAGCGCCCCGAAGACGGCCCGGTTCAGCCCGGCCAGTTCGTGCGGTGTGCCGCGGGGAGCGGTGAGGACCGGGAACGGGATCTCGTGCTTCGCCCGCCACGCGGCGGCCGTCGCGCGGTCCTCGGGGACGGCGATCAGGACCCGGACGCCGGCCGCCTCGAGCGCGGCGGCGTCCTCGGCGAGGGAACGGACGTGCCGCCGGCAGACCGGGCACGTCGTCGACCGCATGAAGTAGAGCAGCACGGCGTGGTGGCCGGGGAGCTGGACGGTCTGCCCGTCGGTGTCTTCCAGCACCAGCCGCGGTGCGGGCGATCCGGCTTCGAGCACGGTGAACTTCCTTTCACGGGTGGGATTTTCAGGCGGTGTACAGCCGGGCCCGGACCGCGGCCCGGGCCCGGTGCAGGTGGGACTTCATCGCCGGGGTGCTCAGCCCGAGCGCGCCGGCGAACGCCCGCCCCGGGTGCCCGAGGACGTCGCGCATGATGAGCACGCGGCGCTGGACGTCCGGCAGCGCGCGGATGGCTTCGGCGACGCGCTCGGCTTCGAGCCGCCCGAGGACCTCGTCTTCGGCCGACGCGGCGAGGCCGGGGTCGGCGGCGTCTTCGAGCAGGCGCCGGGCGCGGCGCAGGCACTCGTTACGGACGATCCGGAACATCCACGAGGCCAGCGCCGCCGAGGCCCGCAGGGAGCCGATCTTGCGGTAGAGGACGAGCAGGGCCTCCTGCGCCGCGTCCTCGGCGTCCTGCGGCGACGCACAGAGGTGGTCGGCGAAGCGCCGCACGTGCGGGTGGGCCCCGTGCACGACCGCGGTGATCGACTCGAGGTCGCCACCCTGCGCTGCTTCGACGAGCTGCTCGCTGACCCAACCCATCGCATCTCTCCCTGTCGGCGTGACCACACCCCATAAGAGGCTCCGGCACCCCGAAAGGATTCACCGCCGGTCCGGGAGGGCGGCCCGGCGGGTGGCCGGCCCCCGTACCGGCGATGGACTCGGCCGTGGGTCTCGTCGCTCAGCGTGTCCGGGGCCGGGGGCTTCCGGGCCGCCTCCCGCTCGCGGCGAGCGCCGCCGGTGGCGAGCCGTTGCCCGGCGCCGTCGTGTCGTGGCATTTCCCGCCGCCCGTCCGGAAACACCGAACATCGAAATCCCCGGTTTCGTGATCAATGAACATCGTCACCTGTTTCCGTTACGACAGAGAATCTGTTTCACTCGATCGTGTGACGCTGAAATTCGGGCTCCCGTGCTGGTTGGCCAAAAGTAATGGCGCCGGTAAGGTCGCCCCGGGGAGAGCAACCCGAATGGTTGATTATTTCGTCACTCGCCTTCCGTGATTCCGGAGCAGAAAGAAAGAGCCTTGGATTTCGAAGCACTGGCCGGCGAGTTGCGGAACCTGCGGGAGAACGTCGCCGGGGTGACCGACACGGTGCTGGCCGCGGTCGACGGCATCCCGATCATCGCCGACGCCGCCGACGACATCGATCCGGCGAAGATCTCCGCGCTCGCCGCGGCCGATCTCGGAATCGCCCGGCAGGCCGCCGAAATCACCGGCAAGGGCACGCTGAACCAGACCGTGGTGTTCGGCAGCGAAGGCTACATGGCCGTCTACGCCATCGGGCGGCTGGCGCTGATGGTCGTGCTGGGGGACAAGGGCCTGAACGTCGGGCGCCTGCTGTTCGAATCCCGGCCCGTCATCGAGCGGATCGGCTCGATCCTGGCCGCGTAGCACGCCGGCCGACCACCCGTTCACGGAGAGGAAGCGCACACGATGATGAACATCGACACGGCACTCAAGGAAGCCATGTCCATCAGCGGCGCCGTCGGCGTCGCGCTGGTCGACTACGAAAGCGGGATGTCCCTGGGCACCAGCGGCGGCGGTGAATGGCTCGACCTGGAGGTCGCCGCGGCCGGGAACACCGAGGTCGTGCGGTCGAAACTGCGGGTGATGTCCTCGCTGGCGCTCAACGATTCCATCGAGGACATCCTGATCACCTTGCACCGCCAATACCACCTGATCCGGCTGCTGAATTCGGTGGGTTCCCGGAATTCGCTGTTCCTGTACCTGGTGCTGGACCGCGACCGGGCGAACCTGGCGCTGGCCCGGCACTACCTCAAACGCATCGAAACGGATCTGCAGGTGTAGCCCGGGATGAGCGGAGGCGGCTCCCGCGCCGCACTCGTCGTCGGCTCGGCGTTCGTGCACGACCTCGGGTCCCTGTTCCCCGTGACGATGAACCTCGCCGGTGAGGAACTGGCGTTCACGTTCGTGTCGTCCTGCCCGTCACCGGACGCCGTCGCGGAGTGGGTCCGGCTGCGCTCGGGCACCGTGGTGGCCGGCCGGGTGCCGCGCTTCTTCGTCGACGCGAACGGGCGGCGGATCCGCGTCGAGCTGGCCGGATCGGCGATCCGGGCCCTGGTCGTCCTCGCCGACGAGGTGACCGCCGCACCGGCGTCCGTCCCGCAGCTCGGCCGCTGGCAGGACCAGATGCCCTGCCGCGTGCGCGGCGCGATGGACGAGCTCGCGCGGATGCTGTCGCGCTGCCACCACCGCGCGGGCGGCGCCGCGCCGCTGATCGACCTGGACCTGGCCTACCGGCCGGACCGCGAGTACGAGACCCGCCTGGCCGGCGCGCACGAACGGGTGCGGGCGTACATCGCCCCGGTCCGCCCGGTGCTGGCCATGCGCTGGCGGTCGGCGACGTCGGCCCAGCGCAAGGCGTTCCTGGCGGAGGTACCGGATGATTCACCGGTCCGGGGCTGGCTCCGGCGGCGCCGGACCACGCGGATCATGGGAATGGAGGTGGAGGTGTCGCCCTGACCGGCGTGCTGCTGACGGCCGGGCCCGCGTCGGCCCACACCGAGCTCGAGTCGAGTTCACCAGCCGAAGGGGCGAGCCTCGCCGCGGCGCCGAGCAAGATCGAGCTCATCTTCGAGGAGCCGGTCACCCTGCAGCCGGACCCGATCTCGGTGACCGGCCCGGACGGGGCGAAGTGGATGGTCGGCACCGCCGCGGTCTCGGCCAGTTCCGCGGCGCCGGCGAGCGACATCGGCAGCAGTGTTCCGGCTTGGGTGTGGATCCTGATCGCCGTGTTGGTCGTGGTGGCCGCGGCCGTCGTCGCGCTGCGGCTGGTGCGACAACGGCCGTAAGGCTCCTCACCGCAGTTCGCCGAAGAACGCCCGGACGTCGTCCACCAGCAGGTCGGGCGCCTCCATCGCCGCGAAGTGGCCGCCCCGGCCGAATTCGGACCAGTGGACGATCGTGTGCTCGCGGTCGAGCGCGCCGCGGATCGACACGTCCAGCGGGAACACCGCGACCCCGGTCGGCACGGGCGACCGCTCGCTCGCGCCCCACGCGCCCGCGTGCGCGGTCTCGTAGTAGCAGTGGGCCGACGACCCGCCGGTGCCGGTCAGCCAGTAGAGCATCACGTTGGTGAGCAACAGGTCCCGGTCCACCGCGTCCTCCGGCAGCTCGGCCGCCGGGTCGGTCCACTCCTTGAACTTCTCCACGATCCAGGCCAACTGCCCCACCGGGGAATCGTGCAGCCCGTGCGCCAGCGTCTGCGGCCGGGTCGTCTGCATCGCCACGTACCCGGACTGCTCGGTCCGCAGGTACGCGAAGTGCTCCAGCCGCGCCTTCTCGGCCTCGGTCAGCTCGGCACCGTCGTCCGGCGGGCCGAACGCGGCGAGCCCGTTGGCGTGCACGCCGACGACCTTGTCCGGGGCGAGCCGGCCGAGGCCCGGGCCGACGACGGCGCCGGTGTCGCCGCCCTGGGCGCCGTAACGCTCGTAGCCGAGTCGGTGCATCAGCTCGGCGAACGCGCGGGTGATCCGGCCGGTGTCCCAGCCCGTCTCGCGGGTCGGCCCGGAGAAGGCCGTGCCCGGGTTCGACGGGACCACCAGGTGGAACGCGGTCGCCGGGTCGGCGCCGTGGGCGCGCGGGTCGGTCAGCGGGCCGATCACGTTCAGGAACTCGACGATCGATCCGGGCCAGCCGTGGATCAGGATCAGCGGCAGGGCGTCCGGCTCGGGGGAGCGGACGTGCAGGAAGTGGATGTCCTGCCCGTCGATCTCGGTGACGAACTGCGGGAACGCGTTCAGCTTCCGCTCGTGGGCGCGCCAGTCGTAGCCGTCGCGCCAGTACCCGGCCAGCTCCCTGAGGTAGCCCACCGGCACCCCGCGGCTCCAGCCCGTCCCGGGCAGGTCCGCTCCCCAGCGGGTGCGGGCGAGCCGGTCGCGCAGGTCGTCCAGCTCGGCCTGGGGGACGTCGATGGTGAAGGGCCGGATCTCTTCGGTGTTCTGCATGACTCCCACCGTAGAAGCCGGCTAGGTCAGGTTCGGTCCTAGGCGAAGGGCAAACTGAGCGGCATGTGGGAAACCTCGGCACGGCTGCTGCGTCTGCTCTCGCTCCTGCAGGCCCGGCGCGACTGGTCCGGCGCGGAACTGGCCGAACGCCTGGAGATCACCCCGCGGACCGTGCGCCGCGACATCGAACGGCTGCGCGCGCTCGGCTACCCGGTGCTGGCCACCGCGGGCACCGCCGGCTACCGGCTGGGCCCCGGCGCGGACCTGCCGCCGCTGCTGCTCGACGACGACGAAGCCGTCGCCGTCGCGATGGGCCTGCGCACCGCGGCGGGCGGCTCGATCACCGGCATCGAGGAGACGTCGGTGCGCGCGCTGGCCAAGCTCGAACAGGTGCTGCCGTCGCGGCTGCGCCACCGGATCAACGCCCTGCGGTCGGCGACGGTGCCGCTGGCCGGCACCGGCCCCACCGCCGACCCGGACACCCTCACCGCCATCGCCGCCGCCGTCCGCGACTCGGTCCGGCTGCGCTTCGGCTACCGCGCCCACGACGGCACCGAAAGCGTCCGCACGACCGAGCCGCACCGGCTGGTGCACACCGGACGGCGCTGGTACCTCCTCGGCTGGGACGTCGACCGCGAAGACTGGCGCACCTACCGCGTCGACCGCCTCGAACCCCGCACGCCCACCGGGCCACGGTTCACCCCGCGCACCCCGCCCGACCCCGATCTCGGCGGCTACACCTCGCGGGCGATCTCGACGTCGGCCTACCGCTACCAGGGCCGGTTCACCCTGCACGTCAGCGCCGAGACCGCGGCCGAGCGGATCGCGCCCACCACCGGGGCGCTGGAACCGGTCGACGAGCACAGCTGCACCCTCCGCGCCGGCTCCGACTCGCTCGACGAGCTGGCGATCTACGTGGCCGGCAAGGGATTCGACTTTCAGGTGCACGAGCCACCGGAGCTCGTCGACCACGTCCGGGCGCTGGCGGCGAGGTTCGGCAGGGCGGCCGGCTGAGCCTCGCGCGCGACACACGGCCGCGGCGCGCTCCGGGCCTCCTGGCGGCACGTGGAAGCCAGCAGCAGCACCAGGAACAGCACCGCGACGAGCCACACGCAGCCGCCGCCCTCGCGGCGTTTCGCGCGGACCTCCACGCGGCCGCCGGGTGGCGTCGGCACATGCCGCCGGGCGTAGTGGCGGGTCCGCCACGCGGCGCCTTCCGCCTCGGTCAGCCACGGCGTCCGGTAGGAGCATTCGCCACACCAGTACCGGTGGTTCGCGGCCATCGGGCCTCCTTCCGGGGAGGGGGATCCGGGCCGGACGGCCCCCGTCACCGCCCGGCCCGGAAGATCAGGGGTGCCGCAGGGCCGCCATGAGCAGCCCCACGAAGTGGTCCATGTCCGCCTGCAGGCACGGCTGCTGGTTGTGCTTGCCGGTGCAGCCGGGCGCCCACGTGCTGCCGTCGCCGTAGTCGGCGAAGGTGAACGGGATGCCCTCGGCGGTCAGGTTGGCCGCGGTCACCAGGTTCGTCTCCCGCGCCCGGCTCTCGACCACCGCGTGAAGCGGATCGACGGTCAGGTCACCGCCGTTGCCGGTGTAGAGCGCCACGCCCGTGCCGCGCAGCGCCGAGACGTGCTGGGCCGGGCTCTGCGCGGTCCAGATCCCGTCGAGCGGCCAGATCGGCGGGCCGAAGATCGCGTCCACCGACGTCGTCGGCGTGCCGGACGCCGGATCCAGCGTGGTCTCCGCCACCACCGCGCGCTGTTCGGGGTTCTGCAGGTCGAGGCCGCCGGAGAAGCTGCCGACGTAGCCGAACAGGTCCGGCCGGTGCTCGGCGTAGTGGACCGCGCCGAAACCGCCCATCGAGTGGCCGGCGATCGCGCGGCCGGTCCGGTCCGGGATCGTCCGGAGGTTGGCGTCGATCAGCGGGATGACCTGCGTGAGGTGGAAGTTCTCCCAGTTCTGCGTGCCCAGCGCGCCGGGGTTGACCCAGTTCGAGTACCAGCTGCGGCCGCCGTTGGGGTGCACGGTGATCAGCGGCGCCGACCGCGTCGACGACTCGCTGATGTCCAGGTTCCGCTGGGTGTTGGGCAGATCGGCGTTGCCGTGCAGCGAGTACAGCACCGGGTAGCGGGTGGCGGCCGCGTTGTCGTAGCCGGCGGGCAGGGTGACCATGAGGACGTGCTGCCCCGGGATCTGGCCCGGCAGGGTCGAGGGCGTGGGCACCTGGTCGGAGCGCACGGCGAGGATGAAGGTCCGGTGGGTGCCGTCGACCCACGCGGGCTGTGCGGTGACGGTCAACCCGAAGCCGCTCTCGAAGTGCGGCGGCCCGGTTTCGGCGGCCGCCACCGGTGCGGCGAAGGCCGAGGCGGCGGCGAAGACGGCGGTCAGGGCCGCTGTGCGCAGTAGGTGGCTCTCCATGGTGGTTCCCCTCTCGTTCCGGTGCTGAGCCTGCTGTTCGCGCAGGTCGGGGCACCAGGACGCGGACCGGCCAAATAAGGCCGGTCGGCACGCTAGGGTCGATCGGGAACGCAACCGGCGCCGCTGGGGGGATGCGCGGAAGTGACGAGCGGGTTCGGAGCGCTGCTGCGGGAATTCCGGCGGCAGGCGGGGATGACGCAGGACGAGCTGGCCGAGCGGTCCGGGATCGCGGTGCGCACGATCGGGCGCCTCGAGCGCGACCAAGGCAGCAACCCCCGGCTGGGCACGGTGAAGCTGCTCGCCGACGCACTGGGAATCGCCCCGGCGGACCACCGGAGGCTCCTGGCGGTCGCCGCGGGCGGCGACCTGGCCGCGGCCGCCGGCGGCATCGCGGCGCCGGAGGAGGTACCCGACAGTGTCGTGGCGGAGTTGGCGCACGGCGGGACTGCGGGGCCCGAAGCCATCCCCGGCGTGCCGGAGTCTGAGCTGGGTGGCGAGTCGGCGGCGGCTGGCGAGCCCGCAGTCCTCCCGGGTGGTTTCGCGCCGCGGTCTGCGGTGGGTGGCGAGTCGGCGGCCGGCGAGCCCGCAGCTTTCCCGGGCAGCTTCGTCCCGGAACCTGTGCTGCGCGGCGAATCGGCGGCGCTCGGCGACCTCGCAGCCCTCCCCGGCACCCCCGCACCTCGCGGTGAACTCGCCGACGCGGCCGAGCGGCTGGCCCACGCCGTCGCCGGGCGGTGGCAGCGCGAAGAAGAACACCGCCGGATCCACGACCCGTTCCCGCTGCCCGTGCGGTGGCGGCCGCTGCCGGCGCGGCTGACCGACCACTGGGCCAACGTCCGCCGCGTTCCGGCCGGGGCCACCGCCGACCCGCTGGACCTGTCGGGCGAACTCGGCGAGATCGCGGCCACCTACCGGCGGATCCCGTCCGGGCGGCTGGTGGTGCTCGGCCGCGCCGGGTCCGGCAAGACCGTCCTGACCCTGCGGTTCGTCCTCGACCGGCTGCGCACCCGCGTGCCCGGCGAGCCGGTGCCGGTGCTGTTCGGCCTCGGCTCGTGGGACCCCGGCGCGACACCGCTGCGCGACTGGCTGATCGACGGCCTGCTGCGCGACTACCCGGGGCTGGCCGCGGCCGCGCCCGGCGGCACCACGCTCGCCGCCGCGCTGGTCGAGGCCGGGCACGTCCTGCCCGTGCTCGACGGGTTCGACGAACTCGCCGACGGCCTGCACCGCGCCGCCCTCGAAGCGCTGAACGGCACCACCCTGCCGCTGGTGCTGACCAGCCGCCCGGCCGAGTACGCCGCGGCCGTCGCGGCCACCGACGTGCTGACCGCGGCCGCCGGGGTCGAACTGACCGACCTCACCCCGGGTGACGTGCTCGGCTACCTGCCCCGCACGACCCGCCGCCCGGCGCCCGGTGAGGCGGCCGGGACGGTGTGGGACCCCGTCCTCGCGGGACTGGACAGCGACGCCGGCGCCGCGCTCGCCGCCGTCCTCCGCACGCCGCTGATGGTCGTGCTCGCGCGGACCGTCTACAGCGACGCACCCGGCGAAGACCCCTCGATCCTGGTCGACACCCGGCGGTTCCCGACCGCCGAAGCCGTCGAAGACCACCTGCTGGGCAGCTTCGTGCCGACGGTGTACCGCGATCGGCCGCGGTGGGAACCGGGCCGCGCCGGGCGCTGGCTCGGCTACCTCGCCCGGCACCTCGACCGGCTCGGCACGCACGACCTGGCGTGGTGGCGGCTGGGCGGCTCGCTGCGCCGGTCGTCGCGGATCTCGCCGTCGTGCTCTCGGCCATGCTCGCCACCGCGGTCGCCGACTGGCTGGTCTTCGTGCCCGTGGACATCGCCGGGCTCGGCTTCCTGCCGGGCCTGCGCGCCGGGCTCGTGGACGGGCTGCTCGTCGGCTCGGTGGTCGGCCTCGCGTTCGGCCTGGTCCACGGGATCATGGTGGTCTACGGCGGACTCGTGTTCGAGCCGTCGCGGATGCAGGTCCGGGTGCGCGGGCGCGCCGGACGGCCCGGCTCCCTGCTGCGGCGCTTCGCCGGCCGGTTCGGCGCCGGGCTGCTGGGCGGGTTCGTCGTCGGGCTGGGCTACGGCCCGGTGACGGTGATTTCCCGGGCCGTCGTGGCCGGGTTCGCGCCGGAGCTCGGCGAACTGGTGCAGACCGCGGCGGTCAACACGCTCGCGAGCGGGCTGGTGTTCGGCCTCGCCGCCGGGGCGACGTTCGGGCTCGTCGCCGTGCTGGAGACGCCGCTCGACCTCAGCTCGGCCGCCAGCCCGGGCACGCTGCTGCGGGCCAACCGCACCACCGTGCTGCGCCAGGTGCTGGCGTTCGGCCCGCTGCTGGCCCTGGCCATCGCGGCCGGCGGCCGGATCGTGGTCGAGCTCCTGCAGGGGGTGCTCGGGCCGCTGGCCTGGAGCCTCTCGGGCGGCCTCGTCGTCGGCGCGGTCGGCGGCCTGGGCGGGGCGGTCGCGTACGTCTTCGCCTTCACCGCGTGGGGCCAGTGGCTGGTGGTGTCCCGGGTGTGGCTGCCCCTGACCGGCCGCCTGCCGTGGGCGACCGCCGCGTTCCTCGACGACGCCTACCGCCGCGGGATCCTCCGCCAGGCGGGCGCGGTCTACCAGTTCCGCCACGCCCGGCTGCAGGACCACCTGGCGCGGGCGTTCGAGGCACCGGTGGGCACCGCGGCGCCGCCGGAACCGGCCACGCGGGCGCGCGGAAGCTGAGGGGCACCGATTCCTTCGGGGACCGGGCGGTGTCCATGTCTTCGGAAGCGGCGCGAAGCCGGTGACCGGAGGCAAGGAGAGACGAGTGCGCACCAGGACTTCACCCACACCGGTGGCCGTGGGGAAGGCGCAGCGAAGATGGGTGCTGGCCGTCACCTCGGTGGCGTCGCTGATGGTCGTCCTCGACGCGCTGGTCGTGGCGACCGCCCTGCCGGCGATCAGGACCGACCTCGGCGCGTCGGTCACCGAGCTCGAATGGACGGTCAACGCCTACGGCCTGAGCTTCGCCGTCCTGCTCATGACGGCGGCGGCGGCCGGTGACCGCTGGGGACGGCGCCGGGTCTTCGCGGCGGGGGTGACGCTGTTCGCGGCGGCGTCGCTGATCTGCGCCGTCGCACCCGATGTGGCGGTCTTGATCGCCGGGCGGGTGCTCCAGGGCGCCGGGGCCGCGTTCGTCATGCCGCTCGCGCTCGCCCTGCTCGGGGCCGCCTTCCCGGCGGAGCTGCGGCCCAAGGCCCTCGGGGTGTTCGCGAGCGTCAGCGGGGTGGCGGTGCCCCTCGGGCCGCTGCTCGGGGGCGCGGTCGTCGAAGGCATCTCGTGGCCGTGGATCTTCTGGATCAACGTCCCGATCGGGGCGGCTCTGGCGTACTTCGCGCTGACCCGGGTCGAGGAGAGCCACGGCCCGGACCCGGCCCTCGACGTCCCGGGCCTGGTGCTGGCCGGCGCCGGCTCCTTCGGGGTGGTGTGGGGCCTGGTCCAGGGCAACTCGGCCGGCTGGACCGGCGTGGCCGTGCTGGGGCCGCCGGCGGCCGGGCTGGTGGCGCTCGGCGCGTTCGTGGCGTGGCAGCGGCGAGCCGCCCACCCGATGCTGCCGCTGCACCTGTTCCGTTCGCGCCGGTTCGCCGCCGGCAACGCCGTGATCTTCTTCCACTGGGCTTCCGCGCTGGGTGCGGTGTTCTTCATGGCCCAGTTCCTGCAGGAGGGGCTGGGGTACGGGCCGCTGGCCGCCGGGCTCGGGCTGGCGCCGTGGGGACTGACGACGACGGTCGTCCCGCAGCTGGCGGGCCGGCTGGCCGGCCGGTTCGGCGAGCGGCCGTTCATCGTGGCGGGACTGGGGCTGCACGCGCTCGCCATGGGGTGGATCGCCCTGGTCGCCGGGCCGTCGATCGGCTACGGCGTGATCGCCGTGCCGCTCGTGCTGTCCGGTACGGGGATCGCGATGTGCCTGCCCGCCGCGCAGAGCGCGGTGCTGACCTCGGTCGCGCCGCGGCTGCTCGGCAAGGCTTCCGGCGCCTTCAGCGCGATGCGGCAGCTCGGCGGGGCGTTCGGCGTGGCGCTCCTGGTGGCCGCGTTCTCGCTGGCCGGCAGCTACGCCTCGAGGGCCGCGTTTTCCGCCGGGTTCACCGCGGCCGCCGTGGGCAGCGCCGTGCTCGCCGCGGCCGGCGCGCTGGCCGGTTCCGTCATTCCCCGCCGTGAAACGAAGGAGTAGCACCATGTCCGCATCGAAGGCCGGTCTGTTGCGCGAACTGCACCACGGGAAGCCGCTGGTGCTGCCGAACGCGTGGGACGAGGCGAGCGCGGAACTCGTCGTCCACATGGGATTCCCGGTCGTGGCGACGTCCAGTGCCGCGGTGGCCGGTGCGCTGGGGCACGAAGACGGCGAACGGGCGCCGTGGCGCGAGATGTTCGCCGCCGTGGCGCGGATCGCCCGCGCGGTGCCGGTTCCGGTGACCGTCGACGCCGAGGCGGGCTACGGCCTGGAGCCGGACCAGCTCGTGGCCGAGCTGCTGGCCGCCGGGGCCGTGGGCTGCAACCTCGAGGACACCGACCACCGGGCCGGGGGACTGGTGCCCGCGGCGGCCCAGGCGGACCGGCTGGCCGCGGTCCGCGCGGCGGCCGGGGAGTCCTTGGTGCTCAACGCGCGGATCGACACCTTCCTGCCGCCGAGCGGGTTTTCGGGAGCCGGGCGGACGGACGAGGCGATCCGGCGCGGGCGGCTGTATCGCGAGGCCGGAGCGGATTGTGTCTACCCGATCGGTATTTCGGCCGCGGCCGACCTGGGGAAGGTGGTCGCCGGCGTGCCCGGGCCGGTCAACGGGAACACGGGCGCGGAGCTGGATTTGGACACCCTGGCGACGCTGGGGGTCGCCAGGGTGTCCTTCGGGCCGCGGTTCTACCGCGCGGGGATGGCGGCGATGCGCGGCTCGCTGGCGGAACTGCGCATCGCGGCGGGGATGGAGGTGCCCGGTGCCCGGGCGGCCGGCCGATGAGGCGATGCTCGCCGCCGCGCTCGAGTTCGCCGTCGCGTCGGCGGCCGGGGTCGGTCTCGCCGATCTCGGCCGTCCCTCGGCCTGCGACGGCTGGACCGTCGCCGACGCGCTGGCCCACCTCACGGGGTCCCTCCGCTGCGTGGCCACGTCACTCGTGTCCGGTGCCGTGCCACCGGACACGCCGGCGCGCAACGGTCCGGTCACCGCCCGGTCCCTCCGGCGCGACCTCGGCCACGCCGCGGCCGCGCTCACAGCCGCGGCCCGGGATCTTCGCGGCCGGCGCGCGGTCGCCGTCGAGGGACTGGCGCTGCCGTGTCACCAGCTGATCGTCGTGGGCGCCATCGAAGCCGCCGTCCACGGCTGGGACGCCGACCCGGCCCGGGCGATCCCCGGCGAGCTCGCCACCCGGTTGCTCGCCGCGCTGCCGTCGGTGCTCGGCCGCGGCACCCGCCGGGGCGTGTTCGCCGAGCCCGTCGCCCTGCCGCCGGGGCGTCCGCCCGGCGCACGCCTGCTCGCCGTCCTCGGGAGGGATGATCGACGATGTCCATGACGAACGAGGAGCGTGTGGTGTCTTCCGAGGAGCGGCTGCGGGACGAGTTCGGCTCGCTGCGCCCGGCGCTGGTCGCGCACTGCTACCGGATGACCGGGTCCTACCAGGACGCCGAAGACGTCGTCCAGGAGACCTACCTCAAGGCGGCCAAGGGCGTGGACGCCTTCGAAGGGCGGTCGTCGCTCAAGACGTGGCTCTACCGGATCGCCACCAACACCTGCCTCACCGAGCTGAACCACCGCGGCCGGCGGGTGCTGCCCGCCGGGCTCGGCGCGCCGTCCGGCGATCCGGGGGCGCGGGTGTTCGCCGACGACTCGGTCGCGTGGCTCGGGCCGCTGCCCGACGCCGTGCTCGGCGATCCGGGGGAGGTCGTGGTGCGGCGCGAGTCGGTCCGGCTGGCGCTGGTCGCGGCCCTGCAGCACCTCCCGGCACGGCAGCGCGCCGCGTTCCTGCTGCGTGAAGTCCTCTCGTGGTCGGCCGCCGAGATCGCGGACGTCCTCGGCATCAGCGTGCCCGCGGTGAAGAGCCTCCTGCAGCGGGCCCGCGTCCGGCTCGACGAACTGGACCTCGA
Source organism: Amycolatopsis sp. NPDC024027 (assembly GCF_040638975.1). NCBI lineage: Bacteria > Bacillati > Actinomycetota > Actinomycetes > Pseudonocardiales > Pseudonocardiaceae > Amycolatopsis > Amycolatopsis sp. NPDC024027. The sequence goes on from NZ_JBEZYY010000024.1 coordinate 84,732, forward strand.
CGGCCGGCCGGAGCCGCCGCCCGGCCCGGGGGACGAGCGCGCGCTGCTCGACCGCTACATCGCGGCGTTCGAGGCCGAGGACACCGCGGCGCTGCGGGCGGTCATCCAGGACGACTTCAGCATCGAAGCGGTGCCGCACCCGGTCTGGTTCCGGGGCGTGGCCGTGTGCCTGCCGTTCCTGGAGCGGGCCTTCTCCGCCCCGGGCGGCGCCGCCCGGCTGCTGCCCACCCGCGCCAACGGCCAGCCCGCCGCGGGCAGCTACCGCCCCGACGCCGCGGGCGTCCGGCGGGCCGACGGGCTGTGGGTGTTCACGGTGACCGGCGGCCGCTTCTCCCGGGCGGTCAAGTTCCACGACCCGCGGCTGGTGACGGCGGCCGGGTTGCCGGAGCGGCTTTAGTGGGCCAGCAGCTTCACGCCCACGACGGCGAGGGCGATCGCCACTTCCACGACGAACAGGAGCAGCTTGACCGGCCACCGGACGGTGGTGCGCCGCGTCGCGAGCAGGGCCAGCACGGCGATCGTGAGCACGAGCGACAGGGCGGCGAGCCACAGCGCGGTGCTCAGCGGCAGCCAGCCCAGTGCCGCGGCACCGACGCTGAGAAGGGGCAGCAGGGCGGTTTCCAGGACATGGCTCGCCGCCTTGAGGATGTGTCGCAGGTCGTGGCCGCGGGGAAACCGGCCGTGGGCGATGCGGTGGGCGCTCACATCCGCGAACCCGCCCGCCAGGCACAGCGCGCCCATGGCGGACGCGATGTCCGCGACGGCCTCCGTCGCCGATGTCTCGTTCGCGTAGCTGACCAGGACCAGCACGGTCGACAGGCCGACCAGCGTCGCATACACGCGTTCCCGCAGGGCGGACACGACGGCTTGGCTCATGGGCGGAACCTTAAACGCCCTTGCGCGCCTTGACCCGGCGGACCACGAACAGTCCGATCGCGACGGTGCCGGCCGCCAGGACGGCGTACTGGAAGAACCCGGCATACCGCTCGACCAGCGGCCAGTTCTCGCCGAGGAGGAAGCCCGCGACGACGAAGGCGGTGTTCCAGATCAGGCTGCCCGCCGTGGTGAAGAGGAGGAACCGCCCGAACGGCATCCGTTCGACTCCCGCGGGAACGGAGACGAGGCTCCGGAAGACCGGGACCATCCGGCCGAAGAAGACGGCCTTGCCGCCGTGCCGGGCGAACCAGGCCGCGGTGCGATCGAAGTCGGCCGTCCCGAGCAGCGGAATCCGCCCGGCCAGCCGGCGCATCCGGTCGTGCCCCAGCAGCGCGCCCGCGAGGTAGACGACCACGGCACCGGCCACGGACCCGAGGGTGGTCCAGAAGAGGGCGCCGCCGAGGCTGAAGCTGCCCCGCCCGGCGGCGAACCCGGCGAGCGGCAGGACGAGTTCGCTGGGCAGCGGCGGGAAGAGGTTGTCGAGCCCGACGACGAGGGCCGCGCCGGGCCCGCCGAGGGACTCCATGAGCCCCACGGCCCAGCCGGCCACCCCGGTGAGTTCGGTCATGAGTCCTTCCGGGACGGGTGCGAACGTCGGGCACGGCGACGGCCCCCGCTGCCGCGAATGACTCATTCGGGACGTCTGAGGTCCCGAATGAGTCATTCGCGACGTTCGGTGCGGGGCCGCGCCCGGGCCCGGGGTCAGCCGGTGCAGGCCTTGGTCAGCGCCGCCACCTGGTCGGCCTTCTTCTGCACCCAGTCCGCCGGTGTCTTCACCAGGTCGTCGACCGTCGTCTCGCGCATCGTCGTCGCCAGGCCGTTGATCGCGTCGGCCGCCGTCGTGTTCGCGGCTTTCGAGGCCAGGCCCGTCAGCTCGTCCGCCGCCGCGTGGGCGCGGTCGGCCGCCGCCTGGGGGTTCGTCAGGTCCGGGTCGGCCGTGGCGATCCGGACCGCGTCCGTGCAGACCGCGGCCGTCGAGGCGGCGTCGCTCACCTGCCCCGCCGTCTCGGCCACCCCGCAGCCGGTGAGGGTCAGCAGGAGGCCTCCGGCGAGGAGCGTCGTGGTCAGGCGCATGGTCATTCCTTTCGGGAGAGAGCCGAGGTGCGGATCAGGCTGGCGCCGACCGCGGTCGCGAGGATCAGGCCGACCACGCCCAGCGAGAGCGCCGTCGGGATCTTCCAGACGTCCAGCAGCAGCATCTTCACGCCGACCCAGACCAGCACCGCGGCCAGGCCGATCTTGAGGTAGACGAACCGGTGCATGAGGTCGGCGAGCAGGAAGTACATCGCCCGCAGGCCCAGGATCGCGAACGCGTTCGACGTGAACACGAGGAACGGCTCCTGGGTGACCGCGAAGATCGCGGGGATCGAGTCGACCGCGAAGACGATGTCGGTGACCTCGATCAGCACCAGGACGGTGAGCAGCGGCGTGGCCACCCAGCGGCCGGCCTCGCGCACCAGGAACTTCTTGCCGTGCATCCGGTCCGTGGCCGGGACGATCCGGCGGAACACCCGCAGCACGGCGTTGTTCTCGTAGTCGACGGTCTCGTCCCGGTGCAGCGCCATCCGGATCCCGGTGAGGACCAGGAAAGCGCCGAAGACGTACAGGATCCACGCGAAGCTCGCGATCAGGACCGAGCCCGCGGCGATGAACACCGCCCGGAACACCAGCGCGCCGAGGACGCCGTAGAAGAGGATGCGGTGCTGGTATTCGCGGGGGACCGCGAAGTAGCCGAAGATGATCGCGAAGACGAAGACGTTGTCGACGGCCAGGGACTTCTCGATGACGTAGCCGGCGAAGTACTGGCCCGCGAACTCCGCGCCCCAGGCCCACCAGATCACGGCGCCGAAGGCGAGCCCGAGCGCCACCCACACGGCGGACCACGCGAGGGCTTCCCGGACGCCGACGGCGTGCGCGCGCCGGTGGGCGAGCAGGTCGACGGCGAGCATGGCCAGGATGACGCCGAGCACGGCGGCCCAGGCCCAGATCGGGACGGTCACGAGACACTCCTCCGGTTCGATCACGAACCGGAGGTCTCCCCGGTCACCTGACGGTGACGCCGGCACCGGGCTGCTCTGGGGCAGCCGGATTGACGATGCCGGACCGGGCGGGTACTCCCCTCCGCTACTCCAGAATGACGAACTGCACTTCGTCTGTCAAGTTCGGACGTCTACTGTGGCCGATATGGCTTCGTGGACGTTCCTCAGCAACCACGCGCACGTCCTGCTGTGCGTGGCCGCGAATCCCGATCGGACGCTGCACGAGATCGCCGAGCGGGTGGGCATCACCGAACGCGGGGTGCAGCTGATCCTCGCGGACCTGATCGCGGAGGGCTACCTCGAGCGCGAGCGCGTCGGCCGGCGCAACCACTACAAGATTCACCCGGAAGGCCGGCTGCGCCACCCGCTGGAGGCGCACCACCGGGTGGCCGACCTGGTCGCGGCGCTCGGCGACGAACCCGCGGCCCCGGCGTAACACACCCCTCAGGACACCAGCCAGACCGCGGAATCGCCCGCCACGCGACCGGATCCGTCGCTGCCGAGCACGACTTCGCCCCAGCCCTCCGGTGCGGTGAACGGCGTGCTGCCCGTGTTGACCACGCACACCAGCTTCCCGCGCCGGAACGCCGAGACCGCGTCGTCGCCGGTGTCCAGCCACTCCACCGGACCCGGTTCGCCCAGCCGGAATTCCCGCCGGGCCCGGACGGCGCGGCGGTACAGCTGCAGCGTCGAGGTGTCGTCCTTCTCCTGCACGTCCACGGCGTACCGGGCGAACCACGGCGGCTGCGGCAACCACGGCACCCCCGTGCCGAACCCGAACGCCGGGGCGTCCGCGGCCCACGGCAGCGGGACCCGGCAGCCGTCACGGCCCTTCTCCGCGCCGCCGGTGCGGTGGAACACCGGGTCTTGACGGGCTTCGTCGGGGAGGTCCTGGACTTCCGGCAAGCCGAGTTCTTCGCCCTGGTACAGGAAAACCGAGCCGGGGAGGGCCAGCACCAGGAGCAGCGCCGCCCGGGCCCGGCGCTCGCCGAGTTCCGCGTCGACTTCGCCGCGGGGGCGCATCAGGGCCGCGAAGGCGTCGTTGCTCGCCGGGGCGGGCTCGGGGCGGACGATGCCGTAGCGCGTGACCGCCCGGTGGACGTCGTGGTTGGCCAGCGTCCACGCCGCCGGGGCGCCGTGCACCGCCGTGCGGGCCGTGGCGCGCTCGATGGCCCCGCGCAGGGCGCGCGCCTCCCACGGCTGGACGAGCAGGTCGAACGAGAACGCCTGGTGCAGCTCGTCCGGGCGCAGGTACCGGTCCAGGTCGGCCGGGTCCGGGACCCAGACCTCCCCGACCAGCAGCAGGTCGCGCTCGCGGCCGTAACCGGCGGCGAGCGCGTGCCAGCGCCGGAAGATCTCGTGCACCTCCGGCCGGTTCCAGCTGTAGGCGTTGTAGCCGTCGTCGGCCGGGTCCCAGTCGCGCAGGGCGGCGTCCTTGATCAGGCCGTGGCAGACATCGATGCGGAAACCGTCCACGCCGCGGTCGAACCAGAAGCGCAGGACGTCGTCGAAGTAGGCCAGGACTTCCGGGTTGCGCCAGTCGAAGTCCGGCTGCTCGCGGGTGAACAGGTGCAGGTACCACTGCCCGGGCGTGCCGTCGGGTTCGGTGACCCGGGTCCACGCGGGCCCGCCGAAGACCGACTGCCAGTTGTTCGGCGGCTCGTCACCCCGGCCGTCGCGGAAGACGAACCGCCCGCGCTCGGGGGAGCCCGGGCCGGCGGCCAGCGCCGCGGTGAACCAGGGGTGGCGCTCGGAGCAGTGGTTGGGGACGAGGTCCATCAGGATCCGCAGGCCGCGGCCGTGCGCCTCGGCGACCAGGCGGTCGAACGTCTCGAGGCTGCCGTACTCGGGGTTGACGCCGTGGTAGTCGGCGATGTCGTAGCCGTGGTCCGCCTGCGGCGAGGGGTAGCAGGGGTTCAGCCAGATCGCGTCCGCGCCGAGCCCGGCGATGTGGCCGAGCCGCCGGATCACCCCTTCGAGGTCACCGACGCCGTCACCGTCGCTGTCGGCGAAGGACCGGACGTAGAGCTGGTAGACCACCGCGTCGTCCCAGAACGAACGCGGGCGGGAGGAAGTCGAAGGCACCTCGGGATCTTCGCACGCGTGCCCCGGCACGGGTGGTTGACTGGGTTCATGTCGGTGGGGACGCACGAGGTCGCGGTGTTCGAGGCGGCCAGGGCGAGGCTGGAGGCGATCGCCTACCGCCTGCTGGGGTCGGCCGGCGACGCCGAGGACGCGGTGCAGGACACGTACCTGCGCTGGCAGTCCGCGGACCGGGAGCTCATCGAGACGCCCGAGGCGTGGCTGACGAAGGTGCTCACCAACCTCTGCCTCAACCGGCTCACGTCGGCGCGGGCCCGGCGGGAAACCTACGTCGGCCAATGGCTTCCGGAGCCCGTCTTCGCCGGGGACCGGATGCTCGGTCCGTCCGACACCGTCGAACAGCGGGAATCGGTCTCCATCGCGATGCTCACGCTCATGGAGCGGCTGACGGCCAGGGAACGCGTCGTGTACGTCCTGCGGGAGGCGTTCGGGTACTCGCACGGCGAAATCGCCGGGGTGCTCGACCTCACCGAGGCGAACTGCCAGCAGATCCACCGGCGGGCCAAGCAGCACCTGGCCGCCGACCGGCGCCGGGTCGAGGTCGACGCGGCCGCCGCCCGCAAGATCGTCGAGGAGTTCCTCGCCGCGGCCCTCAGCGGCCGGACGGACTCACTCGTGAAGCTGCTGACCGACGACGCGACCAGCATCGGCGACGGCGGCGGCGTGGTCTTCTCGGTGCCGCGGCCGATCACCGGTGCCCTGCGGGTGGCGCGGTTCCTGCGCACGCTGTTCACACCGGGCGAGGCCAAGTGGGAGATGGTCGGCGGCCGCCCCGCTCTGTACGCCGCGGTCGCCAACGGCGTGCCGGCGCTGGTCATGGTGGTCGGCGACCGGGTCGCCGGCGTCTTCGCGCTGGACGTGACGGCCGACGGCATCGCGGCCGTGCACGCGCAGGCCAACCCGGCCAAGCTGGCCCGCGCGACGCGCCGGTGGGACGCTTCCGAGCACGGGGAGCCCCTCGCCGGCGACTGGTGACCCAGGTCACGTCGAACTCCTGTCAGGTTTCGCGGCCCTGCCCGGTTCAGGGAGCACACACCGACCGGACAGGAGCAAGACCATGAAGCACCGCATCATCGTCCTCGGGGCCGGGTACGCCGGAGCCAACGCGGCCGGTCGCCTCGCCAAGCGGCTGCACCCCGCCGACACCGAAATCACCCTCGTCAACGCCGACCCCGAGTTCGTCGAGCGCGTCCGCATGCACCAGCTGGCGACCGGCCAGGACCTGAAGCCCCGCCCGCTGACCGGCGTCTTCGCGGGCACGGGTGTGCAGGTGCGGATCGCGCAGGTCACCGCCGTCGACGCGGATCGCCGGACGGTCGCCCTCGCTGACGGCGACGAGCTGGCTTACGACACGCTCGTCTACGCCCTCGGCAGCACGGCCGCCGGCAGCGGTGTTCCCGGCGTCGCCGAGCACGCCCACCACCTCGCCGGCAAGCAGTCCGCGCTGCGGTTGCGGGCGCGGCTGGCCGAGCTCCCCGCGGGCGGGACCGTGCTCGTCGTCGGCGGTGGCCTCACCGGCATCGAAGCCGTCACCGAAATCGCCGAAGCGCGCCCGGATCTCGAGGTCGCCCTCGCCACCCGCGGCGGCCTCGGTGACTGGCTGAGCGAGAAGGCCCGCAACCACCTGCGAGAGACGTTCGGCCGGCTCGGCGTCACCGTGCACGAGAACACGGCCATCGCGCAGGTCGAGGCGGCCGCGGCGGTCACCGCCGACGGCCGCACGATCCCGGCCCGGGTGACCGTCTGGACGGCCGGGTTCGCCGTGCACCCCCTCGCCGCGGCCACCACGCTGGCGGTCTCCGCGACCGGGCGGATCGTGGTCGACGAGACGATGCGGTCGGTCTCGCACGCGGGCGTCTACGCCGTCGGCGACGCCGCGCTCGCCCCGGGCGCGAGCGGCGATCCGCTGCGGATGTCGTGCGCCTCGGGCGTTCCCTCGGCCTACCTGGCGGCCGACGCCATCGCCGCCCGGCTGACCGGCCGCCCGCTCCCGGAGAACAAGATCGGCTACACCGCCCAGTGCATCAGCCTCGGCCGCCGCGACGCGGTCGTGCAGTGGGTGACCCCGGACGACCGGCCGAAACCGTCCGCCGTCACCGGCCGGATGGCCGCGCGCCTCAAGGAAATCATCTGCAAGAGCGCGGCCTGGAGCGTCTCGCACCCGACCTCGATGGCTCCGGTTCGCCGCCGGCACACCGTCCCGGCCGGAGAACCGCTCGCCACGCTTTCAGGACGGCACTGAGGGCAGGGGAACTTCGGCGGTGACGCCGTCGGGCCAGCTCAGCGTGACGTGGTGGCCGCCCTGGCCGTCCGCGGCGATCGCCAGGGACGGGTCGGCGTCCTCCGGGCCGCCGCGGTCCAGGACGACGACCGCGGCGAACACGGCTCCCGGCTCCGGCGGCCCGTCGGTGGCGACGAACGGGAGCGCGGTCCACTCACCCAACGGCGAGGCACCGGCCTCGACCGCCACGTCCGCCGTGGTGAAGCCGCGCAGGTTTCGCAGCGTCGAGCGAAGCTCGGGGGTTTCGGCGGTGGCGGTGACCTCCGGGCCGCACCGGGCTCCCGGCTCGGCACCGGCCCGGGTCACCGGCCGGGTCTCGGCCGACACCGGCCATCCGCTCAGCCGCAGCGCAGTGAATGACTCATTCCTGGCGTCAGACGCCAGGAATGAGTCATTCACCGCATCCGGGCGCGAACGGACCGGGTCGTCGAGGCGCGCGAGCCGCACCTCCACGCCCCGCCGCACCACGGAAGCCACCGTCAGCACCGGGCCCGGCACCACCGGACCGCTGCGGCCGGAGCCGTGGTCGGGGGAGTCGTCGCCGGCCGTGTCGACCCAGCGGACCCGCCCTTGGGACGCCGCCGCCAGCACGCCACCCGGCAGTTCGGTGGCGTAGCAAGTCGAAAACCCCGCCCGGTGGCTCGCCCGGCCGTCCGCGTCGAGCACGTACACCGCGTTGTCGGGAACCTCGGGAACCGAAGCCGGCGGGAACGTCGCCGTCGAATAGCCGAGCCGGGCGTAGAGCGGCGAGTCGGCGCGCGGGTCGCCCGGGCGCGCGTGGTCCGTGCCGTGGTTGACCACCAGCGCGATGCCGTCGCGACGCCGTCCCGAAACCAGCCAGCCCGGCGCGGGGACGACGCGGGCGACGTCCCCGGTCTCGATCGGCAGCGGCTCCTCGACGTCCGTCCACACGGGATGGTGGGCGGGCAGGGCCAGCCCCAGCAGGCCCTTGGCCGCCCAGTACGGTGAACCGGGCCCGGAGTAGGCCTGGCGCATCGCGGGCCAGGCGTGGTGCCAGCCGAGATCCAGCAGGCCGCCGGGCGCGCCCCGGCCGGCGAAGTGCCGCACCATGCCGCCGGCCACCCGCCGGGTCAGGCCCGGGGACAGCCCGGTGGTCCCGGTGAGGGCGCCGACCCAGAACGGCGCCGCGGCCGCGAAGCGGTAGACCAGGCTGCGGCCCTGCAGCAGCGGCGAGCCGTCGCTGCCGACCAGCCGCACGGCGTCGTCGAGGTAGTCGCGGAGGTCCGCGCCCCACTGGTGCCGCAGCGAGCCGGGGCAGAGGGTGCCGGTGACGTCGAACAGGTGCGTCCACAGCAGCGGGTACAGGTGCAGGGCCCAGCCCGTGTAGTGGTCGTAGGCGCGCTCGTCGCCGTCGCTGAGCCAGCCACCCGGCCGCCGCAGCGACGCGTGCACGGCGAGGTCCTCTTCGACGTCCGCCGCCGACCACGGCCCGCCCGCCTCGCGCAGGAACGACTCCACGACGATCCGGAACCACACCCAGTTGATCGGCGGGTAGGGCTGCCCGATCACCGTGGCGAGCCAGGCGACGACCCGCTCCCGGACGGCGTCTTCCAGGCGGTTCCACAGCCACGGCCGGGTCAGCTGCAGCACCAGCGCGATCGACGCGGCCTCCACTTTGGACTGACCGAGTTCGTCGGGCCGCGGCCAGGCCTCGGGTGACGCCGGATCGGTGCCGGCGGCCAGCCCGCGCGCGTAGTGCTCGAGAAAGCCGCCCGGGTCCGCGCCGCCCTCCCCGGCGACGCGGAAGCCGGCGATCAGGAACGTCCGGGCGAACCCTTCCAGGCCGTCCGAGACGCGGCCGTTGCGGCTGGCCGGGCCCGGCAGGTCGATCCGGGCGCCCGCCGGGGAACGGTACTTCCCGGCCGCCGCGAGCAGCCGGTCCGCGTACGCCGCCCAGTGCCCGCGCGTCCAGCCGGTGTACGGCGAGAGCCGCCGGTCTTCGACGGCGGTCATGCCTGCACGGCCAGGGAATGCCGGGTCACCGGGGCCCGGGGCGGCAGGCCCGCGGCGTAGCGCTCCAGCTCGCCGAGCGCCTCGGCGCTCATCCGGCGGGTCTCCGAGCCCAGCGAGCCCGCCACGTGCGGGGTCAGCACCACGTTGGGCAGGTCGTAGAGCGGGGAGCCGGCGGGCAGCGGCTCGGGCTCGGTGACGTCGAGGACGGCGTGCAGGCCGGCGGTGGCGCAGGCGTGTTCGAGGGCCGCGGTGTCGACGAGCGCGCCGCGCGCGGTGTTGATCAGCACGGCGCCGGACGGTAGCGCGGCCAGCTCGGCGGCGCCGATCATGTGCCGCGTCTCCGGCAGCGACGGCGCGTGCAGGCTCAGCACGTCGGCCTGCGGCAGGGCTTCCGCCAGGGTCGCGGGCTCGGCCCCGGCCGCCCGGATCTCGTTCGCGTCGGCCACCGGGTCGACGACGAGCACCCGGGCCAGGTCCAGCAGCCGCAGCAGCGCGGCGACCCGGCGGCCGACGCGGGAGAAGCCGACCAGCACCACCGTCCGGTCGCGGCCGGACAGTTCGCCGCGCTGTTCGCGGTAGCTCCAGTCCTCGCGGAACTTCCGGGCGTCGGCGGCCAGGAACGGCACCTTCTTGAACGCCCACAGGATCGCGCCCAGGGTGTATTGGGCGACCGGCTCGGCGTTGGCGTCGGCGGCCGTGGTGACCAGCAGGCCCCGGTCGAAGACGGCCGCGCCGACGTGGTCGCGGACGCTGCCGGCGGCGTGCAGCACCGCCCGCAGGTTCGGCGCGGCCCGCAGGACCGCGTCGTCGAGCGGGGGACAGCCCCACGACGTGATCAGCACCTCCACCTCGGCCAGCCGCGCGCGCACCGGCGCCGAGGCGAGCTCGTCGGTGCACAGCGGCTCGCCCAGCCGGGCGGTGGCGCGCAGCCGGGCCAGTTCCGCGGCGCCGAACTGCAGTTCTCTCGTGTCCCGCGCCATCACCAGCAGGGTCTCCGGACGCCGGGTCACTTGACGCTGCCCGCCGCCAGCCCGGACCGCCATTGCCGGTGCAGCAGGACGAACGCGACGACCAGCGGCAGCACGGCCAGCAGCGAGCCGGTGATGACGAGCGGGTTGTACTGCGGGAACTGGGTGACGCGCGTGCTCCACTGGTACAGGCCGAGGCTCATCGGGAACAGCTTCGGGTCGGTGAGCATCACCAGCGGGAGGAAGAAGTTGTTCCAGATCCCCACGAACTGGAACAGGAAGATGGTGACCAGGCCGGGCCGCATCATCGGCAGCGCGATGGTGAAGAACGTCCGCAGCTCGCCCGCGCCGTCGGTCCGGGCGGCTTCGAGCACCTCGCCGGGCACCGCGGCTTCGGCGTAGACGCGGGCGAGGTAGACGCCGAAGGGGTTGGTGAGCAACGGGATGAACACCGCCCAGAACGTGCCGACGATCTCCAGCTGCGAGGCCAGCAGGTACAGCGGCAGGGCCAACGCGGTGGTCGGCACGAGAACCCCGGTCAGCGTCACCGCGAACAGCGCGCGGCGGCCCGGGAAATCGAGCTTCGCGATCGCGTACCCGCAGGCGGCGCAGATCAGCGAGCCGAGCACCGCGCCGAGGCCCGCGTAGAGCAGGGAGTTGCGGATCCAGGCGAGGAAGACGCCGTTCTCCTGGGTGAACAGCGCGCTGAGGTTGGCGCCGAGGTTGAACTGCCCGAACTCGAACGCGCCGGTCGTGGAGAAGTCGCCGACGGACTTGGTGGCCGAGGTGACCAGCCAGATCAGCGGCAGGACCGCGTACAGCGCGGCCAGCACCAGCAGGACGTGCACGACCGTGCGTGACGTCCATCGCGAACCTGCTGTCCGGGGGTTCCGGGTGGCGGAGCCCCCGGCCCGGGGCGAAGCCCCGGATGTCGCAGCGGCAGGGGACAGGGTCACCGGGACCTCCGGTTGGACAGGCGCATGACCAGCGCCGAGAGCAGAGCGGAAACCAGCGCCAGCAGCACGGACGCGGCGGCGGCGCGGCCGTAGTCGTTGGCGATGAACGCGGCCTCGTACACGTAGAGGCTCGGGGACCAGGTGCTCGTCACCGAGCCGGTGAACCCGCGCAGCACCAGGGGTTCGGTGAACAGCTGCAGGGACCCGATGACGGTGAACACGAGGGCGACGAACATCGTCGGCCGGATCATCGGGACCTTGACCGACCACGCCGTCCGGAAGCCCCCGGCGCCGTCGGCGCGCGCGGCTTCGAGGACGTCACGGGGGACGGCCTGCAGTGCCGTGTAGAAGATGATCATGTTGTAGCCGACCCACTGCCAGGTCGCGATGTTCACGATCGAGGGCAGGATGCCGGTCTTGCCCAGCGGGTCGAACGGCAGGAGCGCGGTCAGCCCCGAGTTCGGGCTGTAGAGGTAGGCCCAGATGAGCCCGGTGATCACGGTCGGCACCGCGTAGGGCAGGAAGACCGCCAGTGACCACACGCGCTTGAGCCGCACGACGGCGGAGTCGATGAGCAGGGCGAGCAGGAGGGCCAGGCCGAGCATGATCGGGATGTGGACCACGACGAACAGCGCCACGTTGCCGAGGCTCGCGTGGAACGCGCTGTCGGTGAGCACGTCGGCGTAGTTGCCGAGTGCCACGAACGCCTGCGTCGGACCGGAGAAACCCAAGCCGGACAGGCGATCGGTGAACAGGCTCAAGTAGAGCGCGTACCCGATCGGGACGAGCACGGTGGCCGTCAGCAGGATCGCGAACGGGGCCGCCAGCACGAGGCCGGCGCGGCCGCGGCCACGGCGGCCCTGCGCGGTGGCGCCGGGGCGGGCGGGCGCCGGGACGCTCGCGGCGCGTTCGGGGGTGAGGACGGTCATCAGGCTTTCCCTTCCAGCACGGTCAATCCCCGCTCCCGCAGCGCGGCGACGGCGTCCGCCTGCGTTTGCCGGACGGCGGCGGCCAGGGTCGTCCCGCCCGTCTTCACCCCGCTCATGCGGTCGACGACGGTGGAGAAGATGCGCAGGGCGTTGGGGCCCCACGTCCAGTCCGGGACGCGCCGGGCGGCTTCGTCGAGCACGTCGTACACCGGGGCACCGAGGAAGTACCCGCCCTTGTACGCCTTCCGGGCGACGTCCCGGCTCGGCAGGTAACCGGGGAAGGGCGTGGTGAACGTCGTGCCGATCTTCGCGACGGCCGGGTCGGTGCTCAGCCAGCGCAGGAACTTCACCGCCGCCTCGGGCACCTTGCTTTCGGCGGAGACGGCGAACGCGCTGCCGCCCTGCACGCCGTTGGCCGGGACGCCGTCCCAGGTCGGCATCGTGGTGACCGCCCACCGGTTCTTGTCCTGCGGGATGGACTTCACCAGCGTGCCGACGCTCCAGGACGCGCCGAGCAGGCCCCACAGCCGGCCGGTGTGCATCGCCCCGATCCAGTCCTGGTCGCCCGTCGGGGCCGTGGCCACCAGGCCGTCGCGGATCATGCCCTGCCAGTAGTCGGCGGTGCGCAGGGTGCCGGCGCCGTCGATGTCCACCCGCCACGAGCCGCCGTCGACGCGCCACCACGGATCGCCCGCCTGCCAGCACATCCCGGCGAAGAAGGAGCCGTCGTTGAGCGGGAACGTCGTCACGCGCGCCGCCGGGTCGGCCTTCTTCACCGCCTGCGCGGCGGTGCGGAATTCGTCCCACGTGCGCGGCACCGCGATCCCGTGCCGGTCGAACAGGTCCTTGCGGTAGTAGAGCACCATCGGGGCGAGGTCCATCGGCACCGCCCAGGTGCGGCCGCCGGGCCGGACGCCCTGCCAGGCCGCGGGGGAGTAGCCGCGCTCCAGGTCCGCCAGGTCGCCGGTGAGGTCCCGCAGGCCGCCGGTGGTGAGCAGCTGCGGCAGGCCCTGGTACTCGGCGTGCAGGATGTCCGGGGCGTTGTGGGCGCGCAACGCGTTGGTCTGCTGGGCGTAGCCGCCCTTGAGGCCGGATGCGATCACGTTGAGCTCCACCGAGATGTCCGGATGGGCGGCGTTGAACGCGGCGACGTACTTGTCCATGCCGGTGAGCCAGGACCAGATGCTCACGCGGGTGGCCCCGGAGGCCGTGGTCGTCGACGACGCGCAGCCGCCGACCAGCCCGCCGGCCGCGAGGGCGGCCGTGGCCGAGAGGAACGTCCGGCGGCTCAGGGCCGCCGATTCCCGAAGCGTCATTGCTCCTCCGTCGAAGTGATGGCTGTCACTGTCGGGCTGTGTCATAGTGCGAGTCAACAATTCAGGTCAAAACCGATCACAAACGATCAGAAGCGAAGGGGACACTGTGGTCCTGCGCGCGGTCTTCGAAGGCCGTCCGGTGGTGCGGCCCGCCTTCCCGGACGTCCGCGACCGGGCGGTCTGGGACGCGGCCGACGGGACCGAGCTGCTCGCCGAGGCCCGCGCCCTGCTCGCGCGGCCGGCGCCGGTGCTGACCGCCACGGCGTGGGCCCGGACGTTCCGCGACGGCGTCCGGACCGACTACGAAGACGCCGCCCGCGAGCTTCGCGAACGCGTCACCACGCTGGTGCTGGCCGCCGTGCTGGCGCCCCCGGAGGAGACGGCGTTCCTCGACGGCGCGATCGACGGGCTGGTCGCGCTGGCCGAGGCGACCACGTGGTGCTGGGCGCCCCACGACCGGCACGCGGCCGCCCGGGGCGAGGTGCTCGCCGATCCCGACGACCCCTTCCTCGACCTGGGCGCGGCCGAAGTCGCGGCCCTGTTCGCCTGGGCCGATCACGTCCTCGGCCCGCGCTTCGACGGCCGGGCCCCCGGCCTGCGCAAGCGGTTGCGGCGGGAAGTCGAACTCCGCGTCCTGACGCCGTTCGAGCGCGTCCGCGACTGGCACTGGCTCGGCCTCGACGGCGACGCGCACAACTGGAACCCGTGGATCCACAGCGCCGTCCTCACCGCCGCGCTGCTGCTCGTCGACGACGAAGAGCGGCGCCTGCGGCTGGTGCGGCTGGTGGTCGAGGGCCTCGACCACTACGTCGCCGTGCTGCCCGACGACGGCGGCATCGACGAAGGCGTCGCCTACTGGTGGCACGGCGCCTGCCGCCTGCTGGAGTGCCTCGACCTGCTGGCCGGCGCGACCGGCGTCGACGCGGGCGAGCTGCCCGTGCTGGCTCCGCTGATCCGCTTTCCGCACCGCATGCACCTGGGCGGCGATGCGTACGTCAACGCCGGGGACGCCCCGGCCCGCCTGTCGCCGGCCCAGCCGTGGCACGTCCTGCACCGGTGGGGTGAGCGGCTCGGCGACGACGAGGTCCGGGCGCACGCGGTGAGCCGGGCGCGCGCGAGCGGACGGCTCGTCTGGCCGTCGGCCGGGCTGGGCCGCGCCCTGGCCGGCCTGGCCGACCCGGACTGGCGGAAGGCGGTGACCGCGGAGCCCGGCGCGAGCTGGCTGGCCCGCGAAGAGTGGCTGCCGCGGGTGCAGGTGCTCGTGGCCCGGGAGACGGCGGGCACGCCGCGCGGGCTGACCGTGGCGGCCAAGGCCGGCCACAACGGCGAGCGGCACAACCACCTCGACGTCGGGTCCTACTGGGTGGCGGTGGACGGGGTGCCGGTGGTGGCCGACGCCGGCCAGCCGACCTACACCGCGGCCAGCTTCGGGCCGGACCGCTACCGGGCTTGGGCGCTGCGCAGTGAGTGGCACAACGTCCCCGAGCCGGGCGTCACGCAGGAACCGGGGGAGGACCGCGCGGCGCGGGACGTCCGGGTCGAGCTCACTGCGTCCGCCGCCACGCTGTCCGCGGACCTCGCCGGGGCCTACCCGGGTGTGCCGCGCTGGACCCGGTCGGTGCGGCTGGTCCGCGCCACGCCCGCGTACGTCGAGGTGACGGACGACGAGTCCGTCCGGCCGGTCCGGCTGCGGCACGTCCTCGCGGGCGACGTCGAACTGGGGGAGGGCGAAGCGTTCGCGTCCCTCGGTGGCCGGCGGGTGCTGCGGCTGAGCTGGGACGCCCGGCACACCACCGCGGAACTCGAGCGGCGGCCGCTGGACGATCCCCTGCTGCGGGCCTCCTGGGGCGAGCAGCTGAGCCGGCTCACCCTCCTGGTGGGCGAGGGCCCGGCGCGGGTCCGGCTGGAGCACGTCCGGTGATGCTCGCCTCCGAACGGCACCAGCTGATCCTTTCGGTGGTCCGCGAGCACGGCGCGGTCCGGCTCGCCGAGCTCGTGGAGCGGCTGGGCGTCACCGCGGTCACCGTGCGGCGGGACGTCACCGAGCTGGCCGACCGCGGCCTGCTGACGCGGGTGCACGGCGGGGTCACGCTGACCCGGCCCCGCGGCGGCCACCACGAGCCGGGGCGCGCGGCTTCGGCGTTCGGCCCGGCCGCACACGGCGCGCTGGTCGGCATGGTCGCGCCGTCGGTCGAGTACTACTGGCCGACGGTGGTCCAGGGTGCGCAGTCCGCGGTGGCCGCCACCGGCGGCCGGCTCGTCCTGCGGGCGTCGAGCTACGACGCAGCCGAGGACCGCCGTCAGATCACCAAGCTCCTCGAACGCGGCGTGCAGACCCTGCTGGTCGCCCCGGCCACCAGCGGGCGCGGCGCGCTGGACCTGCTGCGCTGGCTGGGTTCGCTGAGCGTCCCGGTGGTGCTCGTCGAACGCCTGCCGCCGCCGGAGCTGCCGACGCTGGCGCTGGACGCGGCCACCACGGCGCACGCGCTCGGCGCGGGCCTGGCCGTCCGGCACCTGGTTTCCCTCGGCCACCGCGGGGTCGGGCTGGTCACCTCGCGGTCCAGCCCGCACAGCCCGGCGGTGCGCACCGGCTGGCGGGAGACGATCGGCTCCCTGGGCCTGGACGCGGCCACGGCGCTGGACCTCGACGTCCCGGCCTACGGCGCCCCGGGCTGGACGCGGGAGTACGACGCACTGCTGGACCGCTGCCTCCGGGCCGGCGTCCGGGCGCTGCTCGTGCACGCCGACCGGGAGGCCATCGGCCTGATCGAACGGGCGCGCGACGGCGGCATCGCGGTGCCCGGCGAACTGGCGGTGGTCTCCTACGACGACGAGGTCGCGGCGGCCTCCGACCCGCCGCTGACCGCGGTGTGCCCGCAGAAGCACCGGCTCGGCGCGGTGGCCGCCGAGCTCGCGCTGGCCCGGCTCGCCGACACGACCGGGCGGCCCGTGCACCGGCTGCAGCTCTGGCCGACGCTCGTGGTGCGCGAATCGTGCGGGAGCGCGCCGGAATCCGGTTCGGAATCCACCGGGGAATCCGGACCGCAATGAGGGTGGCGGGTGAAACCGTCGAATTCGCCCGCGTTTCTTCCTGGCTCCCGGCGGCGTCAGGAAGCCGTGAGGCGGCGGAGGGCCGCGTGCGTCGTCACCGCCGTGCCGAGGGCGACCACGAGCACCGTGCCCGTCACCAGGACGCGGGCCCGGGGCCGAGCTCTCCGCTCGGGAACCGGGGCCGGGAGACGGGAAACGGCGAGGTCGGTCAGCGTCCGGCCGGCTTCGGCCATCGACGGCCGGGCCCCCGGCTCCGGGCGCACGAGGTCCAGCACGGCATCGAGGACCGGTCCGCGCGCCCGCGGCGGGACGGCGGTGCCGGGCACCCGCCCTTCGAGCGCGAAATACAGCGTGGCGCCCAGGGAATAGACGTCCGCGGGGCCTCCCGCGCTCGAACCGGTGGCCACTTCCGGAGCGGGGAAACCGCCGGTGCCCAGGCCGAAGCCGGCGATCTTGGCCGTCCCGTCCGCGGTGAGGAGCACCTTGTCCGGGCCGAAGCCGCGGTGGAGGATGCCCTCGGCGTGCGCGGCCGCCAGTGCCGACGCCAGCTGTGCGCCGAGTGCCGCGACGCGGTCCGGCCGGAAGCTCCCGCGCCGCTCGACCAGGTCCGCGAGGGTGCCGGCCGCCAGATCCTCCGTCACCACGTACGGCGTCAGGTCGTGCTCGAAGACGTCGTGCACGACGACGACGTGCGGGTGGTGCAGCCGGACGGCCGCGCGCGCGTCGCGGATCGCCTTGGCCCGGACGCGGTCGGAATGGGCCGCGTCGAACGGGCACCCGGGCGGCAGCTGTTCGACGACGACGAACCGGTCCAGCAATTCGTCCTTGGCTCGCCACGCCGTGGCGCCGGGATGGCCGCCGGCCGGTTCGAGCATCCGGTACCGCCCGGCCAGCGCCCGCTTTTTCGCTGCCACCCGTAATCCCCTGTCGACGTCGACGACCCCTCGAAAGGAAATACGGCCGCAACCGGAAACTGGTTCGGTTCGGACGCCGATTTCCGGGAATTCTCACCCCCCGGACAACGTCAGCCCTTCCCGGACGGCGGGGGCGGCGGCGGTGCTTTCCCCGGTGACGAACGCGGGGAACACGGTGCCGGGCTCGGCCGGTCCGCCGTCGAGCTGGCGCACGGCCCGCCGGACGGCCAGTGCCCCCAGTTCGGCCGCCGGGAGCACCACCGCGGCGGGCCGGATCCGCTGCTGCCCGGCCGCGGTGCCCGAGCAGACCGCGACGACGGAGACGTCACCCGGGACCTGCCGCCCGCGCTGCCGCAGGGTGCCCATGACCAGGGGGAGGGCGGCTTCGTCGTGCACGACCAGCGCGGTCGGGCCGCCGTCGGCGAGCAGTTCGCCCAGGCAGCGGGCGACGTCTTCGGCGGCCGGCGCGCAGGGCCGGGAAACCGCTTTCACGCCGCGCTCTGCGGCGGCGGCCTGGAAGCTTTCCGCGAAGCCCTTCAGGTACCGGAGCCGGTGGCCGGGCAGGGTGGCCGACGGCTCGAGGTGGGCGACCGACCGGTGACCCAGGTCGGCGAGGTGGGTGAGGCAGGCCCGGCCGGCCGGCGCGAAGTCGAGCGTCACCGAAGCCAGCCCGCGGTACTGCCCCGGCGCACCGACCAGCACCGCGGGGCGGCCGGAGGCCAGCAGGACGGGCACGCGCGGGTCGTCGTCGCCGGCGTCCAGCACGATCACCGCGTCGGCCAGTGCGGCCGACGTCACCCGGTGCAGGCCCGAAGTGCCGTCGTCGTCGGTGACCAGGAGCAGGTCGTAGCCGAGTTCGCGGGCCGCGCCCGCGGCCGCGGAGAAGAACTCCATCTCCATGCCCAGCTGCCGGTCGCCAAGCGGCGGCACCGCCACCGCGAGGACGCCGGCGCGGGGGGACGGCGAGCCGCCGCGGCGCCGGTAGCCGAGGGTGCGGATGGTTTCCTCGACCCGGCGCCGGGTGGCCGGCGAGATCGTCCGCTTCCCGGTGATCACGTAGGACACCGTGCTCGCCGAGACACCGGCCGCGTTCGCCACGTCGGTGATCGTCACCGCGCCGCGGCCGCCGCCCGACGGCTCGTCCGCCACGTCGCGGAAATTCGTCATCTTGGTGAGGACTTTCTCGAGACCCATTGTCCGATCCGTTGTCCGGCCGGAAGTTAGCGCTAACAAGAAGGGGTGGATGTCGACCTTAATGCCGGTCAACGCGGCTGGTCAAGCCACCTTCGTCGGATGATCGAAAACGGCTCGACGCCGATTCATTCCCCAGGACGGCAGTCGGTCACCGGCATCCCGCGGTTGCCGCCGCGGGCCAGGGCGATGAAGCCGAAGGTGGTCGATTCGCCCGGCTTCAGCACCGCATTCCACTCGGCGTTCGCGATCGCCGCGGTGGCGCCGGTCCGCACGAGCCTGCCGTTCCAGAGGTCGTCGATGCTCGTCCCGGCGGGGGCCGGCCAGCTGACCGTCCACCCGCTGACTTCGGCCCGCCCGCTGTTGCGGACGGTCACCAGCCCCTGGAAGCCGCCGTCCCACGACTTCACCACCTGGTAGCGCGCGGCGCAGCCGGCGGGTCCCGGGTCCCGGGACGCCGTCGGCGTCGCCGACGGGGTCGTGGACGGCGCCGAAGCGAGCTGGGCCGCCGCGCTCGCGGGCTCCCGGCCGGGCGGGATCGACGTCGTCGCCGCCACCACGGCGGCCGCTGTCAACGCCAGCGCCGTCCCGGCGAAGGCCAGCCGGGAGCGGCGCCGGCGCGCCGGCGCGGGAACGCGGTCCGCCGGGGCCGCCACCGGGGCCACCCCGGGCGCGGTGGCCCGGGTCAGCAGCCGCGCCGCCCCGGCCATCGTGGGGCGGGCGGCCGGATCCCGGTGGAGCAGCCGGAGGACGGCGTCGGTGACCGGACCGCTGGTGACGGGCGGGGTGACGGTGCCGGCACCGACGCGTTTGAGCAGGGCCAGCTGGTTTTCGTCGGTGCCGAACGGCGGCCGCCCTTCGAGCGCGGTGTAGAGCGTCGCGCCGAGCGAGTAGACGTCGGACGGGAAGCCGGGTTCGTCGCCGTCGGCGACTTCCGGGGCGAGGTAGGCCGGCGTGCCGACGACCAGCCCGCGGCCGGTGGCAGTGCCTTCGCCGCGCGCGTGGGCCACCCCGAAGTCGGTGATCTTCGCCGCGCCGTCGGTGGTGACCAGGACGTTGTTGGGGCTGATGTCGCGGTGCACCACGCCTTCCGCGTGCGCCGCGGCCAGCGCCGAGGCGAGCTGGGCGCCCAGTTCGGCCACGTGCTCCGGCACCAGCGGGCCGTGCTCCTCGAGCAGCTCGGTCAGCGTGCGGGCCGGCAGGTACTCCATCGTGATGTAGGCCGCGGACCCCTGCTCGACGACGTCGTACACGACGACCGCGTGCGGGTGGCGCAGCCGGGCGGTGACCCGGGCCTCCCGGATCGTCCGGTCGCGCGTGCGCTCGGCGGCCGCCGGGTCGGCGGGGGAGTCGGGGAAGAGCTGCTTGATCGCGACCAGCCGGTCGAGCCGCTCGTCCTTCGCCCGCCACACGGTCCCCATCGCGCCGTGACCCGCCCGGCCCAGCACGCGGTACCGGCCGGCGATCACTGCCCCTTCGTGCACGGGCACGCTCCCCTCCGTCGTTTCCGTCATCGGGGAACACGGCCGGTTCCGGCGCGCAGTTCGGCTCGTCGGACCAATTCACTCACCTGGGTGGGGGTACGAAATGCGTTCGACGTATTCGTTCCGGATGCCGGAAACAGCCACTACGGAAGAATCGGCAATTCGGTTGTGACGGAACGATAACGGTCTCACTGCGTCCGGCAGCTGAGGGCCGGGACGCCCGGGTGGCCGTCGGCGATGTCCTGGTTCAGCCCGAACGAAGCCGAACCGTCCGGCTCGACGAGGGCGTTCCAGCCCGCGTCGGTGACCGTCACCGACGAACCGGCCTGGGTCAGGGTGCCGTTCCACAGGTCCCGGATGCCGGCCCCGCCGGGCTGCACCCAGCTCACCGTCCAGCCGGTGAGCCGCGTCGCCCGGTCGTTGTGCACGGTCACCTGCGCCTGGGCCCCGCCCGGCCAGGCGTTCGTGACCTCGTAGCGCGCGGTGCACCCGGAGGTCGCGGCCGGAGCCGGCGGTGTGGAGCGCCGCGCCGTCCCTTCGGACGCGCGGCCCGGCACCGGCGCGGGCGCCGTGGTGGTGCTGCTGACCGTGTGGTCGGCGGTGATCGTCGTGGGCAGGTGCTCGATGGGCGCCGCGGTGGTGGTCGCGGGCCGGTCGGCGAGGGCGAGGCCGGCCGCCACGCTCACCGACGTCAGGCACGCCGCGGCCCCGATCACGGTGGCGCGGCGGAGCCGGGACCGCCGGCGCGGGGCCGGCACCGGCCTGCCGACGGCGGCCAGCAGGTCCACCGTCTCCTGCATGGACGGGCGCACGGCCGGATCGCGTTCGAGCATCCGCAGCAGCACGGCGGTCAGCGGGCCGCCGTGGACCGGCGGGGTGAGCTGGTTCTCGGTGATCCGCCGCAGCAGGGTGATCGGGTCGTCGCTGGTGCCGAACGGCGGGGTGCCCTCCAAGGCGGTGTAGAGCGTGGCGCCGAGCGAATAGACGTCGGACGGCAGCCCCGCTTCGCCACCCCGCGCGACTTCCGGAGCCAGGTAGGGCAGCGTGCCGACGACGACGCCTTCGTCGGCGGCCGGGTGCTCGCCGAGCGCGCGCGACACGCCGAAGTCGGTGATCCGGGCGGTGCCGTCGTCGGTGACGAGCACGTTGTTGGGCGTGACGTCCCGGTGCAGGATCCAGTCGCCGTGCGCGGCGGCCAGTGCCGCGCCGATCTGCCGCCCGAGCCGCAGCACGTCGCACCGGGGCAGCGGCCCGCGTTCGACGAGGAGGTCGGTCAGGGAACGGGCGGGCACGTACTCCATGACCAGGTACATCGAGCCGGCGTCCTCGAACACGTCGTACACCGCGACGGCGTGCGGGTGCCGCAGCCGGGACGCCAGCCGCGCCTCCCGGATCGCCCGCTCGCAGACGTCGCCGCCCATGCCCGGCTCGTGCAGGAACTGCTTCACGGCCACGACGCGGTCCAGCCGCTCGTCCTTGGCTCGCCACACCAGGCTCATCGCGCCGCGGCCGAGGTGCCCCAGTAGCCGGTACCGCCCGTTGACGAGCTGTTCCTCGAAAGCCACCCGTACCCCTGCGTCGGTCGGTGAAACGATGAACTTTTTAGCAGAAGAAGGGCGTCCGGTGGGCTTCGGGACCGAGGGGATCTCCGAACCGTTATCCGGCTCGGCGGCGGCGCATTCGGGAATTCGCCGCCCCGCGAGTCCGAATTCGACGAATTCGGTGTCGGCGCGGAACCCGCCGCCGGACAGGCGTACCGTGTGGGGCATCGCGGTTCAACAGGCAGCCGCCCGCCAGTTCCCCGCGCGCCGTCCCGCGGGTGCCGTCCCTCGCTTCGAGGAGGCCTGTGTGCTCGACCAGATCGCCGCTCCGCAGTTCCGCGTCGACGTCCCGTCCGCGATGACCCTGCGGGTGACCGCCACGGCGGAGGCGACGGTCGTCGCGATCCGCGGCGAAATCGACCTGCCGGTGCTGAGCCGGCTCCGGACGCGGCTCGGCGAGGAGATCGACCTCGCCCCGCGAGCCCTGGTGGTCGATCTGCCGGGAGTGTCGTTCTGCGGCGCGGGCGGGATCACGGAGCTGCTGGTGGCGGCCTCCGAGGCGCACGTGAGCGGGGTGCCCTTCGCGATCGCGGGGGCCGGCCGGGCGGTGCGGCGGCCGATCCGGGTACTGGGACTGGAGCAGCTGCTGCCGATCCACGAGAGTGTCGAGGCGGCGCTGGATTGGCTGGCCGTGCTGCCCCGGTTGCGGGGGAGCGGCCGGGACTGACCGCGGCTCGGCCAGGCGGCGGCCGTGACCGCGGCCGTCATCGCCGGTTCGCGCGCTCCCGCTGGGGCACGACGACGTACCTCGGGTCCTTTGTGGACTCCACGCCCGCCTCGAACACCCCGAAGCGCTGCAACGCGCTCCCGGCGAACAGCGCCGCTCCGGCCGTCACCGAGACCGCTCGGCTGCGGTGCCCGAGCACCGCGCCCAGCAGGCCCGCCGCGGTCAGGCGCTCCGACCACTTCCGCAGCCGGTGCGCCTTGCCCGTCGTGTACGCCTCCGCCGTGAGGCCGAACCGGTTCTCCAGCACCTTCGACGCCACCAGTTCCGTCGCGGCGCCGAAGACCGCCAGCGCCCGCGCCGGGCCGGCCTCCTCGACCGGGACCAGCGCCATCGCGAAGCCGCCCGAACTCGCCGCCGCCGAGCCGGTGAACACGAACGGCAGCTCGGCGTGGGCCTCGTGCCAGGCCGGGACCGCCGTCTGCGACAGCAGCACCGCCGTGTACGACGCGACGGCGGGCGCGATGACCGCCGAGGCCAGTCCGGCGGGCCGGGCGGCCGCGCGCAGGAGCCGGCCGGGCAGCGCGCGGCGCAGCCCGGCGGGCAGCACCTCGGCGGCCGCGGCCACGCCCACCCCCGGGCCGAACGCGCTCAGGATCCAGGTGCCCACGCTCATCGGCGACGTCGGCTTCGCGACGCGCAGCATGTGGTGGAACCGTTCCGGCCGGCCGAGGTCGGCCACCAGCAGGTAGACGCTGGCGAGCAGCGCCGCCAGCGAACCCGTGCGGCCCACCCGGCGCAGCGCGGGCCGCCCGGTCACGTCGGCTCCCGCGGCCAGCAGCGACGTGCCCGCCGCGAGCCCGCCGGTGAACAGGTACGCCGGCACCTTCCACTCCCACACCGGCGGCTTGAGCACCGGCCGCCCGTAGTAGGACCGGAACTCGGCGCGGGGCACCATCAGCTCTTCCCCGGACCCACCGCGCTTGCGGCGGCCGGACCCGCGGGCCCGGGTGTCGTCGCGCGGGCTCACCGGCGCTTCCTTCCGAACGACCCGAACGACGCGACCGCGGCGGCGAGCAGCGCCGAGGCCGCCATCCCGGCGTACTTCCACATCGCGGGCAGCTCGCGGGTCGGCACCACCGGATCCGGCGGCAGCCCGTAGACCTCGGGTTCGTCCAGCAGCAGGAAAAAGGCGCCGTTGCCGCCGACGCCGTCGGACGGGTCGTGCCCGTAGAGCCGCGCCTCGGGCACGCCGCGCTCGTGCAGGTCCTCGACGCGGCGGGCCGCCCGTTCACGCAGCTCGTCGAGTTCGCCGAACTGGATCGAGTCGGTCGGGCAGGCCTTGGCGCACGCCGGTTCGAGGCCGTCGTGGAGCCGGTCGTAGCAGAGCGTGCACTTCTGCGCCCGCCCATCGTCCGGGCGGCGGTCGATGACGCCGTACGGGCAGCCCGAGACGCAATAGCCACAGCCGTTGCAGATGTCCTGCTGCACGACGACCGAGCCGAACTCGGTGCGGAACAGCGCGCCGGTCGGGCAGACGTCGAGGCAGCCGGCGTGGGTGCAGTGCTTGCACACGTCCGAGGCCATCAGCCAGCGGAAGTCCGTCCGGCCCTCGGCCCCGGTCGTCGCGCCGGGCAGGTCGAACGACGGCATGCCGAGGTCTTCGGGAGCCCGCGGGAGGGGAGAGGTGCCCAGGCCGCCGCCGCCCCGCGGCGCCTCCCGCAGCTCCTCGGCGACGAAGGCGGTGGTCACGTCGATCGCGGACGGCCCGGTCGGCAGCCCCTCGAGCCCGGGCGACTGGCCGCCGAGCGGGCGCTGCTGCTCGATGAAGGCCACGTGCCGCCACGAGTTCGCGCCGAGCGCGCCGGTGTTGTCGAACGACATGCCGAGCAGGTCGAGCCCGTCTTCGGGGACGGCGTTCCACTCCTTGCAGGCGACTTCGCAGGCCTTGCAGCCGATGCACACGGACGTGTCGGTGAAGAACCCCACGCGCGGTGGGTGCCCGGTGTGCCCGGCTTCGCCGGCGACGTCCGGCAGCGGCCCGGAGAGCCGGTTCTCGACGCTCATGGACGGTCCTCCTCGGCGTGGCCGGGTTCGACGTGCTCGGTGTCGTGCGCGGTGGCGACCCGGGTACCCGTTTCCGGCGTGATGCCCGCCCGGGCGCGGTACTCCTCGAGCAACGCGAGCAGCTCGGCACCGCGCGGCCGCCGCCCGGGCCGGACGTCGCAGGTGGCGACCTTGCTCTCCTGGATGAAGACGTTCGGGTCCAGCACCACGCCGAAGAGGTCGTTGACGACGTCCCGCGAGACCAGCCCGGAGCCGCCCCAGTGGTAGGGCATCCACACCTGGTGCACGACCCGGTCCTGCACCCGCAGCGGTGCCATCCGGTCGGTCACGAACACCCGCGCCTCGACGGCCGCCCGCGCGGTGACGACGTGCGCCCAGCCCAGGTGCGCCAGCCCGCGCAGCTTCGCGAGCTCGGGGGAGACCTCGACGAACAGGTCCGGCTGCAGCTCCGACAGGTAGGGCAAGGTCCGGCTCATCCCGCCCGCGGTGTGGTGCTCGGTCAGCCGCGCGGCGGTGAACACGAACGGGAACACCTCGCCCCCGGTCTCGGGCGGCGACGGGTGCGACGGGTTGTCCCGGCGGCCGTAGACCTTCCGCGCCGGGTTCGCCTGCTGCGCGTAGAAGGGGTTCCGGAACGGCGATTCGTGCGGCTCGTAGTGCGTCGGCAGCGGCCCGTCGGCCAGCCCCGACGGCGCGAACAGCCACGCCTTGCCGTCCGACTGCATGATGAACGGGTCGTCCCCGCGCAGCGCGGCCGGCCCCACGGCGTCCGGCGGCGGGACGTGGTCCGGCGGCTTGGTCTTTTCGAAGTCGGGGACGTCGTGGCCGGTCCATTCGCCGCGATCGGCGTCCCACCAGATCAGGGCCTTGCGTTCGCTCCACGGCCGCCCTTGCGGGTCGGCCGACGCACGGTTGTAGAGCACCCGCCGGTCCATCGGCCACACCCAGCCCCACTCGTGGGCGTAGAAGTCCTGCTCGAAGCGGGACTTGCGGCGAGCGGCCTGGTTGACGCCGTCGGCGTAGACGCCGCTGTAGATCCAGCAGCCGCAGGAGGTGCTGCCGTCGGCCTTGAGGTCCAGGTAGCCGCCGACCTCCTTGCCGGTGGTGAGGTCCTGGCCGTTGATCCGCCGCAGCACGTCCTCGGCGGAGGGTTCGTCACCGTGCACTTCGTAGTCCCAGGCCAGGTCCAGCACCGGCCGGTCGCGCTCGTCTTCCGAGCCCGCCAGCCGCTCGCGGACGAGCCGGCCGAGGTGGTGGAAGAACCACAGCTCCGAGCGCTGGTCCCCGGCCGGCTCGACGGCCTTTTCGCGCCACTGCAGCATGCGCTGGGTCTGGGTGAACGTCCCCTCCTTCTCGACGTGCGAGGCGGCGGGGAAGAAGAACACCTCGGTGCGGCACTGCTCCGGCACGATCTCGCCGGTTTCGATCTCCGGCGCGTCCTTCCAGAAGGTGGCGCTCTCGATCATCGTCAGGTCCCGGACGACCAGCCAGTCGAGGTTGGCCATGCCGAGCCGCTGCAGCCGGCCGTGCGCGGACCCGACGGCCGGGTTCTGCCCGAGCAGGAAGTAGCCGGAGACCTTGCCGTCGACCATGTCCATGACCGTGCGGTAGGTGCCGTGGTCGCCGTTGATCTTCGGCAGGTAATCGAAGCAGAAGTCGTTGTCCGGCGTGGCTTTCTCGCCCCAGTACTCCTTGAGCAGCGACACGGTGTAGGCGTCGGCGTTGCGCCAGAAGCCCTTCTGCTTGTCGCCGCGGACGCTGTCGAGGTAGCCGGCCAGCGTGGCCTGCTCGGGGGTGGGCATCGGCAGGTAGCCGGGCAGCAGGTTGAACAGCGTCGGGATGTCGGTCGAGCCCTGGATGCTGGCGTGCCCGCGCAGCGCGAACACCCCGCCACCGGGCCGCCCGATGTTGCCGAGCAGCAGCTGGATGATCGAGCCCGCGCGGATGTACTGGGCACCGACGCTGTGCTGCGTCCAGCCGACGCTGTAGACGAGCGCGGCGGTGTGCTCCCGGCCGGAGTTGCGCGTCCAGGCGTCACAGACCCGCTGGAAGAGTTCCTTCGGCGTGCCGCAGGTGGCCTCGACCATTTCGGGCGTGTAGCGGGCGAAGTGGCGCTTGAGGATCTGGAACACGCAGCGCGGGTGCCGCAGCGTCGGGTCGGCGGCGATCTCCTCGCTGCCGCCTTCGAGCACCGGGCCGCCCGAGCCGTGCTGGTCGGACGCCGAGGTCTCCTTGCCGTGCCCGCCGCTCCCGGCCGGCGGGATGCTCTCGTAGTGCCAGGTCGACGGGTCGTAGGCGGCCTTGGCTTCGTCGTAGCCGCTGAAGAGGCCGTCGAGGTCCTCGGTGTCCTGGTAGTCCTCGGACACCAGGAAGGAGGCGTTGGTGTAGGCGACCACGTACTCGCGGAAGTCGAGGTCGTTGCTCAGGATGTGGTTGATCACCCCGCCGAGGAACGCGATGTCGGTGCCGGCGCGCAGCGGGACGTGGGCGTCGGCGAGCGCGCTCGTCCGGGTGAAGCGCGGGTCGATGTGGAACACCTCGGCCCCGCGGGCCTTCGCCTCCATCACCCACTGGAACCCCACCGGGTGCGCCTCGGCCATGTTCGAGCCCATGATGACCACGCAGTCGGAGTTCTGCAGGTCCTGCTGGTAGTCCGTCGCGCCACCGCGACCGAAGGAGGTCCCCAGACCGGGAACCGTGGCGGAGTGTCAAATCCGGGCCTGGTTCTCGATCTGGATCGCGCCCAGCGCCGTGAAGAGCTTCTTGATCAGGTAGTTCTCTTCGTTGTCCAGGGTGGCACCGCCGAGGCTGGCCAGCCCCATGGTGCGCCGCAGGGGCTTCCCGTGCTCGTCGGCGTCCTGCCAGCCCTTCCGGCGGGCGTCGAGCACGCGGTCGGCGACCATCTCCATGGCGGTGCCGAGGTCCAGCTCGGTCCATTCGGTGGCGTAGGGCGCGCGGTAGCGGACCTTCTGCTCGCGCTGCGGGCCGGTGACCAGCTGCTTGCTCGCCGAGCCCTTGGGACAGAGCCGGCCGCGGGAGATGGGGCTGTGCGGGTCGCCTTCGATCTGGACGACCTTCTCGCCGGAGACGAAGACCTGCTGCCCGCAGCCGACGGCGCAGTAGGGGCAGACGGACCTGGCCACCCGGTCGGCGCTCGCGGTGCGCGGAGCGAGGGCTTCGGAGTGCGGGGATTCGGCGGCCTTGCCCCGGCCGAGGGGGTCGGTGCCGGTGAGCTGCCGGTAGACGGGCCAGGATTCGAGCCACTTCCGTGGTCCCACCACTCACCTCCCGACCGCGACGCTTCCGCGGGCCGACTACCCGCGGCTTTCCGAGCCTAAACCGGCTCGGCGGGTTCCAGCGCCGTGAATGACTCATTCCTGGCGTCCGACGCCAGGAATGAGTCATTCACGGCATTTTGCCGGTCGTCAGGTCGAGAACGGCGACGACGCACCCTCGGCGCGGGTGCGGCCGCGACGGCCCGCGGCGGCGAGGGGCTGGGCGATGTCCTCCAGGGACTTGCCTTCCGCGTCCACCGCCAGGAACCGGGCCACCAAGCCGCCCGCGATCATCACGGCCGCGCCCAGCAGGTAGCCGATGAACAAGCGGACCGGGTGATCGCCCGTGCCGATCAGGGCGCCGTAGATCACCGGGCCCAGTGCGCCGAAGCACTGCGCGATCGCGAAGAACACCGCGATCGCCTTCGCCCGGACTTCCAGGGGGAAGATCTCGCTCACCGTCAGGTAGCCCGCGCTCGCGCCGGCGGAGGCGAAGAAGAAGATCACGCACCACGCGATCGTCTGCGTGATCGCGTTGAGCGCGCCCGCGTAGAACAGCACCGCCGTGACCGCCAGCAGGACACCCGACACGATGTACGTCCCGGAGATCATCTTGCGCCGGCCGAGGGTGTCGAACAGGTGGCCGATCGTGAAGGGGCCCACCAGGTTGCCCACCGCGAACGCGATCAGGTAGATCGGCGTCGCCTCGGACGACACCCCGTAGAACTTGCCGAGCACCAGCGTGTAGGTGAAGAAGATCGCGTTGTACAGGAACGACTGGCTGATCATCAGCGACGCGCCCAGCACGGCCCTCGACGGGTAGTCGCGGAACAGCACCCTGGCCAGGGCGACGTACCCGATCCGCTCGGCGGGTGTCACCTCGATCGCCTTCTTCTCGTCGACCGGCGGCAGGCTGCGGCCGGTGTGCTCGACCTCCTGCTCGATCTGGGTGATCGACTCCTCGGCCGCCTCCGCCTTGCCGTGCATGATCTGCCACCGCGGGCTCTCCGGCAGGTGCCGCCGCACCAGCAGGATCACCAGCCCGAGCACCGGCCCGATGAGGAAGCCCAGCCGCCAGCCCAGGGAGAGGTCCATCCGGTTGAGCAGGATGTAGGTCCCGATCGTCCCCAGCACGGCCCCGGCCCAGTAGGTGCCGTTGACCGCGATGTCCACCCGGCCCCGGTAGCGGGCCGGGATCAGCTCGTCGATCGCCGAGTTGATGGCCGCGTACTCGCCGCCGATGCCCATGCCGGCCACGAACCTCGTCGCGTAGAGGAAGATCACCCAGCCCGCGCCGTTGCCGAGGGTCAGCGCCGTCAGGCCGCTGCCCACGAGGTAGACGGCCAGGGTCAGCATGAACAGGTTCCGGCGGCCGAGCTTGTCGGAGAGGCTGCCGAAGAACAGCGCCCCGACCACCTCGCCGGCCAGGTAGATCGTCGCCAGCAGCCCGACGGCCGCGGACGACATGTGCAGCGTCTCGGGCTTGGTGAGCGTGTCGGCGACCGCGCTGGCCACCGTGATCTCCAGGCCGTCGAGGATCCAGGCCACCCCCAGGGCGACCACCATCCGGGTGTGGAACGGGGACCAGGGCAACCGGTCGATGCGTGCCGGGATGAGCGTGCGCACCCCGGTGGACGCCGGATCGGGTGTTGCCGGCATGACAACCTCCTTGTGAGCAGATCGCTCAGCGTGACTTCCCCCGTCCTGCCCTGGCGAAACACGATCGGGTCGAACCGCGCGGTCACGGCTTGTGATCAGCCGGATACGCTCATTAATCTGGCGTGCGCGCGGGTCGTGCAGGGGCCGCAATGCCTGTTCGTGCCGGCCTTCGACGAAGATGGGGAGTTTTCGCGTGGCGTCCTTCGGTGCCCCGCCGGGGCGGTTGCGGGTCTCGTGCTCGCACGGTGAGCCGGTGCTCCTGGCGTTGACGGGCGAGCTCGACGCCGGGACGGTGCTGGTCGTCGTGGGATCGGTGGCCGCCGCGCTGGCCGGCAGCCCGGAACCGCGGGTGATCGTGGTGGACCTCGCCGGGCTGCACTTCCTCGGCGCGGCGGGCGTTCGCGTGCTGAGCGCGATGACCGACCAGGCCGCCGCCCAGAACGCCCGGCTCCGCGTCGTCACGGGCGAGAACGCGGTGGTGAGCCGGGCGCTGCGGCTGACCGGGGTGGACCGGGTGCTGGACGTCTACCCCGATCGAGGGGCAGCGCTGGATGCCGGCGACGGTCGTGAGTTCCTCCGGCTGACCGCCCGGATGTGGAACAGCTGACCGTCCACAGCGGACGGTCTGCCGGCGGGGTTCCGGGTTCCCGATGACGTCACCTGACGCCCGCTGGCCAAGGCCGCGCGAAAGGTCACTCGATCGCCGTGGTGGGCAGGGGTTTCGAGCCGGTCGGCGAGGTGGCCGTCATGGATGGGGACCGGTATTCGCGCGGCGGTCCGCACCGGGCCGCCGCGCGAAGCTCCTCAGGGCTGACCCTTGGCCGCCGCGAAGTAGGCGTTCGACGGGCCGGTGAACGACAGCACCACGCCGACCACCGCCGCGAGCACCGCCAGGTAGCCGCCGATCGTGCTCTGGCCGATCAGCACCGACAGCAGCTGCAGGGCGGCGAGCACCGTCAGCACGATGCGCGCCCAGTTGCGGCCGGCGCGCAGCTTGAACGCGAACAGCAGGTACAACCCGGCGATGATCACCGCGATCACCATCGCGGTGATGATCGTGACGTTCACCGCCTGGTCGATCTGCGCGTCGGTGAGGTTGCCGCCGCGTTGTCTGTTCGTGTCACGCATGGTGGTGGCGATCTGGTCCCGGTTGCCGAAGAGCAGCAGGCCCCCGATGAGCCCGATCACCGGCGCGACGATGAACGCCCAGAAGGCGCCTTCGACCGTGCCCGGCCGGGCCGGAGCGGGCGCCGGGCCCGTCGAAGCGGACGACTGCGGGTAGTTCGGTGATTCACTCATAAAGGATCAAATAGCACTCTTGCGGGTGACGCGCAGGGCGAACGGGACGGGCGTTCCCGGCCGCCCCTTTTCCGGCACCGGTCCGCACGCGGGAATTCCCCTCCCGGTCGCCGTTCCACAGTGGATTCGCAAGCGGTTCCCGGGCCGGGGAGCGAAAACCCGCAAGATCCGGCGAGGTGCGGTGGTGGTGGCCGCGGCACCTCGTCCGCGCCCGGCCACCCGACGCGGGCCGGTGGTCAGCGGCCGGTGCTGCCGTCGATCAGCTCGCGCAGGATGTCGGCGTGCCCGGCGTGGCGGCCGGTCTCCTCGATCAGGTGAACCAGCGCCCAGCGCATCGATGGTGCGGGGCGGCCGGGCCGGGCCACCGGCCGCGTCAGGTCGGTGCAGGCGTCGATGACCGCGTTCGCCCGGTCGCACGCGGCGCGGTAGTCCGCCACGACCGAGTCGACGGTCTCGTCCGGGCGCGGCCGGAACGTCCCGGGCCAGTCCGCGGTGTCCTCGCCGAGGAACGTGAAGCGTTCGACGTGCGCGAGGTGCCGGACCAGGCCCAGCAGCGACGTGCCCGACGGGACGCCGGGCGTCCGGACCTGCGGCTCCGGCACGTCCTGCGCCTTGGCCACCACGGCGGCCCGCAGGTGGTCGAGGAAACCGCGCAGCACCTCCTTTTCGGCCGGTCCGGTGCGTGGGGGCGGGGTGTCCCGCCGCCGGGTTCGGGGCATGGCCGGGCCTTTCAGTTGGTGCGGCGGATCAGCACGAGGTGGTCGACGACTTCGGCGGTCTGCCCGCCGGGGCCGGTGGCACGGCGGGTGAGGGCGTCGGCGCGCTCGACGGTCCACACCGCCGGATCGAGCGACGGCGCTTCGAGGGGCGGGCAAGCCGCCGGGTCCTGGTTCCACGACCACGGCGCGACGGACCCGTGCTCGACGACCAGGAGCCGGCCGCCGGGGGAAAGCGCTTCCGCGGCCTGCCGCAGCACGCGGTCGCGGGGGAGCGGGAAGGACGTGTGCAGGTAGTGCGCCGAGACGAGGTCGAACGGGCCCGCCGGGAACGTCGCCGCCAGGTCGTGCCGTTCCCCGGTGATCCGGCCGGCGAGCCCGAGGTCCCGGGCGCGGCGGCCGAGGTGGGCGAGGGCGACGGCGGAGATGTCGGCGGCGGTCACCCGCCAGCCGCGCCGGGCCAGCCACAGCGCGTCCCCGCCGGCGCCGGACCCGACGTCGAGGGCCCGGCCCGGGGCCAGCCGGGAGACGACCTCGACGAGCCGGACGTTGGCGCGCGGCTCGCCGCCGGGGAGGTGAGCCGTGTAGTGGCCGTCCCAGAACCGGGACGCTTCGGTGGTGGAGGTGGTCATGGGCCCACCCTGACCCCGCACCGGCGCAACTGGCACGGTTTCTTGCGGTTCCGGCAAGATGGCCGGGGTGAGCGACGACTTCGAGGACGTGCTGCACGCGGTCGGGCCCCGGCTGCGGGCGCTGCGCCGGCACCGCGGGATGACCCTCGCCGACGTCGCGGCCACCACCGGGGTTTCGGAGAGCACGCTGTCGCGGCTGGAAAGCGGACAGCGGCGCGCCAGCCTGGAACTCCTGCTGCCGCTGGCGCGCGCCTACGACGTCCCGCTCGACGACCTCGTCGGCGCACCCCGGACCGGCGATCCCCGCATCCACCTCTCCCCGATCCACCGCCACGGCATGACGTTCGTGCCGCTGTCCCGGCGGCCCGGCGGCATGCAGGCGTACAAGATGATCATCCCCAGCACCGACCGGCCACCGGTGCCGGACCACCAGACCCACGAAGGCCACGAGTGGCTGTACGTGCTCCACGGAAGCCTGCGGCTGGTCCTCGGCGAGCACGACCTGGTGCTGCCCGCGGGCGAGGCGGCGGAGTTCGACACCACGATCCCGCACTGGCTCGGCAGTGCCGACGGAAAGGCGGTCGAGCTGCTGATCCTGTTCGGCCGCCACGGGGAACGCGCGCACCTGCGGGCCCGCGCGCACTGAGAAATTCGCCGCGATCACCCGGCGATTCCGGCTACGCTCGGGCCACCGCGGCGAAGAGGCAGCGCACCACCTGACCCGAGGAGTCACGACATTCCCCGCGAAAGACCCGAACTGTCCGGCCGGGCCGGATGAGCGCGATTTCCGCCGCGGTCCGGGCACTGGCCGGCACGCGCCTGACCGAAGTCCGGCGGGTGGCGAACCTCGCGATCGTCGTGTTCCGTCCCGGCGACGGGCCCGGCTGGACGATCCACGCGCAATGCCCCTTCCGCATCACGCACGGCGACGTGATCCTGCTGGGTTCACGCGACCTGAACTGGCCGCGGGAGCGCGGCACCGACCGTGACGAAGCGTTCGAGAACGGCACCACGAAGTACGACGCGCAGGCGGAATTCCTGACGGCCCGGTTCGCGACGAGCGACTTCCGGGTGACCGGCACGGAACTCGGCCCCGGCGGCCGGCTGGCCGTCGAGGCCACCGGCGACGGCGATCCGATCCGGCTCGAAGTCTTTCCGGACTGTTCGGGGCCGTGGATCGAGAGCTGGCGCCTGTTCGGGCTCGGCGACGGCGAAGGGCACTTCGTGTACCCGGAAGCGGCAGGCCGCGATTGAGCCTCGAGGAAACCGGGTTCGCCCGCGGGACGACGGAAACGCGGCGGCCCGGTCGAGCAGTGGCGGCTGTTCGACCGGGACCCGGTCCGGCCGGGATCCGGCGCCCACCACGTGTACCCGGAAGCGGCCGGCCGGTGAGGTGGGCTGCCATGATCTGTCCCGTCGGACACCGGCCCACGGAGGACGTCGATGACCGCACCCGCTCGTGACGCGCTCCTCGCCGTCGCCGCCCTGCTGGCGCCGGACGCGCCGCGGGTGGCCGAGCACGCCGGCGCCGCCCACGACGATCCCGGCGCTTTCCTGCTGGAGCACGCCGAGCGGCTCGACGAGCGCGGGATCGACGAACCCTTCCCCCTGCTGGCGTGGATCGCGCTGGTGAACGCCCTCGCCGACCACGGGCTGCTCGCCGAAGCCGACTGGAAGGAGTCGCCCGGCGAAATCACCGGCCGGTTGCGGGCCCTGCGGTCCGCGCCGCCGGCCGACGAGCTCTGGACGTCACTGGCCCGGAGTGAGCTGCCCACCTACGAGTTCCTCGAAGCCGCGGGAAAGCGGCTGCACAGCACGGGAACGGCCCTCGCGGTCCTCGACATCGAGTCCGACTGCTACCCGCTCGTCCTCCTGCCCGCCACCCGCGGAGACGACCTCACCGCCTTCGCCGCGGCGGCCGGGTTCAGCGCCGAGGTGCTCGGCCGCTAGGAAGACCCGAGGGCTCCGGCCGATCCGGCGTCAGCGGCAGAAAGCCGTGTCCACCGCGGACACCACCGCCTGGGCCGCCTGGTCGGGGTCGCCGAAGGTGCCCGGCAGTGCCGTCACGGCCAAGCCGACCGAACGGCCGTCGTCCGTGGCGCCGCCGCGGGTTTCGAACCCGTGGATGTCGCCGCCGTGGCCCCAGTACACGCCGCCGCAGCTGAGGGGGACGCTGAACAGGCCCAGTCCGTAGCGCCAGCCCGGCAGCAGGGGCGCGTCGACCGTCTTGCGCATCTCGGCCAGCTGCGGTGCCGGGAGCAGCTTGCCGTCCAGCAGCGCGCGGGAGAACTGCGCGAGGTCGCCCGGGGTCGAGATCAGCTGACCGGCCGCCCAGCCCCACGACGGGTCCAGCTCGGTCACGTCGATCACCTCGCTGCCCGAACGCGCATAGCCGTGCGGGTGCGGGCCCCGGATGGCCTGGTCGCCGACTTCGGGCCAGTACGTGTTGCGCAGGCCCGCTTTCCGGATCACGCGCTCGGTGATCTGCTCCGCCACCGGGCGCCCGGTGACCCGCTCGATCAGCAGGCCCGCCAGCACGTAGTTCGTGTTGCTGTACTCCCACTTCGTGCCGGGGGCGAACTTCGCCGGGTGGGCCAGCGCCAGGGCGAGCAGCTCGTGCGGCTGGAAGTACCGGTGCTGCAGCTTCGCGATGTCGTCCAGCCCGAGGTACTCGGTGTAGTTCGGCAGCCCGCTGGTGTGCTGCAGCAGCTGCCGGACGGTGATCGCCGCCCCGCCGGGCACCAGGCCGGGCAGGTACCGCTCGATCGGCGCGTCCAGTTCCACCTTGCCCTCGGCCACCAGCTGCAGCACGACGACCGCGGTGAACGACTTCGTGTTGCTGCCCGCCCGCACCCGCCCGTCGGCCGGGACCGGCACCCGGCTCCCGAGCCGCGCGGAGCCGGCGACCAGCGACTCCGTGCGGCCGCCGCGGCTCACCGAGGCGAGCGCCGCCGGGAACTGGCCCACCAGCGCGTCGAGTTTCTCCTGGAGGGCGCCGTGGCGGGGCGGCCCCGCCTCGGCCGTCGTGACCGTCGCGCCCAGCAGGCCCGCCACCGCCAGGACCACCACACCCTTGCGCACCAAGGAAGTTGTCATTTTCTCGCTCCTTCGTCACCGGATTCGGACACCGCCCACGATGCCGGGATCCGGTGCGAAGATCAGCAGTGCGGACCACCGGATCCGGGGTAGCGCCAGCGCTACCCCGGCTCCGGTTCCGGTCCGCGGATTACGGCTGCCGCAGGATCGGCAGCGAGGACGTCAGTGCTCCCGCCGCCACCCCCGCGCCGACTCCGGCCCACGCCAGCGGGCCGAGCGGGGTGCAGCCGAAGAACCGGCTCACCCCCGGCGTCTGCACGATCGCCGCCAGCACCAGCGCCGACCCGGCCGCCGTGCCGACCACCAGGGGGCTGCGGCGGCGGCCGCGCAGGGTCTGGGCCAGCTGGGTGCCGACCAGGCCGCACAGCGCCATCGTGCTCGTGCGGCGCACCGTTCCCGGGGTGAACCGCCCGATCAGCCACGCCGTCGTCGCGCCGACGCCCGTCGTCACGCCCCGGCTGGTGATCGCGCGGGTCAGGCCGTCGCCGAGTCCGCCGGGGCCGGAACCGCCGTCGTCGTCCGGGCGGGTGACCGCCACCGCCATCGCCGGGAACAGGTCGGTCAGCAGGTTGACCAGCAGCAGCTGGCGGGTGCCCAGCGGCGAGTCGCCCGACAGCAGCGTGCCCAGCACCGAGAACCCGATCTCGCCCGCGTTGCCGCCGACGAGGATCACCACCGCGTCCGACACGCTGCGCCACAGCGCCCGGCCCTCTGCCACCGCCTCCAGCAGGACGGTCAGGTCCTCGCCGGTCAGCGCGACGTCGGCCGCGGTGCGGGCGGCGGTCGACGCCCGGGCGCGCACGCCGATGCCGACGTCCGCGGCGCGGATGGCCGCCGCGTCGTTCGCGCCGTCGCCGACCATCGCCGTCACCCGCCCGGCTTCGCGCAGCGCCTCCACGACCTGCAGTTTCTGCTCCGGGGCGACGCGGGCGATCACGCCGGCGCCCGACAGCAGCCGGGCCCGGCCGGCCCGGTCGAGGGCGGCGAGCTCGTCGCCGGTGACGACCGGGGCGTCGGACGGCCAGCCGAGCGACGTCGCGATGGCCCGCGCGGTGTTCGGGTGGTCGCCGGTGAGCATCACGGGTGACACGCCGGCCGCGCGCAGCCCGGAGATCAGCGGCCCGGCGGTGGGCCGCAGCGTGTCCGCCAGCCCGAGGAACCCGAGGAACTCCAGGTCCGCCAGCACTTCTTCGTCGTCGCCGTCGAGCGCGGGCGGAGCCTTCCGGGACGCCACCGCCAGCACGCGCAATCCGTTGTCCGCCAACGCTTCCGCGGCGCGGGCCAGCTCGTCCGCGCCGGCGCAGGCGGGCAGCACGACCTCCGGGGCGCCCTTGACGACCAGCGTCACCTCGCCGTCTCCCTCGCGGCCGACGGTCGCCGAGTAGCCCCGGTTCGCCTCGAACGGCTGCCCGGCGAGCTCGGTCCAGCCCTCGTCCGGGCCGGCGGCGTCGAGCACGGCGTGGTCGGTGGCGTGGGCCCGCACGTGGGGGTCGTCGAGCGTGCCCGGGCAGGCCCGCGCGGCGGCCCGCAGCACGGCGTCCCCGGGCCCGGCCTCGCGCGCCTCGCCGCCGGGCCCGGTCGTGGTCACCACCCGCAGCCGGTTCTCGGTCAGCGTGCCCGTCTTGTCGAAGCACACGACGTCCAGGCGTCCCAGCGCCTCCAGCGCCCGGGGCGCGCGGACCAGGATGCCGCGCGCGGACAGCCGCCGGGCCGCCGCCCGCTGGGCCACGGTCGCCACCAGGGGCAGGCCTTCGGGCACCGCGGCGACGGCGATCGCCACGCCACCGGCCAGCGCGCGGCGCAGCGGACGGCCGCGGATCGCCGAGAGGCCGGTGACGAGCGCGCCGCCGAGCATCGTCAGCGGCAGGGCGCGGCGGGTGAGGTCCTGCAGCCGGGCCTGGATGCCCACCGCGGCGGCGGTCCGGGTGGCCAGCTCGACCGCCCGGCCGGCCACGGTCTCCGAGCCGACCGCCACGACGACCGCGGTGCCTTCGCCGCTGACCACCGTGGTGCCGGCGAAGACCAGGCAGCTGCGCTCGGCCATCGGCGCGCCCGGCACCGGGGCGAGCTGCTTGGCGACCGGGAGCGACTCGCCGGTCAGCGCGGATTCGTCCGCTTCGAGGTCGTTGGCGGTCAGCAGCCGGGCGTCGGCCGGGACGACGTCGCCGGCCCGCAGTTCGATCCGGTCGCCCGCCTTCAGCGCCCGCGCGTCGACCACCCCGCCGCCTTCCCGGCGGGCCCGTTGCCGCTCGCCGTCCCGCAGCTTCGCCAGCGCGCGGCGGCCGCGGAACTGCTGCGCGCCGCCGACGACGGCGTTCAGGCCCATCGCCGCGGCCACCAGCAGCGCGTCCACCGGCGAGCCGACCACCGCGGACGCGACCGCGCCGAGGGCCAGCACCGGGGTCAGCGGGTCGTTCAGTTCGGCGACGACGTCGGCGGCGAGGCCCGTCCCGAACCGGACCGGCGCCGCGGCCGGGTGCCGGGCCAGCGCGCCGGCCACCGCCCGCACCCGCCGGGCCGTCAGCTCCCGGTTCGTGGGCTCGGTTTCCGCGTCGGCGAGTCGTCGGAGGACCTCGTCGCCGGTCAGCTCGTGCCAGGCGATCCGCGTGCGGCCGGCCGGAAGCCGGGCGGCGGCCACCCGCGCCGCGGCGAGGGTGCCCATCGCCAGCCCGGTCAGCCCGCCGAGCAGCGCCGGGTCCAGCCGGGGCACGAACGGCACGAGCGTGCGCCGTCGGCGTGACATCAGCAGCAGGCCGCCGATCAGGCTGCCCGCGGTCGCCACCCGGGTGGCCCGCTTGCCGTTCACCCGCGCGGCGCCGGCCGCCCGCAGCACCCGCCACACGCCGGTCAGCCCCGGCCGGACGACCAGGTCGGCGCCCCAGAGCACCGGCGCGTGGCGATCGGCGAGGGCGACGCAGAGGTCGCCGGCGAGCAGGCCCGCCACTTCGTCGCAGTGCGGTGCACACCGCGCGGGCGGGCGGCCGACGGTGAGCACGACCCGGCCTTCGTCCTGCAGCCGTGTCACCAGCTCGAAGAACGATTCCCGGGCGACGTCGTCGGCCAGCGAGGCGAACTCGCCGAGCCGGTCGCGGGCGTCGTCGCCGGCGATGACCACCCGCGCCTCGGCCCGGCGGGCCGCGTCCAGCACGGCTTCGGCGTGCGGATCGAGGCCGTCTTCGCCGTGCAGCGCGTCGGCGTGCAGCACGACGGTGTCCACGGCGTCCAGTGCCTTGAGCCGGTCCGGGTCGCGGACGAGCACGCCTTCGCGGGCGAACGCGGTGCCCATCGCGGTGTGGAAGGCGGTGCCGGCGTACCGGGCCGGCATCGGCGACGCCGCGAGGAACGCTTCGGCGGCTTCGCGGGGATTGCGGCGCACCAGCAGGTCGGCCAGCGCGGCGAGCAGGCCGCTGCCGACGGCGTTGCGGGCGTAGTCCTCCATCGGGATCCGGACCCGGCGCTGCGGCGGGGTCACGCCGAGGCTGGGCCGCTCCGGCGAACAGAGGTCGTCGTGGGCGGCGTCGAACGCGGTGAGCCGGGCGATCGCCTCGGTGAGCTGCCCGGTGCGCAGGAGGGCGTCCAGCACCAGTTCGAGGGGGTCCTGGCTGAGTCCCCGTACCGCGGCGGACACGCCCGAGCGCGCCAGTTCGGCCGTGTACCAGCCGAACTGCTCGTCGAGCGCCGCGCGGACGGCGGGGTGTTCGCGGGCCGCCGCCACCGCGGCGCGGACGGTTTCGTGCAGCCGTCCGGAGCGCACGGCGCGGGTGCCCACCGAGACGCCCAGCCCGGCGACGTCCATCGCCAGGGCGAGCGCCGCGGTCCGCACCCCGTAGGTGTCGCCGGGGTGGGCCGGGGCGCAGTCACCCGGCTCGGCCGGGGCCAGCCCGTGCCGCTCGCAGCGCTCGGCGATCCAGCCGACGACGCGGTCGGCGGCGGCCTCCTCGGCCAGGTGGAGGACCACACTGCCGAGCCCGCCGTCCCAGTAGGCCCCGGCGACGTCGGCGTGGGCGGCCAGCTCGGCGGCGAGCGCGGGCCCGTCGGGGCGGTCGGCGTCCTCCCCGGGCCGCAGGGGGACGTGCAGCCGCCGCCCCGCGCGCCAGACGGCGGAGCGCGGACCCGCGGCGTTGCGCACGACCCGCGCGGCCCGCACGGCCGTGCGGCTGCTCGTCCGGGTCGCTTCCGCGGCCGTCCCGGCTGCCCCCGCGGCCAGTTCCCCGGCGAGCGGAGCGATCGCCGAAACGGCCTTTTTTGCTTGCTGTGTCACGAGAACCGGGCCGGCCAGGGCCAGCGTCATCCCCGCCTTCGTCACCGCGAACACCGCTCCGAGCACTCCGACCTCCGCCTGCCGACCACTTCCGTTCGGCGTTCCCCGGTGGCCGGAGGTCAAAACCCGGCCGCCCTGATCGCGCGACGGAACTGGACCACGGCGGCGCACGGACGTACCCTCGCGCGGTGACGGGGTCGTTCTGGTGGGACCTGCTGCTCGGCGTCACCGCCGCCCTGCTGCTCGCCTGGGCCGCCCTCCTCGTCGCGCTCGTGCTCGTCCGGCCGCGCGGTGGGTTGCTCCGGGAAGCGCTGCGGCTGCTGCCGGACGTGCTGCGGCTGGTCCGCCGGCTGGCCGCGGACAAGACGCTCCCGCGCGGCGTCCGGATCCGGCTCGGGCTGCTGCTGGCCTACCTCGCGCTGCCGATCGACCTCGTGCCGGACTTCGTCCCGGTGCTCGGGTACGCCGACGACGCGATCATCGTCAGCGCCGTCCTGCGCTCGGTGGTGCGCCGCGCCGGGCTCGGTGCCGTGCGTGCTCACTGGCCCGGCACCGATGACGGGTTCGCCGCCCTCACGCGGTTGACGGGGATCCGGCCATTGCCTTGACGTGGGCGTCAACGGCTAGCTTCTCGAGGGTGAAGTTCGGGATCAGTTACAGCACCCCCTTTTTCGGCGCGGACCCGCAGGTGATCGCGGGGTTCGCGCGGGACGCGGAGGAGTGCGGGTTCGAGTCGTTGTACCTGCCGGAGCACGTCGCGCTGTATCCGGGCGCCAAGATCGGGCCGATGGCGCTGCCGCCGTCCCTGCCGTACGCGGATCCCTTGGAGTGCCTGAGCTTCGTCGCCGCCGTCACCAGCCGCATCCTGCTGGGCACCGGTGTCCTGCTGCTGCCGTACCACCACCCGGTGGTGCTGGCCAAGCGGCTGGCGACGGTCGACGTGCTGTCCGGCGGCCGCATGCGGCTGCTCACGGCCGGGGTCGGTGCCCTGCCGGGCGAGGCGCGGGCGGCCGGCGTCGACTTCGCCACCCGCGGCCGCCGGGCGGACGAGGCCATCGACGTCCTGCGGCTGCTGTGGGCGGGCGGCGAAAAGGGAGTCTCCTTCGACGGCGAGTTCTTCCGGTTCGAGGACGTCTGCAGCTTCCCGAAGCCGGTGGGCGTCCGCGAGCTGCCGATCCACATCGGCGGCTCGAGCGCGGCCGCGGCCCGGCGGGCGGGCCGGCGCGGCGACGGGTACTTCCCCGGCGGGGCGCTCACCGCGGACGAGCGCCGTCGCCAGTTCGCCCTCGCCAGGACGACGGCGGAGGAAACGGGCCGCGACCCGGACAGCCTGCAGTACACGCGCTGGGGGAGCCTCGACATGTCCACAGAGGACGTCGAAGCACTCGCCGGGCAAGGGGTGACGCGCCTGGTCGTCACCCCGGGCACGGCCGAGCCCGCGCAACGGCGTGACGAGATGGCCGCGTTCGCCGACCGGTTCGGTCTCAGCTGACGTCGTCCACCAGCGACTCGATGCCCGGCGGCAGGCTCGCCCGCCGGGCCGGGTCGGCCACGAACCCGGCGATCGCCGACCGCAGCGCGCGCACCGCCCGGGTCGGCTCCACGTCCGCCCGGTGGGCCAGCTGCACCACGCG
Source organism: Amycolatopsis sp. NPDC024027 (assembly GCF_040638975.1). Taxonomy (NCBI): domain Bacteria; kingdom Bacillati; phylum Actinomycetota; class Actinomycetes; order Pseudonocardiales; family Pseudonocardiaceae; genus Amycolatopsis; species Amycolatopsis sp. NPDC024027. The sequence continues at coordinate 125,778 of NZ_JBEZYY010000024.1, forward strand.
CGTCATCCCCGCCTCGGGGGTGAACCGGGTCCTCCGGAACCGGTCGCCCGCCACCGTGCTCGGGACCACCGCCGCGCCCACGCCCGCGCGCACCAGTTCCAGCACCGCGTCCATCTCGCCGCCCTCGATCGCGAACGACGGTTCGAACCCGGCGGCGCGGCAGGCGTTGACCGTCGCCTCCCGGACGTCGTAGCCGCGGCGGAACATCACCAGCGGGACGCCGGCGAGGTCGCCGATGCCGAGGCGGTCGCCCGCGACCGGGGCGGGAGCGGCGTCCGGGGCCGAGATCACCACCAGCTCCTCGAGCAGCAGCGGTGTCGCCGCCAGACCGGCCTCGGCCGTCGTCCGGGCGCCCGCCAGCAGCGCCAGGTCCAGCGCGCCCTCGGCCAGCCGCTGCCGCAGGTCGCCCGAACCGCTTTCGTGCAGCTCCAGCTGGATGCCCGGGTACCGGCGGCGGAACGCCGCGAGCATCGCGGGCAGCAGGCCCGTGCACAGGCTCGGCGGCGCACCCAGCCGGACGCGGCCGCGATCGAGTTCGTCGAGTTCCCGGATGGCCAGCCGGGCGGTTTCGGTGTCGGCCAGGATCCGCCGCGCGATCGGCAGCAGCGTTTCCCCGGCTTCGGTGAGGGAGACGTTGCCGCGGATCCGGTGGAACAGCGGCGCGCCCAGGTCGTGTTCGAGCGCGCGGATCTGCTGGGACAGCGACGGCTGGGCCACCCGCACCTGCTCGGCGGCCCGGGTGAAGTGCCGGTGCTCGGCGACGGCGACGAAGTAGGCGAGCTGGTGGAACTGCATGGTTCAACGATAGCTGTTGCCTATGGAGAACAGAGCTATCATGTCTTTGACCTCTGGTCGACGCGCTTCTAACGTCGATCGGGTGGTGAACACGCTCGCCCCGCACCGGCGCTCCGCCGTCCGGCGCTTCTGGGCCTCGACGATCGGCAAGAAAGCCGTCATGGCGGTGACCGGCGTGCTCCTGCTCGCCTTCGTGTTCGCGCACATGGTCGGCAACCTCAAGACGTTCCTGGGCGCCGCCGAGCTCAACCACTACGCCGGCTGGCTGCGCACGATCGGCGAACCGGTGCTGCGCCGCGAGTGGTTCCTCTGGCTCCAGCGCGCGGTGCTGCTCGCCGCGCTGGTCCTGCACGTCACCGCGGCGGTGCAGCTGGCCCGGCGCGACCGCCGCGCGCGGCCGGTCCGGTACGTCCACCGGCCACCGGCGCGCGCGACCTTCGCGGTGCGGACGATGCGCTGGGGCGGGGCGACGCTCGCGGTGTTCGTCGTCTGGCACATCCTCGACTTCACCGTCGGCACGGTGAACCGCGACTTCGTCCCCGGCGACGCCTACCACAACCTCGTCGCGGACTTCCGGGTCTGGTGGGTGAACCTGATCTACCTCGCCGCCCTGGCCATGCTCGGCCTGCACATCCACCACGGCTTCGCCAGTGCCGCGCGCACCATGGGCCTCACCCGCCCGCGGCGGGAACGGGCGATCCGGATCTTCGGCAGCACGACAGCGGTCGTGGTCGCGGGCGGTTACGCGCTCGTCCCGGTCGCGATCATGACGGGACTGGTGCACTGACATGGATCTTTATCGCGTGGGCGAGCCGATCGCCGACACGAAGGCCCCCGCCGTTCCCCTCGAAAACCGCTGGGACGAGCGGAAGTTCGCCGCGAAGCTGGTGAACCCGGCGAACCGGCGCCGGCACCGGGTGATCGTCGTGGGCACCGGGCTGGCCGGCGGCTCGGCCGGCGCGACGCTGGCCGAGCAGGGCTACCACGTCGTGCAGTTCTGCTTCCAGGACTCGCCGCGGCGCGCGCACTCCGTCGCGGCCCAGGGCGGGATCAACGCCGCGAAGAACTACCGCAACGACGGCGATTCGGTGTACCGGCTCTTCCACGACACGGTCAAGGGCGGTGACTTCCGGGCCCGCGAGTCCAATGTGTACCGGCTGGCCCAGGTGTCGGCGCAGATCATCGACCAGGCCGTGGCGCAAGGGGTGCCGTTCGCGCGGGAGTACGGCGGCCTGCTGGACACCCGGTCCTTCGGCGGCGTGCAGGTGCAGCGGACGTTCTACGCGCGCGGCCAGACGGGCCAGCAGCTGCTGATCGGCGCGTACCAGGCCCTGTCCCGGCAGATCGACGCCGGGAACGTCGAGCTGCACGCGCGCACCGAGATGCTCGACCTGGTCGTCGCCGGCGGGCGCGCCCGCGGCATCGTCGCGCGCGACCTGGTCACCGGGGAGATCACCACCCACCTCGCGGACGCCGTCGTGCTCGCGACCGGCGGCTACGGCAACGTCTTCTACCTCTCGACGAACGCGAAGGGCTCCAACGCCACGGCGATCTGGCGGGCGCACAAACGCGGCGCCTACTTCGCGAACCCGTGCTTCACCCAGATCCACCCGACCTGCATCCCGCGGTCGGGCGAACACCAGTCGAAGCTGACGCTGATGAGCGAGTCGCTGCGCAACGACGGCCGCATCTGGGTCCCGAAGCGGCCGGGCGACACCCGGCCGCCGGGGGAGATCCCCGAGGCCGAGCGCGACTACTACCTCGAGCGCCTTTACCCGAGCTTCGGCAACCTCGTGCCCCGGGACATCGCTTCGCGGGCGGCGAAGAACGTGTGCGACGCCGGGTTCGGCGTCGGTCCCGGCGGTCTCGGCGTCTACCTAGACTTCGCCGACGCGATCGCGCGCCTCGGCCGGCCGGCGATCGAAGCCCGCTACGGCAACCTCTTCGACATGTACCAGCGCATCACCGCGGAAGACCCGTACGCGGTCCCGATGCGGATCTACCCGGCCATCCACTACACCATGGGCGGCCTCTGGGTGGACTACGACCTGCAGAGCACGATTCCCGGGCTGTTCGTGATCGGCGAGGCGAACTTCTCCGACCACGGCGCCAACCGGCTCGGCGCGTCGGCGCTCATGCAGGGGCTCGCCGACGGCTACTTCGTGCTGCCCGCGACGGTCAACGACTACCTCGGCGGCACGCGGCTCGGCGACGTCTCCGGTGCCGACGTCCGCCAGGTGGAAACCGAGGTGCGCGCCCGGATTTCCCGGCTGCTGGCCGTCCGGGGGACGCGGTCGGCCGATTCGTTCCACCGCGAGCTGGGGCTGCTGATGTGGGACCACTGCGGGATGTCCCGCACCCGCGAAGGCCTGCGCAAGGCCCTGGACCGGGTGCCGGAGCTGCGGGAGGAGTTCTGGCGAGACGTCCGCGTGCCCGGCGGCGGCGCGGAGTTCAACCAGGAGCTGGAAAAGGCGAACCGGGTGGCCGACTTCCTGGAGCTGGCCGAGCTCATGCTCGTCGACGCGCTCGCGCGCGAGGAGTCGTGCGGCGGCCACTTCCGCGAAGAGCACCAGACCGCCGGAGGGGAAGCCCTGCGGGACGACGAGAACTTCGCCTTCGTCGCCGCGTGGGAGTACGGCACCGAGCCGGTGCTGCACCGCGAAGGCCTGATTTTCGAACACGTCCACCCGACCCAGCGGAGCTACACATGAAACTCACCGTCCGCGTCTGGCGGCAGGCCGGGCCGGCCGCCGAAGGCCGGCTGGTCGCCTACCCGGTCGACGGCATCAGCCCGGACATGTCGTTCCTGGAAATGCTGGACGTGCTGAACCAGCGGCTGATCGAAGCCGGCGACGAACCGGTGGCGTTCGACCACGACTGCCGCGAGGGCATCTGCGGCTCGTGCGGCGTGGTGATCAACGGACAGGCGCACGGCCCCGAGCGCACGACGTCGTGCCAGCTGCACATGCGCTCCTTCGCCGACGGCGACGTGATCGACGTGGAACCGTGGCGGGCCCGGGGCTTCCCGGTCGTCAAGGACCTGGTCGTCGACCGCTCGGCGCTCGACCGGATCGTCCAGGCCGGCGGGTACGTCAGCGCCCCGACGGGCAGCGCCCCGGACGCCCACGCCACTCCCGTCCCCAAGCCGGACGCGGACCTGGCCTTCGACAACGCGACCTGCATCGGCTGCGGCGCCTGCGTGGCGGCGTGCCCGAACGGCTCGGCAACGCTGTTCACCGCGGCGAAGGTGACCCACCTGAGCCTGCTGCCGCAGGGCGCCCCCGAACGCGCGAGCCGGGTGCTCGACATGGTGGACGCGATGGACGCCGAGGGCTTCGGCGGCTGCACGAACACCGGCGAGTGCGTGGCGTCCTGCCCGAAGGGCATCCCGTTCACGAGCATCGCGACCCTCAACCGCGAGTACCTCGCCGCAACCCGCTCCGGCCGCCGCTAGGCTTTCGTTACGGTGCCCGAGCTCGTCTCGCCCAGCCCGTTCACGTACGTGGACATGGATTTCGCTCGGCCGGACCCCGAAGAACCGGACGGCGTGCGTTACGAGGACCGCGCGGACCCTGGGACGGAAAGCGCGCTGCAGGAACTCGAAGCGGCCGAACTCGAGTGGTACGGCGAGAAGTTCACCTGATCCGGTCGCCGGCCGGGACCGTCAGAACCCCGGCAGCAGGGCACCGAACCGGCGCCGGCCGCGCGCGGTGATCCGCAGCTCGCGATCCTCCGGGCCGCGGCGAACCAGGCCATCGGCCAGGAACGCCTCCAGGACCTCATGGCCCAGGACCCCGCCGAGGTGGGGGACGCGGTGGGTCCGGTCGAGGCACGCCGTCGCCGGGCGGCGGCGGCCCGGGGCCACCTCCGCCGGGGAGACGCCGAGGTCCCCGAACGCCGAGAGGTCGTCGCCGAGGGCGACTTCGGGAGCGGAACCGTCCGGAGGCCGCAACGCTCCCCGGGAGACGAGCAGGGCGAACACTTCCACGCCGAGACGTCCCGCCGCGTGGTCGTAGCACGTGTGCGCGATGTCCGCGCCCGACTCGGCGCGGTCCGGCGGGGTGATGCCCTCATTGCCGGCGTAGCGGGCGAGGGCGGTGAGCACGCCCAGCAGGTCCTCGCGGCCGACGCGGTAGAGCGCGTGCCGTCCGGTGTGTTCGACCGTCACGAGCCCGGCGGCCCGCAGCCGGGCCAGGTGGTTGCCCAGCCGTGGTGCGGTGACGCCGAGGGCGTCGGCCAGCTGCACCATCGTGTGCGGGCCTTCCGCGGCCAGCACCTGCAGGGCCGTGAGCCGCACCGGATCGGCCAGTTCGCGCGTCAGCTCGACGATCGCGCCCTGGACGGCGTTGCCCGGATCGACCAGTCCGCCCATCACCGTTCCCTTCCGACGCGCGCGAGCTTAACACGCTTCACGAGATCATGAATGATGATTGCGAAGCCGTGCGGACCGTGGTTACCATTCACGCCTCCGTGAAGGGTGGGTGCATGGCTGGACTGCGAAGCCTCCTGTGGGGCCGCGGGGTTTCCGCGCTCGGCGACGGCCTCTGGTTCACGATCTGGGCGCTGTACCTCACCCGGATCGCCGGGCTCCCGGCGGTCACGGTCGGCGCCGGGCTGGCCGTGGCGAGCGCGGTGGGCATGGCCGCCGCCGTGCCGCTGGGCGCCTTCGCGGACCGGGTGGGCGCGCGGCCGGTGCTGGTCGTGCTCACCCTGGTGCGGGCCGCCGCCATGGCCGGCTACCTCGCGGTGGACGGCACCTGGTCGTTCCTGGCCGTGACGGTGCCGTTCACCGCCTTGGCCACCGGCGGGACCGCGGTGCGGACCGCGCTCATCACGGCGCTCGTCACCGAGCCCGCCGAACGGGTGCGCGTGCTGGCGCGGCAGCGGGTGGCCCAGCACGTCGGGTACGCCGCCGGTGCCGGGCTCGGCGCCCTGGTGCTGACCGCCGACGCCCGGTGGGCCTACACCCTGGCCATCGCCGGGAACGCCGTCAGCTTCCTGGTGCTCGCCGGCGCGACCCTGCTGGTGCCCGCTCCGGCCCCGGCGGAACGGACCCCGGGAAAGCCGTCCCGGGTGGTGCTGAAGGACCGGCCGTACCTGTGCCTCACCGCGGCCACGGCCGTGCTTTCGCTGTGCTGGGCCATGTTGTCGGCCGGGTTGCCGCTGTGGCTGTCCGGCCGGACGCACCTGCCGCTGGGCCTGGGTGGCGTGGTGGTCGTGATCAGCTCGGTGGGCATCGCCGTGTTCCAGGTGCCGTTCGCGCGGTTCGCGCGCACGGCGGGCCAGGCCGCGCGAACGGCGGTGGTGTCCGGCGTGGTGCTCGCGGCGAGCTGTGTGCTGCTCGCCACGACGTCCGGGGGCGCGGGGGCCGGCGCGATCGCGGTGGTGGGGTTGGCGGCGCTGCTGCACGTCGTCGGGGAGCTGGCGTACGTGGCCGCCGGCTGGGGGCTTTCGGTGCGGCTGATGCGCGAAGACGCCAAGGGTGCCTACCAAGGCGCGACCGAAGCGGCCACGGCCACCGTCCAGATGGTGGGGCCCGGCGTGTTCACGCTCGCGGTCGGCGGTCTCGGCGGCCCGGGATGGCTGCTGATCGCGGTGGTGTTCCTCGCGGCCGTCGCGCCCGTGCCGGCGTTGACCCGCTGGGCGGTCCGGACGCGGCAGCCCGTGCCGGCCGGTTGAGCGACGCACGTCACCCTCCGCGGCCGGAACACCAGCGGGGCCGCGACGTTGTACAGAGTGTCGGTACGGCGGTGTCCCCGGGCCTCACCCCTTGCCTTCACGGAATACCGGTAACGCAGGAGCCGTGTTGTGCCTTTCGCCGCGAGGCGACCCCCGTACCGACCCTGAACTCCCGTCTCCGCTCGCAGGTCGACCCCCCTCGGACCTCCGCTGAGCGGAGGCGGGCCTAAGCCCCGTCCTCCCGGGACTTTCCCCGCTCCCACAACACCAGGACGGCGGTCACCAGGGCGTAGCCGAACAGGAAGTCCTCGACCGGGATGTCCCACGGGAACCGCCAGCCGGTGATGCCGCCGGGGGCGTACCGGACGACCGGCGCCGAAAGCTTCGTCAGCCACCCGTCCACGGGGATCTGGAAGGCCACGACGATCGCCATGGTGACCCAGTACGCCGGCCGCCGGAACAGCCCGGTGCGCACCACCAGCAGTTCCGCCGCGACGACGACGAGCACCGCGGCGACGGCCGGAACCGTGTAGCCCCAAGGCATCACCGGCGCACCCGCCGCAGCAGCCGCCCGGTCAAGCCGACCCCTTCGTAGGTCAGCACGCCGCACACCGGGATCACCGCGAAGAAGAGGACTTCCTCGAGCGGGATCCCGAACGGGGTGCGCAGCCCGGTGACGAACGCCGGATCGAAGTGCCAGACGCCGGCGGCGATGGCCAGCGCGTCCCAGACGAGGAACACCGCCGCCACCGGCAGCACCGCGCGCACCAGCCGGCCCGGCCTGCGGTACACCCGCGCGCCGGCCAGCTCGATCGGCAGCGTCACCAGCACGCAGACGCCGAGGACGACCAGGTACTCCGCGCGGCCCACGTCAGATCCCCGCCCGGTTCCGGCGCCACGGCACGGAGTTTCCGGCGGCGAGCGATGCCGGCACCCGGCGGAAACCGGCGTCGAACAGCGGCCGGCCGTATTCTTTCCCAGTCCTTCTGCGAGCCATACGGCAGTTTACGCAGGCGGTACGGACGAGCCGCCGCGGTCGGGCCCTCCCGGACCGGTTCACGGTTGCGCTACGACCCGCTCACCACCTTGCGCGCACCTTCCGTGCGGAGCACCATCGATCGGGCCATTCGCGGAATGCGCGGTATTCACCGCCGAGCCGAATACGGCGGCGGATCGAGCAGGTTCCTCATCGGGCGCGGCACGACCGCGTATCACCTCCTGCCCGCGCGGCTCTGCAAGGCGAGGAGGAACCACGATGAATGCGTTCCGATCGACCCGCCGCGCCCTGTTCGTGGCGGCCACCGTCCTGGCGTTCGGGGTGTCCGGCTGCTCGACTTCGTCGGATCCCGGCGTGCCGAGCTCCGCCCCGGAGTCGTCCCCGGCCGCCGAAACTTCGGGCGGGAGCACCCCGAGCATGGAGCCGTCCGGGCCGGAGGCTCCGCGGCCCAGCGGCAACGGCGAACCCGCGCTCGCGCTCGCCCAGCTGCCGATCGGCGGGAGCAGCCAAGGAGAAGCCGGGAACCAGTGCGCGACCGCCCGCTGGAACCAGCCGGAGCTGCTCCCGGACAACGGCGTCACGGTCGCCAAGATCGAAATCACGCCGCCGAAGGGCTTCAGCGTGGCCGGGGGCTGCGGAGGTGATGCCTGCGGCTCGTTCACCTTCCGGCGGGACGCCATCAGCTGCACCGTCCAGGTGAACGGGCTCGGCAAGGACGACGCGGAGCTGATGCTCAAGGGCAAGTTCACCTGCCCGCCCGGGCAGGGAAGCTCGTGCGGGGGACACATTTCCCTGCACGGGATCACCGGATCGGAATCGTCGGTGCCCAAATCCTCCGTGCCCAAATCCTCGGTGACCAAATCCTCATCGAGCCCCGGTGGATGAGCCGGTGGCCGGGGAAAGCACGGCACCCGGCCGGATCGAGCGGCTCGTCGACGCGGGCAAATCGGTGATCCCGCCGTTGACGTTGCTCAGCGCGCTGCTGTTCTACTTCGGCTACGTCTCCGCCCGGGCGAAGTACGAATACTTCGGTGTCGACGTCGACACGATCGGGCTCGGCACGCAGGACTACGTCATGCGCAGCCCGGAGCCCCTGCTCACCCCGCTGCTCGTGTTCACCGCGGCCGGCCTGGGCGCGGTCGCGGTCCACGCCGCGGTCCGGAAGCGGATCCGGACCGCGGCGCGGATGCGCCGGCTGGGCCGTGGCGTGCAGGCGGCCGGCCTGATCCCGTTGATCGGCGGGTTGCTGCTGCTGGTGGGCTACGTCTTCCTGCGGGACTGGCCGCTGTACGAGCTCGTGACCCCGCTGCTGATCGCGGTGGGTGGCGTCCTCTTCCAGTACGGCACGGCCATCCGGCTGCCGCCGCGAGCCGCGGGAGACGCGACGCCCGCGAGCTCGCTCCACCGGAGTTTCGCCGTCCTCGTCTACCTGGTGATCGCCGTCAGCGTCTTCTGGATGACGGCCACCGTGGCGCAGTGGTCCGGCCGCGGGCTCGCGATGTACCAGGCGAGCCGCCTGGACAAGCTGCCCAGCGTCATCCTCGACACGAAGGAGAGCCTGTTCCTGCGCAGCCCGGGCGTCCAGGAGACGAAGCTGCCCGTCTCCGACGGGCAGACCTTCCACTACCGGTACCGGCACCTGCGGTTGCTGATCCACGGCAAGGACCGGATGTTCCTCGTGCCGGACCAGTGGTCGGCGAGCAACTCGACGATCATCGTCCCGCTGGACGGCTCGGTGCGGGTCCAGTTCCAGTTCCAGAACCGCCGGCCCTGACCCCGGGCGGTCACCGCCGCACGGCCGCCATCAGCGGGTGCCAGCGTGTCGCGTCGAAGATCAGGGTGATGGCCTCGATCTTCCCGTCGCGCAGCCGGAAGTGCTCGGCCGTGTGCTGGGTGCCGACCGGGGTGGCGGTGTGCACGTCGTAGACGAGCGTGGCCTCCGTCTCGCCGTAGAGCTCGCTGATCAGGTCCACCCCGGTGACGATCCCGACGAATCCCGCCAGCCCGTCGAGGTGGCCGCGGGCGTCGGCGGAGGCGATCAGCGGGCTGCGGAAGGTGAACGTGCCGGCGAGCTGCGCGGCCGCGGCGGTCACGTCGCCGGCGAAGCGGGCGCGGTGGTAGGCCTGCACGGTTTCTTTGGTCTGCGCGGTCATCGGTCCTCCAGGTGGCGGGCGAGGTGGTGCTGGTTTTCGGCCAGCCGCAGGCACAGGTGCCGCAGCTGGGCCGTCTCGGCGGCGGTGAACCCCCGGAAGAGCGCGGCCATCGCCAGCTGCGACGGCCGCCGGAACTCCGCCAGCCACGTCCGGCCGTCCGCGGTGATCCGGACCAGCACCGACCGCCGGTCGCGGGGGTCGGGCACGCGCTCGGCGAGCCCGGCGCGTTCCAGGGTGTCGACCAGGCCGGTCACGTTCCGGGAGCTCACCCCCGCGGAGGCGGCGAGGTCCTTGATGTTCGCTTCGCCGGCGCCGAGCCGGATCAGGATGTCGAGGGCGCCCGGGCTGAGGCCGCGGCTGTCGGTGCCCTGCGAGCGCAGCGCCTCGAGGCTCCGCGCGGCGGTGCGGACGGCGGCCGCGGCTTCGAGCGCGCCGGTGTCTTCACCGAGGGTGAACCCGGCCAGTGCGCTGCGGGCCTCGGGGGAGTAGAGCCGGTCGTCCTCGTCCCGGGGGAAGTTGAGTACGTCGTTCATAGTGAAGCACTACATTAGTACGTGCTTCCGTATCTCTGTCAACATCTCTGTCCGGGGCCTGTCCGCTCGCGGGCGTTAACCAGGGTTTCGCCCGGCGTTAGCCTCGCTCCCGGGACAGGTTCGCTTTTCGCCGCCCATACTGACCCGGCTCGCCACCACGACACCCCCGGAGTCCCCATGACGGACGTCAACCGACGACGTTTTCTGCAGCTGGCCGGCGGTACCGCCGCCCTTTCCGCGCTGTCCACCAGCATCGCCCGCGCGGCGGAGATCCCCGCCCACCACCGCACCGGGACGCTGCGGGACGTCGAGCACGTCGTGGTGCTGATGCAGGAGAACCGGTCGTTCGACCACTACTTCGGCTCGCTGCGCGGGGTCCGCGGCTTCGGCGACCCGCGGTCGGTGACCCGGGTCGACGGGAAGTCCGTCTGGGCGCAGTCGGACGGCAAGCGCGACATCCTGCCCTTCCGCCCCGAAGCGGACAACCTGGGCCTGCAGTTCATCCAGGATCTCCCGCACGGCTGGAAGGACACGCACGCGGCGTGGAACGGGGGCCGTTACGACAAGTGGGTGCCGGCGAAGGGCTCGACCACGATGGCGTACCTGACGCGCGAGGACATCCCGTTCCACTACGCCCTCGCCGACTCGTTCACCATCTGCGACGCCTACCACTGCTCGTTCATGGGCTCGACCGACCCGAACCGCTACTACATGTGGACCGGGTACACGGGCAACGACGGCAAAGGTGGCGGACCGGTCCTCGGCAACGACGAAAAGGGCTACTCCTGGACGACCTACCCCGAGCGCCTGGAGCAGGCCGGCGTGTCGTGGAAGATCTACCAGGACATCGGGGACGGCCTCGACGCCGCCGGCGGCTGGGGCTGGATCGACGACGCCTACCGCGGCAACTACGGCGACAACTCGCTGCTGTACTTCGACTCCTACCGCAACGCCAAGCCCGGCGACGCCCTGTACGAGAAGGCCCGCACCGGCACGAACGCCAAGGCGGGCGAGGGCTACTTCGACCGGCTGCGCGCGGACGTCAAGGCCGGGACGCTGCCGCAGGTTTCGTGGATCACCGCGCCCGAGGCGTTCTGCGAGCACCCGAACTGGCCGGTGAACTACGGCGCCTGGTACATCGCGCAGGTCCTCGACGCACTCACCGCGAACCCGGAGGTGTGGAGCAAGACCGCGCTGTTCATCACCTACGACGAGAACGACGGCTTCTTCGACCACGTCGTCCCGCCGTACGCGACCGCCGGGCAGTCCACTGTGGACACGACCGGCGAGATCTTCGCCGGCTCGGCTTCGAACCCGGCCGGGCCGTACGGGCTCGGCCAGCGCGTGCCGATGCTCGTGGTGTCGCCCTGGAGCAAGGGCGGCTACGTGTGCTCGGAGACGTTCGACCACACCTCGATCATCCGGTTCATGGAACGGCGCTTCGGCGTGCACGAGCCGAACATCTCGGCCTGGCGCCGGTCGGTGTGCGGCGACCTGACCTCGGCGTTCGACTTCGCGCGGACCGACGCGCGGGTGCCCGCCCTGCCGGACACCGCGGGCTACCTCCCGCCGGACCGCCAGCGGCACCCCGACTACGTGCCCGCCGTCCCGGCGAACGCCGTGCTGCCGAAGCAGGAGCCGGGGCTGAGGCCGGCGCGGGCGCTGCCATACGACTTGGCGGCCGATGCTCGCGTTGCGGACGTTTTCAGCCTGACGTTCGTCAACCAGGGCCGAGCGGGCGCGACGTTCTACGTCACCTCGCCCGGCGGTGAGCCGCGGACCTACACCACGGGCGCGGGGTGCTCGCTCGCCGCCGCGCTGCCCGTCTCCGGGGGCTACGACTACACCGCCCACGGGCCGAACGGCTTCGTCCGGCAGTTCCGGGGCGGCTTGGCGGGACCCGAGGTGAGCGCGCGCCCGGAGGGACGCAGCGGGAACCTGGCGCTGGTCCTGACCAACAGCGGTCCGGCCCCGGTGCGGCTCACGCTGACCGACGCGTACGGCCGCCGCTCGACGTCGCGGGTCCTGCGGCCGGGCGCGCGGGTGGTCGAGGTGGTGGACACGCGGCGCAGCGGCAACTGGTACGACGTCTCGATCACCTCGGACCGCGATCCCCGGTTCCTGCGCCGCCTGGCAGGGCACGTCGAGACCGGGCGGCCGAGCACGAGCGACCCGAACACGCTCACGAACTAGGCCCTATCGGGGGTCTTTGTCACCCGGCGGTGGTGGCGTCCGTTGCGAGCTCCGGTTCGTGGTGGGAGCGTCGGGGAACCGACTGTTTTCCCACCACGGAACCAGGAGTGCGGATGACCACCACCGAAATGCCGGCCGTGCACGAGTGCACGGTCAGCGGCTGTTCCTACAACCACGACGGCTGCCACGCCTTCGCCATCACGGTGGGCGGCGGCAACGGATCGGCGGACTGCGGAACCTTCGTCCCGCTGAACACCAAGGGCGGCTTGGACCGGGTAGTGGCCCAGGTGGGCGCGTGTTCCCGGACGGACTGCCGGCACAACTCGTCGCTGGAGTGCACGGCGGACAGCATCCGAGTCGGCCCGGGCGACAGCGCCCACGCGGCGAACTGCCTGACGTACAGCAGGTAGGCCCGCCGGGGTTCCTCGCGGCGGTTGAGGCCGCGAGGAACCCGGCGGCGGTGGGCGGGGTCCGCTGCGCGGGTGCCGGGCTTGCGGTCGCGGATGAGGCCCCGAGGACCGCGGCGGCTGGCCGGAGGAGGTCCGCTGCGCGGCTGCCGGGCTCCCGGCGCCGGATGAGGCCGGCGGCGCTTGGAGGGGTTCCGTTGTGCGGGTGCTGGGCTCGCGGTGGCGGATGAGGCCCCGAGGACCGCGGCGGTTGGCCGGAGGGCGTCCGCTGCGGGGTGCCGGGCTCGCGATGGCGGCTGGGCCGCGGGGCCGCGGCGGCGGCTGAAGGGGGCCGCTGTGCGGGTGCCTGGCTCGCGGCGCCGGACAAGGCCGCAGGCGACCCCGGCGGCGCTTGGAGGGGTCCGCCGCGTGGGTGCCGGGCTTGCGGTTGGGGCTCCGAGGACCGCGGCGGCTGGCCGGAGGAGGTCCGCTGCGCGGCTGCCGGGCTCCCGGCGCCGGATGAGGCCGCGGGGTCCCGGTGACCGGGGCGGGCTGGGTCTCCCGCGCGGCCGGGTTCGGCGCCACGGACCGCCGGCCGATCAGCCGTGCGCCGCGCCGAACTCGAGGGCCGTCCGGCCCTCGGCCACCTCCGTCGTCCCGCGCAGGACCAGGCCGCAGCCCGCGGCCAGCTCCGTCAGTTCGGCCACCGTCCGCTCGCGGCCGCCGAAGCACATCAGCATGAACAGGTTGATCGCCGTGGACGTGCCGTGGCGCAGCGGCTCGATCACCACCACCGTGCCGTCCTCGCCGGCCGCGTGGCGGCAGGCGGCCAGGATAGTGCGGGCGTGGTCGTCGTCCCAGTCGTGGAGGATGTCCGACAGCACGTACGCGTCCGCTCCCGCCGGCAGCGGGTCGAAGAAGCTGCCGGGCACCGCCCGCGCCCGGTCGGCGAGGCCGTCCGCCGCGAACCGGTCCGACGCCGCGGTCGCGGAGGGCGCCAGGTCCACCACCTCCCCGCGCACCGCCGGATGGGCGCGCAGGATCTCCGCGAGCACGAGACCGTCGCCGCCGCCGACGTCGACGATCCGCGGGAACCGTCCCCAGTCGAAACGCGCGGCGATCTGCGGCGCCTGCACCTGGAACCGCCAGTTCATCTGGGCGTCGAACGTGCGCCGCAGCCGCGGTTCGGCGTCGATGTCCGTCCAGAAATCGCGGCCGTACCGGTGTTCGTAGGCGGGCGTGCCGGTGGTGATCGTCTCGAGCAGGTCCGCGAAGGCGAGTTCCGCGCGCCCGCCCGCGGAGTGGATGTCGAGCAGCCGCCGGGCGTCGTCCGAACGCAGCTGCGCACCCAGTTCCGTGGGCCGGTAGCGGCCGGACTCCGCGTCGAAGGCGAAGACCCCGGCCGTGACGAGGTGGTCCAGCAAGCAGGCCAGCGCCGGGGGAGAAGTGCCCGTGGCCGAAGCCAGCTCGGCCGCCGTCCCGTCCTCGTGGTCCGCGAGGCCGAGGGTCGCCGCTACCCGGATCGCCATGGGCGTGGCCAGCTCGGCCATCGCGAGGATCGATTGCTGCACCCGGTCGAGACTAGCGACGGCGTGGCATCATGACGCCTGGCCCGATCGGCAAACCGAACGAAGGGCGCCCGCTGATGGACGCTTTACCGAACGACGACGGCGGTCCGTCGATCCGCGACATGCTGGCGGTCAACCTCCGCGCGGCGCGGGCGGCGCGCGGCCTGTCGCTGTCCGAGCTGTCCCGGCGGTCCGGCATCGGCAAGGCCACGCTGTCCCAGCTCGAGGGCGGGACCGGCAACCCGACCATCGAGACCGTCTTCAGCCTCTCCCGGGTGCTGGAAGTGGCGATCTCCGACCTGCTCGACCACCGGCCGCGCGGCGGGCTGACCGTCGTGCGGGCCGCCGACGTCGAGGTGCTCCGCGGCGAGGGTGTCGACCTGCGGCCCTTACGCCGGATCGAGGGCGACAACAGCGTCTTCGAGGTCTACGACCAGGTCGTCCGCGGAGACGCGCCGCAGTGCTCGCAGGGGCACGTCGGCGTCGAGCACACCGTCGTGCAGACCGGACGGCTCCGGGTCGAGGTGGCCGGCCGGACCGTGGACCTCGGGCCCGGCGACTACGTCGCGTTCGACGCCCGCGAGCCGCACAGCTACACCGCACCGGACGGTCCCGTGCAGTCGGTGCTGCTGCTGCAGTACCGCGCGGACGAACGGCTCGGCGGCCGCTCGCACCCCGTCCTGCCGGATTGACACCCGTCTCGATCGACACCTATCGTTCGCTATACCGAACGCTGGAGGGTCAATGAACCGAACGCGGGTGGTGGTCATCGGCGCCGGCATCATCGGGGCGGCTTGTGCTCGCGAACTCGCCCTGGCCGGGTTCGACGTCCTGGTCCTCGACCGCGGCCGGCCCGCGGGCGGCACCACGTCGCACGGCGAAGGCAATCTGCTGGTCTCCGACAAGGCCCCGGGCGCCGAACTCGCGCTCGCGCAGCTGTCGGCCCGGTTGTGGCCGCAGGTGCTCGCCGAAATCGCCGACGACGACCCGCGCGCGGCGGCCGCGACGGAGCTCGACCCGAAGGGCGGCATCGTCGTGGCCACCACCGAGGCCGGTGCCGGCGCGCTGCTCGCGTTCGCCGAGGCCCAGGCCGCGGCCGGGGTCCGCACCGAGCGGCTCGATGCGGCGGACGTCGCGGCGGCCGAGCCCGCGCTGACCCGGGAGCTGACCGCCGCCGTCCGCTACCCCGAGGACGCCCAGGTGCAGCCGGCCGCCGCCGCGCTCGCCCTGCTGGGTTCGGCGCTGCGCCACGGCGCCCGGCTGCGGACCGAAGCCGAGGTCACCGGCGCCCAGGTTCGAGGCGGCCGGATCACCGGGGTGCACGTGGCGGGCGAAGTGGTCGAGGCGGACGTCGTGGTGAACGCGGCGGGACCGTGGGCGGGCGCCTGCTCGGCCCGGCTGGAAGCGCCGATCGCGGTCCGGCCCCGGCGCGGCGAAGTCCTGGTGACCACGCCGATGCCGGGCGTGGTGCGGCACAAGGTCTACGACGCGGACTACGTCGGCGCGGTCGGCACGGACAGCGGCGAGCTGCAGACGTCGGCAGTGGTCGAGTCGACGCGGGGCGGCACGGTGCTGATCGGCTCGTCCCGCCGCCGGGTGGGCTTCGACGACACGATCCGGCCGCACGTGCTGGGCGCGATCGCGGCCAAGGCGGTCCGGCTGTTCCCGGCACTGGCCGACGCCGCGGTGATGCGCGCGTACGGCGGTTTCCGGCCGTACGTCGACGACCACCTGCCGGTACTGGGCGAGGACCCGAGACTCGGAAACCTGTGGCACGCCACCGGACACGAAGGGGCGGGAATCGGCTTGAGCGTCGGGACGGCCCGGTTGCTGCGCGAGCTGCTCACCGGCGCGATCCCGTCGATGCCGGTGGAAGAGTTCACTGTGGACCGTCCGGCGGTGCTGGCGTGAGCGGGCGGCCGATCACGATCACCGTCGACGGCGAGACCGTGACCGGGGCCGCCGGGCAGACCGTCGCCGGCGTCCTGCTCGCCGCCGGGCGGCTGTCGTGGCGCACCACGCGGTCCGGGGCGCCACGCGGGGTCTTCTGCGGGATCGGGGCCTGCTTCGACTGCCTGCTCACCGTCAACGGCGTCGCCGACGTCCGCGCCTGCCGCCGCCGCGCCGCCGACGGCGACGAGGTCCGGACCCAGTCGCGGGAGGAGGGCGCGTGACGCACGTCGTCATCGTCGGTGCCGGGCCGGCCGGGCTCGCGGCGGCCGAGCACGCGCTCGCCGCCGGAGCCGACGTCACCGTCCTGGACCAGGCGGACGCCCCGGGCGGGCAGTACCACCGGGGAGCGGCGCACCGGTTCGAAGCGCTCCTGAGCCGGTGCACGTGGTGGCCGGAAAGCACGGTCTGGGCCCTGGAAGGCAAGCGGGTCCACGTCCTGCGCGGCCCCGCCGACGGGACGAACCGGCGACGCCACACCCTCGAACCCGACGCGCTGGTCCTGGCCACCGGCGCGCACGACCGCGTCCTGCCGTTCCCCGGCTGGCAGCTACCGGGCGTCTTCACCGCGGGCGCCGCTCAGGCGCTGGCCAAGGGGGAGCGGGTCGCCGTCGGGCGGCGGGTGCTCGTCGCCGGGGCCGGGCCGTTCCTGCTGCCGGTCGCCGAGTCCCTGGTGGACGTCGGCGCCGGAGTGGTCGCCGTCCTGGAGGCGAACCCGGCTCGCACTGTCCTGAAAGGATGGTCGTGGCGCGCGGCGGCGCACCTCGGCAAAATGAACGAACTGGTTCGTTACGCCGGCACGCTGGCCCGGCACCGCGTCCCGTACCGCACCGGCCGGGCGGTGATCGAAGCCCGCGGCGACGACCGGGTCCGCGAAGCCGTCACCGCCCGGGTCCGCGCGGACTGGTCGGTCGTCCCCGGCACCGAACGCACCCACGAGGTCGACGCCCTCTGCGTCGGGCACGGCTTCGCGGGGCAACCCGAACTCGCCGTCGCGGCCGGCTGCGCCCTCGACGGCGGGTTCGTCCGGGTCGGCGCCGACCAGCGCACCACCGTCGCCGGTGTGTTCGCCGCCGGAGAGCTCACCGGCATCGGCGGTTCGGCCGCCGCCGCGGCGGAAGGCGCGGTCGCCGGGTGGGCCGCCGCCGGGAGGACGCCGGGTCGCGCGCTGATCAAGCAGCGTGACCGTTCCCGCGCCTTCGCACGCCGCCTGGCCGCGGCCCATCCCCTCGGCCCGGCGTGGCCCGGGTGGCTGCGCGAAGACACCGTCGTCTGCCGCTGCGAAGAAACCACCTACGGCGATCTGCGAAGCGCCGCCGCGGACCCGGCCACGCCGGGCCCGCACGCGCTGAAGCTCGGCACCCGCGCCGGGCTCGGCCCGTGCCAGGGCCGGATGTGCGGCCCGTCCATCGCCGAGCTGTGTGGGAGCACCGAGCGGCACCACCGTCCGATCGCCCAGCCGATCCGCCTGGGCGAGCTCGCCGATCCGAAGGAGTTTCCATGAGCGAGCTTGCGAGGGAATCATTCAACACTGCGCCGTCGGCTCAGGCCGCACCGAGCGTCAGCGAGGTGGGCGCATGAGCACCCGCGACCTCGGGGGCGTGGTCGTCGCCGCCGCGCTGCCGTACCGGGCCGACGACGCCGCGCCGGCCGGGCTGGCCGTCGACTACGACGCCTACGCCGAACACTGCCGGTGGCTCGTCGAGAACGGCTGCCGCGGCGTCGGGCCGAACGGTTCCCTCGGCGAGTACTCCTCGCTCACCGACGACGAACGCCGCCGCGTCGCCCGCACCGCGATCGAAGCCGTCGGGACGGACGGGATCGTGGTCGTCGGCGTCCACGGCCCCGGCGCGCACCAGGCGCGGTACTGGGCGGAGGCGGCGGCCGAGGACGGCGCGCACGGCGTGCTCTGCCTGCCGCCGACGCTCTACCGCGCCAACCGGGGCGAGGTGCTCGCCCACTTCGAGGCCGTCGCGTCGGTGGGGCTGCCGGTGATGGTCTACAACAACCCGTTCGACACCAAGGTCGACCTCACGCCGGACCTGCTGGCCGAGATCGCGCAGATCGACAACGTCGTGGCCGTCAAGGAGTTCTCCGGCGACGTCCGCCGCGTGCTGGAGATCCGCGAGCGGGCGCCGGGGCTGGCCGTGATCGGCGGCGCCGACGACGTCGTCCTGGAAAGCCTGCTGATGGGCGCGTCCGGGTGGTTCGCCGGGTTCCCCAACGTGTTCCCGGCCGAATCGGCGCGCCTGTTCGAGCTGGCCACGGCGGGCAAGCTCGAGGAGGCCAGGGCGCTCTACGAGCCGCTCGTGGCCGCGTTCCGCTGGGACTCGCGCACCGAATTCGTCCAGGCCATCAAGCTCGGGATGGACATGGTGGGCCGCCGCGGCGGGCCGTGCCGTCCGCCGCGCGGGCCGCTGTCGGACGTCCACCGCGAGCAGATTCGCGCCGACATGGGCCGCGCGCTCGCGGCGCTGGGGGTGGCGTAGATGCGTTCTTCGCGCGCGATCACGGCGGTCGACTCGCACACCGAGGGCATGCCGACCCGGGTGGTGACCGGCGGGGTGGCCCCGATCCCCGGCGCCACGATGGCCGAGCGGCGGCGGTACTTCATGGCGCACCTGGACCACCTCCGGCAGTTCCTGGTGCACGAGCCGCGCGGCCACTCCGCGATGAGCGGCGCGATCCTGCAGCCGCCCTGCCGCGAGGACGCCGACTGGGGCGTGGTGTACATCGAGGTGTCCGGCTGCCTGCCGATGTGCGGCCACGGCACAATCGGCGTGGCGACGGTGCTGGTGGAGACGGGCATGGTCGAGGTGACCGAGCCGACGACGGTGGTGCGCCTGGACACCCCGGCCGGGCTGGTGCACGCCGAGGTCACCGTCCGCGACGGGCGTGCTTCCCGGGTCAAGCTGCGCAACGTCGCTTCGTTCCTCGCCGAGCGCGACGCCGAGGTGTCCGTGCCCGGCCTGGGTCAGGTCCGCTACGACCTGGCCTACGGCGGCAACTTCTACGCCATCCTGGACCTGTCCTCGGTGGGCATCCCGTTCGACCGGGCCGAGAAGGACCGCATTCTCGCTGCCGGGCTGGCGATCATGGAGGCGATCAACGAGCAGCGGCCGCCGAAGCACCCGGAGGACCCGCTCATCGGCGGGTGCAAGCACGTCCAGTTCCTCGCCCCGGGCTCGGACGCGCGGGCGTCGCGGAACGCGATGGCGATCCACCCGGGCTGGTTCGACCGGTCGCCGTGCGGCACCGGCACGTCCGCCCGGATGGCCCAGCTGCACGCCCGCGGCGAACTGCCGCTGCACACGCCGTTCGAGAACGCTTCGTTCATCGGCACGACGTTCACCGGCGAGCTGGTGGCCGAGACGACGGTGGGCGGCGTGCCGGCGGTGGTCCCGGAGTTCTCCGGCCGGGCCTGGATCACCGGCACCGCGACCTACCTGCTCGACCCGGACGACCCGTTCCCGACGGGGTTCGTGCTTTAGACGGGCTGCCAGAGTTCGATGCGGTGGCCTTCGGGGTCGGTGACCCAGCCGAAGCGCCCGACCCCGGCCATGTCCTGGACCTCGTCGGCCACGTCGGCACCGCGGGCGCGGAGCTGTGCCAGCATGGCGTCGAGATCGCGGACCCGGAAGTTGAGCATGGTCTGCTGGGTCTCCGAGCCGAAGTAGTCGGTCCCGGCCTCGAACGGCGCGAAGACGGTCGGGCCGGGCTCCTGCTGCCAGACGCCGTTTTCGTCGGTGTCGAGGCCGAGGCAGTCCCGGTACCAGGCGCCGAGGGCGGCGGGGTCCGCCGCGCGGATGAAGTACCCGCCGATTCCGAGCACACGTTCCATGCGGCGATCCTGCCAGCCCGGCCGCCACCGGGAGCGGTGACACGCGGGCGCCGCCGTCCACGCCGGACGGCTGTGTGTTTCGGCCGTCCGGCGCCGAGCCGCCGGTGGTCCGGCGGGCTTCAGCGATCGGCGCCGTCGTCTTCGGCCGCCGCGGCGCCCGAGGCCGCCGTGACCGTCACGGTGTCACGCGCCGGTCGGGTTCGGGTGTTTCGGGCGGGCGGGTGCCGCCGGTGCACGGCACGATCCGGGCGGCCGCGGTGCCCAGCCCGGTCGGCCCGAACGCCGAGGCGGGCAACACGGGCGGGCGCCCGGGTGCGTCGGGTGCGTGGGGCGGCGTGGCGGGTTCGGGCATCATCCCTCCCGGCCGATCTCGGCGCTTTCCAGCACGGCGAGGGCGTCGGGGACGAGGACGGCGGCGGAGTAGTAGGCGGAGACGAGGTAGGAGATGATGGC
>NZ_JBEZYY010000025.1:0-142880 GCF_040638975.1 Amycolatopsis sp. NPDC024027
GGGGCAGGCGGCACCCTGGGCGATGCGGCGCGCGACGGGCGCAGTCCGAGGCGGGCGCGGTGGGCGGGGTGCGGCGGCAGTGCGGCTGACGGCACCGCCACCGGCGGGCGGCGCGGTGGCGCGCGGTGCGGTGGGCAGCGGGAGGCGATGCGGTGCGCGGCGGTGCCGTGCGCGGCGGTGCGGCAGCGCAGCGCCCGAGCGAACCCGAATCCGGTCTCAGCCCCGCCGCCCGACCAGCCCGCTCAGAGAACGAACGAATCCGACCACGGCTGAGAAGCCCGCCCGGACAGTGCGTCCAGCAGCGTCACCGCCTGCTTGTCGGTCAGCGAGGCCACGAAGTCGACCACCGCCCGCCCGCGCGCGAGCCCGCGCACCGCGTCCGCTCCCGTCACCGGCTCGCCCGTCGCCCCCACCAGCAGCTCCGGTGCCGAGCGCGCCAGCCCGGCGTACTCCGCCCGGGCCAGCTCGACCAGGTCGTGCAGCCGGCGCGGCAACCGGGACACCTCGTCGCGGTCGAGCAGCCACGCGTCGAGCGCGTCGACCAAGCTCGTCACCACCCCCGCCTGGCCGCGCTGGTGCAGCGCGAGGTCGGGGCGCAGCAGCACGAACCGGCGGTGCACGAATTTCAGCACCTGGACCTCGTGCCACTGGGCGGGCCGCAGCGAGACGTGCCCGGTGCGGGTGGACGGCGAGGGCAGCAGGAACACGCCGTCGACCAGGCGGGCCGTCCAGTTCGCGGAAAACGCCGCCGTGGCCTGTTCCGCCTCGATCGAGCCGTCGAACTCGCCGGCCAGGAGCCCGTCGACCAGCTCCGCGCGCACCCGCGCTACCGCGGCGGCGAACGCGTCGTCGTCAACGATCCAGGCGTCCTTGGCGTGCATGCGGCGGCGGAGGCGTTCGAGCGAGCGGCCCGGGCGGCGCAGGTCCGCGTGCAGCGTCTCGTCGTCCAGCGACGCCAGCTCCGCCGCGTGCTCGAGCCACTCCCCCAGCTCCGCGGCGACCGGCGCGTGCTGCAGGACGCCGATGCGGTGGAAGTCCTGCAGGTCGTGGATGGCGTAGGCGATGTCGTCGGCGGTGTCCATCACGGACGCTTCGACCGTCTGCTGCCAGCCTTCGACGCGGCCCGCGAAGGCCGCGCGCGCCTGCTCGAAGTCGTCGAGTTCGGTGGCGTAGGCGGAGAACTTGGCCGCGCCGGTGCCCGGCAGGTCGCCCGGCTCGGCCGCCCCGCGCGGGGGCACCGCCAGCCCGGACGGGTGCGGGGCGGGGTGGTGCAGCCGCAGCCACGGGTACTTGAGGACGGCGGCGCGCACCGCGGCGGTCAGGTCCAGCCCGATCGCCGACGGCCCGCGCACGTCCGTCGTGGTGATGATCCGGAACGTCTGCGCGTTGCCCTCGAAGCCGTCGGCGAGGCCGAAGCGGTGGCGGGCGATCCGGTCGAGCGTCTGCTCCCCGAGGTGCCCGAACGGCGGGTGCCCGAGGTCGTGGGCGAGCGCGGCGGCCTCGGCGACGTCGGGGTCGCAGCCGCCGAGCTTGTCGGCCAGCCCGGCGTCCGGCCCGCCGGTGACGCGCTCGGCGATGGCCCGCGCGACCTGCGCGACCTTGAGGCTGTGGGTGAGCCGGTTGTGCAGCAGCCCGGCACCGGCGGCGCTGACGACCTGCGTCACCCCGCCGAGCCGCGCGAAGAACGGCGACGCGGCGATCCGGTCGCGGTCGATCCGGAACGGGCTGGTCGCCAGGTCGGTGAACCCGCCGACGTTCGCCACGGGATCGCGCCGGGCCGTCCGCGGGTCGGTCTCCTGATCCATGCGCCCGACCTTATCCGCAGGTTCACCTGAACGGCGGGCAGGCGCGTGGGTACCCCGGAAGCATGTCCCGACGGATGGTCACGACACTGGCGGCGCTCGCTTTCACCACGGCCGCGTGCGGCACCCCGCCCGGCTCGCCCGGCACGACGACCTCGACAGCGACCTCGACTTCGATCACGACCTCGGCTCCGGCGTCGGCCTCGGCTCCGGCGAAGCTGATCAAGGTCCCGGACGTCTCCGGCATGAACCACCAGGACGCCCAGAACGCGATGCAGCGCGCCGGGCTCTACAACCTGCGTGAGGTCGACGGCACCGGACAGGGCCGCGCGCTGGTGATCGACCGCAACTGGCGCCAGACCGGCCAGGACCCGGCGCCCGGCACGGAGGTCCCCGCCGACGCGGTGATCACCTTGACCGCGGTCAAGTACGACGACCGTTAACCCTCCGGCGGAGTCGTGTACGCCTTCAGCGTGCGATCGGCCGCCGCGCGCGCCTTGGCCGGGTCCGCGCCCGCCGCGACGTCGGCTTCGTACCAGGCCTCGTTCGAAGCCGTCATGAAGCGGATGCCGTCGGGCGACATCATCCAGGCCATCGCCGCCTCCGGGTCGACGGCCGTGCCCGGCGCGGACAGGTGCAGGACCAGGCCGACCAGCGCCCCGTCCCAGCCGATGCCGACCGCGCCCGGGCCGAACTCGTCCCAGCGCTCGTCGACGTGCGCCACGTGCTCCAGCTCGAACCGCGTGCCCGGACCCTCCGGCGTCAGGCGGACCTCGATCCAGCTGACGTTGCCGCCGAACTCCCACGTCGCGGCGAAGCTCTTCGGCGGGTCGCAGCGCTCGACCGTGCCGCCCGCGTTGCCTTCCAGCTGGTACTTCCCGCCGACCTTCAGCTCCCCGCTGACCGGCAGGAACCAGCGCGGGATGCGCTCGGGGTTCGTGCAGGCGTCCCACAGGTCGTCGAGATCGGTGTCGTAGACCTGGCTGATCGTGAGGACGCGGGCTTCCTTCCCCTCGAGCACCCGGTCGCCGAGCGTCCGGCGGACGGCACTGATCTGGTGGCTGACGTCGATCACGAACCTTCTCCTTCTTCGATGTGGCGCCGGGCCCGCTTGCCCCGGGCGATTTCGGTGGCCAGCGCGTCCAGCGGCGGTGTCCAGTACCGGCGGAACCGGTCCAACCAGACGTCGACGTCGCGCAGCGGATCGTGCCCGACCGCGTACAGCCGCCTCGTCCCGTCCTGGCGGACGACCGCGAAGCCGTTGTCCCGCAACACCTTCAGGTGCTGGGACACGGCCGGCTGCGAGATGCCGAACTCGGCCCGGATCACCTCGGTCACCGCGCCGGCGGCCCGCTCGCCGTCGGCCAGCAACTCGAGGATCCGGCGGCGGACCGGGTCGCCGAGGACGTCGAACGCGTGCACCAGACCAAGATACAAGCTTCAACTTATATAAGTCAAGGCTGAAACAGCTACGCCGATGTGGGTAATCCCCGGTGAACATCAGCCGACATCGGTTCCGCTGCGCCGCGCGACCCGCGACGATCGGGGCCGTGAAGTCGCCACGCGCGGTCCGCTTCGCCTTCCAGCCGCTGTACAGCCTCCACACGGGAGGTGTCGTGGCGCACGAAGCGCTGGCCAGGCCCGGCCGCGGCACCGTCCCCGAGCTGCTCGCGCAGGCGCGCCGCGACGGCCGGCTCGCCGAAGCCGACCTCGGGCTCGCCGTGGCCGCCGTCCGGCAGGACGCCGAAAACCCGACGTCGCTCCCCCTGCACCTGAACCTCTCCGCCCGCACCCTCGCCGCGCCACCGGCGATGTACGACGACCTCCTCGAAGAGCTCGGCGACGCGGGCCGCCGCACCCGCGACGTCGTCCTGGAGATCGGGCCGCCGTTCGCGCCGCTGCCGGCCGGCCGCGCGCTCGCCGGCATGCGCGAGCTCACCGAACTCGGCTTCCGGCTCGCGCTCGACGGACTCGGCCGCGGCGACCTGCCGCTGGGCCTGCTCGTCGAGGCGCCGGTCGACCTGGTGAAGCTCGACCGGACCGTGCTGCGCGGGCTGCCGGACGACCCGGCGTCGGCCGCGGTGGTCGAGGCGCTGCTGCACTACACGAACCGCACCGGCACGCGGCTCGTCGCGACCGGCGTGGAGACCGGCGCGCAGCTCGACGCCGTCCGCGGCCTGGGCGTCCGGATCGCGCAAGGGCACCTGCTCGCGCCGCCGACCGCCGCCGGGCCCGCGCCGGCCCTGCTCACGCGCGGCCGTCCCTCGACCGGGGCGCCGGCACCGTGCGTCGGCGACTTCCTCCGCCCGGCGACGACCCTGCCGGAAACGGCGACGTGCGACGAAGTCCGCGCGGTGCTCGCCGCGGCGGACGCGCCTTCGGGCGTGGTCGGCGTGGACGAGCTGCACCGACCGCGCTGGTCGGTCGACCGGACCCGGTTCCTGGTGGCGGTCACCGGCCCGTACGGGCACGCGCTGCACGCGAAGCGCCCGGCGGCCCGGCTCGCGGACACCCCGCACACGATCGAGGCCCGCGCCGGCGCGATGGAGTTCCTCGAGCTGGTCACCGACGCCGACTGGGGCCGCACGGGCGACGACGTCGTCGTGGTCGACGAGCTCGGCCGCTGCCTCGGCGTGGTGCTGGTGACCGAGGTGGTCCGCGGCGTGGCCGAGGCGAAGGTCGAGGCGGCCGCGGCGCTGAACCCGCTGACGCGCTTGCCGGGCAGCGACACGATCGCCCGCGACGTCGCCCGCCGCATCACGATCGGCGAGCCGTTCGTCGCGGCCTGGCTGGACATCGACAGCTTCAAGGCGATCAACGACACGGCGGGTTTCGCGGCGGGCGACAACCTGATCCGCGAGCTGGGCGCGGCACTGACCGAGCTGGCCGGTGGCCTGCGGCGGATGCGCGTGAGCCACGTGGGCGGCGACGACTTCCTGGTGGTCTGCGACGTCGACGAGATCGCCACGGTGGCGGGGGCGTTGCTGGACCGCGCGTGGTCGGCGGAGGGGCGGCCGGTGACGGTGTCGCTGGCGACGCTGGTCTGCGCGAGCGGGGCGATCGGGTCGTACCAGGAGGTTTCGCGGCTGCTGGCGCCGCTGAAGAAGCGCGCGAAGGCGGTTCCGGGGTCGAGCTGGGTGCTGAGCCGCCCGGGCTCGGAGCGGGTGGAAGTGCTGCGCGGCATCGGAACCCGCGGCCTGCAGGCCGCCGCGGGCTGAGCCGGCTCTCACTCCCAGTCAAGGGTGAGCTGCGCCTGGATCGCCGCCGCCGCCCACCCCACGTACTCCTCGTGCCGCCAGCCGCACACGTCCGTCAGGTGGTCGTAAGCCTCGTGCGACATGATCAGCCCGATCGCGTCGGCGAGCCGTCCCACCGAACCCCCTTCCGGCGCCAGGCCCGCCGCCGAGAGCCGGCCCGCGATCTCCGCCCGCCGCGCCACCGCCAGCTCCGCGCGGACCGCCGCCACCTCCGCGTCCGCCGCGGCCGCGGTCGTGAACGCGCGCCAGATCGGCAACGATCCGCGCACGCCCGCCGCGACCCGGGACACCACCGCCGGCAGGTCCGCCGGTCCGGCCGGGCCCGCCAAGGCGTCCAGGTTCATCGCGTCCGGGTCGCCCGCGAAGCCGGCGCGGAACGCGGCCAGCAGCAGCTGCGGCTTGCGGCCCGCCTGCGTCACCGTCTCCAGGCTCACTCCGGCCTCCGCCGCGATCTGCCGCATGCTCGTGCCCGCGTAGCCGCGCGAGGCGAACAACTTCCCCGCGGTCGCCACCACGTGGGCCCGGGTGCGCCGGGCGCGGGCCTCGCGCACCGGCGACGCGTAACGGCGACGCGCGCCGCCGGAATCCGGTATCGTCATCGCTATTGGATGGTACAGCGTATCGCCCAATATCGGGAGGGAGGGGCCATGACCCGGGTACTCGTCTGCGTGCAGCCCGCGCGCGGGCACGTCGGGCCGACCAAGCCGATCGCCGAGGCGCTCATCGCCGCCGGGCACGAGGTCACCGTCGTCACCGGCACGCGGTACCGGGAGACGTTCGAGAAGCTGGGCGCCACCGTCGCACTCCTGCCGCCCGAAGCCGACTTCGACGAGACCGACCTCGACGGCACGATCCCCGGCCGCGCGGGGCTGCGCGGCTTGGAGCTCGCGCGGTTCGAACTGACCCACTTCGTCCGCGCGATGCCCCACCAGCTGAGCGTCATCGACGCCCACGATGCCGACGTCGTGCTGTGCGACCCGCTGGTGATGGCCGGGCTGGCCCTGGTCCGGCGCGACCGGCGGCCACGCCTGCTGACGCTGGGGTTCCTGCCGTTCATGCCGCCGGTGCCGACCGGCCCGCCCGGGCACCCCCTGCGCGGCACCCTCCTCAAGACGCTCGTGCCGTGGGTGACCGGGCCGGCGCGGAAACTGGCGAAAGACCTGCTGGGCGGCGACCCCGGCCTGCTGTTCACCGACTGGCCCCTGCACAGCGACGGCGTGCTCCAGATGACCTGCCCGGGCTTCGAGTACCCGCGCCCCGGAGTGCCGCTGCACTTCATCGGGCCGACGACGGTCAGCGCGGCGAGCGAGCACCCGCTGCCGCCGTGGTGGGCCGACCTGGACGGCGGCCGGCCGGTGGTGCACGTGACCCAGGGGACGGTCGCGAACGACGACCTCGGCCGGCTCGTCGAGCCTGCCATCGACGCGCTGGCCGATGAGGACGTCCTGGTCGTCGCGACGACGTGCGGCGCGCCGCTGCGGCCCGGCCCGCTGCCGGCGAACGTCCGCGTGGCCGATTTCCTGCCCTACGACGAGCTGCTCCCCCGGTGCGCCGCCGTCGTCAGCAACGGCGGGTACGGCGGCGTCAACCACGCCCTCCGCTACGGCGTGCCGCTGGTCGTGGTCGGGGCGAGCGAGGACAAGCGCGAGGTCGCCGCGCGGGTCACCTGGTCCGGGGCCGGGATCGGCCGCGCCCGCGCCTCGGCCGCGCCGAGGACGCTGCGGCGGGCCGTCCGCACCGTCCTCGACGACCCGCGCTACCGCACCCGAGCGCAGGAGCTGGCCGCGGAAATGGCCACCGGCCCGACGATGGACGAGGTGGTGCAGCTCATCACGGCGCCCCGCCGCGGCTTGTCGTGAGTGGTAAGGCTGGTCCTAACCCGCCTTACCACTCACGAGCCGTGGGCCGACAGGTAGCTCGCGAACCGCTCGTCGACCTCCTCGGCCGTCAAGCCGAAGTCCGCGAGGCTGTACCGGTGCACCGGTTTCCGCTCCCCCGTCCGGCTCGCCCCGTGCACCGCCGTCATCGCCGCCCGCGCCTCCGGGGTGAACTCCAGTCCGAAGTGGTCGTACACAGTGGACACCGTGCCGATCGGGTCGGCGACGAAGTCCTCGTACCGCACGTCGCAGAACTGCGCCGGGTTGTGGCGCGCGCGGGCCCAGCTGAACTCGTCGGCTCCGCGTGCCCACAGGTCGAGCTGCCCGCGCCCGATCACTTCGCCCCGGAACTTCGAAGACCAGCCGTCCGCGGCCTTCTCGGCCAGGCTGCACATCGACGCCATGATCGTGCTCGGCGCCCGGTGCGTCTGGATCACCAGCGCGTCCGGGTAGTTCGCCATCAGCGCGTCCAGCGCGAAGAGGTGGCTGGGGTTCTTGAGCACCCAGCGCTTGCCCGCGTCCGGCAGCCCGATCAGCTGCAGGTTGCGCTTGTGCCGGGCGTAGGCGTCGGTCCAGTCCTGCTTGGCCAGCCAGCGCGAGTACCGCGGCAGGTGCGCGAGGCATTCGAAGGACACCGACCGCATCGACTGGCGCAGCAGCTGCCAGCACTCCTCCACCTGGTCGGCGGACATGTGGTGCACACCCATGAACTCCGGGTGCTCGACGTGGTGGCGTTCGTAGCCGGCCTGGATCCCCTGGAAGATCGGGTTGTCCGCCCACGACGACCGCGGCGGCCGCGGCTGCGGGACCTCGGCGAGCCACACCTCGAGACCCTGGTGCGCGGGGTCCTCGGCGAGCAGCCGGTGCAGCGCGGTCGTGCCGGTGCGCGGCAGCCCGGTGACGAAGATCGGCCGCTCCAGGCGGACGTCCGCGTACCCCGGGTTCTGCTTCCACGACGCCTCGCTGAGCAGCCGCGCCACGAGCGCGCCGCGCAGGAACGCCCGGTGCACCTTGTTGCCGTACGGCGTCAGCTCTTCGTCCGCCTCGTACGACTCCAGCAGCACGCGCAGGCCTTCGAGGTACTCGTCGGCGCCGAAGTCGTCGAGCCCGGTGAGCTTCGACGCCGAGGCGTGCAGGTCCTCGACGGTGCCCACGTCTTCGCGGCCGGGAAGCATCGATCCTCCTAGTGGTGGTACTCGCCGCCGTTGACGTCGAGGCACTGCCCGGTGATCGCGCGCGCCATCGGCGAGGCGAGGAACACCACCGCGTCGGCGATCTCGTCGGGCTCCGGCAGCTTGCGCAGGTCTGTTGTGGACGCCGTCTCGGCGTAGACTTCTTCCGGCGTGATGCCGCGTTCCTTGGCCAGGTAGGCGAAGTACCACTGGAGGTTCGGTCCCCAGATGTACCCGGGCGCCACGGTGTTGACGCGCACGCCGTCCGGCCCCAGCTCGCTGGCGAGGCTCTGGGACAGCGACAGCAGCGCCGACTTCGCCATCTTGTAGGCGCCGAACGTGCGCCGCGAGTGCCGCAGCACGGCGGAGTTGATCATCACCAGCGAGCCCTTGCTCTCCTTGAGCGCGGGCAGGAACAGCCGGGTCAGCCGGAGCACGGAGATGGCCGCGGTCTCGAAGCCCGCGCGGACGGCGTCGAACTCCACCTTGGCCAGGTCGGTCAGCGGCGGGACGGCGAAGGCGTTGTGCACCACCGTGTCCACCCGGCCGAACGCATTGACGGCCTCGCTCACCAGGTTCGCGGCGGAGTCCGCGTCGTCGATGTCGGTGCGGACCGCGACCGCCCGGCGGCCGAGGTCGGTCACCTCCTTCGCGACCTCGCCGAGCCGCGACTCGGTGCGCGCGGCGAGCACGACGTCCGCGCCCGCCTGCGCGCTGCGCACGGCGATCGACCGGCCGAGCCCGGGACCGATCCCCGAGACGACGACCACCTTGCCCTGCAGCACGTTCTCCACGCTCACCCCAGCATCCGGGCGGCGACGGCGTCCTGCCGGGCCGCGATCCTCGCCGTCCACTGCTCCGGCGTCACGCGCGCGTCGGCGTGGTAGGGCAGCCGGTCGGGCAGTTCGTCGGTCTTGACCACCTCGACGACCGGGCCGTCGTCCGGGCCGAGGTCGCGGGCGAGCCGCTGCCAGCGGATCTGCACGTACCCGCGCTCGTGCCCGGTCAGCTCCAGCCAGTTCGCCAGGCCGGGGTCGCGCTCGGCGAGCACGAACCGGATCTTGCCGTCCGGGTCGACGCGGGCCTGGTCGGCGGTGAGGCTCGTCTGGTGGTTGATGTAGTCGAGCGAGACGTACCAGAGGCTGCCGAGCTGGATGCCCTGGTACGGCGCGTCCGCGCAGCGCGGCACGGTGACGATCATCGCCTCTTCGACGCCGAGCTCGTAGTGCCCGGCCGAGGAGAACTGGGTGGTGAGCCCGCCCGGGGTCGAGCGCGGCTCGGTCATCGTGTTCACCGGCAGGTTGTCGTAGAACCACTTCGGGAAGGCCAGGAACGTCCTGAGCCGGCTCAGCAGGATCTTGCCGGTGACGCCGTAGCGCTTGGCCAGCGCGGACCGGTCCGGCACCGGCGGCGCCTGACCGGCCGTGTCGACGCACTGGATGCGGATCTCGCCGCGGCGTTCGGTGGCCCAGTCGCTGTGGACCTCGCGGACCACGAGCATCGACGAGCCCTCGCCGAGGACGAAGTAGTTCGGCCCCGGGTTCTCGCGAGCCGGGCCGAACCGCAGCTCGAACCGGCCGTCCGGGCCGATCTCGATCGCCCGGTCGTCGAACGCGGCGAGGCTGTCGGGCACCTCCACCGGCGAGTAGTCGCCGTTGAGGACCTGGAAGCTCAGGTCGGCGGTGGTGCCGCGAACCCCGGTGACGAGGTACTCGCGGTCGGCGCGGATGTTCGCGTTGAAGTACAGCGTGTCCGGGTTGTCCAGGCCCATCTTCGTGTAGGGGCCGGTGGACGCGGTGAAGTACGGGAAGTCGCGCTGGTAGGCCCAGGCCATCTGCAGCGACGCCCGGATGCTGCCCGCGAGGTAGTCGTAGCCCTCGAGCAGGCCCTGCTCGGTCTGCGCCGGCGGGGCTTCGGCGATCAGCTTCTCGGCCTCGACGATGGCGTCGGCGAACGACCGGGTCAACGAGAACTCGTTCTCGATCATGCCGGGACGGCCCAGCGGTTGGCGATCAGTTTGAAGCCCGGGATGGCGTCGAAGGACGTCATCGACTCGTAGGTCCGGACGTACCCGATGTGCGACATCCGCCAGACGCCGCCGCTCTCGCGGCGGTAGGTGTCTTCGTAGAACGCGGCGCCTTCGATGATCACCTTGTGGTCGGGCACGATGACCCGGTCGGTGAACGACCACCGCCCGGTCGCGGTGTCGCCGTCGACGTCGATTTCCGGTTGAGCCGCGTGGTGCACGGTGATGATGCCGTTGCCGAGGCTCTGGGTGAGGAATCCGACAATGGCGTCGCGGCCTTCGAACTGCTTCCCGTCCCCGCCCACGGCGTGCGTCCCGTAGTTCGCCGTGGCGTCGGCGGTGAACGTGTCGGCCACCTCGTCCCACAGTTTCAGGTCCACCCCGCGCAGGTACCGGTACTTCAGCCGCTTGATCTCTTCGAGTACGACCAGGTCCATGCCCCCAGGGTCCCCCACCGCTTGACCGATGACAAGAACATGTTCTACTTTTTTCCGGTGTCCGTGACCTCGTACGAGCTCTCGCACCTGGCCGCGCTCGAAGCGGAGGCCGTGCACGTCTTCCGCGAAGTCGCGGCGACCTTCGAGCGCCCCGTCCTGTTGTTCTCCGGCGGCAAGGACTCGGTGGTGATGCTGCACGCCGCCGCGAAGGCGTTCTGGCCCGCGCCCCTGCCGTTCCCCGTGCTGCACGTCGACACCGGCCACAACTTCGACGAGGTGCTGCGGTTCCGCGACGAGACCGTCGCCGCCCTCGGCCTGCGCCTGGAGGTGGCGAGCGTGCAGGACGACCTCGACGCCGGCCGCGTCGTCGAGGAGACCGGGCCGCGGGCCAGCCGCAACCGGCTGCAGACGGTGACGCTGCTGCGGGCGATCCGCGAGGGCGGCTTCGACGCCGTGTTCGGCGGCGCCCGCCGCGACGAGGAGAAGGCCCGCGCCAAGGAGCGCGTGTTCAGCTTCCGCGACGAGCACGGCCAGTGGGACCCGCGGGCGCAGCGCCCGGAGCTGTGGAACCTCTACAACGGGCGGCACCGCCGCGGCGAGCACATCCGGGTCTTCCCGCTGTCGAACTGGACCGAGCTGGACATCTGGCAGTACATCCGGGACGAGCGGATCGCGCTGCCGCCGCTGTACTACGCGCACAAGCGGTCCGTGGTCCAGCGCGACGGCATGCTGCTGGCGGCCACGCGTTTTCTATCCCTTTTGGACGGTGAGACGCCGTACGAGGCGACCGTGCGCTTCCGGACCGTCGGCGACGCCACGTGCACCGGCTGCGTCGAGTCGTCGGCGGCGACCCCGTCCGAAGTGGTCGCCGAGGTGGCCGCCACCCGCGTCACCGAACGCGGGGCGACGCGGGCCGACGACCGGATTTCCGAAGCAGGCATGGAAGACCGCAAGCGG
Organism: Amycolatopsis sp. NPDC024027; assembly: GCF_040638975.1. Taxonomy (NCBI): domain Bacteria; kingdom Bacillati; phylum Actinomycetota; class Actinomycetes; order Pseudonocardiales; family Pseudonocardiaceae; genus Amycolatopsis; species Amycolatopsis sp. NPDC024027. The sequence goes on from NZ_JBEZYY010000025.1 coordinate 11,529, forward strand.
GAAGGCTACTTCTGATGCAGCTGCTGAGGATCGCCACGGCAGGAAGCGTGGACGACGGGAAGTCCACGCTGATCGGCCGGCTGCTGTTCGACTCGAAGGCGATCTTCACCGACCAGCTCGCCGCCGTCGAACGCGCCAGCCGGGACCGCGGCGAGGACTACCCGGACCTCGCCCTGCTCACCGACGGGCTGCGGGCCGAGCGCGAGCAGGGCATCACCATCGACGTCGCCCACCGCTACTTCGCCACACCGCGGCGGAAGTTCATCATCGCGGACACGCCGGGGCACCTGCAGTACACGCGGAACATGGTGACCGGCGCGTCCACCGCCGACCTGGCACTGGTCCTCGTCGACGCGCGCAAGGGCGTGCTGGAGCAGTCGCGGCGGCACGCGTTCCTGGCGTCCCTGCTCGGGATCGGGCACCTCGTGGTGTGCGTGAACAAGATGGACCTCGTCGGGTGGTCGCAGGAGCGGTTCGACGAGATCCGCGAGGACTTCCGCCGGTTCGCGATGAAACTCGACGTCGCAGACCTGACGTTCGTGCCGGTCTCGGCGCTGCACGGCGACAACGTCGTCCACCGCAGCGCGAGCATGCCCTGGTACGAAGGCACTTCGCTGCTGCACCAGCTCGAAGAGGTGCACGTCGCTTCCGACCGCAACCTCATCGACGCGCGGTTCCCGGTGCAGTACGTGATCCGCCGGTCCGACTTCCGCGGCTACGCGGGCACCATCGCGGGCGGGGTGTTCAAGCCGGGTGACGAGGTCGTGGCCCTGCCGTCGGGGTTCACGTCGAAGGTGCGCGCGGTCTGGGGACCCGGCGGGCAGCCCCTCGAAGAGGCGTTCACCGGCCAGGCGGTGGCGGTGGAGCTGGCCGACGACCTGGACCTCGGCCGCGGGGCGATGCTGTGCCGCCCGGGCAACCGCGCGGAGTCGGCCCGCGAGGTCGACGCCCTGGTCTGCTGGTTCTCCGAGCGCGCCGCGCTGACACCGGGCGCGACGTACGCGGTGCGGCACACGACCACCGAGACGCGGGGCACGGTCGAGCGGCTGGAATACCGCCTCGACGTCACCACCCTGCACCGCGACGAGACGGCGGAAGCGCTGTCCTTGAACGACATCGGCCGCATCCGGCTGCGCACGCGTTCGCCGCTGCTGTTCGACCCGTACCGCCGCAACCGGGCCACCGGCGGCTTCCTGCTGGTCGACGAGCACACCGGCGACACGGTCGCGGCGGGCATGATCACCGGGGCACCGGTGTCCCCGGTCGTCTGGCACACCGCGGCGGTGCGGCGCGAGGACCGCCCGACCCGCGGCGCGACCGTGTGGCTCACCGGGCTTTCGGCGTCGGGCAAGTCGTCGGTGGCGGTCGAGCTGGAACGCCGGCTGGTCGCCGCGGGCCGCCCGGCCTACCTGCTCGACGGCGACAACCTGCGCCACGGGCTCAATGCCGGGCTGGGATTCAGCCCCGAGGACCGGGCGGAGAACGTCCGGCGCGTGGCGGAGGTGGCCCGCCTGTTCGCGGACGCGGGCGTGGTGGCGATCGCGTCCCTGATCAGCCCGTACTCGGAGGACCGGGCCCGGGCCCGGGCGGTCCACGACGGGCTGCCGTTCGTGGAGGTCTTCGTCGACACGCCCCTGGAGGTCTGCGAAGCCCGCGATCCGAAGGGCATGTACGCGAAGGCGCGCGCCGGGGAGATCACCGGCTTCACCGGCATCGACGCCCCCTACGAGCGCCCTGCGTCGCCCGATCTGGTGCTGCGCCCGGGCGACGGCGACCCGGCGGCGATGGCGGCGGCGATCCAGGTCCTCCTGGACGACCTGGGCTGAATTCGCTTGCTCGTGCCCCTAGGGTGGGCTGCATGACGTCGGTCAGGCAGGTCCAGGTCACCTTCGACTGCGCGGAACCCGAGCGCGTCGCCCGGTTCTGGTGCGAGGTGCTCGGGTACGAGCTGCACAGCTCGGGCCTCGCCTGCAGTGATCCCACGGGCGTGGGCCCGCGGCTGTACTTCCAGCGCGTGCCGGAAGGCAAGGTGGTCAAGAACCGCGTGCACCTCGACGTCCGGGTCGGCACCGGGCTCGTCGGTGAAGAGCGCCTCGCCGCGCTCGAGGCCGAGTGCGCCCGCCTGATCCCGCTCGGCGCGGTCCGCGGGCAGCTCCTGCTCGCCGACGAGGACAACGAATCGTGCCTCAACATGCAGGACGTCGAGGGCAACGAGTTCTGCTTGGACTGAGCCCTACTCGGCTTCCAGGACGAAGAAGAGGAAGCTCGGGAAGGTGTCGAGGATTTCGAAGTCGCCGGGGAACAGCTCCCGCGCGGCCGGCACCGGGTGCGGTTCGCTGACGACGGCGATCCGGAAGCCCGCCGCGGTGAACGCGTCGGTCATCGCGTGCAGCGGCTTGTTCCAGAAGGTCATGCGGGCTTTCTCGCCGTGGAGCTCGAACTCGTCGGTCCAGGTGTAGGCCTCGAAGTAGTCGGGCCGGGGCCCCTCGTGGCGGTGCGTCAGGTTGATCATCATCGGGTGGTTGACCGAGGCGATGAGCCGGCCACCGGGTTTCAGGACGCGCCGCAGCTCGGCGAGCACCGGGTCCCAGTCCCGCAGGTAGTGCAGCACCAGCGACGCCACGACGTCGTCGAACTCGCCGTCGGCGAAGGGCAGGGGGCCGGCCAGGTCGGCGACCCGCAGGTCCGCGCCGTCGCCGAGGCGCCGCCGGGCGTGCGCCAGCATTTCGGCGCTCTGGTCGATCCCGGTCACGACCGCACCCTGCTCCCGCAGCGCCGCGAACAGCGGGCCGGAGCCACAGCCGGCGTCGAGGATCCGCCGTCCGGTCGCGTCGCCGACGAGCGCCAGGGTCGCGGGCCGTTCGTAATAGGCGTTCATCAGGCTGTTTTCGTTTTCGGCCGTGTACGCCTCGGCGAAGTCGTCGTATGCGGCAGTCATGCGGCCCATCTTGCCCGAATCAGCGCGACGGCGTCACGAAGCCCGAGTCGTACGCCCGGATCACCGCCTGGGTCCGATCCCGCGCGCCGAGTTTCGCCAGCACGTTGCCCACATGGGTCTTCACCGTCTGCACCCCCACGTACAGCGCAGCCGCTATCTCCACATTGGACAGTCCGGCGGCCACCAGCCGCAGCACTTCGCGCTCGCGTTCGGTCAGCCCGGCCGAGGCCAGGCCGTCACCGGCCGGGCCGGGGGCGCGCTGGGCGGCCAGCCGGCGGATCGCCGCCGGGAACAGCAGCGATTCACCGGCCACGACGGTCCGGATCGCCGCGACGATCTCCTCGGGCCGGGTGCGCTTGAGCAGAAAACCGCTGGCTCCCGCGAGGAGTGCGTCGTAGACGTAGTCGTCGTTCTCGAAGGTGGTCACCACGATCACCTTCGGCGGTTCGTCCACAGTAGACATCAGGTGGGTGGTGGCGCGGATGCCGTCCACCGCGGGCATCCGCACGTCCATCAGTACGACGTCGGGGCGCAGCCGAGCCACCAGCCCGGGCACCTCCGCGCCGTCGGCGGCCTCCCCGACCACCGAAAGGCCGTCCTCGCTGTCGATGATCGCCCGGAGCCCGGCCCGGATCAGCGGTTCGTCGTCGACCAGCAGCACGCGCACGCTCATCGCCTGCTCCCCCACGGCACCCGCACCACGACCTCCCACTGCCCGTCCACCGGTCCGGCCGACAGCTCACCGCCGAGCACCGCCACCCGCTCGGCCATCCCGCGCAGGCCCCGGCCGCCCCCGGCCCGGCGCGAACCGCTCCCCAGCGGGTTGGCGACCCGCGCGCGGAGCTCGTGCGCCGCGACACCGACGACCACCGTCACCGGGACCTTACCGGCGTGGCGCACCGCGTTGGTCAGGCCTTCCTGCAGGATCCGGTACACCTCGCGGGACACCACCGGCGGCACGGCGGCCAGGTCGCCGCCGAGGTCGGCGGTGACGTCGGTGCCGGCGAGCCGGGTCGTTTCGAGCAGGGCGGGCAGCGCGGCGAGCGTCGGCAGCGGCGTCCGGCCGGCCGCCTCCTCCCGCAGCAGGCCGAGGACGTGGTCGAGGTCGTCGAGCGCGGTGCGGGCGGACTCCTCGATGGCGCCGAGCGCCCGCTCGGTGAAGTCCGGGTCGGTGCGCAGCGTCCGCCGGGCGGCGCCCGCCTGGACGGTGACGACGCTCAGCGCGTGCCCGACCGAGTCGTGCAGCTCCCTGGCCAGGCGGTTGCGCTCGGCGAGCTGCTCGGTCCGCCGTTCGAGCCGGGCGATCCGGTCGGCGGCGGTGGCCCCGAGCAGCCCGGTCGCGGCCCGGCGCAGCAGGCCGCCGGCCACGCTGACGGCGTAGATCAGCAGGACCAGGCCGAACAGGAGGGCCACCGGCAGCCAGACCGAGGCCCAGCCCACCGGCACGGTGACGGCGTCGCCCTCGCCGGTCTGGAAGAGCTGCCCGGTGAACACGGCGCTGATCGACAGCCCGATCGCGACGGGGGCGGCGAGGCTGAAGAAGCTGACGACGAACCCGGCACCCACGTGCAGCACGAACATCACCGCGGCGCGCAGCCGGCCCCGGCGGGTGTGCGGCTTCGCGGGCGCGTCCGGCACCGGGTCGTCGAGCAGCTCGCGGACCGCGGTGGACTCCAGGACGTGGACGGCGGGCAGGAACGCCGTCCCGGCCAGGACGGCCAGGGTGAGCAGGCCGCCGACGACGATGGCCCGGTCCGGCGTGGTGACGAACGGCAGCAGCGACGGCACGGCGACCGCGGAGAACAACAGGTAGGGCACGCTGATGGCGCCGCCGAGGACGAGGTAGACCCAGCGGCGGTAGGTCGCCTTGCTCGTCAGGGGCCCGAAGATGCGCACCGGCCGATCTTCGCAGCCCGGCACCCGGGCGCGCCTCCCTCTCGCGGTGGAACCGCCTCACCCCTCGCCGTCGGACGGCGTCACCACCGTGCGGCGGAAGTGGTTGAAGATGACGGAGGTCCGGACGTCGACGATCTCCCGGCGCTGGGTCAGCCGGTCGAGGACGAACCCGCTCAGCTGGTCGTTGTCGGCGACCGCGATGTGCAGCAGGAAGTCGTCGCTGCCGGACATGACGAACACCGAGAGCACCTCGGGCAGGCCGGTCACGAAGGCGCGGAAGGACTCGATCACGGCGCGGTCGGGCGGTCGCAGCCGCACGGCGACCATCGCCTGCACGGGCCGGCCGATCTTCTTCAGGTCGACGTCGACGGTGTGCCCGCGCACGATCCCGCGCCGGGTGAGGTCCCGCACCCGTTCGAGGCAGGTGGACTGCGCGATGTGCAGGCGGCGGGCGAGTTCCTTGTTGGTCTGCTTGGCGTCCTCCTGGAGGAGGGTCAGCAGGGCCGTGTCAAGTTCGTCCATCGGGCTCTTGCTCTCGATTTCTCATCGTGCGATTCGGCATTTTGGTTGTCCCGCCGAATCTAACACGGCGTTCGTCGTCGTGGCGCTGGCTGTTGTTTACCGTCGGCGCCATGATCACCGATTCGCCTCGTGTGGGCTCGTCCGTCTCCGCCGTCCTGGGCGCGGCGCTGATCTGGAGCAGTTCGTTCGCGGTCACCAAGGTGGCGCTGGCGGAGATCCCGCCGATGACGCTGGGCGCGCTGCGGTTCGTGCTGGCGGCGGCGGTCCTGGGAGTGGCGGTGCACACGGGCCCCGACCGCCGTCGGCTGCCCTCCCCCCGGCAGCGGCTGGCCATCGGCGCCGCGGGCCTGCTGGGGATCACGGCGTACTTCGCGCTGGAGAACGTCGGCGTCGACCTGGCGTCGGCGTCCGACGCGACGCTGATCGTCGCTTCGTACCCGATTTTGACGCTGGTCCTGTCCGGCCGCGCGGCCTTCTCCCCCGCCCGGCTGACGGGCATGCTGGTGGCGGTCGCGGGAGTGTGGCTGGTGGTCCAGGGACAACCGGGCGACTCTCACTCCCTGTGGGGCGACGGGTTCCTCATCGCGGGCGGAGTGGTCTGGGCGGCGTACAACATCCTGGCCCGGCGGGACGGCTCCGGCGCTTCGCCGATCGTGGTGACGTACTACCAGACCCTCGCGGGAGCGGGCGGGTTCGTGCTGCTGTCACTGTCCGAAGTGGACCGGTGGAGCACGCCCAGCGGGGGAACCGTGCTGCGGATCGGGTTCCTGGCCGGATTGTGCTCGGTGGCGGCGTTCCTGCTGTACAACCACGGGCTCCGGGGGCTCGATCCGAGTGTCGCGGTGAACCTGCTGAACGTCGTGCCGGTGGCGGGCCTGGTCTGGGCGGTCGTGCTGGCCGGCGAGACACTCACGATCACCCAGGTGCTCGGCGGCGCGGTCGTCATCGCCGGCGTCACCGTGGGCCTGCACCGGAAGAACAGAGGTGGCCTCCGGCGCACCGGAGGCCACCACGAACCAGCTCAGTAAGCGACCGCGCGGGTTTCGGCCGCCCGGGCCACCAGCCCGTTCACCCACAACGACTGCACCTTCGCCGCCTCGGCCGCCGAAGGCTTGGCGTTCTTGCACGCCGTGCCCGGCCCGTGGCCCGACATCAGCTCCGTGCACGGGCCGCTGTAGTGGTCCGGCAGGCCGAGGTTGTGCCCCAGCTCGTGCGCCGCGATGCGGGTCGGGTCGAAGCCCTCCGCCACCTGGCTCGTGTCCAGGTAGATCTGGCCGCGGCCGTGGCCGTTGGTGTTCGTGTACGAGCCGCCGCTGTGGATCTCGTGGAACACGATCGTGGCGCTCGTGTTCCGCTTGACCAGCTTCACGTCGGTGACGGCGGTGTTCCAGTTGGCCGCGCCCTGGTCGATTTGGGCGAGGTAGTCCGGGGCACCCGACGAGCTGTAGTACAGCGTCGTGACCGCGGCCGCCGAGGCGGCCGGAGCGGTGGCCAGGCCCAGGCCGAGCGGGGCCGCGACGGCCGTGGCCAACGCCACGACCCGGCCGATCACGCGTCCGTTCATCGTGTCTCCTTCGTCCGGTTCGCCGGAGCTCTTCACCGTGGTACGCGCGATCAGGTTAGAAGGCAACCACCGCCGCGGCCACGGCCGAAAGTCGTTCCCCCACGGGAGGGAGCCCCCTCCCGCCGCCGCGTGAGCCGCCGGTGGCGGCCGCCGTGGTCTGCTCGTTCCCGGCGAAAGGGAACCGATGGACATCCTGCTGGGCCTGCTGACCCTCCCCCTGTACGTGCTCCTGCTGTGGCCGCTCGTCGCCGCGGCCCGGCGCGTGCTCGGCGTCCGGATCGGTGCCGTGCGTGCCCTGTGCGCCGCCGCCTTCGGGTGGCTCGTCGCCGGCGGCATCGCGCAGGCGTTCCCCGGTTCGCTGCTGCACAACGGCGGCGCGGCGATCGGCCTGCTGATCCCGTTGGCGGGCAGCGCTTTCCTCGCGACCCTGATCTTCCTGTTCGTCGTGGAAATGGCGCTGCCGCACGGCGTCGGGCTCGGCCGGCTGCGGGGCCGGCTCGCCCGCACCCGCCGGTACGCGCAGATCAGCCGGATCGCGGTCAAGCACGGCCTCGGCCGCTACCTGACCGGCCGGCGCGAACCCGGCCTCGCGCGGGGGCGGCACGCCAAGCTCGCGCGCTCCCTGCGCCACGCGCTGGAGGAAGGCGGCGTGACGTTCGTGAAGCTCGGCCAGCTGCTCTCCACCCGCGCGGACCTGCTGCCCCCGGTGTTCACCGACGAGCTCGCCCGGCTCCAGGACCAGGTCGCCCCCGCCCGCGCCGACGCCGTGTGGGCCCTGCTGGCCGACGAACTCGGCGGCTCCCCCGACGACGTCTTCGCCGAGTTCGACCCCGAACCGCTGGCCGCCGCGTCGGTCGCGCAGGTCTACCGCGCGAAGCTGCGCAGCGGCGAAGACGTCGTGGTCAAGGTGCAGCGACCGGGTGTTCGGGAGCAGGCCGAACGCGACATCGCCATCGTCCGGCGCGTCGCCGCGGCGTGCGAGGACCGCGCGGACTGGGCGCGGTCGCTCGGCGTCGCCGAACTGGCCGACGGGTTCGCCACCGCGCTCGCCGAGGAACTCGACTTCACCATCGAAGCCCGCAACATCACCGCCGTCGCCGCCACCGGCTCCCCGGACGTCGGGCTGCCGAAGGTCCACAAGGGACTCTCCACCGATCGCGTGCTGGTCATGTCCCGGCTGGCCGGCCGGCCGCTCACCACGGCGAAGGACACGCTGCCCGCGGCCGAGCGCAAGCGGCTGGCGCGCTCGCTCCTGCGCTGCCTGCTCGACCAGGTGATGATCGGGGGCGTCTTCCACGCCGACCCCCACCCGGGCAACCTCATGCTGCTGAGTGACGGCCGCCTCGGCCTGCTCGACTTCGGCTCGGTCGGCCGGCTCGACAGCGGGCTGCGCGGCGGCCTGCAGAACCTCCTGCTCGCCCTGGACCGCGGCGACCCGGCGGGCCTGCGCGACGGGCTCCTCGAAATCGTCGACCGCACCGTCGAAATCGACGAACAGCGCCTCGAACGCGCCCTCGGCGCCCTGGTCGCCCGGCACTTCGGCCCCGGCCGCACGCCGGACCTCGACCTGTTCACCGGCCTGTTCCGCGTGGTCGCCGACTTCCGGCTCAGCGTGCCCCCGCCGGTGGCCGCGGTGTTCCGCGCGCTGGCCACGGTCGAGGGCACGCTGGCCGCGCTGGATCCGGGCTTCGACGTCGTCGCCGAGTCCCGCGCGTTCGCCGTCGAGCAGGTCGGCGCCGGGCTGCGGCCGGGCTCGCTCGGCCGCACGGCGGTCGGCGGTCGGCGGTCGGCGGTCGGCGGTCGGCGGTCGGCGGTCGGCGGTCGGCGGTCGGCGGTCGGCGGTCGGCGGTCGGCGAGCTGACCGCGCTGCTGCCGGTGCTGCGCCGCATCCCCCGCCGCATCGACCGGATCGGCGCGGCCCTGGAGGAGGGCCGGCTGTCGGTGAACGTCCGGCTGTTCTCCGACGAACGCGACCGCGACGTCGTCACCGGCCTGGTCCACGAAGCCCTGCTGGCCTTCGTCGGCGCGGCCACCGGGCTCATGGCGGTGTTCCTGCTGACCGGTTCGGGCGGCCCGCGCATCGCCGCGGACCTGACGCTGCACCAGGTGTTCGGCTACAACCTGCTGGTGATCAGTGCCCTGGTGGGCCTGCGGCTGCTGTTCGTCGTCTTCCGGCGCTCCGGACGAGCGTCACGATCAGCCCGATGAAGCCGGCGAAGAACAGAACGGCGCCGCCGAGCAGCCACCAGCGCAGCGCGGGGTACATCCGGTCTTCGAACGGCGCGCCCGGCAGGCCCGCGTCGGTGAAGGCGGTGGTGCGCGGCAGTGGCGCCGGGCGGAAGGCACTCCCGGTGCCGGCCACGAAGCCGGTGACCGCGGAAAGCGGCACGACGCCGAGGAAGCGCGAATCGCGGGCTCTGCCCCGCTCGTCCCCGAGCAGGAACACCTGACCTTCGTGCATGCGCACGAGGTACGGCATGGCGGCCGCCGCGTCGTGCGCGTACTCGTCTTGGCTGAGGTAGGTCTCGGTGATCGGCCGGCCGTCCACCGACAGCCGCCCCTCGGTGCAGCAGGCGACGACGTCCCCGGCGACCGCGACGACCCGGAAGACACTCAACCCGGAACTGTCCGGGTGGGCGAACGCACCGCGGTCGAACATGACCACGTCCCCGCGGTGGACCTCTTCGCCATCGCGGGCGCGCACCACGACCTCGCCGCCGGGCTTGAGCGCCGGGCTCATCGCCGGCCCCGGAACCCGGTAGGCCCGGTAGCTCAAGAAACCCGTGCCCACACCGGCCACCGTCACACCGAGGCCCAGCAGGGCGACGACGATGCCCACCACGAGGGCGGGCGAGATCCGGCGCTGCTTCGGCAGTTCGGGCGGCGCGGGCGGGAACGCGAGGTCGGTCACGACGATCTATCGCCCGCCCCCTTGCGCCGTTACCCCGCGCGCGGCGCGTACATGACCACCGCGACCCCGGCCAGGCACAGCAAAGCGCCGATGACGTCGTAGCGGTCCGGGCGGTAGCCGTCCGCGACCACGCCCCAGGCCAGCGACCCCGCCACGAACACCCCGCCGTACGCGGCGAGGATGCGGCCGAAGTGGGCGTCCGGCTGGAGGGTCGCCACGAAGCCGTACACGCCCAGCGCCACGATCCCGCCGCCGATCCACAGCAGACCCCGGTGTTCGCGGATGCCTTGCCAGATCAGCCAGGCGCCGCCGATTTCGCACACCGCCGCGGCCAGAAACAGGAGGATCGACCGCAGGACCACCCGGGGATACTAACCCCGTGCCGTTCACGCTGAGTCATCCCGCCGCTGTGCTCCCCTTGGCGCGACGTCCGCTGGTGCCCTCGGCGCTCGTCGCCGGGTCCGTCGCGCCCGACCTCTTCTGGTTCGTGCCGCGGCTCCACAGCGTGGGCCTGACGGACACCCACGAATTCACCGCGGTCCTGTGGCTCGACCCGCTCATCGCGCTCGTCCTGCTGGCCGTGTTCCACGTCCTGCTGAAGCGGCCGCTGCTGGCATTGGCGCCCGGACCACTCGCCGGTCGGCTTCCCCGCCACTTCGACTGGCGGAAGCCGCACTGGATCGCCCTCTCGCTGGTGCTCGGCGCCGCCACGCACGTCGGCTGGGACGCCTTCACCCACGAGAGCGGCGGGCCGGCGTTCCTGCGGACCCCGCTCGTCACCGGCGTCGACGTCGGCCGGCTGATCCAGCTGGTCAGCACCATCGCCGGTGCCGCGATCCTCGCCTGGTGGCTGTGGCGCTGGTACCGCACCGCGCCGGTCGCGCCGGCACCGCCGGGCACCCGCCACCGCAGGGCCGTCGCCGCGTTCCTGGCGGCCGGCACGCTCACCGGCGGGCTCGTCGAAGCGCTGCCGTTCCTGGCCCACCACGACCCGATGACCCGCGCCGGTGTGGTCGGCAACGCGACCTACCTGCTCGTCACCGGTGCCTGCAGCGGGTTCTTCGCCACGCTCGGGCTGTACGCACTGGCCTGGCACGCGCAGTATAGGGCGTTATACGTCGAGCGGACCACCTCGGAAGGTGACCCGCTCGACGCGAACGAACTCAGACGGTGAAGCCGAGGGCGCGCAGCTGCTCGCGGCCGTCCTCGGTGATCTTTTCCGGGCCCCACGGCGGCATCCAGACCCAGTTGATCCGGAAGTCCTTGACCAGCCCGCCGGAGGTCAGCGCCGCCGACGTCTGGTCTTCGATGACGTCGGTCAGCGGGCAGGCCGCGGACGTCAGCGTCATGTCGATGGTCGCGGTGTTGTCCGGCTCGACGCGGATGTCGTAGACCAGGCCGAGGTCGACAACGTTGATGCCGAGTTCCGGGTCGACGACGTCGCGCATGGCCTCTTCGACGTCTTCGAGCTTGGCGAGGTCGAGGTCCTGCGTCGCGGTGGTTTCCGCGTCCAGGTCGGCGGCGGTCCGGCCCTCGCGAGCTTCGGTGGCGGTGTCTTCGGTCATGCCTGTCCATCTCCACTGGTCGTCCGGGCGACGGCGTCCTTGAAAGCCATCCAGCCGAGGAGGGCGCACTTCACGCGGGCCGGGTACTTGGCGACGCCCGCGAAGGCGATCCCGTCCTCCAGCACGTCCTCGTCCGGCTCGATCTTTCCCTTGCCCTGCATCAGTTCCACGAAGGCGTCCATGGTGGTGAACGCCTCCTCAAGCGTGTGGCCGACGACGAGATCCGTCAAGACCGACGTCGAGGCCTGGCTGATCGAGCAGCCCTGGCCGTCGTAGGAGACGTCGGCGACCTTCCCGTCGTCGATCTTCACCCGCAGGGTCACCTCGTCGCCGCAGGTCGGGTTGACCTGGAACGACTCGGCGTCGAACGGGTCGCGCAGGCCGCGCCCGTGCGGGTGTTTGTAGTGGTCCAGGATGATCTCCTGGTACATGCTCTCCAAGTTCACTGGGCCACCCCGAAGAACTTCTGCGCCTCGCGGACCCCGGCCACCAGGGCGTCCACTTCGGACAGGTCGTTGTAGAGGTAGAACGACGCGCGCACGGTCGCCTGGGCGTTGCAGGCCCGGTGCAGCGGCCACGCGCAGTGGTGGCCGACGCGGACCGCGATGCCGAGGCTGTCGAGCACCTGACCGGCGTCGTGCGGGTGCACGCCGTCGATCACGAACGACACCGTCGCGCCGCGGTCCTTCAGATCGGTCGGCCCGATGATCCGGACACCCGGGATGGCGCCGACGCCCTCGAGGGCCGCCGCGGCGAGCTCGTGCTCGTGGGCCGCGATCCGGTCCATGCCGATGGCGGAGAGGTAGTCGACGGCCGCGCCGAGGCCGATGGCCTGCGACGTCATCGGGACGCCGGCCTCGAACCGCTGCGGCGGCGGCGCGAAGGTGGAGCCCTCCATGCGGACCATCTCGATCATCGACCCGCCGGTGAGGAACGGCGGCATCGCTTCGAGCAGCTCGGTGCGCCCGTAGAGGACGCCGATGCCGGACGGGCCGAGCATCTTGTGCCCGGAGAACACCGCGAAGTCGACACCCAGCGCGTGGAAGTCGACGGCGAAGTGGGGCACCGACTGACAGGCGTCCAGCACGGTGAGCGCGCCGACGGCCTTGGCCTTCTCGACCAGCAGCGAAACGGGGTTGACCGTGCCGAGCACGTTCGACTGGTGCGCGAACGCGACCACCTTGGTGCGCTCGGTGATCAGTTCGTCCACATCGGACAGGTCGAGCCTGCCGTCCGCGGTCACCTTGAACCACTTCAGCGTGGCCCCGGTGCGCTGGCACAGCTGCTGCCACGGCACGAGGTTCGCGTGGTGCTCCATCTCGGTGATGACGATCTCGTCACCCGGGCCGACCACGAAACGCGAAGCTTCGGGGCCGGCCGTGGCGGCGTTGCTCATCGAGTACGCGACGAGGTTGATGCCCTCGGTCGCGTTCTTGGTGAACACCAGCTCTTCGGGGTCGGCGCCGACGAACTCCGCGATCTTCGCGCGCGCGGACTCGTAGGCGTCGGTCGCTTCTTCGGAGAGCTGGTGGGCACCGCGGTGGACGGCGGCGTTCGACGTGAACACGTACTCGCGTTCGGCCTCGAACACCGCGGTCGGGCGTTGCGAGGTCGCCCCGGAGTCCAGGTACACCAAGGGTTTCCCGTCGCGGACGGTGCGCGACAGGATGGGGAAGTCGGCCCTGAGGGCCGCCACGTCGAGTGGCACAGAGCTGGCCGAGGTGGTGGTCATCGGGCCGACTCCTCTCTTCTCGGTGTAGTGGTACGTATCAGAGGGCCGCGGGCTCGGGCTTGCCCACGTACTTGACGTAGCCGTTCTCCTCGAGCTCGTCAGCCAGCTCGCGACCGCCCGACTCGACGATCTTGCCGCCGGCGAAGACGTGCACGAAGTCCGGCGTGATGTGCCGCAGGATCCGGGTGTAGTGCGTGATCAGCATGACGCCGACCTCGCTCGAAGCCTTGTACTGGTTCACGCCTTCGGAGACGACGCGCAGCGCGTCGACGTCGAGACCGGAGTCGGTCTCGTCGAGGATGGCGAACTTCGGCTTGAGCAGCGCCAGCTGCAGGATCTCGTGGCGCTTCTTCTCGCCGCCGGAGAAGCCCTCGTTGACCGAGCGCTCGGCGAACTCCTGCGAGATCTCGAGCTTGCCCATCTCCTCCTTGACCTCCTTGACCCAGTGGCGCAGCTTGGGAGCCTCGCCACGGACCGCGGTGGCCGCGGTGCGGAGGAAGTTGGACATGGACACGCCGGGCACCTCGACCGGGTACTGCATGGCCAGGAAGAGGCCGGCGCGGGCGCGCTCGTCGACGCTCATCTCGAGCACGTTCTCGCCGTCGAGCAGCACCTCGCCGGAGGTCACCTGGTACTTGGGGTGACCGGCGATCGCGTAGGACAGGGTGGACTTGCCGGAGCCGTTGGGGCCCATGATCGCGTGGGTCTCGCCCGACTTGATCGTCAGGTTCACGCCCTTGAGGATCTCCTTGGCGCCTTCGTCGGTTTCGACCGAGGCGTGCAGGTCCTTGATTTCCAGGGTAGCCATTCTTCGTTTCCTAAAGTCTGCGGTGGACGGCGTCAGGCGCCAACGGCTTCGAGCTCGGCCTCGATCGCGGCTTCGAGGCGCTCGCGCACCTCGGGGACGTCGATCTTCACCAGGATCTCGTGGAAGAACCCGCGCACGACCAGCCGGCGGGCGGCTTCTTCGGCGATCCCGCGCGACTGCAGGTAGAACAACTGCTCGTCGTCGAACCTTCCCGTCGCGCTCGCGTGGCCGGCGCCTTCGATCTCACCGGTCTCGATCTCGAGGTTCGGCACGGAGTCCGCGCGGGCACCCGGCGTGAGCACCAGGTTGCGGTTGAACTCGTAGGTGTCGGTGGCCTCGGCCGCGGCGCGGATCAGCACGTCGCCGATCCAGACGGTGTGCGCGCCCTCGCCCTGCAGCGCGCCCTTGTAGCCCACGCGGGACTTGCAGTTCGGCACCGCGTGGTCGACGAAGAGGCGGTGCTCCTGGTGCTGGCCGCCGTCGGCGAAGTAGACGCCGAGCATGTCGACGTCGCCGCCCTTGTCGGTGAAGGTCGCCGTCGGCGAGACGCGGACCAGGTCACCGCCCAGGGTGATCACGGTGTGCCGCAGCGCGGCGTCGCGGCCCAGCTTCAGGTGCTGCTCGGAGACGTGCACCGCGTCGTCGGCCCAGTCCTGGACGCTGACCACGGTGACCTTGGCGCCGTCGCCGATGACGAACTCGACGTTGTCGGCGTAGGTGCCGGAGCCGACGTGGTCGAGCACGATGACGGCCTCGGCGAACGGCTCGGCGCGGACCTGCAGGTGCCCGTAGGCGACCTGGCCCTCGCCCGGGCCGTGGATACGCAGCACCGACGGCTTGGACGCCTTCGTCTCCTTGGGCACCGTCACGATGGTGGCCTTGGTGAACGAGGAGTACGCCTGGGCGGCGATCCGGTCGCTCGGGACGCCGGCCTGGCCCAGCCGCGGGTCGTCGCGGCCGACGGTCACGATGCCCAGCTCGGGCGCGGCGTCGGCTTCGAGGGTGATCTCGCCGGTGGCGACCGCGCTGCCGTCGTGCAGGCCGCGCAGCCGCTTCATCGGCGTGAAGCGCCAGTTCTCCTCACGGCCGCCCGGGACCTCGAAGGCCTCGACGTCGTAGGAGGTGAAGCGCTCCGCGCGGGAGGCCGCCGGAATGACGGCCCCCTCGCGCAGCGCGCCGGAAACGTTGTTCTCGGTTACCGACATGACTAGCCGACGGACCCTTCCATCTGGAGCTCGATCAGGCGGTTCAGCTCGAGCGCGTACTCCATCGGCAGCTCGCGCGCGATGGGCTCGACGAACCCGCGCACGATCATCGCCATGGCCTCGGCCTCGTCGAGACCGCGCGACATCAGGTAGAACAGCTGCTCTTCGCTGACCTTCGACACGGTGGCCTCGTGGCCCATAGACACCTCGTCGTTGCGGATGTCCACGTACGGGTACGTGTCCGAGCGCGAGATCGTGTCCACCAGCAGCGCGTCGCAGACCACGCTGGAGCGCGAGTGGTGCGCGCGCTTCGCGACGCGGACCAGGCCGCGGTACGAGGTGCGGCCACCGCCGCGCGCCACCGACTTCGACACGATCGTCGAGGAGGTGTACGGCGCGAGGTGCTCCATCTTGGCGCCCGCGTCCTGGTGCTGGCCCTCGCCCGCGAACGCGACCGAGAGGACCTCACCCTTGGCGTGCTCGCCCATGAGGAAGACCGACGGGTACTTCATCGTCACCTTGGAACCGATGTTGCCGTCGATCCATTCCATGGTCGCGCCCGCTTCGCACTTGGCGCGCTTGGTGACCAGGTTGTAGACGTTGTTCGACCAGTTCTGGATGGTCGTGTAGCGGCAGCGGGCGCCCTTCTTGACGATGATCTCCACGACCGCCGAGTGCAGCGAGTCGGACTGGTAGATCGGCGCCGTGCAGCCCTCGACGTAGTGCACGTAGGCGTCTTCGTCGACGATGATCAGGGTGCGCTCGAACTGGCCCATGTTCTCGGTGTTGATCCGGAAGTAGGCCTGCAGCGGGATGTCCACCTTGACGCCCTTGGGCACGTAGATGAACGAGCCGCCGGACCACACCGCCGTGTTCAGCGCGGAGAACTTGTTGTCCCCGGCCGGGATGACCGAGCCGAAGTACTCCTCGAACAGCTCCGGGTGCGTCTTGAGCGCGGTGTCCGTGTCCAGGAAGAGCACGCCCTGCTTCTCGAGGTCCTCGCGGATCGAGTGGTAGACGACCTCGGACTCGTACTGGGCCGCGACACCGGCGACGAGGCGCTGCTTCTCCGCCTCGGGGATGCCCAGCCGGTCGTAGGTGTTCTTGATGTCCTCGGGAAGGTCTTCCCAGCTCGCAGCCTGCTTCTCGCTGGAGCGGACGAAGTACTTGATGTTGTCGAAGTCGATCCCGGAGAGGTCGGCCCCCCAGTTGGGCATGGGCTTCTTCTCGAAGAGCTTGAGCGCCTTCAGTCGCGCTTCGCGCATCCACTCCGGTTCGGACTTCTTCCCGGAGATGTCGGTGACGACATCTTCGTTCAGCCCGCGGCGGGCGGTCGAGCCCGCCTCGTCGGAGTCGGCCCAGCCGAACGCGTACTTGCCAAGGGACTCGATGGTCTCTTCCTGGCTCAGTGGCGCGGTGGTGGGAGTGCGCTGCTCGGCAGCGGCAGTCATGCGGGTTTCCCTCCATTCGGGATCCGTGCTTCCTCCGGGGACCGCAGCTGGGCCGCCCTCGGAGGCTCTGTGCTTACCGGCTCGGGATGGGCCGGCTGACCCGCCGTGACGGGTACGTGGGTGGTGCACGCGGAGTCACCGCGTGCGATGGTCGCCAGCCGCTGGACGTGGGTGCCCAGCAGCTTGGCGAACGCCTCCGTCTCGGCCTCGCACAGCTGCGGGAACTCCGCGGCCACGTGGGCGACCGGACAGTGGTGCTGGCAGAGCTGGGCCCCGGTGTTCTGCCCCGGCGCCTGCTTTTCGAGGGCACCAGCGCCGATCTGGCGGGTCGACGCAGCGTAGCCTTCCCTGCTCAGCGCGGTCGCGAGGGCCTCCGCGCGGGCCGCCGGATCACCCGGTCCGGTGATCGCGGAGCGGTGCGGGCCGACCAGCTTCTCGATGCGCTGCTCGGCGAACGCGCGGACGGCGTCTTCACCGGCGTGCTCGGCCAGGAAGCGGATGGCGGAGACGGCCAGGTCGTCGTAGGCGTGCCCGAAGCGGGCGCGGCCGGGCTCGGTCAGCAGGAAGAGCTTCGCCGGGCGACCCCGGCCCCGGGGTCCTCGCCGCGGCGCGTCCCGCGTCTCGGCTTCGCCATCCGCGAGAAGCGCGTCCAGGTGCCGGCGGACGGCGGTGGGGCTGATCCCGAGCTGCTCGGCGACCACGACGGCGGTCAT
This sequence comes from Amycolatopsis sp. NPDC024027, assembly GCF_040638975.1. Classification (NCBI taxonomy): domain Bacteria; kingdom Bacillati; phylum Actinomycetota; class Actinomycetes; order Pseudonocardiales; family Pseudonocardiaceae; genus Amycolatopsis; species Amycolatopsis sp. NPDC024027. The sequence continues at coordinate 28,834 of NZ_JBEZYY010000025.1, forward strand.
GGGACCCTGTTCCAGCAGCAGCCGGGCGACCTCCTGGCGGGTCTTGCCCTCGGCGCTGACCTGCGACGGAACGTGCGGGTGCGCGGCACGCGGCAGATCGCCGCCCGCCTGGTCGCCCGTCGCCGTCTTTTTCACAACACAAGTGTGTCTTATTTCCCCGCGGTCGGCAAAGGTGGGGTGTCCGGCAGTGACCCGACTCACTCGGGGGCGGACCGATACCCTGCACGCGTGGCAGTGGGCGAACAGGAGCAGCAAGTGGCACGGCTCGAAGCCGGAAGTGCCCACCCGGTGACGCTCTCCCCGGTCCACCCCCGGGAACCGCTCCCCCTGGAAGCCGGTGAGCAGCGGGGGCTGAACGTCGTCCGCCGCTTCGGCACGGTCGGGTCGCTCTTCCTCGCGCTCGGCTCCCTCGGCGCCGGCGCCGCCCCGGTGATCAACCCGGTGCAGGAGATCCCGGTGCTGCGGCTGTTCACCCGGATCCCGACGGTTTCGCTGGCCATCGCCATCTCCGGGATGGGCATCCTGGTGCTGAGCTGGCTGATGCTCGGCCGGTTCGCCCAGCCCAGCCGCACGCGCCTGGCGTCACAGGGCCAGCTCGCGCGCACCATCGCGCTGTGGGTGCTGCCGCTGCTGGTCATCCCGCCGCTGTTCTCCCGCGACGTCTACAGCTACCTGGCGCAGAGCGAGATCGTGCACCGCGGGATGGACCCCTACACCCTCGGCCCGGCGCAGGCCCTCGGCGTCGCGGACAAGTTCACCGCGGGCGTGTCGAACATGTGGCGGGAGACGCCGGCGCCGTACGGGCCGGTCGTGCTGCGTCTCGGCGGCTGGCTCGCCCCGCTGGCCGGCAACAGCATCGCGGTCGGCGTGCTGCTGCAGCGCGTGCTCGCGCTGGCCGGCGTGGTCCTCATCGTCTGGGCGCTGCCGCGGCTGGCCCGGCGGTTCGGCGTCCAGCCCGCGACCGCGCTGTGGCTCGGCGCCCTGAACCCGCTGCTGATCTTCCACTTCGTGGCCGGTGCCCACAACGACGCGCTCGCCGTCGGCCTGATGCTCGCCGGGCTGGAGGTGGGCATCCGGCGGCTGCCGATCCGGGTGAAGGGCGACACCCCGCCCCCGCTCGCGCGCGGGGAGTTGCTGTACATCGGGCTCGGCGTCGCGATCATCACCCTCGGCGTCGCGGTGAAGCTGCCCGCGGTGTTCGCGCTGCCGTTCTTCGCCGTGATGGTGGCCCGGCGCCGGCACGGCCGGCTCAAGGACCTGTTCGTGGCCGGCGTGCCGATGGCGCTGTGGTTCGGCGTGGTCCTGGTGGCCGTCTGCTTCGGCACCGGGCTCGGCTTCGGCTGGTTCGGGGCGACGTTCAACACCCCCGGCCTGGTCCGCTCCTGGATCTCCCCGACCGCCGAGCTGGCCAACCTCTCCGGCGTCCTCGGCATCGCGCTCGGGCTCGGCAACCACACGAACGCGCTGGTGCCCATCCTCGGCGCGCTCGGCTACCTCGTCGCCGTCGGGATCACCTTCAAGTTCCTGTGGGACAGCTTCAAGTGGCGCTACCGGCCGATCATCGGGCTCGGCGTCTCGATGGGCGCGGTGATGATCCTGCAGATCAACCTCCAGCCCTGGTACGTGCTCTGGGCGGTGATCCCGCTCGCCGCCGCGGCCGGGACGTCGCGGTTCCGGGTGGCGGCGGCGGTGCTGTCGGCCGCCCTGCCGTTCCTCCTCCCGCCCACCGGCAGCACCTTCGACGGCCGCCCGTACGTGCTGCCGTTCGCCTACGTCGCGGCGATCGTCGTCTGCGGCGCGGGAATGCTGATCGTGCGGCGGCTCGCTCCCGTGTTGCTCGCCAAGCCGTCCCCGCGGGTGCCCGAGCCGGTCGACGCCGTATCGTGACCCGATGTGAGCGTCCCTGCCGTCGAGATCACCGGGCTGGTCAAAAGCTACGGCTCCACCCGCGCGGTCGACGGCCTCGACCTGCGGATGGAGCGCGGCAGCCTGCTCGCCCTGCTCGGCCCGAACGGGGCCGGCAAGACCACCACCGTCGAGATCTGCGAAGGCTTCCTCAAGCCTGACGCGGGCACGGTGCGGGTGCTCGGCCTCGACCCGGTCCGCGAGTCTTCGGCGCTGCGTCCCCGCGTCGGCATCATGCCCCAGGGCGGCGGCGCCTACCCCGGCGTCCGCGCCGGCGAGATGCTGCGCCTGGTGGCGTCCTGCGCCGCCAGCCCGCTGGACCCGGCGTGGCTGCTGGACGTCCTCGGGCTGGCCGCGGTGCGGCGGACGCCGTTTAAGCGCCTCTCCGGCGGCCAGCAGCAGCGGCTTTCGCTGGCGTGCGCCCTGGTCGGGCGCCCGGAGCTGGTGTTCCTCGACGAACCGACGGCGGGCATGGACCCGCAGGCCCGGCACCTGGTGTGGGACCTGCTGGGCGCGCTGCGCGCCGACGGCGTCTCGGTGCTGCTGACCACGCACCTGATGGAGGAGGCCGAGGCGCTGGCCGACACGGTCGTGATCGTGGACCACGGCAAGGTCGTCGTGTCCGGCGCACCGCAGTCGCTGACGACGGACGAGACGGGCAACGCGGGGCTGCGCTTCAAGGCCCGCACGCGGCTCGACACGGCCCTCCTGACCGCGGCACTGCCGGAGGGCTACGCGGTGCGCGAGTCGGCGCCGGGGACGTACACGGTGGTGGGCTCGGTCGACCCGCAGGTGGTGTCGACGGTGACGGCGTGGTGCGCGCAGCAGGGCGTGCTGCCGGAAGAACTGCAGGTCGGCAAGCGGACCCTGGAAGAGGTCTTCCTGGAGCTGACCGGACGGGAGCTGCGGGCATGAGCGTTTTCGAGCCCGGCGTCTTCACACCGGCACCCGGCCGGGGGTCCCTGGGCCGGATGCTGCGGACGCACGCCCGCGTCGAGGTGAGCCTGACGTTGCGCCACGGCGAGCAGGTGCTGCTGACGCTGCTGATCCCGCTGGCTCTGCTGATCGGGCTGTCCCTGCTGGACATCCTGCCGGCGTCCTCGCTCGGCTCGACGTCCAAAGTGGACTGGATCACCCCCCGGATCCTGGCGCTGGCGGTGATGTCGTCGGCGTTCACCGGCCAGGCGATCGCCCTCGGCTTCGACCGGCGCTACGGCGTGCTGAAACGCCTCTCGGCAACGGCGTTGCCACGCTGGCTGCTGGTGGCGGGCCGACTGGCGGCGGCGCTGGTGGTCGTGGCCCTGCAGTCGGTGATCATCGGCGTGGTGGCGGCGTTCCTGGGCTGGTCGCCGTCGCTGTCCGGGCTGTTGTCGGCGGTGCTGCTGCTGGTGCTCGGGACGCTGGCGTTCGGGGCGCTCGGCGTGCTCCTGGGTGGCGCGTTGCGCGCGGAAGCCGTGCTGGCGCTGGCGAACATCGTGTGGTTCGCGCTCCTGCTCGCGGGCGGGATCCTGCTGGCGCCGGCTTCCCTGCCTCCGGGGCTGGCGCGCGTGGTGGAGCTGCTGCCGTCGGGCGCGCTGGCCGAGGGGATGCGCGCGGCGCTGGTGGACGGGTCGTTCGCGCCCGGGCCGCTCGCGGTGCTCGCGGTCTGGGCGGTGGTCGCGGGCGCGGTGGCTTCCCGGACGACGAAGCTCACCTGAAATCCCGGGTAGAAGTGACCTCACGAACCACGCCCCACCTCTGAGAAGGTCGGCCGGACCACAGCCGGACCCGAGGGGGCAGTTCACATGGTCTCGAAAACCCGCGTCTTCCTGATCATGCTGCTCCTGCTCGCGGTGGCGATCGGGGTGCTCGTCCTGCTGATCAAGGTGGACGCGGGAACGTTCTGGCTCCGGACGGTTCCTTTGGCCGTGGTGGGGTTCGGCGCCGTCTTCGCGCAGTCGATGGGCTTCTTCCAGAAGAAGCAGAAGAAAACCGAGTGACCTTGGTCCCTTGCGCCCGCCTCGCCGGCAGCACTTCGGCAAATCGCAGGTGGACCTGATCAATCCCACCGCCAGACTATGGCGATTCTGGCTCCCGGCGGCAGATTCCGCGCCGGCAACTCGGCGTAATTCGACGACGATACGGTCAACGCCCAGGGCGACCCGACGGGCGGCTCCTCGTACATCTCCGACTCGGAACCGCCCACGTACCCCCAGCACCTACGAGGAACACTGTCGGCGGAGAATTGTACGCGAATCAGCACTTCCCGGGCACCCTGACCACTGATGGTCGTTTCGGAGAAACTGGTGTATTGCGCGGGGTGTTCATATCGGGACCGGGTGGCGATGAATCCGTACTCCCCTTCGTCCAGCGGAGTCGCCAGCAGCACGTCGATCAACAGCACATCGCCTTCCTCGGACGCGGTGACGAGCTTGACCTTGCCGAGGGTGCAGTTGAGGTAGGGCTGCACGTGGACCTTGCCGCTACCGAGGTGCGTCTCCCCTCTCCGCGCCGCAGCCCTGACGACATAGCGATCGACCCCGTCGCCCGTCGCCCTGATCCATCGTTCGGTGGTACGGGTTTCTCGCGTCCCCTTCCCGCTCACGAACGAAGTGACCACCAGGCGATCCAGGTAGATCGGGTCCCAGAGGCCGTTGTGAGCTTCACCGCGCGGAAGTGGCGTCTTCTGCGTCGCCATCCACAAGGCCCGCAACTCGTCCACGTCGCCGGCCAAGAAGCGACCGACCTTCTCGACGAGGTTCCACGTTGGCACCCGTGCCCCCCGGAGCATCTCGTTGACCGTGGTGTGACTGATGCCACCGATCCCACCGGCGATCTTTCGGGTGCTCGGCTTCCCCGCCTGAAGATGCAACTTCCGCAAGGCTGCGGCAAGGGATTCTTCGGGAGTCATAGCCGACACCTCCGCGGAGACATCGCAAATTGTAACGGCTTGTAAGATCATCGTAAACAACTGTAAGAATGATTCTTTTACATTGATCTTTCCTGGCCGCCATGCTTGGTTCGCATACTTCGCCGCGAACAAGGAACCGGCCGATGACCAAGAAGAATCGATCTTCGACCCGAGCCAGTCAGCCGCACACGTTGGTCACCGCCGGCGGAGTGGCGGTCGTCTCACTCGGCGTGACGGCATGTCTGCTGGCGTGGCTGAGCGGGGAATCGCTCCCACTCGCGATCTTGACGTCCGGAGCCGTGATCGCGGCTTCGATGAACGCTCTCGTCGCCGTGGCCACTTTCCTCGCCGGCCACCCTCGTGACGACGAAGTCCGGGGTGAGCACGGCGCGCGGAAGAACCCGACACCGGAGTCCGGCAAAACCGAGTGACCTTGGTCCCTTGCGCCCGCCTCGCCGTTCTGGGCGCCCGGACCTGCCGAAAGCGCGTTTTCCGCGCGCTCTACCATCGATGCCGTGCCGTTCACCAGCCTCGTCGCCCGCCTGCCGTACCCCTCCGCCGCCGTGCAGCGGGCCGTCGGGATCGCCGCGGTCCTCGCGCAGGCGCTGATCGGCGTCACCGGATCCATCGTGCGTGTCACCGGGTCCGGGCTCGGCTGCCCGACCTGGCCCGAGTGCGTCGCCGGCAGCCTCGTGCCGAAGCACGACTCCGGGATCGACGCGCTCAACCAGTGGATCGAGTTCGGCAACCGGCTGCTCACCGGCGTCGTCATCCTGGTCGCCGCCGTCGCGGTCGTCACGGCGTGGCGCGTGCAGATCGACCACCCGGGCCGCAAGCGCCTGGTCAAGCTGGCTTGGACGATGCCCGGCGGCGTCGTGCTGCAGGCCGTGGTCGGCGGGCTCACCGTGCTCGCGAAGCTGGAGTGGTGGACCGTCGCGATCCACTTCCTCGCGACGACCCCGCTCGTCTGGCTGGCCGTCCTGCTGCTGCGCGCGTTCCGCGAAGGCGACGAACCCGCCCGCCCGCTGGTCCCGGCGGCCGGCCGCACGATCCTGGTCCTGCTCGCCGCCGTGATGTGGCTCGTGCTGGCGGCGGGCACCACGGTGACCGGCGCCGGGCCGCACAGCGGCGACCTCAACACCCACCGCCTCGACGCCCCGGTGGAGGCGCTCGCCCAGGTCCACGGCGGACTGCTGGTGCTCTACCTGCTGCTGCTCGCGGTGTTCGGCCTCCAGCTGCTGCGTGTCGGCGCCCCGAAGAGCCTCTGGCGGCGCTACACGGTGGTGTGGGTGGTCGCCGTCGCGCAGGGGGGTCTCGGCTCGCTGCAGTACGCGCTGGGCGTGCCGGAGGCGATGGTGTCGTTCCACGTCCTGGGCGCGATGGCGGTCATCGTCGCGACGGCGTCCCTGTGGACCGGCAGCCGCGACCGCGGCCCGGTGACATCGCTGGCAGCGGCGCCCCGGGAGCTCACCGCCGCCTGACGTCAACGCGGGCTTAACTCCGCGTCGGCGTGCGCGTCCCGGCCGTGTATTACTGTTCGCGCCATGACGTCGCGCACCGCGCCCAAGCCGCTGATCTCCCACCGCCGCGGCACCGGCGAGATGATCGTGCTCAAGACCTTCCTGCTGGTGCCGTTCGCGGCACTGCTCATCGCGGTCCCGCTGGTGTGGGGCTGGGGCATGAGCTGGATCGACCTCATCCTCGCGGCGGCGTTCTACACGTTCGCGACGCTCGGCGTGACGGTCGGCTTCCACCGGTACTTCACCCACGGCGCGTTCAAGGCATCGCGTCCCCTGCGGGTGCTCCTGGCCATCGCGGGCAGCATGGCGGTGCAGGGCTCGGTGATCTTCTGGGTGGCCAGTCACCGCCGCCACCACGCGTTCGCCGACCGCGAGGGCGACCCGCACTCGCCGTGGCTGTTCGGCACCTCCCCGTCGGCCCTGCTGCGCGGCTTCTGGCACGCGCACATGGGCTGGATGTTCGGCCGCGAGGTGACCAACGCCGACCGCTTCGCCCCGGACCTGGTGGCGGACTCGGACCTGCGCTGGGTGAACCGCTACTTCTGGCTGTGGATCACGTTGAGCCTGGCCCTGCCGGCAATCCTCGGCGGCCTGATCTCCTGGTCCTGGTGGGGCGTCGTGACGGCGTTCTTCTGGGCGGGCCTGGTGCGCATCGCGTTCCTGCACCACGTGACGTGGTCGGTGAACTCGGTCTGTCACCTGATCGGCGAGAGGCCGTTCGCTTCGCGTGACAAGGCGGCGAACTTCTGGCCGCTGGCGATCCTGTCGATGGGCGAGTCTTGGCACAACTCGCACCACGCGGACCCGACTTGTGCGCGGCACGGGGTGCTGCGGGGGCAGGTGGATGTTTCGGCGCGGGTGATCTGGGCGTTCGAGCGGTTCGGGTGGGCGACCGATGTGCGGTGGCCGCGGGCCGAAAGGTTGGCCGCCAAGCGGGTCACGACTCCGTAGGGATCCGGCCGACCGGGCAAGTCACTCGTGCGGCCACTTGAAGACGATCCCGTAGCCCTCACGCGGTTGGCACGGTTTTTCGAAAGTGTGCTCCACGAAGCCGTCGGCGACCTCGAGGAGATGGCGATCGCCGTCCGGTGGTCGTCTCAACCGTTCGGGTTCGGTCTGCTCCGCATACCACCAGCAGGCATCGGGCAGGCACTGCGGATCGAAGTTCACTTGCACCGTCAGTCCGGCGATGGGGCGGCCGTGGTCGTCGAAGGCTCCTGGCGCGATGCCGTGGTGATCCACCACCACACCGATCCGTCTCTTCCAGTCCTTGGGGTCGTCGTCCCAGGTCTCGGAAACGAAGTGATGCCGGTCTCCTCGGCGAAGCACCTTCGGGAATCGAAGTCGCGCCGGGGCCGGTGACTTGGCACGCGGCGTCGAGAGACGGCAAGCCCAGAGCGCCTTCACCGGCAATTCGGACAGGTCGGCCGTCCGGCCGGCCGACGCCAGGACCTCGAACCCGTCGACTCCGTCTTCACGAGCGACGATGTCGCGTTCCGTCATGCGTCGAGAGACCAGGCGGCGACGCATGACCACTCTGATGAGCATGCGTTCCACGAACACCGGTTGCGCGCCGGGCGACGGTGCTCGGAATGGCGATTCGGCACCGCTTCGCCGATCCGAGGAGAGACGGCCAGATGCCTGCTCCGCCGCTTTCCGGCCGATCTCGGCGTAGTCCTGCCACTCCCGGCCGTCTTGCCCCAACAACTCCAGCTTCTCCGCCAAGCAGTCCGCCAGTTTGCCGACTGCCCGCCGCCACGCCTTGTGCATGGGCGTCGTCGTGGTCGGCGGCGGATCACCGAACACCCCCGGGAGTCCGGTCAACTGGCGGAAGCGGTCGTCGAGCGTGGCCTTCCATCCGGTGTCCGGGGCCTGCGGCAGCCGGAACGCTGCCATCAAGGTGTTGCGGCGGCGTGAATCCTCAGCCGATCCCAGCTTGCTGATTTCGTGGGCGATCAGCCCCCACACCGCGAACGCCCGCGGCTCCGGGGTCGCCTCCGGCATGGTCGCGGTCGGTTCGACAAGGCAGCCCAGCACCAGTGCCGACTCGCTCGCCGGGTCTTCGAGCGCGTACCGGAGGAACCGCAGCGGCTCACCTTCCTTGCGGATCGCCAGCCACCGCAACGCGGTTTCGATCACCGACGACGCTTGGGCCGGTCTCGCGACTTCGCGGTCGATCTCGACGGTCACAACGTCTCCTCCACCTCATCGTGGCGTACGACAACCCGCGACAAGAGCAGACGACGGCGCAACCGGCAACGGCACCCGCCCGGCAACGAAAGACTCCCGACGGACACAAAAGATCATGCCCGGCAACGGCTTCCGTCGGCCATCATCTACCCAGGCGTACTAGTACACCACAAAAGGGGTAGCACAGTGGCCAAGAAAATCACAGACCCGGACCGAGGCAGCTCCCGGCGAGAGCTGCCCGAGTTGGTCAAATCCGGCTTGGCCGGGATCGGCGGGCTCTACCTCGTCACCGGCTCACTGGCCGTGACGGTGATCGGCGCGGTCGTCGCGCTCGTCCTGGTGGCCGTGCAGGTGGCCCGCTGACTACGCCAGCTGCTGCCGCACCGCCGAGGCGAACCGCATGGCCGCGGCCGGGTCCGTCTGGCGGAAGCCCAGTGATGGCTCCGTCAGCTCCAGTTCCAGCAGCAACGGCTTCCCGTCCGCCCCGCGCACCAAGTCCACCCGCGCGTACAACAACTCCGCGCGCAGGATCCCCAGCAGCGCCGAAGCCGCATCGAGGACGTCCTCCGCCAGGGCCACCGCGTCGGACGGCGGCTCGGCCTTGCCCAGCTGCTCGGTCAGGTACAGGCCCGAAGAGTCCATTGTGGAACCGAGCATCGCACCCTTCGAGAACGCGTGGGAATAGACGCCGCCGAAGTAGACCAGGGCCAGCTCGCCCTCGGTGTCCACACTGGACTGGTAGGGCTGGAGCAGCGCCGTGTGCCCCTCGGCGTGCAACGCGGCCACGTGCGAAGAAGCATCAGCACCCGCCGCGAACCGGGCCGCGCCGCGGGAACCCGCCCCCACGGAAGGCTTGACCACGAACTCCGACGCGGGAAACCGGGCCGGGGAGCCGGGTGGGACCAGCGAAGTCGGCACCACCGGCACGCCCGCGCCGAGCAGCTCCACCAGGTATGACTTGTCCGTGTTCCACCGGACCACCTCGGCCGGGTTGAACAGCGACGGGACCGACTCGCACCAGTCCAGGAACGCCGGCCGTCTCGCATCGTAATCCCAGGTCGCGCGCAGGATCACCGCGTCCGCCGAGGAAAAGTCGAAGCCCGAGTCCCAGGGCGCCCACGAAACCGAGAAGCCCAGCGAGGTCAACGCGGGCACGAGGGCGTCGTCGTCGCCGTCACCCGAAGGGAGTTCCGCGCAGCTGACCAGGATCGCCGTGGGGCTCACTTGCCCGCCATCTTGCGGCGGTGCTGCGGGCCGATCTTCGCCTGGTTGACCGTCTCCGCGTCCCACGTCGCCGGCGCGAGGTCCTCGACGGCCTCGATCAGGGCCTCGCCGGTCGCCACCGACGGCACGACGACGTCGCCGAGCGCGCCGTCCGCGCCGACCAGGACCACGCGGGCGCCCGCCCGGCCGATGTTCTCCACCACCGCGCGGGACGGCTTGCCGTGCGCCTTCACGAACTTGCGGGCCGCGCCCAGCTGCGCGCTGGTCGGCGAAACGACGGTCTCTTCGGAATCAGCCACGTCCCGAACGATAACGAACAACCCGCCGGAACGCGGAACAGCGTGGCCTCGGCCATAGTTGCACCGGGAGAACCCGACCCGAGGAGGACCCATGCCCACCGCAGTGCAGGTGACGAAGACCGGCGGCCCGGAAGTGCTCGAAACGGCCGAAGTGGACGTCCGCGCCCCGCAGGCCGGCGAACTCCTGGTCGACGTCGCCGCGGCCGGGGTCAACTACATCGACACCTACCAGCGCCAGGGCATCTACCCGATGGAGCTGCCGGTCGTGCTCGGTCTCGAGGGCGCCGGCACGGTCGTGGAGGCGGGCGCCGACACCGGCTTCGCGCCCGGCGACCGCGTCGCCTGGCAGGGGTCGATCGGCAGCTACGCGGCCCGCAAGCTCGTCCCGGCGTCGGTCGCGGTGCGGGTCCCCGAAGGCGTCTCGCTGGAGACCGCGGCCGCGACCATGCTGCAGGGTATGACCGCGCACTACCTGGTCGCCTCCACCTTCGAGGTCAAGCCGGGCCACGACGTGCTCGTCCACGCGGCCGCCGGCGGTGTCGGCCTGCTCCTGGTGCAGCTGGCCAAGGCGCGCGGCGCCCGCGTCATCGGCACGGTGTCGACCGAAGAGAAGGCGAAGCTCGCCCGCGAAGCCGGCGCCGACGAGGTCATCCGCTACGACCGCGACGACTTCGCCAAGCTCACCCGGGAGCTGACCGGTGGCGAGGGCGTCGACGTCGTCTACGACGGCGTCGGCAAGGACACCGTCGACGGGAGCCTGGCCAGCCTGAAGGTCCGCGGCCTGCTCGCGCTGTTCGGCGCCTCCAGCGGCCCGGTGCCGCCCCTGGACCCGCAGCGCCTCAACTCCGGCGGCTCGCTGTACCTGACCCGCCCGACGTCCGTGCACTACACGCGCACGCGCGAGGAGATCGACTGGCGGTCGAAGGAGCTGTTCGACGCCATCCTCGCGGGGCAGCTGAACGTCCGCATCGGCGGCAAGTACGCCCTGGCCGACGCCCGCCAGGCCCACGAGGACCTGCAGGCCCGCCGCACCACCGGCAAGCTCCTGCTCATCCCCTGACGCACCGAAGGCCGCCACGGGGGACCCCCGCGGCGGCCTTCACGCACGTCAGGCGGCGGCGACCGAGACGGCGTCGGTGACGAACACCAGCGTCTCGTTCGGCTTCATGCCGTTGCCACCCTCGCCGTAGGCCAGGTCCGGCGGGATGATCAGCAGCCGGCGGCCGCCCTGCTTGATGCCCACCAGGCCCTGGTCCCAGCCCGGGATGACCTTGCCGGCGCCGAGGACGAGGTCGAACGGCTCCCGGCCGAACGAGCTGTCGAGCACCTGCTTGTCCGACCAGGTCACCAGGTGGTAGTTCATCTGGAGCTTCTGGCCGGCCTTCGCCCCGTCGCCGGTGCCCTCGGACAGGTCCTTGGTGATCAGCTTCTTCGGCGGGTCGCAGTCGTCCGGGATGGTGATTTCGGGCTTCTCGCCGAACTTCCCCGTCGTCTTGATGTCGTCCGCGGTGCACTCGCGGCCCTTGCTCTGGGTGGCCGGCGCGGCGCTCGGCGACGGCGCGGCCGACGACGGCGGCGCCGCCGTCTGGGTCTTGGGGGCCTGGCCGCACGCGGCCAGCGACAGCGCCGCCACGGCGACGACCACGATCTTCCCGATGTTCTGCATGCCGGGCACCCTAGCCAAGCACGGAGAGTGCCGGGACGTCGTCACCGGTGGCGACCACGCCGAGCCGCCGGGTCGCGCGCGTCAGGGCGACGTACAGGTCGTTGAGGCCCCTCGGCGAGCCCGCGACGACCTCGTCCGGCGCGACCAGCACCACCGAGTCGAACTCCAGGCCCTTCGACCGCTCGACCGTCAGGACGCTCAGCCGCTCGTCGTGGCCGGCGAGCAGCGCCGACACCGCGTCGAAGCGGGCCGCGGGCACCAGGACCGCCACCGTGCCACCGTCCACTTCGGACAGTTCGCGGGCGGCCAGCCCGGGCAGCTCCGCGGCCAGGTCCCCGGTCCGCACCGACCACGGCGGGACCCCGGTCTCCCGCACCGAAGACGGCGCCGAGAGGGCGGGATCCACCTCGGCCAGGACCCGCGCGGCGACGGCCATGATCTCGGCGGGGGTGCGGTAGTTCACCGTCAGCTGCTCCAGCCGCCAGCGGTCCTCGACGTACGGCGAGAGCACCTCGCCCCACGACCGCGCCCCGCCCGCCGCACCGGTCTGGGCCACGTCCCCGACCAGGGTCATCGACCGGTTCGGCGTGCGCCGCATCAGCAGCCGCCAGTCCATCGCCGACAGCTCCTGGGCCTCGTCGACGATCACGTGCCCGAACGTCCAGGTCCGGTCCTGCGCGGCCCGCTGGGCGGCGGTCAGCTCGCTGCGCTCCTGCTGGCGTTCGGCGAACAGCTCGGCGTCGAGGACGTCGGAGACGCGCAGCAGCTCCTCGTCGATGATCTCTTCGTCCTGCTCCAGGATGTCGAGCACGCCCTCGGCGTACGCGCGATCCTCGCGCTCACGGCGCTTTCGCTCGACGCGGGCCTCGGTGTCGTCGACGCCGATCAGCTCGGCGAGCTCGTCGAGCAGCGGCACGTCGGCCGGCGTCCACCGGGCGTCGCGGCCGCTCTCCAGGAGCGCGAGATCGGCTTCCGGCAGCAGCTTGCGAGCGGCGCTGCCGAGCCGTCCGCGGTCGGCGAACAGGTCGTCGAGCACCCCTTCCGGGCTCAGCACCGGCCACAGCGAGTCGATGGCGGCGGCGACCCGCTCGTCCGCGGCCAGCTCGGCGCGGATGTCGGCCAGGTCCTGCCCGTCGAGGAGGTCCTCCCCCAGCTTGCGGGCGGCTTGGCGGGTCAGCGCGTCGAGGACGTCGGAGACGAACAGGCGCCGGGCCGGGTTGTGCGGGCGCCGCGAGCGGCGGGCCCGGGTGCGGGCGTCGGTGCAGGTCTTCCGGTCCAGCCGCAGCACGTCGTGCTCGTACTCGATCTCGAGGACCGGCTCGGGCACGCGCTGGCGGTCGCGGACGGCGTTGGCCAGCACCTCGGCCATCACCAGCCGGCCCTTGACCTCGCTCGCTTCGCGCGGCTCGACGCCGTCGGCGGTCAGGCCGGGGTAGAGCTGGCCGACGGTGGCGAGCAGCACGCCGGTCTCGCCGAGCGAGGGCAGCACCTGGCCGATGTAGCGCAGGAACGTGCTGTTCGGGCCGACGACGAGCACGCCGCGGGTGGTGAGCTGCTGGCGGTGCGTGTAGAGCAGGTAGGCCGCGCGGTGCAGCGCGACGGCGGTCTTGCCGGTGCCCGGGCCGCCCTGCACGACCATGACGCCGCCGAGGGGGGCGCGGATGATGCGGTCCTGCTCGGCCTGGATGGTGGCGACGATGTCGCTCATCTCGCCGGTGCGCCGCTGCTCCAGCGCGGCCAGCAACGCGGCTTCGCCGGCCAGCCCGAGGTCCTGGCCCTGGTCGGCGGCGGTGAGGTCGAGGATCTCGTCGTCGAAGCCGGTGACCTTGCGGCTCAGCGACCGCAGGTGCCGCCGTCGCCGCACCCCTTCGGGTGACGCGGCGGTGGCCAGGTAGAACGGCCGCGCGACCGGAGCGCGCCAGTCGACCAGCAGCGGCTGGTAGTCGTCGTCTTCGTCGAACAGCCCGAGCCGGCCGATGTAGGTGGTCTCCTCGGCGCTCCCGGGGACGAAGTCGAGCCGGCCGAAGGCGAGGCCCTGCTCGACGGAGCCGAGCTGGGCGAGCCGGTCGGTGTAGAGGGTGGTGGCGACGTCGCGTTCGGTGCGTGCCTGCGGGGTGCCGCCGGTCTGCCGCAGCGTCTGGTCGAGGCGGCGCTGGGCTTCGAGGCGCTCGGCGTCGAGCTTCGAGTAGAGGGTGGTGACGTACGCCTGCTCGCGGGCGAGCTCGGCGGAGAAGTCGTCCGAGGAGACGGACAAGAGCATCCTGCTTTCGCCTCAAGGGAAAAGAGCCAACGAAGTGTAACGGCGGGCGCCGCGCGATCATTCCGCGCCGAGGGCGCAGTACGGGTAGATCTCCGCGTGCGCGGCGCCGCCGGGAAGGACCCGCTCGCCGGGTGCGCACGAGACGCTCGCCGGGGGCAGCTGCTCGCCGCCGGTGAGGTGCCCGGCGGCGTCGCGGACCAGCACGGCGGCTCCGCGGCTGGTCAGCGCCCGGCAGTTCGCCGAGCGGTAGCGGACCCCTCCCGGCACGACGGTGGCGGTCACCGGGGTGAAGCCGCCGAGTGCCTCGGGCGCGAGCCAGATCACCGGGCCGACCGCGGGCCGGTCGAGGACGACGCCGATCCGCTGGCCCGGTGTGAGCACCGGCACTTCGACGGTCCGGGAGCCGGAGGTCACGGGAATCCGGTAGGCGGCCAGTGCGCTGGTGTTCTCCAGCACCGCGGCCCCGGGCCCCTGCTCGGCGACCCGGACGGCACCGCCGTCGGGAGCCGGGCCGGGGACCGCGGTGATCCGGGCCGGGATGGCGCAGCCGCCGGTGAGCAGGCTCTCGTCCAGCGCGGGGACCTTCCCGCGGCCGAGCAGGGCCAGCAACCCGAAAACGGCGATCGCGACCGCGGCGACGCCGATCTTCCTGAGCACCGGCGGCATCAGGGGATTCCGGTGGTCGAACTGGCGACGCGGTAGAGGTCGCCGGCGTGCCCGTAGTGCGACCCGGCGACCACGTGGACCAGGATCCCCGCGTCCGGCTGCCGGAAGGCGCGCAGCTCGTCCGGCTCCGCCGGGTACGGCACCTCCGCCAGCGGCACGCCGCGAGCCGCCAGCAGCGCGCTGACCTCGTCGAAGGTCACCGCGTCGGGAAAGGGGCCGTAGCGATCGCGGATCACGCGGTTGACCGTCTCGGGATCGCCGAGCCGGAGCCGGTGTGCCTGCACCGAAAAGTGGGTCCCTGCCCAGCGCCGGCCTGCCCGCTCCCAGAAGAACTCGACCAGGCCGTGGTCGCGCCACAGGAACCGTTTCGTGCGGTTGTCGCCGTAGCGGTCGCCGAACAGCTCCGCCACCTGCTCGGGCGACCAAGTGGGGTCGGCGCCGAGGACGGTGCCGGTCTCGACGACGTCCGCGAAGAACGCCGCCGGGCTCAGAACGGCAGGCCGAGGGTCGGCAGCCCGATCGCCGAGTCGACGGCCAGGGCCACGAACACGATCATCAGGTACGTGTTCGACCGGTGGAACAGCGCCATCGGCTTGGTCTCCTCGCCGCGCCGCACCGCTGCCTGCAGGCTGTGCGCGTAGAAGAGGAACCAGCCGCCCGCCAGGATCGCGAACGTGCCGTACAGCCAGGACGTCACCGGGAGCAGCAGCAGCGTCCACGCCACCATCACCCACGAGTAGATGACGATCTGGCGGGCGACGTGCTGGGCGGTGGCGACCACCGGCAGCATCGGGACGCCGGCGCGCTCGTAGTCGTCGCGGTACTTCATGCCCAGCGCCCACGTGTGCGGCGGGGTCCAGAAGAAGATGACGCCGAACATCACGAACGCCGGCCACTGGACCGTGCCGGTGACGGCGGCCCAGCCGATCACCACCGGCATGCAGCCCGCCGCGCCGCCCCAGACCACGTTCTGTGACGTGCGCCGCTTGAGGCCGAGCGTGTAGACGAAGATGTAGAAGAGGATCGTCGCGATCGCCAGGATCGCCGAGAGCAGGTTCACCGTGAGGTAGAGCACGACCGCCGAGGCGACGCCCATGACCAAGCCGAAGATCAGCGCGCCGCGGCGGGGCACCGAGTCCTTGACCAGCGGACGGCGCTTCGTGCGGTTCATCACCTTGTCGATGTCCGCGTCGATCACGCAGTTGAGCGCGTTCGCGCTGCCCGCGGCCATCGTCCCGCCGACCAGCGTGGCCAGGACCAGCCACGGCGAGGGGATCTGACGGCCGGCGAGGAACATCGCCGGGATGGTGGTCACCAGCAGGAGCTCGATCACGCGCGGTTTCGCCAGCGCGGCGTAGGCGCCGACGACCCGGCGGATGCTTCGCCGGTCACCGTGCGGTCGATCACCGGTCGGGTGCACGGCGCTGGTGTCTTCACTGCGTCCGTGCGCAGCGTTCACCAACGACATTTCACTCCCTGCGTCAGGTTCGGGCGGGCGAGTCCGGGTAGGCAGTGGTGGTGCCGCGCAAACCTGCCGAACTGAACCCTCGAACGATGTTAGACGTGGTGAATCCCGTGGGTGATCGCGGGTCCTCGACCGGCCCAAGCACTAGGCTGGCCGCGACGGGCCGCGATTGCCCCTGCGCATGGCCGCGAGCAGGAATATCGTCCCTTCGGGATCGATTGAGATAAGTAGCCGCGCGTACGGGTAACCGGAACGAGGAAGACCAGCCGCAACCATCATGACCGGGAGTTGGAGTTCAGTGTCCGAAACCGCCACTACCAGCGAGAACAACCCACTCCTCCGGCGCAACACGCCCGCCGACTGGACCGACACCGACACCCGCGCCGTGGACACCGTGCGGGTGCTCGCCGCGGACGCGGTGGAGAACTGTGGCAGTGGCCACCCCGGCACCGCGATGAGCCTGGCGCCGCTGGCCTACACGCTGTTCCAGCGCACCATGCGCCACGACCCGAACGACCAGCACTGGCCGGCCCGCGACCGGTTCATCCTCTCGGCCGGCCACTCGAGCCTGACCCTCTACATCCAGCTCTTCCTCGCCGGCTACGGCCTCGAGCTCGAGGACCTCAAGCAGCTGCGCAAGTGGGGCTCGAAGACCCCGGGTCACCCCGAGTACCGCCACACCGACGGCGTCGAGACCACCACCGGCCCGCTCGGGCAGGGCTTGGCGAACGGCGTGGGCATGGCGATGGCGGCCCGCCGCGAGCGCGGCCTGCTGGACCCGGACGCCGCGCCCGGCGAGAGCATCTTCGACCACCACATCTACGTGATCGCCTCCGACGGCGACATCGAAGAGGGCGTCACCTCCGAGGCCTCGTCCATCGCGGGCCGCCAGGAGCTGGGCAACCTGATCGTCTTCTACGACGACAACAAGATCTCGATCGAGGACGACACGAACATCGCGCTCTCGGAAGACACAGTCGCCCGCTACGAGGCCTACGGGTGGCACACCCAGGTCGTCGAGGGCGGCGAGGACGTCGTCGCGATCGAGGAGGCCATCAAGGCCGCCAAGGCCGAGACGCAGCGGCCGTCGTTCATCGCGCTGCGGACCGTGATCGGCTACCCGGCGCCCAAGAAGATGGGCACCGGCAAGGCGCACGGCGCCGCGCTGGGCGGGGAAGAGGTCGCCGCGGTCAAGAAGATCCTCGGCTTCGACCCGGAGCAGTCGTTCCAGGTCGACGACGAGGTGCTCAAGCACACCCGCCAGGCCCTGGACCGCGGCAAGGCCGCGCACGCCGAGTGGCAGGAGAAGTACGAGGCCTGGGCCGCCGCGAACCCGGAGCGCAAGAAGCTGGGCGACCGGATGGCCACCCGCACGCTGCCCGAAGGCTTCGCCGACAACCTGCCGAAGTGGGAGCCGGACGCCAAGGGCATCGCCACCCGCAAGGCCTCCGGCGAGGTCCTCAGCGCGCTGGCCGGCCCGCTGCCGGAGCTGTGGGGCGGTTCGGCCGACCTGGCCGAGAGCAACAACACGACGATGAAGGGCGCCGACTCGTTCGGTCCCGAGAAGGCCGCCACCGACATGTGGCAGGCCAACCCGTACGGCCGGACGCTGCACTTCGGCGTCCGCGAGCACGCCATGGGCTCGATCCTCAACGGGATCGCGCTGCACGGCGGCACCCGCCCGTACGGCGCGACGTTCCTCATCTTCTCCGACTACATGCGCCCGCCGGTCCGGCTGGCCGCGCTGATGAAGGCGCCGGTCACCTACGTGTGGACGCACGACTCGATCGGCCTGGGCGAGGACGGCCCGACGCACCAGCCGATCGAGCAGCTCTCCGCGCTGCGCGCGATCCCGGGCCTCAACGTCGTCCGCCCGGCGGACGCCAACGAGACCGCGTACGCGTGGAAGGCCGTGCTGGAGGACATCCACCACCCGTCCGGCCTGGCGCTGACCCGCCAGAACGTGCCGGTGCTCGAGGGCACCAGCGCCGAAGGCGTCGCCAAGGGCGGCTACGTCCTGGCCGACTTCGGCAAGGCGGACGACGAGCACGTGGTGCTCATCGCCACCGGCTCCGAGGTCCAGCTCGCGGTCGAGGCCGGCAAGGCCCTCGCCGAGGAGGGTATCGCCGCCCGTGTGGTCTCGATGCCGTGCGTCGAGTGGTTCGACGCGCAGGACCAGGCGTACCGCGACTCGGTGATCCCGCCGTCGGTGAAGGCGCGCGTGTCCGTCGAGGCGGGCATCGCCCAGTCGTGGCACCGCTTCACCGGTGACGCCGGGGTGAACGTTTCGATCGAGCACTTCGGCGCCTCCGCCGATGCCGCCACACTGTTCCGTGAGTTCGGGTTCACCGCGGAAGCAGTCGTCGAGGCGGCCCGCCGCTCGATCCAGAACACCAAGAATTCCTGAAGGGGATGACAGTGCCGCCTCATCCCCACCACCCACCCTCAATGGAAGGGGCCCTCTCATGAGCAACGACAAGCTCGCGCAGCTGTCCGCAGCCGGTGTGTCCATCTGGCTCGACGACCTTTCGCGTGAACGCCTGAACACCGGCAACCTCGCCGCGCTCGTCCGCGACAAGCACGTCGTGGGCGTGACGACCAACCCGACGATCTTCGCCAACGCGATGTCCGAGGGCGACGCCTACGACGAGCGCACCCGGGAGCTCGCGGCCCAGGGCGCCGACGTCGAGGCGACCATCCGGGACCTGACCACGACCGACGTGCGCAACGCCGCCGACCTGTTCCGCGACGTCTACACCGCCACGAACGGCGTCGACGGCCGCGTCTCCATCGAGGTCGACCCGCGCCTGGCCAAGGACACCGACAAGACGGTGGCCGAGGCCAAGGACCTGTGGAAGACCGTCGACCGGCCGAACGTGCTGATCAAGATCCCGGCCACCGAAGAGGGCCTGCCGGCCATCACCGCCACGCTGGCCGAGGGCATCAGCGTCAACGTCACGCTGATCTTCTCCGTCGAGCGCTACAAGAAGGTCATCGAAGCCTTCTTCGCGGGCCTGGAGCAGGCGAAGGCCAACGGCCACGACCTGCGCGGCATCCACTCCGTGGCGTCCTTCTTCGTGTCCCGTGTGGACACCGAGATCGACAAGCGCCTGGAAGCCATCGGCACCGACGAGGCCCTGGCGCTGCGCGGCAAGGCCGCCGTCGCCAACGCCCGGCTCGCCTACGCGGCGTTCGAAGAGCTGTTCGCTTCGGACCGCTGGAAGGCTCTCGCGGCCGACGGCGCCAACGCGCAGCGTCCGCTGTGGGCCTCGACCGGCGTGAAGAACCCGGACTACTCCCCCACGCTCTACGTCGACGACCTGGTGGTGCCGAACACCGTCAACACCATGCCGGAGAAGACCCTCGACGCCGTCGCCGAGCACGCGAACCTCCAGGGCGACCGGGTCAGCGGCCACGGCAAGGACGCGCAGCAGGTCTTCGACCAGCTCGAGGCCGTCGGCATCGACATCCGCGACGTCTTCCTGACGCTGGAGAAGGAGGGCGTCGAGAAGTTCGAGAAGTCGTGGACCGAGCTCCTGGACACCGTGAACGGGCAGCTCGAGCAGGCGAAGGGCTGAAGCACGACATGACGACAGGCGAAAAGACCGGCGTCGAGATCGTGGACGCCGCACTGGCGGAGCGCGCCGCGCCGCTGGCCGAGCGGCTGGTCGCCGACCAGGCCGCCGCGAAGCTGGCGGCGCAGGACGCGACGCTCTGGGGACCGGACGCCGAATCCGAGGCGTCGATCCGGCTGTCGTGGACGACGCTGCACAAGTCGTCGCGGCCGCTGATCGGCGAGATCGAGGCACTGCGCACCGAACTGCGGTCCGAAGGCGTCGACCGCGTCGTGCTGGCCGGGATGGGCGGCTCGTCGCTGGCGCCGGAGGTGATCACCGGCACCGACGGTGTCGCACTGACGGTGCTCGACACCACCGACCCCGGCCAGGTGGCCGACGCGCTGGCCGGTGACCTCGAGCGCACCGTGATCGTGGTGTCGTCGAAGTCGGGCGGCACCGTCGAGACCGACAGCCACCGGCGGATCTTCGCGAAAGCGTTCGCCGACGCGGGCATCGACGCGGCCCGGCGGATCGTGGTCGTCACCGACCCCGGCTCGCCGTTCCAGGAACTGTCCGAAAAGGAGGGATACCGCAAGGTGTTCCTCGCCGACCCGCACGTCGGCGGCCGCTACTCGGCGCTGACCGCGTTCGGGCTCGTCCCGGCCGGGCTCGCCGGCGCGGACGTCGCCCGGCTGCTCGACCAGGCCGCTTCGGTGGCCGAAGAGCTCGCGGCCGACTCCGCGGACAACCCGGCGGTCAAGCTGGCCGCCGCGTGGGCCGCGGCGCACGAAGCGGGCGCCGAGAAGGTCGTCCTGGCCGACACCGGCTCCGGGATCAAGGGTTTCCCGGACTGGGCCGAGCAGCTGATCGCCGAGTCCACCGGCAAGCAGGGCACCGGCCTGCTGCCGGTCGCGGTCGAGGGCCCGGAGGCGCCCGGCTTCGCCGACGCCAAGCCCGACGCCACGCCCACCGCGGTCGGCAGCCCTCAGGGTGCGGCGAAGATCGCCGTCACCGGCTCGCTGGGCGCGCAGTTCCTGCTCTGGGAGTTCGCCACGGCGCTGGCCGGCCGGCTGCTCGGGATCAACCCGTTCGACCAGCCCGACGTCGAGACGGCCAAGAAGGCGGCCCGCGCGCTGCTGGACGACCCCGAGAAGCTGAAGGGCGGCGAAACGGCGTCCAATGTGGACGGCCCGGTCGAGATCTTCGGCAGCGACGGGGTTTCGACCGACGGCAGCCTCACCGACGTGCTGCGCGCGTTCTTCGCTTCGGCGCCCGACACGGGCTACATCGCGGTGCAGGCCTACCTCGACCGGCTCGACGACGCCTCGACGGCGGTGCTGCGCGGCGAGATCGCCAAGCGCACCGGGAAGCAGACGACGTTCGGCTGGGGCCCGCGGTTCCTGCACTCCACCGGCCAGTACCACAAGGGCGGGCACCAGAACGGCGTCTTCCTGCAGCTGACCGGCGCCGTCGAGCAGGACCTCGACGTGCCGGACCGGCCGTACACGCTGGGACAGCTGCAGCACGCCCAGGCCCTCGGCGACGGGCAGGTGCTCGCCGAGCACGGCCGCCCGGTGCTGCGCCTGCACCTGACCGACCGGGCCGCGGGCCTCGCGGCCGTCGCCCGCGCGGTACAGGAGGCCGGCGCATGAGCTGGAGCAACCCGCTGCGCGACCCGCGGGACAAGCGGCTCCCGCGGATCGCCGGGCCGTCCAGCCTGGTGATCTTCGGGGTCACCGGCGACCTGGCCCGCAAGAAGCTGATGCCCGCCATCTACGACCTGGCCAACCGCGGGCTGCTGCCCGCGGGCTTCTCGCTCGTCGGGTTCGCCCGGCGCGACTGGGAGCACCAGGACTTCGGCGAGCTCGTGCACGACTCGGTCAAGGAGCACGCGCGGACGCCGTTCAAGGAGTCGGTGTGGAACCGGCTCGCCGAAGGCATCCGGTTCGTGCAGGGTACCTTCGACGACGACGACGCCTTCGACCGGCTCGCGCAGACGGTCCGCGACCTCGACGCCGAGCGCGGCACCGGCGGCAACACCGCGTTCTACCTGTCGATCCCGCCCGGCGCGTTCCCGGTGGTGACCAAGCAGCTGGCCCGGTCCGGGCTGGCGAACGCCGACGAGAACACCTGGCGGCGCGTCGTCATCGAGAAGCCCTTCGGGCACGACCTGAAGAGCGCCGAAGAGCTCAACGCGATCGTCAACGACGTCTTCCCCGAGGAGTCGGTGTTCCGCATCGACCACTACCTCGGCAAGGAGACGGTGCAGAACATCCTGGCGCTGCGCTTCGCGAACCAGCTGTTCGAGCCGATCTGGAACGCCAACTACGTCGACCACGTGCAGATCACCATGGCCGAGGACATCGGCCTCGGCGGCCGCGCGGGGTACTACGACGGCATCGGCGCCGCCCGGGACGTGATCCAGAACCACCTGCTGCAGCTGCTGGCCTTCACCGCGATGGAGGAGCCGCTGTCGTTCGACCCGCGGGCCCTGCGCGCGGAGAAGATCAAGGTGCTCTCGGGCACCAAGCCGCTCGGGCCGCTGGGCAAGACGACCGCGCGCGGCCAGTACGCGGGCGGCTGGCAGGGCGGCACGAAGGTGCCCGGCCTGCTGCAGGAGGAGGGCTTCGCGAAGGACTCGAAGACCGAGACCTACGCCGCGGTGACCCTCGAGGTGCAGAGCCGCCGCTGGGCCGGGGTGCCGTTCTACCTGCGCACCGGCAAGCGGCTCGGCCGCCGCGTCACCGAGATCGCCGTCGTGTTCAAGCGGGCGCCGCACCTGCCGTTCGATTCGACGTCGACCGAGGAGCTGGGGCAGAACGCCCTGGTCATCCGGGTCCAGCCGGACGAGGGCATCACGCTGCGGTTCGGCTCGAAGGTGCCGGGGACCACGATGGAGGTCCGCGACGTCACGATGGACTTCGGGTACGGCCACGCGTTCACCGAGTCCTCCCCCGAGGCCTACGAACGCCTGATCCTGGACGTCCTGCTCGGCGAGCCGTCGCTGTTCCCGGTGAACGAAGAGGTCGAGCTCTCCTGGAAGATCCTCGACCCGATCCTCGAGCACTGGGCGAAGGAAGGCGCGCCCGAGCAGTACGCGCCGGGCACCTGGGGTCCGCCGTCCGCCGACGAAATGCTGGAGCGCACCGGCCGGAAATGGAGGCGCCCGTGATCATCGACCTGCCGTCCACCACGACTTCGGCACTCAACAAGAAGCTGGTGGAGATCCGCGAACAGGGCGGGCAAGTCGCGCTCGGGCGGGTGCTGACGCTGGTGATCGTGGCCGACGACGACGCCCACCTCGAAGAGGCCATCGAAGCGGCCAACGGCGCGAGCCGCGAGCACCCGTCGCGGGTGATCGTGGTGGCCAAGGGCGCCCGCACGGCCGCCCCGCGCATCGACGGCCAGATCCGGGTCGGCGGCGACGCCGGCGCGAGCGAGGTCATCGTGCTGCGGCTCTACGGACCGCTGGCGGCCCAGGGCCAGAGCGCGGTGGTGCCGCTGCTGCTGCCGGACGCCCCGATCGTCTGCTGGTGGCCCGGGGCCGGCCCGAAGGACCCGGACAAGGACCCGCTCGGCGAGCTGGCCCAGCGCCGGATCACCGACTCGGCCGCGGAGAAGAACCCGGTCAAGGCGCTGACCACGCGGGCGAAGGCGTACACCGAAGGCGACACCGATCTGGCCTGGACGCGCCTGACGCACTGGCGTGCCCAGCTCGTTTCGGCGCTCGACCTGCCGCCGTACGAGAAGATCACCGCCGCGACGGTGACGGGCGAGGCCGACTCGCCGTCGACCGAGCTGCTGGCCGCCTGGCTGGCCGAGTACCTGAAGGTGCCGGTCAAGCGGGTCAAGAGCTCGGGCGCGGCCGGGATCATCTCGGTGACGCTCGACCGCAAGTCGGGCCCGGTGGAGCTGCACCGGCCGGACGGCCGCGTGGGCACGCTGACCCAGCCGGGCCAGCCGACCCGCCGGATCGCGTTGCAGAGGCGCAGCACGCAGGACTGCCTGATCGAGGAGCTCCGCCGGCTCGACCCGGACGAGGTCTACGAAGCGGCCCTGCAGGGCCTGGGCAAGATCACGTCGGGCACGAACGGCAAGACGGGCGCGCCGGCCAAGGCGGACGTGACGTCACCGGCCGCGGCCGCCGGTTCGGCCGCTTCGGCGGCCGCGGCCGGCCCGGGTAAGTCGAGTGCTTCGGCTTCTTCGGGTAGTTCGGCTTCTTCGGGTGCCAAGAAATGAGCAAGACGGAAGTCGTCGTCTACGCGAACCAGGACATCCTGGCGGCGGCCGCGGCGGCTCGCCTGGTCACCCGGCTGGTGGACGTCCAGGCGGCCAAGGGGTCGGCGTCGCTGGTGCTGACCGGCGGCGGCACGGGCATCGCGGTGCTGTCGGAGCTGCAGGCTTCATCGGCCCGTGACGCGATCGACTGGTCCCGCCTGGACATCTACTGGGGTGACGAGCGGTTCGTCCCGGCGGATTCGGACGAGCGGAACGAGAAGCAGGCCCGCGAGGCTCTGCTGGACCACGTGCCGCTGGATCCGAAGCGGGTCCACGCGCTCGCGCCCTCGGACGGCGAGTTCGGGGACGACGTGGACGCGGCGGCCGCGGCGTACGCGGAGGTGCTGGCCTCCCAGGCGGGCCCGGAGGACCACGGCGACGTGCCGTCGTTCGACATCATGCTGCTGGGCCTCGGCGGGGAGGGGCACACCGCCTCGGTGTTCCCGGAGTCCCCGGCGGTGTACGAGACCGAGCGTTCGGTGGTGGCGGTGCGCAACTGCCCCAAGCCGCCGCCGACCCGGGTGTCGTTGACGCTGCCGGCCATCCGGCGGGCGCAGGACGTGTGGCTGCTGACGGCCGGCGAGGCGAAGGCGGACGCGGTGGCCCTGGCGCTGGCGGGAGCCGGCGAAGTCCAGCTGCCGGTGGCCGGGGCTCGCGGGCACCGGCGGACGTTGTGGCTGCTGGACCGGGCCGCGGCGGGCAAGCTGACCAAGGTGTACCAGCCGCCCACGGCTTGAGTGTGTCGGCTCGGGCCTGTCGGCTCGAGCGTTCCGGTGAAGGCCCTCTGCTTCGGCAGGGGGCCTTCGCTCGTGGGTACGACCAGCGGATTCGGTTCTCTTTTCGCCGGTCCGCGGTCCGTGGCGGCCCGAGAACTTCCGCCGGGCGACCACACGTGGGTAACATGATTCCCACGATGTGGTCATCTTGGCGCACGGTGGGAAACAGAACTCCCACCCTGGGTAGCACCCGTCGCCGGCTCTCCCCCGGACGGCCCAGCCGATTACGGAATCCGGACGCCGGAGCATCGACCGCGGGTGAAACTAACCGTCTCCCTACGTGACTTCGTTAGCATCCGCACATTTGTCTGCCCCTGCGCGTCCCGATCGGGCCCTGAGCGCCTCTCACCATCAAGTCCACAAGACGAATGGGGTCGCCAGCGATGAGTACAGAGGGACTCTCGATTCCAGGCATCTCGATCGCCGGCTCGGGGCCATCGGCCGCCGAGCGGGTGCGCAACCGCGGACTGAGCCTGTTCGGCTCGGTGCCCCGCCCCGCTGTGGTCACGTTCGCCATCGAGGCGGCCGCGGTCATCCTGGCCGTGCTCGACGTCTGGCTGGTCATTCCTGAGAAGGCCCAGCCGTACTCGATCTACCTGTCCGGCGCCGCCTGCCTCGCGGTGGTGTTCCGGCGGAAGTTCCCGTTCCTCGCCGTGCTCGTCGCGGTCCCCGGCTTCCTGGCCGGCTGGGCGCAGCTCGCGTCCATGATCACCCTCGGCATGCTCGCCACCCGCCGTCAGCTGCACTGGCAGACCTGGGTCGGCGCCGCGCTGGTGTGGATGTGCCGGTTCGTGCAGTGGCCGCTGGAAGACTTCGCCGAGCTCAGCTGGCGCGAGCACATCCTCGACGGCATCTACGGCGTCCTGGTCGCCGGCATGCCGATCGCGATCGGCCTGCTCATCGGCGCCCGCACCGAGATTTCGAACAAGCTCGCCGAGCTGGCCACGAGCCGCGACCGCGAGCGCCGCTTCCACGCCGACGCCGTCCGCGCCGAGGAACGCGCCCGGCTGGCCCGCGAAATGCACGACGTCGTCTCCCACCAGATCACGCTGATCGCCATGCAGGCCGGCGCGCTGCAGGCCCAGACCACCGACGACCGCGCGCTGGAGACGGCGCAGGTCATCCGCACGCTGTCGAAGCGGACGCTGGAGGAACTGCGTTCGCTGGTCAGCGTCCTGCGAGCCGGCTCGGACGACGACGGCCCGCGGGCGGGCATCAACGAGCTGGACCGGCTGATCCGCACGTCCGACGTCCCGGTGCACCTGACGGTGGAGCACCTGCCGGAGGCCCTGCCCAACCAGGTGTCGGCGGCGGCCTACCGGACGGTGCAGGAGTGCTTGACCAACGTCCACAAGCACGCCCCGGGCGCGACGGCGACCATCCGCATCCAGGGTGAGCACGGCGCGCTCAAGATCGAGGTCCGCAACGAGCGGGCAAGCCGCCCCACGGAGGGCTTGCCCTCGGGCGGCCACGGCCTGACGGGCCTGGCCGAGCGAGCCCGCCTGCTGGGCGGAAGCTTCGAGACGTCGGGAACGGAGGACGGCGGCTTCCGCGTCCGGGCCCGGTATCCGCTGGATCGCTGACCTCCGGCCTCCGGCCCCCGGTATCCAGCCTAGCGGCGGATACCGGCGTTTCCGGATCGCACGGCGCCGCAAGCGGCGGATTCAGGGCTGTTTCGGTCCGGAATCCGCCACTCGCGGCTTTCCGGACCGCGAACTGTCGGTGGCCGCCGGTAGCGTGGAAATCGGGGGCTGCTCAGCACCGGAACACACGAATCCTCCGCCAGCCGCGGAATGCGGCAGGATTCCGGAGCGCGGCTCGCGTGATCGGCCAGGCATTTCGTGTGACGGGAGGCATCTCGCGTGACTGAGGAGGCATCTCGCGTGTCCCGAGGGGCATCTCGCGTGATTGGGCGGGCATCTCGCGTGATCAGCGGGGCATCACGATGATGCCCCGCCAGACACGGGCGATGCCCCGCTGGTCACGAGTGATGCCGTGCTGGTCACGAGTGATGCCCCGCCAGACACGGGCGATGCCCCGCCAGACACCCGTGATGCCCCGGCAGACCCGCGTGATGCCGCGGGGGCCACGGCGGATGGCTGGTCGAGCGCGCGAAAAGCCACCTCGAGGGGTCCGCTTTCCCTCGGGGTGGCTATCGACTGCAGACGCTAGATGATTTCCCGGCGCTTGCGCAGGCGGTCGAGCGCCTCCGCCAGGATGGCCTCGCCGTCGGCGTCGCTGCGCCGCTCCTTCACGTAGGCCAGGTGCGTCTTGTACGGCTCGGTCCGCGGCGCGGCCGGTGGGTTCTTTTCGTCCTGCCCGCCCGGGAGCCCGCAGCGGGGGCAGTCCCACTCGTCGGGGATGTCCGCGTCGAGCGCGAACGATGGTCGGGCCTCGTGCCC
Source organism: Amycolatopsis sp. NPDC024027 (assembly GCF_040638975.1). Lineage (NCBI taxonomy): Bacteria > Bacillati > Actinomycetota > Actinomycetes > Pseudonocardiales > Pseudonocardiaceae > Amycolatopsis > Amycolatopsis sp. NPDC024027. The sequence continues at coordinate 55,932 of NZ_JBEZYY010000025.1, forward strand.
GTTGGCACACCAGTAGGAAATACGGCGTCGCGGCGCCGACTCACCCCGTTCCGATTCGCCCGTAGGACCGGCACCCACCCGGGTGCCTCGAATCGCGTTACCGCCAACCATGAATCCTCACACCTAGGAATCGGCGGCGCGCCCCCCAATAGGCACGCCGAATCGCTGCGCACCGCCATCCGGACCCGGTCGCGGCCGACGACGGAACGCCGGACGCCTCACACCTTGAGCAGCAGACCCAGGCCCACGATGCTGATCAGCCAAACCGCGCCCAGCCCCAGGGTGATCCGGTCGAGGTTCTTCTCGGCCACGCTCGACCCGGCCAGGCTCGACTGCATCCCACCGCCGAACAGCGACGACAGGCCACCGCCCCGGCCCCGGTGCAGCAGCACCGCGACCACCAGGAAGACGCTGGTGACGATCAACAGGATTTGCAGGAACAGCTTCATGTCATCCCTTGGGCTCTAGGAGAATGCAGGGGTACGGCATGGTCGTTTCCGACCACCACCGTACCCCTGGACTCGTCCACTGCTGTGTGACGGACCGGATACACAGGCTACCCGGTCGTGGCCTCGATCAGGGCAGCGGCCCGCCCGCAGCGAGTGCGCAGAGTTTCGTGAACTCCTCACCGTCCAGGCTCGCTCCGCCGACCAGGGCACCGTCGATGTTCTCGCAGGCCACCAGTTCGCCGATGTTGCCCGACTTCACCGATCCCCCGTAGAGCACCCGGACGGACGAAGCCACCTCGTCGCCGTACTTCTCCTGGAGGGTCGCCCGGATGGCCTTGCAGACCTCTTCGGCGTCCGCGGACGAAGCGACCTTGCCGGTACCGATCGCCCAGACCGGCTCGTACGCGACCACCACGCCGGAGACCTGCTCGGCCTTGAGGCCCTTCAGGCCCTCGATCAGCTGCGTCGTGGTGTGGTGGATGTGCTCGCCGGCCTCGCGGACCTCGAGCTTCTCCCCGATGCAGAGGATCGGCGTGATGCCGTGCTTGAGCGCGGCCTTGACCTTCTTGTTGACCAGCTCGTCGGACTCGGCGTGGTATTCGCGCCGTTCCGAGTGCCCGACGGCGACGAACTTGCAGCCCAGCTTCGCCAGCATGACGCCCGAAATGTCCCCGGTGTAGGCGCCGGAGTCGTGCGGCGAGAGGTCCTGCGCGCCGTAGGTGAGCGACAGCTTGTCGCCGTCGACCAGGGTCTGCACGCTGCGGATGTCGGTGAACGGCGGCAGCACCGCCACGTCGACCTTCGCGTAGTACTTCTCCGGCAGCGCGAAGGCGATCTTCTGCACCAGCGCGATGGCCTCGAGGTGGTTCTGGTTCATCTTCCAGTTGCCGGCGATGAACGGCTTGCGTGCCACTAGTTCTTCTCCTCCAGGGCGACCACGCCCGGCAGTTCCTTGCCTTCGAGGTACTCCAGGGAGGCACCGCCGCCGGTGGAGATGTGCGAGAAACCGTCCTCGGGCAGGCCCAGCTGCCGCACCGCGGCCGCCGAGTCACCGCCGCCGACCACGGTGAACGCGTCGCTCTTCACGAGCGCCTCGGCCACGGCACGCGTGCCGCCCGAGAACGCCTCGAACTCGAACACGCCCATCGGGCCGTTCCAGAACACGGTCGCGGCGTCGGCCAGCTTGCCCGCGAACAGTTCACGGGTCTCCGGGCCGATGTCGAGGCCCTCGCGGTCGGCCGGGATCGCGGTCGCGGCGACGACCTCGTGCTCGGCGTCGGCCGCGAAGCCCGTCGCGGCCAGGACGTCCACCGGCAGCACCAGTTCGACGCCGCGCTTCTCGGCCTCGGAGAGGAAGCCCTTCACCTGGTCGAGCTGGTCGGCCTGCAGCAGCGAGTTGCCGACCTCGTGGCCCTGGGCCTTGAGGAAGGTGTACGCCATGCCGCCGCCGATGAGCAGCCGGTCGACCTTGGTCAGCAGGTTCGCGATGACGCCGAGCTTGTCGGACACCTTCGCGCCGCCGAGCACGACCACGTACGGCCGCTTCACGTCGTCGGTCAGCTTCTTCAGCACGTCCAGCTCGGCCAGCACCAGGCCGCCCGCGTACGCCGGGAGCACCGACGCGACCTCGTAGACCGAGGCCTGCTTGCGGTGGACGACGCCGAAGCCGTCGGAGACGAACGCGCCACCCGGGACGAGCGCGCCCAGCTCGGCGGCCAGCTCGGAGCGGTCCACGGCGTCCTTGCTGGTCTCGCGCGCGTCGAAGCGCACGTTCTCCAGCAGGACGACGCCACCGGCGGCCAGGCCGCCGGTCAGCGCCTTGGCGGACTCGCCGACCAGGTCACCGGCCAGCGCGACCTCGGCGCCGAGCAGCTCCGAGAGCCGCTTCGCGACGGGCGCGAGGGTGTACTTCGGGTCCGGCTCGCCCTTCGGGCGGCCGAGGTGCGCGGTGACGACGACCTTCGCGCCCGCGTCGGCGAGCTTCTTGATCGTCGGCAGCGCGGCGCGGACCCGGCCGTCGTCGGTGATGCGGTCCCCGTCGAGCGGGACGTTCAGGTCGCTGCGCACGAGTACGTAGCGGCCCTGAACGCCCTCGCCCAGCAGGTCGTCGAGGTTTTTGACGGTCATCGGTTCAGGAGAGCTTCGAACCGACGAGCTTGACCAGGTCGGCGAGGCGGTTGGAGTAGCCCCACTCGTTGTCGTACCAGCCGACGACCTTGACCTGGTTGCCGATGACCTTGGTCAGCGGCGCGTCGTAGATGCAGGACGCCGGGTCGGTGACGATGTCCGAGGAGACGATCGGGTCCTCGTTGTAGCGCAGGTAGCCCGACAGCGCGCCCTCGGCGGCGGCCTTGTACGCGGCGTTGACCTCTTCGAGGGTCGCGGCCTTGGTCAGGGTGACCGTGAGGTCGGTGGCCGAGCCGGTCGGCACCGGGACGCGCAGCGCGTAACCGTCCAGCTTGCCCTGCAGCTCCGGCAGGACCAGGCCGATGGCTTTCGCGGCACCGGTCGAGGTCGGCACGATGTTCAGCGCGGCGGCGCGGGCGCGGCGCATGTCCTTGTGCGGCGCGTCCTGCAGGTTCTGGTCCTGCGTGTAGGCGTGGATCGTGGTCATCAGGCCCTGCTCGATGCCGAAGGCGTCCTGCAGGACCTTGGCCAGCGGGCCGAGGCAGTTGGTGGTGCAGGAGGCGTTCGAGATGATGTTCTGCGAGCCGTCGTACTTGTCGTCGTTGACGCCCAGCACGATGGTCAGGTCCTCGCCCTTGGCGGGCGCGGAGATGATGACCTTCTTGGCACCGCCGGCGATGTGCGCCTTGGCGGCGTCGGCGTTGGTGAAGAAGCCGGTCGACTCGACCACGACGTCAACGCCCAGGTCGCCCCAGGGCAGGTTGGCCGGGTCGCGCTCGGCGAGGGCCTTGATGGTCTTGCCGTCGACGACGATGCCCTCGTCGCTGACGCTGACCTCACCCGGGAACCGGCCCAGGATGGAGTCGTACTTCAGCAGGTGGGCCATGGTGGCGACGTCGCCGAGGTCGTTGAAGGCGACGACCTCGATGTCGTGGCCGCTGGCCTGCACGGCGCGGAAGAAGTTGCGGCCGATGCGGCCGAAGCCGTTGACACCTACGCGAACGGTCACTGCTGCCACTCCTCTGAGGATCGGCCGGGACCCCCGGCCGTGACTTGCGGGCTCGCGGCCACCCTAGCGTGCGGGCATGCGCGTCCCTGACTGCCCTGACGAGACTTCCACCACTTGGCGAACGGGTCAAGAATCGATTAAGAAGCGAGGGCGTCACCGCGGGTGTTCCGGAGCGGACCACGGCGGACCACCGGCGGCGGGAAATCCCGGTGCCGGGACCGGTTCCGGCTGATCGCGCCGGGTGCGAGTCCGCCGGGTTGAACGCCGGTGTCAAGCCGAAGACCGAGGCTTGACCGATTCAGCCCGAAGTGGGCTCCAGCCGGGCGCGGCAGCGGTCCGCGGGACGGCACGTGAGGTCGATGACTCGACCGATCCAGCGACCCCGGAGGACCCGCCCGGCCGCGGGGATCGCCGCCACGAGGACGGCGGGAACCTCCGGCCGGAGGTTCAGCGGCCACCTGCGGCCGCACCCTCAGCCCGTCAGCTCCCGTTCCAGCGGAGTCCGGAACCGCGGCGTCGCCCGGACCTCGCCGAACCACTCCGCGCACTTCGCCGCCTCCGCTTCCACCATCGCGCGCGTCTCCGCGCCCACGTCCTCCAGCAACCTGACCACCACCTCCCCCGACGCTCGCTGGGCCCAGCCCCCGACCACCCGCCCGGACGCCCACACCGTCGGGCCGACGTTGCCGCTGCGGTCGAACAGGGCCGCGCGGTGCGGGCCGAGGAACCAGTCGCGGTCCTGCCAGCCCATCGGAGTCGGGTCCAGCGCCGGCAGGAACGCCACCCACGGCGGCGGCTCCGGCACCGGGGCCACGTCATCCGCCAGCACGACCCCGGGCACGCCGCCGAGGTCCACCTCCACCGGGGACAACGCCGCCAGCGCCTTCTTCGCCTGGCCCGCCGTCCAGCCCGTCCACCACCTCAGGTCGGACACCGGGGCCGGGCCGTACGCGCGCAGCCACCTCCGGGCCAGCTCCGCCCGGGCCTCGTCCGCGCCCCACGGTGGCAGCCCGCCCGGGAGCCACTCGTCCAGCGGGTGCCAGACGTACTGGGTGCTGAGCCAGCTGCCGCGCGGCCGGCCGCGGACGATCCGGCCGCCCGCCGCCAGCAGGAACAGCACTCGGCTCGTCACGTTGCCGATCGCCTCGTACGGCTTGCCCGCCGCCATCAGCAGCTGCTGGCGCAGGCGGGGTTCGTCCTCGCTCAACTGCTGCGCCGTCGCCGAGCCGCGGGCGCGCAGGGCCGCCTCGACCGACGCCTCGACGTCGGCCAGCCACTTCGCCGGCTCCGGCACGTTCTCCGGGTGCCCCTGCTGCCCGAGGTGCTGCTCGAGGAGTTTCCGCTGCTTCACGAGGATGTCCGCCGAACAGCCCGCCTGCACGAGCGCCGCCGTGTCCAGGTCCGTCACGAACACCGTGCGCCGCATGCCCAGCAACCTCAGCAGTGAACGGTCTTCGTAGAGGGCCCGCTCGACCTCGGAGACCGCCGGTGCCGCGAGGCGGGCGGACGCGGACAGGTGGACGGTCGCCGGGTCGGTGGCGTGCAGCGCGACGACCCCGGCGACGGCGTCCGCCACCGAGGCCGCGGGCGCGGCGAGGTGGTGGCGGACGGCGAGGCGGGCCCGGCGCTGCTCGGCGCTGATCCCAGGACGGCTGATCTTCGGAGGCACCCGCCGTTCTTACCACCGAGCACTGACAAAAACGCCTGGTCGTGCCCGGCGACCAGGCGTTAGCCTCGCGGAATGGTCTCCGGCACGCATTTCGCGGCCTTCGCCGCGCTGACGTTCCTCATGGTCGTGGTCCCCGGGCCGAGCGTGCTGTTCACGATCAGCCGCGCGCTCACCGTCGGGCGGCGTGACGCGCTGCTCACCGTCGTGGGCAACTCCGTGGGCGTGTACACGCAGGTGGTCGCGGTCGCGTTCGGCCTCGGCGCGCTGGTGACGACGTCGGCGGCGGTGTTCACCGCGATCAAGATCGCCGGTGCTAGCTACCTGGTGTACCTGGGGATCCAGGCCGTGCGCCACCGCCGGAGGCTGACCGACGCGATGGCCGCGAAGGTGCGTACCGCACCCGGACGGGTCGGGACCGTGCTGCGCGACGGCTTCGTCGTCGGTTTCGCGAACCCGAAGTCGATCGTGTTCCTGGCGGCCCTGCTGCCCCAGTTCGTCGACCCCGGCGCCGGGTCGGTGCCGGGCCAGATGCTGGTCCTCGGGCTGTGCCTGCCGGCGATCGCGCTGGCCACCGACAGCACGTGGGCGCTGGTCGCCGGCACCGCCCGCGCGTGGTTCGCCCGCTCGCCGAAGCGCCTGGAGCTGGTCGGCGGCACCGGCGGCCTCGTCATGATCGGCCTGGGCACCACCCTCGCCTTCACGGGCCGGGGTGACTGAGCACCAGGTCGAGCAGGCCCGGGAAAGCCGCGTCGAATTCGGGGCGCCGCAAGCGGTTCAGCCGTCGCGGGCCTTCGTCGCGCTGTTCGATCAGGCCCGCCGCGCGCAGCACGGCGAAGTGGTGGCTGCGGGTCGCCTTGGCCACCGGCAGGTCGAACGTGCCGCACGCCTTCGTCCACTCCGGCACGGCGGCCAGCTCGCGCAGGATGCTGCGGCGCACCGGATCGGCGACCGCGGCCAGGGCGTCCTGCAGTGAAACCGCCGCCGGGAGCGCGTGCGTGAGCCCGCGCGCCCGCGCAGTGTTCGATGATTGTCGTACACTCATCTGGTCGACCTCCGTCGAACACTCTAGGAGCAACCGTGCCCCGACACCTCGACGCCACCTTCGGCCCCGACGCGCGCAACCGGCTCGGCGAAGCGGGAAACCCCGGCCGCGAGGGTGCGCTGGCCGCGCTCGAATCGTTCTACTACGCCTTCAACCAGCGCGATCTCGACGCGTTCCGCCGGGTCTGGACGAGTGATCCGCTGGCCCAGCTGAACAACCCGCTCGGCGGCATCCTCCGCGGCGGCGAAGCGATCACCGAGCTGTACGAGCGCGTCTTCCACGGCCCGGCCCGCGTCACCGTCACCTTCGGCGACATCGTCGAGTACTCCGGTGCCGGTCACGCGGTGTTCGCCGGCCGCGAGACCGGCGAGTACCGCGTGACCGAAACCGTCCCCCTGAGCATCCGCACGACGCGGTTCTTCGCCTACGAAGCCGGTCGCTGGGTGCAGGTCCACCACCACGGCAGCATCGACGACGCCGGCGCGCTCGCCGCCTACCAGCGGGCGATCCGCGGCTAGTCCAGTGCCTTCACCAGCTCCGGCCACCACTCGCGCGGCACGCCGCCGAGCGGGACGACGACCTGGTCGGCCCCCGCGGCCCGGTACTCCCGCAGGCGCGCGACGACGGCATCGAAGTCGCCCCATACGGTCAGGCCGTCGACCAGCCGGTCCGACAGGTCCGCGATGTCGGCGTCGGTGAAGCCCATCCGCCGGAAGTTGGCCGCGTAGCCCGGCATCCCGGCCAGGAACTTGAGCGAGCCGGCCCGGGCGACTTCGCGCACCTTGGCCTGGTCGGTCGCCGCGACGACGTTCATCAGCACCGCCAGCTGCCGGCCCGCGCCCAGGATCTCCCGTGCCGAAGCGACGTAGTCCGTGGTCACCAGGTACGGGTAGGCGCCCGCGGCGCGGTCACGTGCCAGCTCGAGCATCCGCGGCCCGAGCGCCGAGAGGATCCGCGCGGCCGGCGGGACGGCCTCCTCGATCTCGTCGAGGTAGTCGTTCAACGCCGCCAGCGGACGGGCCCCGTGCGCGCCGCCGAGGCCGACGACGAACCGCCCGGCCGGCAGCTCCGCGTACGCCGACGCCACGGCAGCCGACGGCACCCGGTCGACCGACAGGATCCCGCTCGCCACCTGGATCCGCGAAGTCCCGCGGACGACCTCGGTGATCCGCGGCAGGTTGTTCCCCTGGCCGCCGGCCAGCCAAAGCGTGGCGTAGCCCAGTTCTTCCAGTTCCGCCGCCGTCTCCACGGCGGCATCGGTGTCCAGCGAGCTGTGTGTGGCCCCCAGCGGCCCCAGTTCTGTCATGCGCCCGGCAACCCCGGAGGCCGCCGGGTTGTTCCCGTCACGCCGTTTGTTCGTCCTGGGCGGAATCGGCATCGGCGTCGGCGGCGGAACCGGCGTCGAGGGCCGCCCGCGTGAACATCCGGGTCGCCGACAGCCGCGCGACGCCGTCCGGCTCGCCCAGGTCGTCCAGGGAGTTGCGGATCGTCGAGTCCACCGACAGGTACTTGCGGCCCGCCCGCAGGTCGGCGTCGTTGCGCAGCCGCACGATGAGCGGGAACTCCGACAGCGCGCCCGCGTCGAACAAGCCCGTCGTGTAGATCAGCTGCACGCCGAGCGCTTCCGCCACCGCCCGCTGCAGCTCCAGCAGGTACCCGGCCGACGCGCGGCCGATCGGGTTGTCCAGGAACAGCACGCCCGAGTGCCGGTTGCGGACCTTGCCGCGGTTGTTGGCCCGCAGCGCCGCCAGGGTGCAGTACAGGATGATCGCCGCGGTCAGCTGCTGGCCGCCCGAAAAGACGTCGCGGATCTCCGAGACGCGCTGGCGTTCGGTCCGCAGCACCGAGTCCGGCTTCAGCATGTCGACGCGGAACCCCTTGGGCGCCGCGGCCCGGACTCCGCGCAGCACCAGGGAAAGCCCGTCGCGCTTGACGTCCCGGCCGTCGGCCGTCTTGCCGACGGCCGCCTCGTCGACGACCTCGCCGAGCTTCTCGGTCAGCGCGTTGTCCTCCAGCTCGGTGAAGCGGATGCGGAGGAACTCCTGCCCGGACCAGTCGCCGAGGCCGTCCGGCAGCCGGGAGACGCGCTGCGCGGACCGCAACGTCCGCAGCGCGCCGTCGACCATGCCCTGCAGGCGGGTGATGATGCCGCCGCGGTGCCGGTCGATCTGGGCGAGGTCGTCGGTGAGCGAACGCAGCCGCGGCCGCAGCGCTTCGGCCCACTCGGCGGCGTGCACCGGGAGCTGGTCGCGCTTGACCGAGATGACCTGCTGCCGCACCGGGGTGCTCAGCTTCTCGAACCGCTTTTCGGTCGCGTACTGCGCGAGCTGGTCCGCGGCCGCGCGCACCCGGCGGTCGCCGGCGTCGGCGGCGTCCTGGGCCTGGTTGAAGGTGGCGTTCAGCCGCGCGTGCTGGGCGCGCGCGGTGTCGACGTCGCCGTCGTAGGCGGCCGCGTCCGTGTCGGTCACCAGGTGGCCCATCGACTCCGCGAGCAGCGCGAAGCCGGAGGCCGAAGTGCGCGCCGAGTCCAGCGTCGCCTCCGCCGCCGCCCGGCGTTCCTGCAGCTCTTCCCACTTGCGCGCGGCGGCCGACGCCTCCAGCCCGGCCGCGTCGATCAGCTCCAGGCCGTGCTCGATGTCCCGCGGTTTCTCGCCATTGACGCCGTTCTGCAGCGGCAGCGCGTCCAGCTCGGCGCGCCGCGTCGAGACGAGCCCGATCGCTTCGGTGCGCTCGTCTTCGAGGCCGTCGACGACCCGGCGGGCGCGGGCCAGCGCGGCCGCCCGCGCCGACGCGTCGGAACCGTCGGGGGTCTCCAGGAGCTCGGCCGCGCGGGCGCGGACGGCCTCGTCCATGGACTCGACGGCCGAGCCCGCGGCGGCTTCGGCGGACTCCGCCTGCTCCAGCTCGCTGCGCAGGTCGCTGCCGACCTCGACCTTCGCGTACGACTCGGACGCCGACAGGTAGGTCCGCCGCAGCGCGTCCACCGGCTCGGACGGCGCCGGGCCGTCCGCGGCGTCGGCCGCCCCGGGCACCTCGGCCAGTTCGGCGCGCGCGGTGCTCGCGGTCCGGCGGTGCCCGTCGGCGGTGCGCTGCTCCTCCCCCGCCTGCTCGCGCAGCCGCGCGGCCTTGCCCGCCGCGTCGGACGCCTGGAGGTCGGCGCGCTCGGCGATCTCGGTGGCGCGCTCGGCCTCTTCGGTCCACTCCGCGATCCGGGCGCTGCGGATGCCCAGCTCGCCGAGCCGCCGCGCCTTCTCCTCCGCCTCGGCGGCGGCCGCCCGCAGCTCGGGGACGCGTTCGCGCAGCGACACCGCCTTTTCGCTCAGCCGCGCGAATTCCGCGTCGGCCTGCGCCAGCGCGGTCCGCGCGGTCTCCCGCACGGTCCGGGCCGCCTGGGCCTGCTCGGCCAGGGTGGCGACGGCCCCGGCCGGGTAGTCCTCGCGCCACGTCGTGAGCTTCCACGTCAACGCGCCGTCCGCGGCCAGCTTGGCGGACAACGCTTCGAGGCGCCGCTGCCGCTCGGTGTGCCGCCGCGCCACGGCTTCCCGCTCGGCGTCGGCGGCTTCTTCGTCGTACATCGCCGGGTTCGGCGGCACGAGGAACTCGACGCCGGGCGCGGCGGGCGCCGGCGCCTGCAGTGCCTCGGTCGTGCCGACGGCGATGATCGCGCTCGGCAGCAGCCGCCGCGTCGTCAGCACCTCGCGGGCGCGATCGGCGTGCGCGGCGTCGTTCAGCAGGACGCCGGACACCAGCTGCGGCAGGCTTTCCAGCACTTCGGCGCGCCGGGAAGCGTCCAGTTTGGACAGGTAACGCCAGCCGGACCACGCGGTGATCCCGGCCTCCTCCAGGGCGTCCAGCGCGGCCTGGACGTCCTCGGGGGGCGGCAGCAGCCCGCCGGACCCCAGCGCGGCCAGTGCCCGCTCGTCGGCGGACTCCTCCATCCGCAGCGCGGTCTGCTCCTTCTCGACGGCCGCGCTCGCCTCGCGCAGCCGTTCCAGCAGCACCGGGAGGTCGCTCTCCAGGTTGACGTCGTCGGCGCCGAGCAGCTCGACCAGCCGGCTTTCGGCGGCGAGGGCGTCGGTCCGGCGGTGTGCGCGGTCGAGGTCCTCGGCGGCGCGTTCCAGGCGGTCCTGCGTGGTGCCCGCGAGCTGGTGCGCCTCGTTCACGGCCCGTTGCGCCGCCTGGAGCTCCGCGCCGACGCGGTCGAGTTCCTGTTCGCGGCGGGTCAGCTCCGCAGCGGCCTGCTCGGCGGCCGAACGCGCGGCCCGCGCAGCTTCGGCGACGTCGGCGCCCGAAGGCAGCAACCCGGCGCGGGCGGCGGCCTGGACTTCTTCGCGCAGCTCGGTGATCCGCGTGGTCAGGCCGCGCGCCTCGGCCCGGCGCGCGGCTGCGAGGTTGGCGGCTTCGTCGCGCTCGGTCTGCGCCTTCTCGGCTTCGGCACGCAACGCGCCCGCGTGCGCTTCGGCCTTGTCGGCCTGCCGCTGGGCGTCCTGCGCCAGCGCGTGCAACCCGCGTGCGAGCGCCGAAGCGGCGTCGTTGCGCGCCTTCAGGGCCGGCCGCGCCTTTTCCTCCCGGCTGCCGACGAGTTCGCGCAGGTCCTTGGCCTTGCGCGCGGCGTTCAGCTGGTTGAGGACCGTCGCCGTCTCGCGCCAGGCCTCCGCCTCGGTCTTCGCCCCGGCCAGCTCGGCGTCGACGCGCTTGCGGGCCTCCTGGGCTTCGTCCAGGCGCAGCACCGCGACCAGGCGGCGCAGTTCCGTGACGGCCGCGGCGAGCCGCCGGTGGTCGCCCTCGGCGAGCTTCTCCGCGGACTTGACCTCGGTGACGTGGTCCTCGAGCCCGGACAGCCGCGCGTTCTCGAGTTCGTTGCGCGCGACGACGCGGCCGGCCAGCTCGGCCATGTCGGCCTTGGCCGACTCCGCGATCTTCCGCGACTCCGCGGCGACGCTCTCTTCGGCGGCCAGCGGCCCCAGCAGGTCGAGCGCACCGGCGACGAAGTCGCGTTCCGACAGCAGATCTCCGCGCTGAGCCAGGTTGTGGGCATACGTCGAAACGACCTCGGCGAGGTCCTTCGGCTCGTCCTCGGAGATCACCGCCTTCAACAGGAACTCGACGAACGCGTCGTCGGTGCCGAAGGCGAACGCGTCCGCCGCTTCGCCTTCGCCCGCGTTCATCGCGCGCTGGTAGCGGAACAGCTCGGTGTCGAGGCCGAGGGAGTCGAGCCGGCCGGTCCACTCGTGGTGACGGCGGGTCCAGGACAGCTCCAGCTCGGGTTCGGCCAGCTGGGCCGCGGTGAGCTTGTCGTGGAAGCCGGACATCGTCAGCAGCCGGCCGTCCTGGGTCATCGGCAGGGAATCGAGCCCCAGCGCGGCGGTCGGGCGGAAGCAGTACCAGGAGTCGACGAGGTTCTCGGAGTCGGCGGACACGACGTGCCCGCGCCATTCGGAGACCTTGCCGGTGATGATCCGGTGCCCGCTCTCGACGTGCAGCCACTCCAGCACGACGTGCGAGACGTCCTTGGCGGCGACGAACTTCTCCAGCACCTTGGTGCTGGTGGTGCCCACGACCTGGCGGCGGCCGGGCAGCATCACCGAGAAGATCAGCTTGATGAGCACGGACTTGCCGCCGCCGTTCTCGAGGAACAGCACGCTCGCGGGGGACGGGCGGCGCAGCTCGGCCGGGCCGGTCGCGTGGATGCCGGCGCTGAACAGCGCGTCCTGCTGCGGCGCGGTGATCTTGGCGCCGACGCCGCTGAAGTCGAGCACGACGTCCTGGTAGCGGGCACCCGCCGGGCCCACCGAATGCAGGCGGACCCGCGAAAGCTCGTACATCGATTCCCCTCTACAGCGTGTCTGTCTCTACAGCGTGTCGGACGCCGCCGCGCGCAGCGTGCCCCCGGCGGTCGCGACGGCCACGACGTCAAGCGCGAGCAAGTCGTCGAAGGCGGCGTCGGCGGCGAGTTCGCGGACCTGGATCTGGTAGCGCGGCGTGGTCCGGTAGGTGCCGCCCTGCTCGTCGCTCACCGGGACCAGGAAGCCCTGGTCGGCGAGGAACCGCAGGGCGCGGGAGACCATGCCGCGGGTGGTGTCGGCGGCGAGGCGGCCGTCCTTGGTGGCCGCGGCCGCGGGACGGCGGGTGTAGGCGCGCCAGGCCTGTTCGAGCTCGGGCGCGTCGGCCAGGGGGTCGTTGTTGGCCTCGGCCGCCGCGGCGCGCTCGTCGAGCATCCGGGCGGCTTCGCGGACCATCGCGTCGACCTGCTCGACGCTGACGCGGCCGATGTAGGTGTCGTTGGCGAGGTCGTCCGGGCGCGGGTAGCCGAGCGCGGCGGTGGCCAGGTGGATCAGGCCGTGCAGCACCTTCTCGGTCTCGCGGCGCTCGCGGATCTTGGCCTGCCGGGCGTAGGAGTCCATCTTGATCTCGAAGACGGATTCGTCGGTGGCCGCGAGGACCGCACCGGCCTGCTGGTTGACCTCGAGCACCATCAGGCCGAGCCCGGCGGCGACGGCGTGGGTGAGCGCTTTGAACGCGTTGTCCTCGCCGTAGCGGCGGACGAGGTCGCCGTAGACGACGTCGCGCGCGGGCAGCTGCTTCGGCCGCATGCCGAAGGCGACCAGCCGGGCCGCGGCCTCGGCGTCCACGCTGCTGTGGGACAGCGCCATGTCAGGCGACCTCCTCGGTTTCTTCTTCGTCGGCGCGCTCGACGACGGCGGTGGACAGCAGCAGGTCGGCGCCGCCGAAGTCCGGGTCGTCCAGGAGCGTGCCGTCGTCGACGGCCACCAGCACCTGCCGGTCGCCCTGGCGCCGCGCGGCGCCGACCCCGGGACTGTAGGCGTGGACCGCGCGCAGCGCGACCAGGGCCGGGAGGCCGGGTTGGCGGCTGCGGCGGGCTTCTTCGAGCAGGCCCGACAGCCGGCGCGGCACTTCGGGCAGGTCGAGGAGTTCGTCGGCGGCGCGCCAGACGTCGTCGCCGAACTTGTCGGTGACCTCGGCGGGCATCAGCTCGGGTTCGGGGATCTCCCCGACCAGCTGGTCACGTTCCGGGGCCGGCCGCAGCAGCAGCGAGACGAGCGACGACAGGGACGGCACGACCGGGGCGGAGATGCCCGCGACGGCGTGGAAGAAGTGCTCGACCGGCGCGACCGCGTCGGCCAGCGGCAGGCCCAGGGTGGGCACGAGGAGCTGGCCGAAGAGATCCAGGGTCGCGCGCTGGGGCGGGCCGGAGAACTGCTGGCGGTCCTGCTCGGCGCGGAAGACCGCGCCCGCGTCGGCGAGCCGGGACTGCAGGCGCGTGTGCCGCCGGATGCAGTCGCCGACGATGTCGACGAGCTCGGCCGCGCGGCGCTTGCGGTCGAGGTCTTCGGTCTCGTCGCGGGCGGTGGTGATGTTCTTGAGGATGGCGTTCTCGGCGCGGAACCGGGCCTCGATGTGGCTGAGCGCGCTGTCGAGCAGCTCCGGAACCTCGCGTTCCCAGTCGACCGAGCGGACGTCACGGCGGGTCGCGTCGAGCTTCGCGCGCAGGGTCTCGCCGTACTGGACGGTCCGGTAGCGGGCCTGCTCGGCGGCCAGCTTCGCGTCGGCCAAACGACCCCGCGCAATCAGGTTCTCCAGCTTGACCTCGGCGGCGATCTGCGCGGACTCGACGTCGGTGTCCAGCGCGCCGACGAGGACGTTGATCGCCTCGTCGGTGGCGCGCAGGTAGACCTCGCCGTCGCGGGCGGCCAGCTCGACGAGCAGCTTGAAGTCGAACTGGCGCCGCTGGTAGCCGCCCGGTCCCATGGAGCCGTAGACGCGCCGGAAGCCGCGTTCGGTGGTGCCGACGTTGATCAGGTTGTCGAGGACCCACTTCGCCACGCGGACGTGCTCCTCGGGCATCCGCGACGGCGCCTGCTGGGCGATGAACGGCAGCAGCCGGTCGATGACCTCGTCGTGCCCGGCGCCGGTGTCGAAGTCCATCGCGATGGTGACCTGGTCGATCGTGTGCAGCGCGATCTCGGCCATCTGGTAGACCGTGGCGTCGGCCCAGTCGAGCTTCGCCTTGCGCGCGTCCAGGTCGTGCAGCGGCGCGGTGCAGGCCAGCGCCTTGAGGCGGCGCGTCAGCCCCTCGTCGGCCAGTCCCATCGCGGCCCTGTCGTCGTCTCGCACAGCAGGCCAGGCTAGTCGGCCACCCTCTGCGCACGCGCGGGTGACAGGCTAACGTCCCCCGCATGCGTGAGATGAGCCGTGACGAGTGGTGGAAGTTCGCGTCCGAAGGCACCCGGACCGGCATGTTGGGCCTGGTCAGGGCCAACGGCGCCCCGATCGTGACGCCGATCTGGTTCCTGCTGAACGAAGGCCCGGACGGTGACGAGCTGATCTTCACCACCGGCACCGAGACGCTCAAGGGCAAGGCCATCGCCCGCGACGGGCGCATCTCGCTGGCCGTCGACGACCAGAAGCCGCCGTTCTCCTACGTCCAGTTCACCGCCGAGGCGCGGCTGACCCACGACCTCGACGACATGCTCGAGTGGGCGACGAAGCTGGGCGGCCGGTACATGGGTGACGAGCAGGCCGAGGCCTACGGCAAGCGCAACGCCGTCCCGGAGGAATCCCTCGTCCGGGCGAAGATCACCAAGGTGATCGCGCGGGCCGACATCGCCGGCTGACCCCGGTTCGCTGGTAATCTGCCCCCGGGGGTGGGGGGTATGCCTTCAGGGGACAGACGCGACGCCGTCCAGGCGATCGTCAACGCGGGCCAGCGGGAACTGGTGGCCGAGCTGGAACGCCTCGACGGCGGTGCGCGCTTCGGCCGCTCCGGCCGCACGCGGCGGCTGGAGAACGGTGACGTCTTCGAACGCGCCGTCGTCAGCGCGGCCTTCTCGGACGAGTTCTTCACGGCCGGGCTGTCGGTCGTGCTCCACCCGCGCAACCCGTACGTCCCTGCGTTCCAGGCCCACTTCCGCTACCGCGAAACCGCGGACGCGTGGTGGTTCGGCGGCAGCGTCGACCTCCTGCCGTGCTACGGCTTCGCCTCGGACGCGACGCACTTCCACCGCGTCCTGAAGAACCACTGCGACACGCTCGACCCGGCGTTCCACGCGCAGGCGAAGCGGGCGTGCGACGACCGCTTCCGGCTCCCGCACCGCGACGAAGCCCGCGGCATCGGCGGCATCCTCTTCGACCACCTGCGCCTGCCCGGCCCGGACGGCTGGCGGCGCTCGGCGGCGTTCACGGCGGCGGGCATCGCCGCGATCGTCCCGGCGTACGTCCCCATCGTGCGGCGCCGCAAGGACCTGCCGCACGGCGAGCGCGAACGGCAGTGGCAGCTCTACCGCCGCGGCCGGTACGTGGAGTTCACGCTGGTCCACGACGCGGCGAACGCGGTGCAGGCCGACGCCGAAGCGATCCTCTCGGCGCTGCCGCCGCTGGCGCGGTGGGAAGCGGAGTTCACGCCCGAGCCGGGGAGCGCGGAGGCGGAGCTGGCGTCGTTCCTGGTTCCGCGCGACTGGGCGGCCGAAACCCCGGTGACGGCAGGCTGACGTGCAGTGAATGACTCATTCCTGGCGTCTGGCGCCAGGAATGAGTCATTCACTGCGGAGGAGTGACCCGCTGAGCGGGAAACCCTTGGCACGGTGGGTAACCCATCGTGTCGAGTATTGACAGGGCCCGCTCGGAGGGTGTGAGATCTGTCCCATAGATAGGAAACTTTCCTAACTATTGCCGCCGGTGGTCCGCCGACCCATTCCGCCCCGGTCACCCCCTGTCCCCCGACAACGCAGGAGGCTCCCAGTGGCACCCCGTCCACCGTGGCGTGCGGTACTGGCCGGTACCGCGGTCGCGGCGCTCGGCCTCACCGCGGTCAGCCCGGTAAACGCTTTCGCCGCGGACACCGACTACGAGTCCGAGAACGCCACCATCGTCCAGGGCGCGGTCGAATCGAACCACGCCGGCTACTCAGGCACCGGGTTCGTCAACTTCGACAACGTCGTAGGCAGCTACGTCGAATACTCCGTGAACGCGGCCCAGGCGGGCACGCACACGCTGACCTTCCGCTACGCCAACGGAACCGCCGACAACCGGCCGGTCAAGCTGACCGTCGACGGCGGCGACAAGGGCACCGTCGACTTCCCCGCCACCGGCGCGTGGACGACCTGGAAGACCGTCACTGCGACCGTGCAGCTGACCGCGGGTGTGAACAGGGTCCGGACCACCGCGACCACGGCCAACGGCGGCCCGAACGCCGACAAGCTCACCGACACCTTCACCGCGCCGGTGGACCCCGAGCCGCCGACGCCGCCGACGAACCTCAAGGCGAGCAACATCCTCCCCACCGCGGCCACCTTCTCCTGGACCGCCGCGACGGACAACGTCGGCGTCGTCCGCTACGAGATCAACCGCGGCGGCAACATCCTCAAGACCGTCGACGGGAACACCACGAGCGCCACCGTGGACAACCTGACCCCGAACACGGCCTACGACATCTCCGTCGGCGCGTACGACGCGGCCGGCAACCCCTCGCAGCAAAGCAACGTGGTCACCTTCACCACGCCACCGAGCAACGACACGACCCCGCCCAGCGTGCCGGGCAACCTGCGCTCCACGGGCGTCACCGCGAACAGCGTCTCCCTGGCGTGGAACGCTTCCACGGACAACAGCGGCACCATCTCGGGCTACGACGTCTACCAGGGCGCCACCAAGGTGGCGACGACGACGTCACTGAGCACGACGATCACGAACCTGAACCCGAACACGTCCTACACCTTCACGGTCAAGGCGCGTGACCCCGACGGCAACACCTCGGCCGCCAGCAACGCCGTCACCGCGAAGACCAGCGCTCCGGGCGGCGCCGGAGGCATCCCGGAGTACGACAAGGACATCGCGAAGGTCGACCTCGGCTGGTCGGTGGACTTCCTCCCGAACGGCAACGCCCTGGTGACCGAGCGGGACCGCTTCGAGGTCCTGCTGGTGACGCCGTCCGGCCAGAAGACCACCCTGGGCAAGGTTCCGGGCGCGGTGGGCACCAACGGCGAAGGCGGCCTCCTCGGCCTGGCGATCTCGCCGAACTGGGCGTCCGACCACGCGATCTACCTCTACCACACCGCGTCCGGCGACAACCGGATCGTGAAGATGACCTACGACGGCAGCACGCTGTCGTCGACGTCGACGCCGGTGCTGACCGGGATCGCGAAGAACCGCTACCACAACGGCGGCCGGATCAAGTTCGGTCCCGACGGCAAGCTGTACGCCACCGTCGGCGACGCCAAGAACAGCGACAACGCGCAGAACAAGAGCTCGCTCAACGGGAAGATCCTGCGGCTCGGCCCCGACGGCTCGGCCCCGAGCGACAACCCGTTCTACGCCACCGGCGGCAACGCCCGGTACGTCTGGAGCTACGGCCACCGCAACCCGCAGGGCCTGGCCTGGGACTCCCGCGGCCAGCTGTGGGCGGCGGAGTTCGGCGAGAGCAGCCAGGACGAGCTCAACCTGATCCAGAAGGGCGGCAACTTCGGCTGGCCCAGCTGCGAAGGCACGCAGGGCAGCTGCAGCGGCTACATCGCCCCGAAGAAGACCTGGTCGACGTCACAGGCCGGGCCGAGCGGGGTGGAGATCGTCAACGACTGGATCTACATCGCCGGCGTCACCGGTGAGCAGCTGTTCGCCACGCAGATCAACGCCGCGGGCACCGGCGTCGGCACGGTGTCGACGCTGTTCTCCGGCCGCTGGGGCCGGCTGCGCTCGGTCACCAAGACCCCGGACGGCGGGCTCTGGCTGACCTCGACGAACAACGACAAGAACGGCGGCACGCCGTCGGTGCTGGACAACGTGATCGTCCGGCTGAAGTTCCCGGGCGGCAGCACGCCCGGCGGCTTCAAGCTGACCAGCTCCGCCTTCGCCGACAACGCCACCATCCCGGACAAGTACACCTGCGCCGGGGACGGCACGGCGGGCCAGGACCCGTCGCCGCCGCTCGCGTGGGGCGAGTCCACGGGTGCGAAGGGCTACGCCGTCGTGTTCGCCGACGTCGCCAACAGCGGCAACAAGCTGCACTGGGCGATCTGGGACGTCCCGGCGGCCACGAAGTCGCTGCCGGAAGGCCTCGGCGCGGGCTACACCGTGCCCGACCAGGGTGGCGCGAAACAGAAGGCGATGGGCAGCGGGGCGAACGCGCAGAAGTTCTTCGGCCCCTGCCCGGGCGGCTCGAGCCACCCGTACACGTTCACGCTCTACGCCCTGAACACCGCCACGGTCCCCGGCCTGACGTCGTCCTCGACGATGGCCCAGATCGAAACGGCGATCAAGGGCGCGTCGACGGCGAACGTGGTGCTGCGCGGCAAGTCCAGCGCCGCCGCCTAGAAGCCGCGGCAGGGGTGACCGGAGCGGCGCCGGTCACCCCTGCCGCCCTGGGCCTCAGCCCGGCTCGGAAATCCGGCGCAGGTGGGCGTCGACGTCGAAGCCGTGTTCCTCCAGCCGGCGGCGGGCCAGCAGGAGCTCGTCGGGGGTGAACAGCTCGGCGTACTCCTCGCGGAGCATGACCGCCTCGGAGCTGCGGCCGAGCTGGTTCTTCTCCCAGAGCACGGTGAACCCGCCCGCGGTGCCGGCCCCGCGCAGCAGCAGCCGGGCCGCTTCGACGCCGCCGTGCTCGCGCACCATGCGTTCGAACTGGGCGGGCCGGTAGCCGTAATCCTTGGCCAGGACCCGGCAGCCGTCGAGCAGGTCCTCGGTGAACCGCGCGGCGAGCCGGGGATCGGCCGGGATGGATGCGGCTGGTTCGGGCATGGGGCAACCTCTCGACGGGACGGCTTCCCAGATTAATCGCGAACCGGAGCGTTTTCGCTACGCCATTCGAGCAACGAATTCGCGAAGAGCACTCTCCGTGTCGACAGAAGCGCGCAGAAGCGGGCAAAAGCGACAAACCGAAACTGTGGGTGGTCTCTGCCATGCTGGCCGGCATGCGAACCGTGGTCCACGGCGACGTTCACGTCCACTATGGACAGATCTACGTCCACGACGAGGAGGGGGAGCCGTTCGAGGGTGACCTGGCGGCGTGCTTCGCCGGACAGCGCAACGGGCTGTGCGGCGCCGCCGTGCCCGGCCACCTGTTCCTCATCACCGGGCTGCACACCGGCGAAGTCGGCTTCACCGCCGAGGTGCACGAGGCCGAGCCGCCGGACAGCGGCGCGGAAGACGTCGTCGAGGCCTCCTTCCACGCCGAGGGCCGGACTGTCCTGGTCACCTGGGGCGGCTCGGATTGGTGGGACCTCGAGCTGACGCCGGGCGACTACCGCGTCCGCTACGGCGGCACGGCGATGGACGCGGGCCGTGATCGCGACACCCGCCTCGACGGCGAGCCCCGGCTGGACAGCTACCTGCTGCAGTTCTGGCCCGCGCCGGCGGCTCCGGACGTCGTCATCCGCGAATCGAGCGCGATCGCGGCCTACTGGCACGGTTTCGCGCGGGATCTGCCCCCGCCGCCGACCGACGAGGAGCTCGCCGCCCGGTGGGCGGCGCGGTGCCGGGCCGAGGAAGAGGCCCGCGCGAAGGCCCGGCACGAGCAGCTGCTTCGCGAGTGGGGTGGCGTGCTGCCGGCCTCGCCGGTCCTCGAGCTGCCGCCAGGTTCGCTGCGGGAGTTCGCCAAGCTCGACCGCGACCTGGTGGGGGCGGCGGTCGCCGCGGGGCCGGAGCTCTGCCGCGCGCTCGCCCGGCGGGTGGCCCACCTCGCGTTCGCGCGCGCCCGGCTCGACGGCGTCGGCTGGATCGCCGACGGCCTGCGCGCCCTCGACGAGGGCATTCCGCTGCCCCCGCCGTTCGACGACTGGACCGCGGCGTGGGACCGGCTCCTGTCGGACCCGGAAGTTCCGAACACGCTGGTGCGCACGCCGGACGGACGGCACGACAACGCGTTGCAGCAGGCCATGGCGTTCCCGGCGATCTTCGCCGCGGCGCGCGAAGATGTCTCGGAGGCGCTGGGCGGCGCGCTGTCGGCGGCGGAGGTCACCTACGGCGACGACCGGCCGCGGTTCTTGGCGGAGGTGCGTGCCGCCTTGGCCGAGCTGAGCGGGAGCGGCTGAACCGGCGGCGGCTGCGGTCCGCGCGGCAATGGCCGGACCGACCCGGCCCGGCGCCCTGATCCCGCCGGGCCTCACCAGCCGAAGAGGCCGCCCATGATCCGGGCGCAGCGGGTCGTCATCGCGTCGGCGTCTTCCTCCGGCCGGTCGATCCACCAGCCGATCAGCGAGTCGACCACGCCGGTCCACACCTGCGCGACGGCCTCGATGTCCGCCGGGTCGGCCAGGCCGCGAGAGGTCAGCAGCTGCGTTGCGCCGAGCACGGCGAACGCGTCGAGCCGGCGGCGGTAGTCCGCGGCCGCCGCGGCGATGTCGCCCGTCGACGGCACCGTCGCGTCGCGCAGGAGGCGCCACGCGTAACGGTCGTGGTCGAACGTCGTGAAGATCGCCGCGAGGACCTTGAGCGGCATCTGGTCGGGCTCGCCGCCGGCCGCCATGGTCGTCGCCACGCCGTCGGTGAGCCGGCCGCCCGCGCGGTGCAGGCAGGCCAGGTACAGCCCGTCCTTCGAGCCGAAGTACTGGTACAGCAACGGTTTCGTGACCCCGACCCGGCGCGCGATCTCGACCATCGACGCGCCCGCGTACCCCGCCCGGCCGAACTCTTCGGTGCCGGCCACGACAAGCTGGGCCTCGCGCTCTTCGCGGGGCATCCCCTTGGTCCCGACCGCCCTTGACTCCGTCACAGGCGAGAGCCTACCGTGCGTAAAGTGACCCTAGGGTAAGTTACCGCATGGTCAGATCAGAGGAGGCGACGTGGCCGAGTTCCTCGCGCACCTGCGCGACCCCGTGTTGTTCGCGATTCCGGTGTTCCTGCTGTTCGTCACGATCGAAATCGTCGCGGTGCACGTGCTCGGCCACGACGACGACGTCATCGGCTACAGCGTCGCCGACACCCGGACGAGCATGCTGATGGGCACGGTCGCCGTCGGCGTCAACGCACTGTTCCGGCTGGTGATGCTGGTCGTGTTCGCGGCGCTGTTCGAGCTGGCGCCGGTCCGGCTGGATCCGCGCGACTGGTGGACGTGGGTGCTCATGCTGCTCGGCCAGGAACTCGTGTTCTACGCCTACCACCGGGCCAGCCACCGCGTGCGGCTGCTCTGGGCCGGGCACCAGGTGCACCACTCCAGCGAGCACTACAACTTCTCGACCGCGCTGCGCCAGAAGTGGACCCCGTACTTCCAGCTGCCGTTCTGGTCGGTGCTGGCGCTGTGCGGCATCCCGCCGTGGCTGATCCTGACCGGCCTGTCGATCGACCTCGTCTACCAGTTCTTCGTGCACACCGAGAAGATCGGCAAGCTGCCGCGCTGGTTCGAGTACGTCTTCAACACCCCGTCCCACCACCGCGTCCACCACGGCAGCGACACCGAATACCTCGACGCCAACTACGGCGGCATCTTCATCGTGTGGGACCGGCTGTTCGGCAGCTTCGTCCCCGAAGGCCGGCGGCCGACGTACGGGCTGACGAAGAACATCGGGACGTACAACCTGCTCAGCGTCGGCTTTCACGAGTACGGCTCGATCCTGCGCGACCTCCGCACGGCGCGGACGTGGCGCGAGCGCGCGGGTTACGTGTTCGGGCCGCCCGGCTGGCAGCCCGAACACGTGCCCACGTGAGACTTACGCCGTTTCCTGCAGGGCGTTCTCCGGCCGGATCGACGCCGGCAGGCTCTCGAGCGGCGGACGCTGCGGCGAGGTCAGGTCGGTCAGCACCAGTTCGCGCTCGACGCCGTCGGCCGAGGTGCCCCGCTGGAACTGGGCGAGCAGCGTCGCCGGCGGCACCGCCGTGACCAGCCGGTCGTAGCGTTCCAGGCGGTCGAACAGCGTCAGCATGATCTGCCCGGCCATCCGCCCCAGC
The DNA here is from genome assembly GCF_040638975.1 of Amycolatopsis sp. NPDC024027. Lineage (NCBI taxonomy): Bacteria > Bacillati > Actinomycetota > Actinomycetes > Pseudonocardiales > Pseudonocardiaceae > Amycolatopsis > Amycolatopsis sp. NPDC024027. Next base: position 78,119 of record NZ_JBEZYY010000025.1, read on the forward strand.
GCCTGCGTGCTCTGGTGCCGGTGGACGCGGTGACCGAGGTCGACCTGGGCCAGCGCGTCGAGACCGCGCAACTCGGTGAGGTCGATCAGCTGCCCGATCTCGACGCCGTAGTTGACGACGAACGGGATGCTCTCCAGCACTTCCCGGCGGCCCGCGTACTCGCCGGCCAGCGGCTGCACGAACCCCGACAGTTCCGGCCAGAACATGTTGAGCAGCGGCCGTGCGACGAGCTCGGTGACGCGGCCGCCGCCGTCGGCCTGGTCGCCGAGCGGCCGGTGGTAGAAGCCCTTGACGTAGGCCACCGACGGATCGGTGAGCAGCGGGCCGAGCAGGCCGGTGACGTAGCTCGTGGTGAAGTCGTGGAGGTCGCCGTCGACGAAGACGACGAGGTCACCGGTCGTCGCCGCGACGCCCTTCCACAGCGCCTCGCCCTTGCCGGCCAGGCCTTCGAGGGCGGGGAAGACGGCGTCCTGCGCGACGACGTCCGCCCCAGCGGCCGCCGCGACCTCGGCGGTGGCGTCGGTGGAATGGCTGTCGACGACGAGGATCTCGTCGACGAGTGCGTGGTGTTCCTGCAGTTCTTCGCGGATGGCGGCGACGATCGCGCCGACGGTCGCTTCCTCGTTGCGCGCCGGGATGACGACCGAGACCGTGGTGCCGCGCTTGGCCGCGACGAGTTCTTCGGTGGTCCAGTCCTCGGCCTTGCTGCTGCGCCGGGCGAGCCAGGTGCCGACCGCGGGCGTCACCTGCAGGTGTGTGTTGCGCATGATCTTCCCCTTCCCTCGGTCGTCTCCGAGGCTGGGGGCTGCGCGTTTCCTCGGCTTCTTCGGAGTGCTACCGGGGTGTTACGAGATGGCCCGGACGGCACCGATCCCGTTAACCTCCGGCGGCACCACGGACGGGCGACCGCCGGCCGTGGGAGCTGGTCAGGCCTCTTCTTCCTCGAGCATCTCGGGCGTGACCGCCGACTCGGTGTCCGGGATGTTGAGGTCCTTGGCCCGCTTGTCCGCCATCGCCAGCAACCGCCGGATCCGGCCCGCCACCGCGTCCTTCGTCATCTGCGGGTCCGACAGCTGGCCCAGCTCCTCCAGCGACGCCTGGCGGTTGGACAGCCGGAGCCGGCCCGCCGCCAGCAGGTGGTCCGGGGCCGTCTCGCCGAGGATCTCCAGGGCCCGCTCCACCCGGGCCGCCGCCGCCACCGCCGCGCGGGCCGAGCGCCGCAGGTTCGCGTCGTCGAAGTTGGCCAGGCGGTTCGCCGTCGCGCGGACCTCGCGGCGCATCCGGCGCTCTTCCCACTGCAGGACGCTCGTGTGCGCGCCCAGGCGGGTCAGCAGCGCCCCGATCGCGTCGCCGTCGCGGACGACCACCCGATCCGCTCCGCGGACCTCGCGGGACTTCGCCTGGATGCCCATCCGGCGCGCGGCGCCCACCAGGGCGAGCGCCGCCTCCGGGCCCGGGCAGGTCACCTCGAGCGACGAGGAGCGGCCCGGTTCGGTCAGCGACCCGTGGGCGAGGAACGCGCCCCGCCAGGCCGCTTCCGCGTCGGCCACTCCGCCGGACACCACGGCCGCGGGCAGCCCGCGCACCGGGCGGCCGCGCTGGTCGATCAGCCCGGTCTGCCGGGCCAGGCCCTCGCCGTCCTTCACCACGCGCACGACGTACCGGGTGCCCTTGCGCAGCCCGCCGCTGGCGGTGATGACGTGGACGTCCGAATGGTGGCCGTACAGCTCGTGGATCTCCTTGCGCAGCCGTCGCGCGACCGAGCCCGTGTCCAGCTCCGCCTCGACGACCACTCGGCCGGCCACGATGTGCAGCCCGCCGGCGAAGCGAAGCAGCGACGCGACCTCCGCCCGGCGCGGCCCGATCTTCGTGATCTCCAGCCGGCTCAGCTCGTCCTTCACCGCGGCGGTCATCGCCATTACTGCCCCTCCCTGCCTTTCGCTCCTCCCCCGTGCTCCCCGTCCCTGCCGAGACCGAGAGCCTCCCGCATCGTCCGCGCGAGCGCATCAGGATCATGCCGTCCCGGCACTCCGGGGTCGGCCACCGCCCCCAGGTGCGCCCGGCCGCCCAGCCGTTCCGCCGCGCGGCGGAGATTCGCCGGGTCGGGGACGGAATCGCGGTCCGCGATCACCGCGTCGACCCGCAGATCGGGCGCGTGCTCGAAGAGTACGTCGAGGTGACGCTCCGGCGAGAATCCCGCGGTTTCCCCCGGCTGGGGGACAAGGTTGAGCACGAGCACCTTCGTCGCGGCCGTCTGCACGAGCGCGTCGTGCAGCCCCGGCACGAGCAGGTGCGGGAGAACGCTCGTGAACCACGAGCCCGGCCCGAGGAACACGACGTCGGCGGCGAGCACGGCCTCGACGGCCTCCGCGCACGCCTGCGGCGGCCGGCCCGACCGGCCCGGCGTGTGCAGGCTGACGCGCTGCACCTGCCCCGGCGTCGAGGCCACCGCGACCTGGCCGCGGATCGTGCGCACCGCGGCCGGGTCCTCGCTGTCGAGGCCGCTGACCTGCCCCTCGATTTCCAGCGGCTCCGGCGACATCGGCAGCACGCGGCCGGAGACACCCATCAGCCGGCAGGCCTCGTCGAGCGCGGCGACCGGATCGCCGAGCACCTCGAACAGCCCGGCCAGCAGCAGGTTCCCCACCGCGTGCCCGGCCAGTGCGCCGTCACCGCCGAAGCGGTGCTGGAAGACCTCGGCCCACAACGTGCCGCCGTCTTCGGCGGCGAAGGCGGCGAACGCCTGCCGCAGGTCGCCCGGCGGCAACAGCCCGAGTTCGCGCCGCAGCCGGCCGGACGATCCGCCGTCGTCGGCCACCGTCACGACCGCGGTGACGTCGGGGGTCACCCGCCGCACCGCGGACAGTGTGGCGTGCAGTCCGTGGCCACCCCCGAGGGCGACCGCGCGCACGTTATTCACGACCAAGGTCGCGGTGCACCACCTTCACGGCCATACCATCCTCTTTGGACAGACGCTCGGCGAGTTCGACGGACAGCGCCACGCTGCGGTGCTTGCCACCGGTGCAGCCGACGGCCAGCGTCAGGTACCGCTTGCCCTCACGCTTGTAGCCGGCGCCGATCAGCCGCAGCAGCTGGTGGTAGCGGTCGAGGAACTCCTCCGCGCCCTCCTGCGAGAGGACGTAGTTGCGGACCTCGCCGTCGAGGCCCGTGTGTTCGCGCAGCTCCGGGATCCAGAACGGGTTCGGCAGGAACCGGACGTCCATCACCAGGTCGGCGTCCATCGGCAGGCCGTACTTGTAGCCGAAGGACAGCACGGTGACCCGGGTCTGGGTGCTCGCCTCGGAACCGAACGCGTCTTCGATCTTGGCGCGCAGGTCGTGCACCGACAGCGACGACGTGTCGAGCACCAGGTCGGCTTCTTCGCGCAGCGGCTCCAGCAGCGTCCGCTCCGCCGTGATGCCGTCGGCGAGGCGGCCGTCGCCCTGCATCGGGTGGCCCCGGCGGACGGCCTCGAACCGCCGCACCAGCACCGCGTCGGTCGCCTCCAGGAACAGCACCCGCGGCTTGTAGCCCCGGGCGTCGAGGTCCTTGATCACCGAGGCCAGGTCGTCGGTGAACGCGCGCGAGCGCACGTCCATCACCACCGCCACCTTCGTGATCGCGCCGCGCGCCTGCGCGCCCAGCTCGACCATGGTGGCGATCAGCTCCGGTGGCAGGTTGTCGACGACGAACCAGCCCAGGTCCTCCAGGCACTTGGCCGCCGTGCTGCGGCCCGCCCCCGACAACCCGGACACGACGGCGACCTCCATGCCGGAGCCGCGGATCTCCTCTTGCGCACTCACTGTGTTTCCCTACTCCCCTGCTTCTGTGCCGTTGCCGGCGCCGGACTCCCCGGCCAGCGCGGCGACCACGGCCTCCGCGGTGCGCCTGCCGAAGCCGGGCACCGCCTCGATGTCTTCGATCCTGGCCTGCTTGAGCTTCTTCACCGAGCCGAAGTGCTTGATCAGCGCGGTGCGGCGAGCCTGCCCCAGCCCGGGCACACTGTCCAATTCGGACGTCACGAGCCGCTTGGACCGCTTCTCGCGGTGGTAGGCGATGGCGAAGCGGTGGGCTTCGTCACGCAGCCGCTGCAGCAGGTACAGCCCCTCCGACGTCCGGGGCAGGATCACCGGATCGGGGTCGGCGGGCAGCCAGACCTCTTCGAGCCGCTTGGCCAGCCCGATCACGGCGATGTCGGTGATGCCGAGCTCGGCCAGCACGTCGGCGGCCGCGGTGGCCTGCGGGCCCGCGCCGTCGACGACCAGCAGGTTCGGCGGGTAGGCGAACTTCTTCGGCCGCCCGGTCTCCGGGTCGAGGCCGGGGGTGCTCGACTCCTCGGCGGTTTCCTTGAGGTAGCGGTAGAACCGGCGCCGGACGACCTCGGCGATCGAGGCGACGTCACCCTCCGTGGCCGCCTCCCGCAGCGCGAAGCGCCGGTACTCGGACTTGCGCGCCAGCCCGTCCTCGAACACGACGAGCGACGCGACGACGTCACTGCCCTGGATGTGGCTGATGTCGATGCACTCGATGCGCAGCGGCGCGGTGTCGAGGGCGAGGAACTCCTGCAGCTCGGTGAGGGCCGCCGAGCGGGCCGTGAGGTCGCCGGCGCGGCGCAGCTTGTGCTGGGTGAACGCCTCCCCCGCGTTGCGCTGCACGGTCTCGGCCAGCGCCTTCTTGTCGCCGCGCTGGGGCACCCTCAGCTGGACCCGCGAGCCGCGCAGGCCGGTGAGCCACTCCGCGACCGCCTCGGCGTCCGCGGGCAGCTCCGGGACCAGCACCTCGCGCGGGACCACCGGCCCCGCGTCGACGTCGTCGCGGGCGTCGAGTTCGGCCTCGTCGCCGTAGAACTGGGTGAGGAAGTGGTCGACCAGCGCCGGGACGTCCATCTCCTCGGCCTTGTCGATCACCCAGCCGCGCTGGCCGCGGACCCGGCCGCCGCGCACGTGGAAGACCTGGACCGCGGCTTCGAGATCGTCGTGGGCGAACGCCACGACGTCGGCGTCCGTGCCGTCGCCGAGCACCACGGCCTGCTTCTCCATGGCGCGGCGCAGGGCGCCGAGGTCGTCGCGCAACCGGGCGGCGCGCTCGAACTCGAGCTCTCCGGACGCGGCGGCCATCTCGGCTTCGAGGCGCTTGATCATGACGTCGGTCTTGCCGGCGAGAAAATCACAGAAGTCCTCGACGATGTCGCGGTGCTCGTCGGCGGAGACGCGGCCCACGCACGGCGCGGAGCACTTGTCGATGTAGCCGAGCAGGCAGGGCCTGCCGATCTGGCCGTGGCGCCGGAACACCCCGGCCGAGCAGGTGCGGGCCGGGAAGACGCGCAGCAGCAGGTCGAGCGTCTCGCGGATGGCCCACGCGTGCGCGTACGGGCCGAAGTACCGGACGCCCTTCTTGCGCGCGCCGCGGTAGACGTGCAGGCGCGGGAACTCCTCGTTCAGCGTCACCGCGAGCATCGGGTAGCTCTTGTCGTCGCGGTAGCGGACGTTGAACCGCGGGTCGAACTCCTTGATCCAGTTGTACTCGAGCTGGAGGGCCTCGACCTCGGTGGTGACGACGGTCCATTCGACGCTCGCGGCCGTGGTGACCATCTGCCGGGTGCGCGGGTGCAGGCCGGAGAGGTCGGCGAAGTAGGAGTTCAGCCGGCTCCGGAGGCTTTTCGCCTTGCCGACGTAGATGACCCGCTTGGCCGCGTCGCGGAATTTGTACACGCCAGGGGCATCCGGGATGCTCCCCGGCGAGGGACGGTAGGTGGTCGGGTCAGCCACCACCCCAGCCTATGGGCCACCACCGACAGTTCTCGGTGGGCCCCCGCTGTCCGATCCGCCGGAAGTCGGGTCTTCGCCCGGTTCCGACCTTCGTCGGTGTCCGGACCTGTGACGCGGTGGTTACTTTCCGACCGGCCGATCGGTCCCCCCGTCGAAAGGATCACCGCCGTGACCTCTCTCCGTCTCCTCGGTGCCGCTTCCGTGGTCTCCACAGTCGCTGTCGCGCTGACCCTGGCCGGCGGCGCGGTCGCCACCGCGGGCGTCCAGCCGAACATCGTCGGCGGCACCACCGCGCCCACCGTCTCCTGGGGTGCTCAGGTGTACGTCAACACGCCCGGGCGCGACTACCAGGGCTTCAACTGCTCGGGCACGGTCATCGCGAGCCGCTGGGTGCTGACCGCGGTGCACTGCCTCGACCAGGACGGCTCGGGGATGTACGTCCGGGTCGGCAGCAACACGCTGCTCTCGGGCACGAAGATCGCCGTCGACAACGAGTACGAGTCCCCGAACGGCGACATCGCGCTGCTGCACCTGGCGTCGGCGACGAGCGCCGCGCCGATCTCGCTGGGCAGCTCGGACCCGGCCACCGGCAGCACCAACCAGATCTACGGCTGGGGCCGCACCACCCCGGCCGGCCCGCCGGCGACGGCGCTGAAGACGGCGAACGTCCAGGTGACCGGCCGCTCCACGGACGCCTACGGCGGCCGCGCGATCCAGAGCGTCGGCGTCAACGGCTCGGCGTGGAAGGGCGACTCGGGCGGCCCGGAGGTCGCGAACGGCGTCCAGGTCGGTGTCGCGTCGACGGTCCAGAACCAGAGCGGGTCGAACACGCGCGGCACGAACAACTACGCCAGCGTGGCGGCGAGCCGGTCCTGGATCCGGACGACCGCGGGCGTGTGATCTCCGCCGGGGCGGCGCTCCGGCGCCGCCCCGGTTTTGTCGCCTGTGTGTGGGATGCTCGCGGGCATGCGGATCGCCACCTGGAACGTGAACTCCATCGTCCCCCGCCTGCCGCGCGTGCTGGGTTTCCTGGAGGAGACGGCGCCGGACGTGCTGTGCCTGCAGGAGCTGAAGAACACGACGGAGGCGTTCCCGGCGGCCGAGATCGAAGCGCTCGGCTACGAGGTCGCGGCGTACGGGCTGGGGCGCTGGAACGGCGTCGGCATCGTGTCGCGGGTGGGCTTGTCGGACGTCGTGCGCGGGCTGCCGGGCGAGCCGCAGTTCGACGGCGCGTCGGAGGCCCGCGCGATCGGCGCCACGTGTGGCGGCGTGCGGGTGTGGTCGGTGTACGTGCCGAACGGGCGCGAGCCGGACAACCCGCACTACGCGTACAAGCTGGAGTGGCTGGAGTCGTTGCGCTCGCTGGTGGCGGCCGAGGTGTCCGAAGGGCCCTTCGCGGTGCTGGGCGACTTCAACGTGGCGCCCACGGACGCGGACGTCTGGGACATCGCGCTGTTCGCGGAGTCGACCCACGTGACGAAGCCGGAGCGCGACGCCCTGGCGCGGCTGCGGGACCTCGGCCTGTCGGACGTCTTCCCGCGGCCGCTGAAGTACGACCACCCGTTCACGTACTGGGACTACCGGGCGGGGAACTTCCCGAACAACAAAGGCATGCGGATCGACCTGGTGTACGGGAACGCCGCGTTCACGGGCGCGGTGACGGATTCCTATGTGGACCGGAATGCGCGCAAGGGGAAGGGTCCTTCGGACCACGCGCCGATCGTGGTCGACCTGGACCTCTAAGGCGCCGAGCCACCGCGTCAGCCGCCAGTCGCCGCGCGGTGCAGTTTCCGCAGCGCGCGCACCGCTTCCACCGCCCGGTCCCGGTCCACGGCCTGCACCGCCATCACCGCGTGGTACTCGTCGTCCGGCAGCTCCAGCCGCGCCCACGAAGCCCCGTCCGGGAAGCTCACCGACAGCACGTCGCTCCACGCGAAGCGGCGGGTGACCAGCACGTTCCGGACCTCGATGCCCTCGGCGTCGGCCCGCACGCGCGCGATCGCGAACAGCATCACGCCGCACGCCAGCAGGATCCCGATGCCCACCATCGCCGCCTGGTCGGAGCGCTGGAAGCGGACCCCGGTGTCGCCGTTGCGCAGCAGGACCGCCACCACCACGAACACCGCCAGCAGCGCCACCGCCAGCACGCTGCACATGATCATCGCGCGCCGCGGGCGGACCACCAGGAGAGTCTTCACGGTCACACGAAACCCCGCTCGGTCCACGGCTGGCGCAGGCTCCGCAGCACGTGCGCGGAATCCAGGGCCGCCACCGTCGCCTCGTAGCCCTTGTCCTCCTTGGCGCCCGGACGGCCCGACCGGTCGACGGCCTGCTCGTGCGTGTCGCACGTCAGGACGCCGTTGCCGACCGGGGTGCTCTCGTCGAGCGCCACCCGGGTCAGGCCCGCCGTCACCGCGTCGCACACGTACTCGAAGTGCGGGGTGCCGCCGCGGATGACCACGCCGAGCGCGACCACCGCGTCGTGGTTGCGGGCCAGCGCCTGCGCCACGACCGGGAGCTCGATCGCGCCCGCGACGTGGACCACCGTCGGATCCTCCTCCAGCTCGGCTTCGCGAGCGGCGGCGAGCGCGCGCTCGAGCAGGACGTCGGTGATGTCCGCGTTCCACCGCGTCGCCACGATGCCGAGCTTCAGGGACTTGCAGCCGGTCAGGTCCAGCGAATCGTCCGGACGGCCTTCGCCGCTCACAGTGTTCCTCCATCGGCGTGCTCGGGGCCCGCGCCGACCTGGTCGTAGTGCTCCAGCTGGGCCAGGTCGTGGCCCATCCGGTCGCGCTTGGTCCGCAGGTAGCGCAGGTTCTCCGGGTTCGGCGAGATCGGCAGCGGCACCCGCCCGGTGACGCGCAGGCCGTAGCCCTCGAGACCGATCCGCTTGGCCGGGTTGTTCGACAGCAGCCGCATGGTGCGGACGCCGAGGTCGCACAGGATCTGCGCGCCGGTGCCGTAGTCGCGGGCGTCGGCCGGGACGCCGAGCGCGAGGTTCGCGTCGACGGTGTCCGCGCCGTCGTCCTGCAGCTGGTAGGCCTGCAGCTTGTGCAGCAGGCCGATGCCGCGGCCCTCGTGGCCGCGGATGTAGAGCACGACGCCGCGGCCTTCGGCGGCCACCGCTTCCAGGGCCGCCTCCAGCTGCGGGCCGCAGTCGCAGCGCAGGGAGCCGAAGACGTCGCCGGTCAGGCACTCGGAGTGGACGCGGACCAGGATGTCCTGGCCGTCGCCGATCTCGCCGTAGACGAACGCGACGTGCTCGATGCCGTCGAGGAGGGAGTCGTAGCCGACCGCCCGGAACGTGCCCGCGGCCAGCGGGATGCGGGCTTCGGCGACCCGTTCGACCTGCTTCTCGGTGCGGCGGCGGTAGGCGATCAGGTCGGCGATGGTGATGATCGCCAGGTCGTGGTCGGCGGCGAACACCTCGAGCTCGTCGCGGCGCGCCATGTCGCCTTCGTCCTTCTGGGACACGATCTCGCAGAGCACGCCGGCGGGGGCGAGCCCGGCCATCCGGGCCAGGTCGACCGACGCCTCGGTGTGCCCGGGCCGGCGCAGCACGCCGCCTTCCTTGGCCCGCAGCGGCACGACGTGGCCGGGGCGGCGGAAGTCCTTCGCCGTGGACGCCGGGTCGGCCAGCAGCCGGATCGTGTGCGCGCGGTCGGCGGCGGAGATGCCGGTGCTGATGCCCTCGGCCGCGTCGACCGTGACGCTGTACGCGGTCCCGCGCGCGTCCTGGTTCGTGTGGTACATCGGGGGCAGGTCCAGCCGGTCCGCTTCGGCCTCGGTCAGCGCCACGCAGACGTACCCCGAGGTGTAGCGGACCATGAAGGCCAGCAGCTCCGGCGTCGCCTTCTCGGCGGCGAAGATGAGGTCGCCCTCGTTCTCGCGGTCTTCGTCGTCGACCACGACGACCGGGCGGCCCGCCGCGATGCCCGCGATCGCCCGCTCGATGGCGTCGGCGTCGAACACCGCTCCGCTGCCGCACGGGGTCCAGCCCGCTTCGGGCTCTGCCGCGCTCGTTTCACTCATGACCGCTCCTCCGTGCCGCCGTCCCGATTGTGCGCCTGGTCGCGGATGTGGGCCTCGGCCAGCTTTTCCACGTACTTCGCGACCACGTCGACCTCGAGGTTGACCAGGTCGCCGGCTTCCCGGCGGCCGAGGGTGGTCACTTCGAGGGTGGTCGGGATCAGGGCCACCGCGAACTGGTCGGCGGTGATCGCCGCGACCGTCAGCGAGACGCCGTCGACCGCGATCGAGCCCTTCTCGACCACGTACCGGGACAGGTGCGCCGGCAGCGCGAACGTCGTCACGCCGTTCTCGTCGCGGCCGAGGAACACCCCGGTCCCGTCGACGTGGCCCTGCATGATGTGCCCGCCGAGCCGGCCGCCGGCCGGGGTGGCGCGTTCGAGGTTGACCCGGTCACCGACCGCGACCTTGGCCAGGCTCGACCGCTGCAGCGTCTCGTTGACGACGTCCACGGTGAACTCACCGCCCGCCACCTCGACAACGGTCAGGCAGACCCCGCTGACCGCGATCGAGTCGCCGTGCCCGGCGTCGCTGGTGACCAGCGGGCCGCGGACGCGCAGCCGGGCCGCGTTGGTCAGCTGCTCGACCGCGGTGACTTCGCCGATCTCCTCGACTATGCCGGTGAACACGTGCGCTGCCTCCTCGTGAGCCGGTCTGTGAGCCGGTCCTTCCATCCAACACCCGCCGCGGCCCGGTGGCTTCTCCGGTGCCGGTGCGCAAGTTCAGCCGGCCCGGCCGCGGGCCGCCTGTTCGCGCAGCGCGGCGACCGCCTTGCCCGGGTCGGTGGCGCCGTAGACGGCGGAGCCGGCGACGAAGCAGTCGACACCCGCCTCGGCGGCCTGCTCGATGGTGTCGGCGTTGATCCCGCCGTCGATCTCGACGAGCAGCTTCAGGTGCCCGGTGTCGACCAGCCGCCGCGCGGTGCGGACCTTCTCCAGGACGTCGGCGATGAACGACTGCCCGCCGAAGCCCGGCTCGACCGACATGACCAGCAGCGTGTCGTAGTGCTTGAGCGCGTCGAGCCACGGCTCGAGCGCGGTGCCCGGCTTGATCGACAGGCCGGCCTTCGCGCCCGCGGCGCGCAGGTTCTTCGCCAGCGCGACCGGGTCCTTCGCGGCCTCGGCGTGCACGGTGACGTTGTAGGCGCCGGCCTCGGCGTACCCGATCGCCCAGCGGTCCGGGTCGTCGATCATCAGGTGGCAGTCGATCGGCAGGTCGGTGCTGTCGATCAGGGCCTTGGCCACGGGCAGGCCGAGGGTCAGGTTGGGCACGAAGTGCGCGTCCATGACGTCGACGTGGACCCAGTCGGCGCGGTTCTCCCCGGCGCCGGCCACGGCGGCGATCTCTTCGCCGAGCCGGGCGAAGTCCGCCGCGAGGATGCTGGGTGCGATCAAAGGTCGGTCTGCCACGTCCCGAGTGTAGGAGGACGGGGCTAACGCCCACTAACCGGTTGTGACCAGGATCTGGCTCCGGAGAGGGAGGTCACGGGGCACCGGCGCGCCTTAACCTCGACCGCATGTCCGGATTTCCGCGTTCCCTCCTGCGTCCCAGTGGCTACCTCGGTGTGCCCTTCGCCCTGCTGGGAGCGACGCTGACGCTGCCGGCCTTCCCGTTCGCCCTCGTCGTGGCACTGCTGCCGGGTCCGCCCCAGCTGCACTTCGTGCTCGCGCTGGCCGTCGTCGCCTTCGTCATGGGGCTCGCCGGGCTGGCCGGGCCGACGCGGCGGTTCGGGGTGGCCGCGGCCAACGGCATGCTCGGCCTCGACCTGCCCGCGCCAGGACGCGCCCGGCCCCCGTGGCCGGCCCGATTGCGCTCGGCCGCCTGGCTGGTGCTGCACGCGGGGCTGGGCGGGGTGCTGCTCGCGGTGGAAGGCGTGCTGCTGCTCGGCGTCCTCATCCCGGTGCTGTGGCTGGACGGCGACCAGGGGCAGTTCGAGTTCTTCGGCCTGCGGGCCTCCGCCGGGCCGTGGACGGTACCGGTCGCCCTGGTCATGCTGGTGGTGGCGCTGCTGCTCGCGGCCGCCGCCACCCGGGGGTTCCGGGCCGGCGCCACGGCCCTGCTGGGCCCGTCGGCGGCCGAGCGCGCGGCGCTGGCCGAACGCCGCTCGGCCGTGCTCGCCCAGCGCAACCGGCTGGCCCGCGAGCTGCACGACTCGATCGGGCACACGCTGACGACGTCGACCATCCAGGCGGCGGCCGTGGCCGAGCTGGTCGAGGCGGACCCGGCCCAGGTCCGGCGCGCACTCGGCACGATCGAAGAAGCTTCCCGCAGCGCGCTCGAAGACCTCGACCACGTCCTGGGCCTGCTTCGCGAGGAGCCGGCGGCGAAGGAGCCGACGCGCACGCTGACCGAGGTGGACGTCCTCACCGTGCGTGCCCGCGAAGCCGGGCTCGACGTCCGGCTGGCCGTCACCGGGCCGGTCGCGGCACTGCCGGCCACGGTGTCCCGCGAGGGCTACCGGATCGTCCAGGAGGGCCTGACCAACGCGCTGCGCCACGCCGGCCCCGGCTCCGTCGACGTCCGGGTCGAGGTCGGCCCGGACCGCCTCGGCATCGCGGTCGTCAACGCGCTGCCCGGCGAGGGGCCGCGGACCGGGCGCCGCGGGCTGGCCGGGCTCGCCGAGCGCGTGGAAGCCCTGCGCGGCGAGCTCGACGCCGGTCCCGACGGGCCGCGGTGGCGGCTGAACGCGTCCATCCCGCTGCGAGCGGGCGCGTGACGCCGTCGGTGCTGCTCGCCGACGACGAGCCGCTGGTCCGCACCGGGCTGCGGGCCCTGCTGGAGCAGCAGGGCCTGCCGGTGGTCGGCGAGGCGGCCGACGGCGGCGAGGTCCTGGCCGCGGTGCGGCGGACCCGGCCGGACGTCGTGCTGATGGACGTCCGGATGCCCGGCACGGACGGCATCGAGGCCACCCGGCAGGTGCTCGCGGCGCTCGCCGAACCCCCGAAGATCCTGGTCGTCACGACGTTCGACAACGACGACTACGTGCACGAGGCGCTGCTGGCCGGGGCCAGCGGGTTCCTGCTGAAGCGGGCGCGCAAGGAGGAGATCGCGCACGCCGTGCGGACGGTCGCCGCCGGCGAGTCCCTGCTGTTCCCGGAGGCGATCCGGCGGCTGGTGCGCGACCGGCCCGCGGGCGGGAAGCACGCGCGGGCGGCGAAGACGCTCACCCGCCGTGAAGCCGAGGTGCTCCGGCTCATCGCCACCGGATTGTCCAATCAGGACATCGCGGCGGCGCTGGTGATCAGCCTGGAGACGGTCAAGACCCACGTGGGCAACATCTTCGCCAAGCTCGGCGCCGGCAACCGCAGCCAGGCCGTGGTGATCGCGTACGAAGCCGGGGTCGTCAAGCCGGGGCACCTCGCCGGTCAATAACCGACGTGCTCCCGGTCACCCGCGGGAAGTCATGAGTTCGGCCAGCGGCCACTCTCCGGTCACCTTCAGTCCCTTCGCGGCACACATGCGGGAGGACTAATAGCCCGTGTCCGATATCCGGGCCGTACTTCCCGAATTCCCCGAAGTTCCCGAACGAGGAGAAACATGGCTTCGCTGTTCGCCGGCCGCCGCCGGTGGCTGGTCGCGGGCGCGCTCGGCGCCGCACTGATCGCCGCCGCCCCCGTCGCCCTGGCCACCAACGGCTCCGACAGTGGTTCCGGCGATGCCGACGCGCGCTCGTCGGCCGGCACCGGTGACCGCACCGCCGACGTCCGTGCCGCGATCCAGGGCGGCCACGCCCGCAACGTCATCCTGTTCCTCGGCGACGGCATGGGCCAGTCGGAGATCACCTCCGCCCGCAACTACGAGCGCGGCGCCGCGGGCCGGCTCGCCATGGACGAGCTGCCGCTGACCGGTGACTACACGACCTACGCGGTCGAGCAGAACAACCCGGGCAAGCCGAACTACGTGACCGACTCGGCCGCGTCCGGCACCGGCTGGGCCACCGGCACCAAGACCTACAACGGCGCCATCTCCGTCGACGCCTACGGCAACGACGTCCCGACGATCCTGGAGATCGCCAAGCGCAACGGCCTGCGCACCGGCGACGTCACCACCGCCGAGGTCCAGGACGCGACCCCGGCCGTGCTCGGCGCGCACGTCGTCAACCGCGACTGCAAGGGCCCGGTCGAGACGACCGCCAAGTGCGCGAAGAACGCCAAGGAGAACGGCGGCCTCGGCTCGATCGCCGAGCAGCTGGTGCAGACCCGCCCCGACGTCCTGCTGGGCGGCGGCGCGAAGTACTTCAACCAGCAGGTGACGGCGGGCAAGTTCCAGGGCAAGACCGTGCTGGACCAGGCCAAGGCGGCCGGCTACTCGGTCGTCAACACCGCGGCGGACCTGGCCGCGGCGAAGAAGGGCAAGCCGGTCCTCGGCCTGTTCGCCGACGGCAACATGCCGGTGAACTGGACCGGCCCGGCGGCCGTGCACGGCGGCACCGCGCCGGCCCGCTGCACGCCGAACGCGAAGGTGCCCGCCACCCAGCCGAAGCTGGTCGACCAGACCCGCAAGGCGCTGGAGCTGCTGGACGACCGCCGCAGCGACAAGGGCTTCTTCCTGCAGGTCGAGGGCGCGAGCATCGACAAGCAGGACCACGCGGCCGACCCGTGCGGCCAGATCGGCGAGACGATCGACTTCGACGCGGCGATCGCGGCGGGCACGGCGTTCGCCCGCAGTCACCCCGACACCCTGGTGCTGGTGACCGCCGACCACGGCCACAGCAGCCAGATCGTCGAGCCCACCGCCACCCCGGGCCTGACCGCGACCCTGATCACCAACGAGGGCGCGAACATGACGCTGGCCTACGGCACCGCGGAAGCGGGCGGCTCGCAGTCGCACACGGGCACGCAGGTGCGCATCGCGGGCCTCGGCCCGCAGGCGGCCAACATCGTCGGCCTGACCAACCAGACCGACCTGTTCGGCACCCTGAAGCGCGCCCTGAAGCTGCGCTGAGTGGTGGGGCAGGCCCCCGGGTTTTTCCGGTGGTCTCCCCGATACCCCCTGGTGTCCGGGCCCCCTAGCGTGGGGAACACCGAGACACCAGGGGGTTTTCTCATGCGGAAGTCATTGCGGGCCGTCACCGCCGGCACGCTCGTCGTGCTGCTCGCCGCCACCACGGCGGCACCGGCACTGGCGGCATCGGCACCGGCGGCGGCGAGCCCGGTCCAGGCGAGCCTGGACGTGCTGACCGCCCAGGACGGCGTACCGGGGGCGGTGGCGGTCGTCCAGGACGGCCGGCGGACGCAGGTCACCCGCAGCGGCACGGGCGACGTCGCCACCGGGAAGCCGTTCCCGCGCAACGGTTCGTTCCGCGCGGGCAGCGTCACCAAGACGTTCGTGGCGACGGTGGTGCTGCAGCTGGTCGCGGAGGGCCGGGTGCGGCTGGACGCGCCGGTTTCGCGGTACCTGCCGGGGCTGCTGCCCGACCGGCGGATCACCGTCCGGCAGGTGCTGCAGCACACGAGCGGGCTCTACAACTACACGGACGACCTCGAACTGACGGACCCGGAAGCGTTGCGGCACCGCGGCGCCGAGCCGGCCGAGCTGGTGGCGATGGCGCTGAAGCACCCGGCGCTGTTCCCGCCCGGCACGAGCTGGTCGTACTCGAACACGAACTACATCGTGGCGGGGATGCTGGTGGAGCAGGTCACCGGGCACGCGCTCGGCACCGAGATCGCCCGCCGGATCACCGGGCCGCTCGGCCTGCGCGACACGTACCTCCCCCGCCGCGGCGACGAGCGGCTGCCCGCACCGCACGCGGTCGGTTACGTTCCGGTCGGCGGCAAGCTGGTGGACTTCAGCGACTTCGACGCGACGATCGCGGGCGCGGCTGGCGGCTTGGTCTCGACTCCCGCCGACCTCGACCACTTCTACGGCGCCCTCCTGAGCGGCCGGCTGCTGCGTCCACCGGAGCTGGCGGAGATGCGCCGGGCGGTGCCGGCCGACCTCGGCATCCCGGGCGCCGGCTACGGCCTCGGGCTGGGGAGCGTCCCGGTGTCGTGCGGAGTGGTGTGGGGACACGAAGGAGGAATCCCCGGCTTCACGAACTTCGCGGGGGTGGGCCCGGACGGCCGCCGGGCAACGGTGGTGCTGAACGAGAACCCGACCCCGGCGGACACGAGCGGCCACCTGCTCGCGGCTGTGGACGCGGCGGTGTGTTCGTAGCCCGGCGGCCCGGAACTGTCGGTGGTCACCGGTAGAGCACGGCCTCACTGAGCTGAAGGCAGCAAGTCCAAAACCCCGGTCCACGGCCGCCCGACGTCAAGGCGGTGCAGCGTCACCCCGGCGCCCGCGAGGGTGTCGAGGTGGCGCTGCCACGCCGGGTGGTGCTTCCGGGTGTCCTGGATCTGGTACGCCACCACCACCGTGATCCCCGGCGCGCCCAGCACGTCGCCGAGGACCGTCAGCGCCTGGTTGTCCGCGATGCCCAGCGCCAGCTTCGCGACCGAGTTCGCCGACGCCGGCGCGAACAGGAACACCGACGGGTCCGGATGCGGCCGCGGCTCGCCCGGCAGCCGCGACACGCTGCGGACCGGCAGGTCGGTGCACGCCGCGAGCTCGTCGAGTGCGCCGGCCGACTCCAGCCAGCGCATCGCGGCCGGGGTCAGCGTGATCGCCGGGCGCCAGCCGCGCTCGGCCGCCGGGCGGGCCAGCTCGGCGGCGAACCGGACGTCCAGCCCGCCGCACGAGCTGGCGACCAGCCCGAGATCCCTCACGGTTTGCGCAGCACGGCGCAGAACATCGCGTCCGTGCCGTGGCGGTGCGGCCACAGCTGGACGTACGGGCCGTCACCGAGCTCCGGGACGCCCGCGAAGAACTCGCGCGCGTCCACCACCTCGGCCTTGAGCCGCCGCGCCGTCTCCGCGAAGACGCCTTCGGTCTCGGCCAGGTGCGGTGAGCAGACGACGTAGGTCAGTGCGCCGCCCGGCCGCAGCAGGTCGTAAGCCGCGGTGATCAGCTCGCCCTGCAGCTTCGTCAGGTCCGCGACGTCGGACGGCTGGCGGCGCCAGCGCGCCTCGGGCCGTCGCCGCAGCGCGCCGAGCCCGCTGCACGGCGCGTCGACGAGGATCCGGTCGTACCCCGGCTCCAGGCCGCTCTCCCGCCCGTCGGCCACGTGCACCTTCACCGGCAACCCGCTCGTGGCCTTCTCGACGAGCTTCGCGCGGTGCGGCGCCTTCTCCACGGCGTCGACGGCCGCCCCGCTCAACGCGGCCAGCGCGCCGAGCAGCGCCGCCTTGCCGCCGGGACCGGCGCAGAGGTCGAGCCAGCGTTCGTCGGTGCCTTCGATCGGCACCTTCGTCGCGGCGATCGCGCAGAGCTGGCTGCCCTCGTCCTGCACCGCGGCCAGCCGCTCGCGGACCGGTTCCACGTCGGCCGGGTCGCCGGCGCCGGCGGGCAGGCGCACGCCGTAGGGCGAGTACGGCGCCGGGTCGCCGCCGGTGATCGCGGCGAGCTCGTCGGCGCTGATCTCGCCGGGACGCGCGACGAGGTGCACCTCGGGGCGCGCGTCGTCGGCTTCCAGCGCGGCCTTGAGGCCGGCACCCTTGTCACCCAGTGCTTCGGCGAACGACCGCGCGATCCAGCGCGGGTGCGCGGTGCGCAGCGCGTAGGCCCCGATCGGGTCGGCCGCCTCGTCCGGCGCCAGCTCGTCGAGCCATGTCGTTTCGTCCTTTTCGGACACCTTGCGCAGGATCGCGTTCGCGAAACCCGTGGCCCACGAACCGGCTTCCGCGCGCACGAGGTCCACAGTGGACGTCACGGCGGCGTGCTCGGGGATGCGCGTGCGCAGCAGCTGGTAGACGCCGAGGCGCAGCGCGTCGAGCACCGCCGGGTCGGTCTGCTTGAGGGGGCGCTCGGCGCAGGACTCGATGATCGCGTCGAGCAGGCCCTGGGCGCGCGACGTGCCGTACGTGAGTTCGGTGGCCAGCGCCGCGTCCCGGCCGGTGATCCGCCGCTCCCGCAGCAGGTCCGGCAGGACGAGGTTGGCGTAGGCGTCCTTCGTCCGGACGGCCGCGAGGACGTCGAACGCGGCCTGCCGGGCCGGGTCGACCTCCGGCGGGCGGCGCGGCCCTTCCTTGCGCGGTGCCGGCCGGCCCCGCTGCGGCCGTGACGGGCGTCGTTCCCTGTGGTCGTTCACCGGAGGCGTTCTCCCTGGTCGATCCTTGTTCCACGCGCCCAGTCGGTGGCCGCCATCCGTTTCTTGCCGGGTGCCTGGACTTCGCCGAGCCGCAGCGGCTTCGTCGCCGTCCCGACCAGCACCCGTTTGCGTTCGACCACGATCTCGCCCGGCGGCGGGCCGGGTTCGTCGAGCACCGTGACCGGGCCGAGCTTGAACCGCTCGCCGCGGAACTCCGCCCAGGCGCCCGGCTCCGGGGTGACCGACCGGATCAGCCGGTCGACCGCCGGCGCCGGGTCGGCGAAGGACACCCGCGCGTCCTCGACCGTCACCTTCGGCGCGTAGCTGACGCCCTCGGCGGGCTGCTCCCGCGCGACGAGGCTGCCGTCGGCGAGACCGTCCATGGTGGACAGCAGCAGCTTGGCCCCGGACTCCGCGAGCCGCCCGAGCAGGGCGCCGGCGGTGTCGGTGGCCCCGATCGCCTCGGTGACGACGCCGTAGACCGGGCCGGCGTCCAGTTCCTTGACGATCCGGAAGGTCGAGGCGCCGGTGATCTCGTCCCCGGCGCGGATCGCGGCCTGCACGGGCGCGGCCCCGCGCCACGCGGGCAGCAGCGAGAAGTGCAGGTTCACCCAGCCCAGCCGCGGAATGTCGAGGGCGGCCTGCGGCAGCAGCGCCCCGTAGGCGACGACGGGGCAGGCGTCCGGCGCGAGCTCGGTGAGCCGCGCGAGAAAGGCGGGATCCCCGGCGCGCGCTGGCGTGAGGACCTCGATGCCGTGTTCGTCGGCGAGGGCACCGACGGGCGACCGCACGACGCGCCGGCCACGCCCGGCTTGCGCATCGGGCCGCGTGACGACGGCGACGACCTCGTGCCGCCCGGAGTCGAGCAGGGCGCGCAGGGCGGGGACCGCCGGGTCGGGAGTGCCGGCGAAGACGAGCTTCATCGGCCCACCCCCGGCGGAAGCAGGGTTTCAGGTGGCTGGAACATCGGGGCCGAGTCTAGAAGGCTCCTCCCGGCCGGGCGCGCCAGTGCCCCGATGTGCCGATCCGCAGCTCACGCGGGGTTGTCCACATCAGGGTCGTGATGTGGACAACCAGACCGCCGGCGCGGGATTCCCCGGCTTTTCGTCCGCCTCGCTCGATACGCTGGACCCGGGGGGCGCCCCCGGGAGGTGGGCCGGCGAAGTCGATCGCCGCGACCGGCCTCCGTTCGGGGCCGCTCGGGGCCGAGCAAAGCTGCCGGTGCCGCGAATGACTCATTCGGGACCTCGGAGGTCCCGAATGAGTCATTCGCGACGTTCCCGGCCAGGGGATACGGGCGACCTCGGCCCTACCAGCGCGCCGGCCACACCACCTGCGCCGCACCCTGGCCACGCCGCACCGGCTCCGCCGCCGCCAACCATCGGCCGTCCCGCAATCGCTCCACGCCCGTCGCCGCGCCGATCTCCGCCGGGGCCGTCGAGAAGCCCTGGCCTCGGGCCTGCAGCACCGCCGTCTCCGGCTGGTCCAGGAATGCCTGCTCCACCTGGGCCTGCGCCGAGTTGCGCTGCGACGCGCGCGGGGCCGCGATCGCGTCCTCCAGTGACAAGCCGCGGTCGAGGCGGCCGAGGATCACCTGGAGCACCGTCGTGATGATCGACGCTCCGCCCGGGGAACCCGTCGCGAAGAAGGGGCGTCCGTGGTCGAGGACGATCGTCGGGGCCATCGACGAGCGGGGGCGCTTGCCCGGGCCTGGGAGGTTCGGATCCGGCACGCCCGGCGTCACCGGCGTGAACGAGAAGTCGGTCAGCTCGTTGTTCAGCAGGAACCCGCGGCCCGGCACGACGATGCCGCTGCCACCCTCCTGCTCGATCGTCAACGTGTACGCGACGACGTTGCCCCACTTGTCCGCCACCGTCAGGTGCGTCGTGTTCTCACCCTCGTACGGAGTGGGAGCCGCCGCAGAGCTCGCGGCGCACGGGGCCGGGTGCCGGGGGTCGGCCGGGGCGACCGGGCTGGTCGCCGCCTTGTCCTTCGAGATCAGGCAGGCCCGGGTGTCGGCGAACCGCTGGCTCAGCAGCTCGCGCGCCGGGACGTCGACGAACGCCGGGTCGCCGATCCAGCGGTTGCGGTCGGCGAAGGCGAAGCGGGTCGACTCCAGGAAGTACTGCAGGTAGTCGGCCTTGCTCGCGTGCTTCAGGTCGAAGTTCTCGAGGATGTTGAGCGCCTCGCCGACCGTCAGCCCGCCCGACGACGGCGCCGGCATGCCGTAGACGTCGAGGCCCTCGTAGCGCGCGTGGGTCGGGTCGCGCTCGATGGCTCGGTAGGCCGCGAGGTCGCCGGTGGTGAGCTTCCCGGGGCGGACGTTCAGCGTCGAAGCCGGGTCGACCGGCGGCTTCTGCACGGTCTTGGCGATGTCCGCGCCGATCGGGCCGCGGTACAGCGCGTCGACGCCGGAACGCTCGAGCTGCGCGTACGTGGCCGCCAGGTCGGGGTTCTTGAAGACCGTCCCCGGCGCCGGGGGCGCGCCACCCGGCAGGTACAGCGATCGCGTCGACGGGAACGCGGAGAACCGCGCGGCGTTGTTCGCGATCTGCGTCTGGAACGTCTGGTCGACGACGAAGCCGGTGCGCGCGAGGTTCTCGGCGGGCCTCAGCGACTTCGCCAGCGACCGCGTCCCCCACTTGCGCAGGGCTTCGGCCCAGGTCGCGGGCGTGCCGGGCACGCCGACGCTCAGGCCGCTGGTGACGGCGTCGGCGAACGCGAGCGGCTTGCCGTTTTCGACGAAGAGGTTCTCGTCGGCGGTCTTCGGCGCCGTCTCGCGGCCGTCCAGGGTGTGCACGCGGTGGGTCTTGGCGTCGTAGTAGACGAAGAACCCGCCGCCGCCGACCCCGGCCGAGAACGGGTCGGTGACGCCGAGCGCGGCGGCGACCGCGACGGCCGCGTCGACGGCGTTCCCGCCGTCGCGCAGGACCTGCGTGCCGATCGCGGTGGCGTCGGCGTCGATGCTGGCGACAGCGCCCCCGAAGCCGACGGCGACCGGCGACTTCGGCGTGGGCGTGGCGGCGGTGGCGGGCACGGCGGCGCCGGCGGTGAGCACGGCGGCGACGGCCAGGACGAGCGTGGTGCGGCTCCAGTGCGCGGGCATGCGAGCGAGTCTGCCCCTTGGTCAAGGCGGCTTCAAGACGTCATCCCACCTTATGCACGCTTCTCGGATCGCTTTCCGACCGGAAGACTGGGTGGCGGAGATCGCTCAGCGACGTGGAGGAAACCCGTGCGCCTTTCCGCCCTGCTCCCCTTGCTCTCCGCCGTGCCGATGTTCGTGCTCCCCGGCGTCGCCGCGGCCACGCCGGCGCGGAGCTGCTTCGACGCGGCCGTCCCGCTGACCGTGGAGGAGCAGCGGCTGACCGCGACGATGCCGTCCGGCAGGCCCGCCGTCGGCCCCGAGCTGGTCCGGCTGGCCGGGCTGGCCCCCTTCGTCGCCGAGGTCGAGCACGACCTCTGCGCCGCACGCACACCGCGCCGGGCCGAACGGGTGGTCACGCGGGCCGGTGACCGGCTGTGGCGGACCGCGGTCGACCGCGCCCAGGGCCGCACGCCCGGCCTCGGCACGCTCGACCGCTTCGACGACCGGCCGCTGTACTGGGCGCGGCTGCAGCTCAGCAGCGCGGTGCGGCAATGGCGGCCGTCCTTCCCGCTTCCGGCGTCGCAGCGGGTGTCGCTGCTCACGGCGTTCGATCGCGGGTCGCGCGGCCTCGACGACGTCCGGTTCCCGCTCGGGAAGACGCGGCGGGTCATGGTGAGCGGCTTCGACCCGTTCCAGCTCGACGGCGCCGGTGTCCGGATCTCGAACCCGGCCGGCGCGGCGGCCCTGCAGCTGGACGGGCGGATCCTCGCCACGCCGTCGGGGCCGGCCGTGGTGCAGGCGGTGAACTTCCCGGTCGTGTGGGGCTACTTCGACGCGGGCATCGTCGAAGCGGCCTACGGCACGGCGTTGCGCGACCGCGCGCGACGGCCGGACGTGATCATGACCATCAGCCAGGGGCGCCCGGGCCGGTTCGACATCGAGCGCTGGGCCGGCGCCTGGCGCGGCGGCTTCCCCGACAACAACAACGTGTCGATCACCGGAGGCGTGCCACCGGCCGCGGGCTGGCCGCAGCCGGACGTCCAGTTCATCGAGACGACGCTGCCGTACGACCGGATGCTGGCCGCACCCGCCGGCGCCTATCCGGTGAACTTCAACCAGGCGTTCTGTATCTGGCCGGACGCGGCCCACCCGGGCACCGGAACCCCGGTGTGCCGCTCGGACGCCCCGGCCGCGGGCGAGATCGCCGCTTCCGGCGGTGGCGGGAACTACCTGTCCAACGAATCGATGTTCCGCAGCAACCGCGTCCGCACCGGCCTGGGGCTGACGTCGGTGGCCGGCGGGCACCTGCACACACCGGTGCTGGGCCAGCCGACGGCCCCGGACGCGCTGACGGACGCGGATTTCGAAGCCCGCCGCCAGGCGATCGCGGCCCAGGTGCTCACATTGACGACGGCGGCCGCGACCGGCCCCGGCACCGCCGCTCCGCCCGGAGTCACGGAATCGCCGCGTGCCGCCGTGGAATCGTTGCCGGGCACGGTCCTGCCGGGCTGAGCAGCGCACGATTCGCCGTGGGGGACGCCGGCCACTCCGGCGCTCCCTCACCGGCTGCCCGCACAATGGGTGACACACCCACCCGAAATCGGATCGATCACGGATTTCCGCGTGCATTCTTGAATCCGGTTTCCGGTCGTACACTGAGCGGATGGGCAGCCAGGAGCAGCACGCACTCGATTCCCTCTACGCGATCGACAATGTGCTGACGATCGATATCACGCTGCCGCCGGCGGACTGGGACGCCGTGCGCACCGAGCAGCCCGCCGGTGGGGTGTGCAACTTCGACTGGGCCGGCGGCAGCCGTTACACCTGGCGGAAGGCGACGTCGGTCGAGCTGTCCGGGACGAAGTTCCCCGCGCGGACGGCGTTCCCCGACGTCGGGATCAAGAAGAAGTCGTTCTGCGGTTCGATCAACAGCGACAAGCCCTGCCTGCACATCGACTTCGGGAAGTTCCTGGACGCGAACAAGGATCCGGTCCGCGAGCTGATCGGGTCGCGGTACCTGACGCTCAACAACTCCGTCCAGGACCTCTCCTACGTCCGGCAGCTGCTCGGCTACAAACTGTTCGAGCTCGCCGGTCTCCCCCATTCCCGCGGCAATTACGCTCAGGTGCGCGTGAACGGCGTGCCGATCGGGCAGGGCGTGGCCGGCGTCGACAGCCCCGGTGTCTTCGTCAACGTCGAGCCGATCATGCCGCGCTACATCGAGCGCAACTTCGGCCACCTGAACGGCAACCTCTACGAGCTGGAGCACCAGGACGACTTCGTCGCCGACCGGGTGCCGCTCATCGGGGTGGAGGCGCTGTCGAAGTTCGACGACAAGGCCGATCTGCGGTTCGCCGTCGACCACATCGCCGCGCACGGAGTGGCCGGGGCGAGCGAAGTCTTCGACCTCGACCAGTTCATCAAGATCTACGCGATGGAGTTCTTCCTCAAGCACTGGGACGGCTACTCCCGCAACACCAACAACACCTACGTCTACAACGACGTCGACGCCGTCGCCCAGCCGGGCGTCGGCGACATCGACTTCAAGCTGATCCCGTGGGGCCTCGACCAGACCCTCCAGCCCGGCCGGCACTTCCGGCTCGACACCGTCGGGCTCCTCGCCAAGCTCGTGCGCGACGACCCGGCACGGCGGGCCCAGGTGGTCGACCAGATCCGCCGGTACCGCGAAACCGTGTTCGGCTTCCGGACCCAGCAGGACGTGCTCAAGCCGTTGCTCGACGGGATGGGGACCGTTTTGGCCGGGCTCGGCGTGCCGGACCCGCTCACGCAGCTCACCGCCGTGCGGAAGCAGCTGCGGCTGGCCGCGTCCGCCGGTTACCTCCGCGGCGGCCTGCCCGGCGCCGAAGGCGCCTACGTCCGCGACGACGTCACCAACGAGTGCCTGCACGCCAGCGGCAGCGAAGCCATCCCGGCCACGGCGGCCGAGCCCGGCGGGGGCGAGGTCGTGCACCGGCTGCGGCCGGGAGGAGTCGACGACACGGACCTGTGGTGCTTCGCGCCGCTCGGCACCGGGCAGTCGGTGGCCAGCAAGGCGTCCGGCCGGGTGCTCCACGCGACCACGACGACTTCGAGCCAGGGCCACGAACTGCTCTGCACGCGCGCGGCCGGCGACTCCGCCCACGCCGACGAGTTCTCGGTGACCGCGATCGACCCGGTCGGCGACGAATTCGCGTTCAGCGGCTATTTCACGATGACCAGCGTCCGGACCGGGCTGGGCGCGGCTTTCGGCACGGATACGACGGCGGCCGGGAAACCGCGGGTCCACCAGGATCCCACGCCGTCGACGCTGTACTTTTCCTGAAATCAGAGAACCGCGTAGCCACCGGCGTCGTCGACGATCAGGATCCGCCGCCCGCCGTCGACCGGAAACGTCGTGACGCCCTCCGGCTTCGCGGTCCGGTGGAAGGTGACGTCGAGCAGCCCGGCGTGGTCGTCGGCGCGGTGCCACGTGCCGAGCCGGAAGGGCGCGTCGCCGTGACTGGTCGAACGCCCGAGCAGCAGCAGGAAATCGCCGGTGGCCGCGTCCCCGGAAATGTCCCGGATTCCTTGCGTCCCCTCCGGCCGGGGCAGCCGCAGGTGGATCAGTTCGGGCTGTCCCAGTGACGCGGTCGTCCACCGGGCGCCGCCGACGTCGGCCGGCACGCGGACCAGCGTGACGCGGCCCGGGCTCGCCGGTCCCCGCAGGCCGAACAGCAGCGCGCTCGCCTTCCGGTCCCAGGTCAGGCCTTCCACGTTCAGCCCGCCCGCGTCCGGTTCCCGCCGCCCGGCCGCGGCGAGCGCGGGTTCGCGGGCGAGCAGCCAGTCCCGGAACCCGTCCATCGGTTCCGCGGGCAGCTCACCGTGGGGCGAGTACCGGACGCGCACGAGGCCGTCGCAGCGCCGGTTTCCGTCCGCGACGCACAAAGACGATGAGACGACGAGGAAGATTTCGCCGTTCACGTCGACCCGGGTGAGGCCTTCGGGATCGCGCAGCATTCCCGTGCCGACGCCGGCCAACGGGCGCCGGCGAATCCGCTCGACCGCGACGATGCCGGGATCGAACGTCATTTCGAACAAGGCCGTGGGGTCTTTGTTGTCGATGAAGACGAACCGCCGGAAATCCACCTGCACGACCCCGGAAGCGTTGAACGGCTCTGTGCCGTTCCGCTCCGGGAAAGGTACCGGCCTGACCTTCGCCATGAACCCAAAATACCGCCATCGCGCGGCGGAAATCCGGAAAATCAGATCAGGTCGAGCGGATCCACCTGGATGCGGATCGGTTCGGTGGCCTTCCGGGCGTCGCGGCGGGCCGCCGCCGCGTGGATCGATGCCGCCAGGGCCTTGCCCTCCGCGCGGGACACGCGCACCAGCGCCCGTTCCCGGTCCGCGTTGCCCTCCTCGTCCAGCTCGCCGATCGGGACCGGGCCCAGCACCTCCCCGGACGACGGCAGCGGCAGGTCGTCCAGCAGGGCCGCCACCGCGTCCGGGCTGCCCTCCACGCTCGCCATCCGCATCGCCGGCGGGAAGCCCAGCTCGCGCCGCTCCCCCAGCTCCTGGGCCGCGTGCCAGGCCGGGTCCCAGCGGACCAGGGCCTGGACCACCCCCAGCCCCGCCTCCGCGCCGACGATCACGCGGCCGCCCGCCGCGGCCGGGCGGACCAGGGCCGCCGCCGCCATCCAGCGGCGCAGGGTCTCCTCGCCCGCCCGCAGGTCCTGGCGGCCCAGCAGCGCCCAGCCGTCCAGCAGGAGGGCCGCGCCGTAGCCGCCGTCGGCCACCGGCTCCGCGCCCGGCGTGCACACCACCAGCGCCGGTTTGCCCGGCACCGACTCCAGCACCTCCGCTGCCCCGGACGTGCGGACCGGGATGCCCGGGAACGCTCGGCCGAGCTCCTCCGCCGTCCGCTTCGCGCCGACGATCACCGCCCGCAGCCGGACCGAGCCGCACGCCGTGCAGCGGAACGCCGTTTCGGGGACACCGCACCAGCGGCAGGCCGGCGGTTTCGGCTGCCCGTCGAGCGAACCGCCGGGCAGGGCCAGCGGCCCCGCGCACCGGCGGCAGTGCGCCGGTGTCCGGCACTGACCGCAGGCCAGGCCGGGCACGTACCCGCGCCGCGGCACCTGGATGAGGGCCGGGAGGTCCGCCGCGAACGCCTGGCGCGCCGCCTCGAAGGCCACCGCCGGCAGGCGCGCCACCCGGGCGGCCTCGTCCCGGGCGACGTCGAAGTCCTCGCCGACCGGGGTGACGCGCGGGGCCGCCGCGCGCAGCGTTACGCGGTCGGCCAGGACCGCTGCGGCCCAGCCGGACTCGACGAGCAGCTGGGCCTCGGCCGTCCGGGCGAAGCCGCCGACCAGCAGCGACGCCTTCGCCGCGTGGGCGCGGTCCATCAGGACGTCGCGGACGTGCGGGTACGGCGCGTGCTGGTCGAGGTGCAGGTCGTCGCCGTCGTCCCAGACGGCGAACAGGCCGGGGTCGCGGACCGGCGCGAACATCGCCGCCCGCGTCCCGACGACCACCCGCACCGCGCCGCGCAGCACGGCCAGCCAGCGCCGGTAGCGCTCGGCGGGCCCGAGCCCGGCGATCAGCGCCACGACGGCGTCCTCGCCCACGACCGCCGCGCAGGCCGCGTGCACCCGGGTCAGGTCGCGGTGGTCCGGCACCACCAGCACCGCGCCCCGCCCCGCGGCGGCGACCGTGCCGGCGGCCTCGGCGAGCCGGCGCGGCCAGTCCTCGCCCGGCAGGGCCTGCCAGACGGCGTTCGCGGGCTTGCCCTCGGCGAGGGCCTCCACGAACGCCGGACCACGCTGGTAACGCGCCCAGGCCGTCGCGTCCGGCGCTTCCGGTGGTCCCGCCGGCGGGACCGGCGGCTCGCCTTCGGCCTTGGCGTGCCGCGGCGGGATGGCGAGCCGCAGGACGTCGGACAGCGTGCCGCCGTAGCGGTCGGCGACCGCCCGGCACACCGCGTGCAGCGACGGCGGCAGCACCGGCTCGGCCGACGTCACGCGGTCGAGGAACGCCAGCTTGCTGCCGTAGTCGCTGGTCTCGCCGCGTTCGATCAGGTAGCCGTCGACGAGCTGCCCGGCGAACCGGACGCGGACGCGGCAGCCCGGCACGGCGGTGTCGTGCAGCTTCTCCGGCACGAGGTAGTCGAAGGTGCGGTCCAGGTGCGCCAAGGGGATGTCGACGACGATCCGCGCGACCGGCAGCTCGGGTGCGGGCGACTGGGCGCCCTTCGCCTTCTCCCCCGGCTTCGGCGCCTTCTTCCGGGCACGCGAGGGCGCCGCCTTGGCGGCGGGCGGCTTCTCCGGGAGGTCCCAGAGAGCTTCGGGCTCGGAACTGCTCACGCCGTGATCTCTACCAGACCCCACCGACAGCCCGGACACGAGGAAGGCCACCCCGGGAGATCCGCGGGGTGGCCTTCACCGGATCGTGCGTCAGGCTCCCGCGGCCGCCTTGAGGGCCTCGGCGCGGGCCGTGCTCTCCCAGGGGAGGTCCAGCTCGGGCCGGCCGAAGTGGCCGTACGCCGCCGTCGGGGCGTAGATCGGGCGCAGCAGGTCGAGGTCGCGGATGATCGCCGCCGGCCGGAGGTCGAAGACCTCGGTGATGGCCTGCTGGATCTTCGACGGGTCGACCGTCTCGGTGCCGAACGTCTCGACGAACAGGCCGACCGGGGCCGCCTTGCCGATCGCGTAGGCGACCTGGACCTCGGTGCGGGAGGCGAGGCCCGCGGCGACGACGTTCTTGGCCACCCAGCGCATCGCGTACGCGGCGGAACGGTCGACCTTGGACGGGTCCTTGCCGGAGAACGCGCCGCCGCCGTGGCGGGCCATGCCGCCGTAGGTGTCGACGATGATCTTGCGGCCGGTCAGGCCGGCGTCGCCCATCGGGCCGCCGATGACGAACCGGCCGGTCGGGTTGACCAGCAGGCGCGCGTTCGAGGTGTCGATCCCCAGGTTCTCGAGCTCGGGGCCGACGACGTGCTCCTTGACGTCGACGCTGAGCATCTTCTCCAGGTCGATGCCGTCGGCGTGCTGCGAGGAGACGACGACGGTGTCGAGGCGCACCGGCTGGTCGCCGGCGTACTCGATGGTGACCTGGGTCTTGCCGTCCGGGCGCAGGTACGGCAGCACGCCGTCCTTGCGGACCGCGGTCAGGCGCTTCGAGAGGCGGTGGGCCAGCGCGATCGGCAGCGGCATCAGCTCGGGGGTGTCCGAGCAGGCGTAGCCGAACATCAGGCCCTGGTCGCCGGCGCCCTGGCGGTTGATCTCGTCTTCGTCGGACTCGACGCGCGACTCGTACGCGGTGTCGACGCCCTGGGCGATGTCGGGCGACTGCGAGCCGATCGCGACGTTGACGCCGCAGGAGTTGCCGTCGAAGCCCTTGGCGGAGGAGTCGTAGCCGATCTTGAGGATGACGTCGCGGACGATCGTCGGGATGTCGGCGTACGCCTCGGTGGTCACCTCGCCGGCCACGTGCACCTGGCCGGTGGTGATCAGGGTTTCGACGGCGACGCGGCTGCGCGGGTCCTTCGACAGCAAGCCGTCGAGGATCGAGTCGCTGATGGCGTCGCAGATCTTGTCGGGGTGCCCTTCGGTCACCGACTCCGAGGTGAACAATCTGCTGCTGGACGCGGTCACGGTGGCCGTCACTTCCTCACCTAGTCGTCGGATGCCCCGAAAGTTAGGCACCCCTTAGCTATGCAAGCGTA
The DNA here is from genome assembly GCF_040638975.1 of Amycolatopsis sp. NPDC024027. Lineage (NCBI taxonomy): Bacteria > Bacillati > Actinomycetota > Actinomycetes > Pseudonocardiales > Pseudonocardiaceae > Amycolatopsis > Amycolatopsis sp. NPDC024027. Next base: position 106,834 of record NZ_JBEZYY010000025.1, read on the forward strand.
CTGACTATCGCTCGGGGGACGGTCAACGCTTCATGAAGCTCACAACAGCGTCCCACAACGTGGACGCCAGTTCAGCCTTCGCGCCGAGAGGTATAGGGATTTCCGTGCCGTCGGACCCGAGCAGCCAGCCCGAATTGTCTTCGGTGCCGAACGCTTTCCCGTCACCGACGGCGTTGACCACCAGCAGATCCGCGCCCTTGCGCTTGAGCTTCACGCGGGCGTGGTCGAGCACGCCGCCCTGCGCGTCGCCGGTTTCCGCGGCGAATCCCACGACGACCTGACCGGGACGCCGGTTTCGCACCAATTCGGCGAGGATGTCGGCGTTGCGGTCCAGCGTGATGACCGGATCCGGCTGGTCGTCGGACTTCTTGATCTTGTGGTCGGCCCGGTTCGCCGGCCGGAAGTCGGCGACGGCGGCGGCCATCACGACGACGTCGGCGCTTTCCGACGCCGCGTGCACGGCCTGCCGCAGCTCCTCGGCCGTCGAGACGTGCTCCACGGTCGCGCCCGCCGGGTCCGGCAGCGCGACGGTGTGCGCGGTGACCAGGGTGACGTCGGCGCCGCGCTGGGCGGCGACGCGGGCCAGCGCGTAGCCCTGCTTGCCGGACGAGCGGTTGCCCAGGTAGCGCACCGGGTCGAGGGGCTCGCGGGTGCCGCCGGCCGAAACCACCACGCGGACGCCTTCGAGGTCGCGCGGGAGGGCGTCCGGGCGGGCCAGCAGCAGCCGCGCCAGGTCGACGATCTCGGCCGGGTTCGCCAGGCGGCCCTTGCCGGTGTCGACACCAGTCAGCCGGCCGGAGTCGGGCTCGGTCACGACCAGGCCGCGCGAGCGCAGCAGGGCGACGTTGTCGCGGGTCGCGGGGTGCTCCCACATCTCCGTGTGCATCGCCGGGAAGAAGGCGACCGGGCACCGGGCGGTGAGCAGGGTGTTGGTCAGCAGGTCGTCGGCGAGGCCGTGGGCGGCCTTGGCGAGCAGGTTCGCCGTGGCCGGGACGACCAGGACCAGGTCGGCTTCCTTGCCGACGCGGACGTGCTGGACCTCGGGGACCTCGGTGAACACGCCCGTGTGCACCGGGTGCCCGGAGAGGGCTTCGAAGGTCGCCGCGCCGACGAAGTTCAGCGCGGCTTCGGTGGGGACCACGCGGACGTCGTGACCGGATTCGGTCAGCCCGCGCAGGACCTCACACGCCTTGTAGGCGGCGATGCCGCCGCCCACGCCCAGGACGACGCGGGGCTTACTCACCCTCGGTGTGCTCGAGCAGGCCGCCGTGGATCTCGCGCAGCGCGATCGAGAGCGGCTTCTCGCGCGGGCCCGGCTCGACGAGCGGGCCGACGTACTCGAGCAGACCCTCGCCCAGCTGGGCGTAGTAGTCGTTGATCTGGCGGGCGCGCTTCGCCGAGTAGATCACCAGCGCGTACTTGGAGCTGACCTTCTCGAGCAGGTCGTCGATCGGGGGGTTGGTGATGCCCTCGAGCTCTTCGGTCAGGGCTACCTGGGTGGTCACTCGTGGTGCTCCGCTTCGTCGGAAAACTGATCAGCTGTAATCAAGTTTAGCAAGTGCTCGGCGGCCTCCCGCACGTCGGCGTTGACGAGGCGGTGGTCGAACTCCCCCGCCGCCGCCAGCTCGCGCTCCGCTTCGGCCAGCCGGGCCTGCACGGCGGCCTCGTTTTCGGTGCCGCGCCCGGTGAGCCTGCCGACCAGTTCCTCCCACGACGGCGGCATCAGCATCACCAGCCGGGCCTCCGGCATCGCCGCGCGGACCTGGCGGGCGCCCTGCAGTTCGATCTCCAGGACGGCCGGGCGGCCCTCGGCGAGCGCCTTCTCGACCGGCTCGCGCGGGGTGCCGTAGCGGTTGCCGGCGAACTCGGCCCATTCCAGCAGCCGTCCGTCGGCGACCATCGCGTCGAACTCCGCGCGGTCGACGAAGTGGTAGTGCGCCCCGTCGACTTCGCCGGGACGCGGGTGGCGGGTGGTGACCGAGACGCTGAACCAGACGTCGGGCTCCAGCTTCCGCAGCTCGCCCACCACGCTCGACTTCCCGACTCCCGAAGGCCCCGATACGACGGTGAGCCGGTGGCGGGAGAACTCCCCCGCCACCGGCTCACTGCCTCGGTCGGCGCCCCGGCTCACCGGGTAGTCACGACCGGCGCCGTTCACTCGCCGCTGAACTCGGCCAGCAGCGCCTTGCGCTGCCGGTCGCCGAGGCCACGAAGGCGACGGCTGGGGGCGATCTCCAGTCGTTCCATGGTCTGCTGCGCGCGGACCTTGCCGACGCCCGGGAGGGCCTCGAGCAGAGCCGAAACCTTCATCTTGCCGAGGACTTCGTTCTCCTCGGCCTGCTTCAGCACGTCGACCAGAGTGGTACCGCCCCGCTTCAGCCGCTCCTTCAGCTCAGCACGGATCTTGCGAGCGGCGGCGGCCTTCTCCAGCGCCGCAGCGCGCTGTTCCTCTGTCAGCTGGGGAAGTGCCACGTTTTCCTCCGGTAGTTCTCAAAACTGGGTGGGTGACGCGACGGTACCCACCCGTGAGCACCGGCCACAATGCGGGGGTGCCTGGTGGGGGCCCGTTCCGGCCCCTGCTATTGGCCGTTTTCCTGCGGGTCGGCCAGCACTTCGGCGACCCGTTCGACCGCTTGGCGCAAAGCCGCTTGCTCCGGACCGTGCTTCAGGATGTCCCGGGACGACGCGGGCAGCACGCCCGGCAGGGACGCACCGAACAGGGCCCGCAAATCGGCCACAGTGGCTCCCTGGGCCCCGAAACCGGGCGCCAGCACCGGACCGTTCAACCGCGAGAGATCGAGCTCTCCCGGCGGAACGGTGGCCCCGACGACGACACCCACATCGCCGAGCGGTTCCGCGCCTGCGTTGAGTGCCGCGGCCGAGTCGACGATCGCCTGCGCGACCGTGCGCCCGTCGGGCAGCTTCGCGTTCTGCACTTCGCCCGCTTCGGGATTCGAAGTCCGCGCGAGCACGAAGAGGCCGCGCCCCGCCGAGACGGCCGTTTCGGCGCATTGGGCCAAAGAGCCGAAGCCGAGGTACGGCGAAACGGTGATCGCGTCGGCGGCGATCGCCGCACCCTCGGCGACGTACGCGGCGGTGTAGGCGCCCATCGTGGACCCGATGTCGCCGCGTTTGACGTCCAAGAGCACCAGCGCCCCGGCGGCGCGGGCGGTCTCGACCACCCGCGCCAGCACCCGGACACCGGCCGGCCCGAAACTTTCGAAGAACGCCGACTGCGGCTTCACGATCGCCGCGTGCGCCGCCAGGACCTCCGTGGCGGACAGCGCGAACCGTTCCAGGCCCGAGACGTCCACCGGGAGCCCCCAGGCCTCGATCAGGCCCGGGTGGGGGTCGATCCCGGCGCACAGCGGGCCGCGGGCCGCGACGGCCTTGGCCAGCCGTGCCCCGAACCGCTCCCCCGCCGAAGACGCCGTCACGACTTCGCCTTCAGCGCCGCCTGCAGCTCCTGCAGGGACTTGACCCCGATGTCGCCCCGGATCAGCGCTTCGATGCCGTGCACGGCCGCCGCGGCGCCCTGCACGGTCGTCACGCACGGGATGTCCCGCGACACCGCGGCGGTGCGGATTTCGTAGCCGTCGACGCGCGGACCACTGTTCCCGTAGGGAGTGTTGATCACCATGTCGACATCGCCGTTCAGGATGACGTCCACGATGTTCGGCTCGGCCTCGGTCGAACCCTCGTAGTGCTTGCGCACCACCGTGCACGGGATCCCGTTGCGCCGCAGCACTTCCGCGGTGCCGGAGGTGGCGAGGATCTCGAACCCGAGGTCCGCCAGCCGCTTCACCGGGAACACCAGCGAGCGCTTGTCGCGGTTGGCCACCGAGACGAACACCCGGCCGGACGTCGGCAGCGAGCCGTACGCGGCGCTCTGCGACTTCGCGAACGCCTTGCCGAAGGAGACGTCGACGCCCATCACCTCGCCGGTGGACTTCATCTCCGGACCCAGCAGCGAGTCGACGCCGTGGCCTTCGGGGGTGCGGAAGCGGTGGAAGGGCAGCACGGCTTCCTTCACCGCGACCGGCGAGTCGGCCGGCATCCGCCCGCCGTCGCCCTCGGCCGGGAGCACGCCGCTGCCGCGCAGGTCCTTGATCGTCGAGCCGGTCATGATCAGCGCGGCGGCCTTGGCCAGCGGCACGGCGGTCGCCTTGGACACGAACGGCACCGTCCGCGACGCGCGCGGGTTGGCCTCCAGGACGTACAGGACGTCGTCCTTGAGCGCGTACTGGACGTTCAGGAGCCCGCGCACGCCCACGCCGCGGGCGATCGCCTCGGTGGAGCGCCGGACGGCCTCCAGGTCGGTGTGCCCGAGCGTGATCGGCGGCAGCGCGCACGAGGAGTCACCGGAGTGGATGCCGGCTTCCTCGATGTGCTCCATGACGCCGCCGAGGTAGAGCTCCTCGCCGTCGAACAACGCGTCGACGTCGATTTCGATGGCGTCGTCGAGGAACCGGTCCACCAGCACCGGGTGCTCGGGGTTGATCTCGGTGGCGCGGCTGATGTAACCGGCGAGGGTCTCCTCGTCGTAGACGATCTCCATGCCGCGCCCGCCGAGCACGTACGACGGCCGCACCAGCACCGGATAGCCGATCTCGTCGGCGATCCGCTTGGCGCCCTCGAACGACGTCGCCGTGCCGTAGCGCGGCGCGGGCAGCCCGGCCTCGGTGAGCACCTCGCCGAACGCGCCGCGGTCCTCGGCCAGGTGGATCGCCTCCGGCGGCGTGCCGACCACCGGCACCCCGGCGTCGGCGAGCCGCTTCGCCAGGCCCAGCGGGGTCTGGCCGCCCAGCTGGACGATGACGCCGGCGACCGTGCCGGACGCCTGCTCGGCGTGCACGACCTCGAGCACGTCCTCGAAGGACAGCGGCTCGAAGTACAGCCGGTCGGACGTGTCGTAGTCGGTGGACACGGTTTCCGGGTTGCAGTTGACCATCACGGCCTCGAACCCGGCCTCCCGCAACGCGATCGCCGCGTGCACGCAGGAGTAGTCGAACTCGATGCCCTGCCCGATCCGGTTCGGGCCGCTGCCGAGGATGAGCACCTTCGGCTTGTCCGACTGGACGGCCACTTCGGACTGGGCTTCGGGGTCGGACTCGTATGCCGAGTAGTGGTACGGCGTCTTGGCGGCGAACTCGGCCGCGCAGGTGTCGACGGTCTTGAACACCGGCCGCACGCCGAGGCGGTGGCGGAGGGTGCGGACGCCGTCCTCGCCGGCCAGTTCCGGCCGCAGGGCGGCGATCTGGCGGTCCGACAGCCCCGTGCGCTTGGCGCGGCGCAGCAGTTCGCCGTCGAGCACCGGCGCGTCGCGGACTTCGGCGCCGACCTCGCCGATGTAGGCGATCTGGTCGATGAACCACGGGTCGATGCCACTCGCTTCGTGGACCTGCTCGACGGTGGCGCCGAGCCGCAGGGCACGCTCCACTTCGTACAGCCGGCCTTCGTGCGGCGTGCGCAGCTCGTCCAAAGTGGACTCCAGCGTCGCGCCGGCGGGGTCGGGCAGCGTCCAGAAGCCGGTCGCCTTGGTCTCGATCGACCGCATCACCTTGCCGAGCGCCTCGGGGAAGCTGCGGCCGAACGACATCGCTTCGCCGACGCTCTTCATCGTCGTGGTCAGCGTCGGGTCCGCGCCGGGGAACTTTTCGAAGGCGAACCGCGGCATCTTGACGACGACGTAGTCCAAAGTGGGCTCGAACGCGGCCGGCGTCTCGCCCGTGATGTCGTTCTGGATCTCGTCGAGCGTGTAGCCGATGGCGAGCTTCGCGGCGATCTTGGCGATCGGGAAGCCGGTGGCCTTCGACGCCAGCGCGGAAGACCGCGACACCCGCGGGTTCATCTCGATGACGACCATCCGGCCGTCGCGCGGGTTGATCGCGAACTGGATGTTGCAGCCACCGGTGTCGACGCCGACCTCGCGCAGCACGGCGATGCCGACGTCCCGCATCACCTGGTACTCGCGGTCGGTGAGGGTCATCGTCGGCGCGACGGTGACCGAGTCGCCGGTGTGCACGCCCATCGCGTCGATGTTCTCGATCGAGCAGACGACCACGACGTTGTCGTGCTTGTCGCGCATCAGCTCGAGCTCGTACTCCTTCCAGCCGAGCACGCTCTCCTCGATCAGCACCTCGGTGACCGGGGATTCGGTGAGCCCGGTGGAGGCGAGCCGTTCGAGGTCCTCCGGCGTGTGCGCCATGCCGGAGCCGAGCCCGCCCATGGTGAACGACGGCCGGATGACGACCGGCAGCCCGAGCTCCTCGACGGTGTCCCGGACCTCGTCCATGTCGTGGCAGACGCGGCTGCGCGGGACGTCGGCACCGATGGTGCGCACGATGTCCTTGAACTTCTGCCGGTCCTCACCGCGCTGGATGGCGTCGATGTCGGCACCGATCAGCTCGACGCCGTACTTGTCGAGCACGCCGCGCTCGTGCAGGGCGACCGCGCAGTTGAGCGCGGTCTGCCCGCCGAGGGTCGCAAGAAGAGCATCGACGGGCGTACCCCGTTGACTTTCACTCGCGATGACCTTCTCGACGAAGTCCGGCGTCACCGGCTCGATGTAGGTGGCGTCGGCGAACTCGGGGTCGGTCATGATGGTGGCCGGGTTCGAGTTCACCAGGGACACGCGCAGGCCTTCGCTGCGCAGCACCCGGCAGGCCTGGGTACCGGAGTAGTCGAACTCCGCGGCCTGCCCGATCACGATCGGCCCGGAGCCGATCACCAGCACGTGCTGGATGTCCGTCCTCTTCGGCATCAGGCCTTCTTCTCCATGAGCGAAACGAAATCGTCGAACAGGGGGGCCGCGTCGTGCGGGCCGGCCGCGGCTTCGGGGTGGTACTGCACCGAGAACGCCGGGACGTCCAGGGCCCGGACGCCCTCGACCGTGTCGTCGTTGGGGCAGTAGTGGCTGATCTGCGCCGCCCCGAACGGGGACTCGAAGCGCTGGCCCGGCTCGCCTTCTAGAGCGAAGCCGTGGTTCTGCGCCGTGATCGCCACCGACCGGGTCGCCACGTCGATCACCGGGATGTTGATGCCGCGGTGGCCGTAACGCATCTTGTACGTCCCCAGGCCCAGCGCGCGGCCGAGGACCTGGTTGCCGAAGCAGATGCCGAACAGCGGGATCTCGCGGCCCAGCACCTGCTTGGTGAGCTCGGTCGCGTGCGTCGTCGTGGCCGGGTCGCCGGGGCCGTTGGAGAGGAACACGCCGTCCGGCTCGACCGCCAAGACCTCTTCCAGCGACGCGGAAGAGGGCAGCACGTGCACCTCGATGCCGCGCTTGACCATCTGCCGCGGGGTGTTGGACTTGATGCCCAGGTCCAGCGCGACCACCCGGAAGCGCGGCTCACCGTCGGGCGAGACGACGTACGGCTTGGGCGTCGAAACCTGGCCCGCCAGGTCGGCGCCTTCCATCTTCGGGCTCGCCAGCACCGAAGCGACCATGTCGTCGACGGTGCCGAGCGCGTCGCCGGAGAAGACCCCGGCGCGCATCGCGCCGAGCTCGCGCAGGTGGCGGGTCAGCGAGCGGGTGTCGACCTCGGCGATGCCGACGATCCCCTGACGCACCAGCTCCTCGTCCAACGTCCGGCGAGAGCGCCAGTTGGACGGCGTCCGGGCCGGGTCGCGCACCACGTACCCGTTGACCCAGATCTTCGAGGACTCGTCGTCCTCGTCGTTCCAGCCGGTGTTGCCGATCTGCGGCGCGGTCTGCACCACGATCTGCCCGTGGTAGGACGGGTCGGTCAGCGTTTCCTGGTAGCCGGTCATGCCGGTGCAGAACACCGCCTCGCCGAGGGTTCGCCCCTGCGCGCCGTAGGCAGCGCCGCGGAACACCCGGCCGTCTTCGAGCACCAGTGCGGCCTGAGCGCGCGCGTTCACTGGGCACCTCCCTTGATCTTGAGCTGTTCGATCCACTGTGGATAGTCGTCGAGGTCGTCGCCGCGGAAGCCGGTGTCGAGGTCGGCGCCGCCGAGCCGCCAGGTGATGACGAGCAGCGCGTCGGTGCCCATCACCTTCCCGGCGATCTTCGTGTCGCGCCGGATGCCGGTGACGGCGTCCCGCGGGATCCAGAAGTCGGGCGCTCCCCCGCGCTCGACGGCGACACCGCCGTCGTGCAGCCGCCAGACCGCGCCGGTGCGCAGTCCCGCGCCGCGGGTGACGATCCGGTCCTGCCAGTTCCCGGCGGTCGTGGTGGCCAGGTAGACGCCGGTGGACTCCAGCAGCACCTCGCCCGCGTCTTCGGGGATGGCGGGGAACGGCGGCACCTGGGCGCTCTGCGAGCGGGACTTGCGGCGCCACCCCACGTACATGCCCCACACGCAGAGCAGGAAGAAGGCGAAGATCGCCAGCACGAGCCAGAAGCGCTCCATCAGCAGATCTTCCCGTCCCGCGCGGTGATCCGCCCGCGCAGCAGCGTCGCGGTCACCACGCCGGGCAGCCGCATTCCCTCGTACGGGGTGTTGGCCGCGAGGCTGGCCAGCTCGGCACCCCGGACCGTCCACTCGGCGTCCGGGTCGACCAGCGCCAGGTTCGCCGGCTCGCCGGCGGCGATCGGGCGGCCCTGGTCGGCCAGGTTGCCGATCTCGGCGGGCCGCTCGCTCATCACGCGGGCGACGCCGCGCCAGTCGAGCAGGCCGGTGCGCACCATCGTCTCGGCCACGATGGACAGCGCCGTCTGCAGCCCGAGCATGCCCGGCCGGGCCGCGGTCCACTCGGTGTCCTTGTCCTGCACCGCGTGCGGCGCGTGGTCGGTGGCGACGCAGTCGATGGTCCCGTCGGCCAGCGCGGCCCGCAGCTTCTCGGCGTCGGACTCGGTGCGCAGCGGCGGGTTCACCTTGTTCACCGGGTCGTAGGTGGCCAGGCGCTCGTCGGTGAGCAGCAGGTGGTGGGGCGTGACCTCGGCCGACACCTTGGTGCCGCGGTCCTTCGCCCAGCGCAGCACGTCCGCGGTGCCCGAAGTGGAGACGTGGCAGACGTGCAGCCGGGCGTTCGCGTGCCGGGCCAGCAGGCAGTCGCGGGCCACGATGGACTCTTCCGCCGCGGCGGGCCAGCCGGTGTAGCCGAGCCTCGCCGCGCGCTCGCCCTCGTGGGCCTGGGCGCCGACGGTCAGCCGCGGCTCCTCGGCGTGCTGCGCGATGACGACGTCGAGCGCGGTCGAGTACTCCAGCGCGCGGCGCATCAGCAGCGGGTCGGCGACGCAGAGGCCGTCGTCGGAGAACACCTTCACCCGCGCCTGCGAGGTGGCCATCGTGCCCAGCTCGGCGAGCTTCTCGCCCTTGAGCCCGACGGTGACGGCGCCGACCGGGTGGACGTCGACCAGGCCGACTTCCCGGCCACGGCGCCAGACGTGGTCGACGATCACGGCGTTGTCGGCGACCGGGTCGGTGTTGGCCATGGCGAACACCGCGGTGTACCCGCCGAGCGCCGCCGCGGCCGAGCCGGTCTCGATCGTCTCGGTGTCCTCGCGGCCGGGTTCGCGCAGGTGGGTGTGCAGGTCGACGAAGCCGGGGAGGAGCACCTGCCCGGCGGCGTCGATGACGTCGGCGTCTTCCGGGACCTCGATCGCGCCGATCGCGGTGATCACGCCGTCCTCGATGAGGACGTCGACCGGGTCGCCTTCGCCGTAGGGCCGGGCGCCCTGGATCACGGTGCTCACGCGGCGGCTCCTTCACTGGCCAAGAGGTGGTAGAGGACCGCCATGCGCACGTGGACGCCGTTGCGGACCTGTTCGGTGATGGCCGAGGCCGGGGAGTCGGCGACCGCGCTCGCGATCTCCATCCCGCGCAGCATCGGGCCGGGGTGCAGGACGACCGCGTGGTCGGGCAGCAGCTTCTGCCGCCGTTCCGACAGGCCGTAGGAGATCGAGTACTCGCGCGCCGACGGAAAGAACCCGCCGTGCATGCGTTCCGCTTGGACCCGCAGCATCATGACGGCGTCGACCGCGGGCAGCTCGGCGTCCAGGTCGTGCGAAACGGTCACCGGAAGGCTTTCGACGCCGTAAGGCAGCAACGTCGGCGGCGCGACGAGCACGACTTCGGCGCCCAGCGCCGAGAGCAGGTGGATGTTCGAGCGGGCGACCCGGCTGTGCAGGACGTCGCCGACGATCGCGATCCGGCGGTCCTTGAGCGAACCCAGCCGCTCGCGCAGGGTCGCCGCGTCGAGCAGCGCCTGCGTCGGGTGCTCGTGGGTGCCGTCGCCGGCGTTGACCACCGACGTGCCGGGCTCGGCCAGCCACTCCGAGAGGCGCTGGGCGGCGCCGCTGGCCGGGTGCCGGACGATCACGCAGTCGGCGCCCGCGGCGGCCAGCGTCAGCGCCGTGTCGCGAAGGGACTCCCCCTTGTTGACCGAGGAGCTGGACGCGGAGACGTTGATCACGTCCGCGCTCATCCACTTGCCGGCGATCTCGAACGACACCCGGGTGCGGGTCGAGTTCTCGTAGAACAGGGTGATCACCGTGCGGCCGCGCAGCGTCGGCAGCTTCTTGACCTCGCGGCCGAGCAGCGTGTGCTTCAGCTCGTCGGCGGTGTCGAGCACGGCCGTGGCCAGCGCCGGGTCCAGGCCGTCGGTGGCGAGCAGGTGCTTCACGAGTCCTCTCCAGCAGCTTCGGACGGACGCAGCAGGACCGCGTCCCGGCCGTCGATCTCGGCCAGCAGGACGGACACGCCCTCGGTGCGGGCGGTCGGGACGTTCTTGCCCACGTAGTCGGCGCGGATCGGCAGCTCGCGGTGACCGCGGTCGACCAGCACGGCCAGCTGGACCGCGCGCGGGCGGCCATGATCACGCAGGGCATCGAGCGCGGCCCGGATCGTGCGGCCGGAGAAGAGGACGTCGTCGACCAGGATCACCACGCGGTCGTCGATGCCGTCGGCGGGCAGCTGCGTCTGTTCGAGCGCGCGCGGCGGGCGGCGGCGGAGGTCGTCCCGGTAGAGGGTGACGTCGAGGGCGCCGGCGGGCGGGCGGACCCCGGAGAACTCGCCGATCTTGTCGGCCAGGCGGACCGCGAGCGGCGTGCCCCGGGACGGGATGCCGAGCAACACGGGCGGGGTAGTGCTCTCCGCACCGTTCGCGGTCTTTTCGATGACCTGATGGGCCATTCGGGCGATCGTGCGCGCGACATCGCCGGCCGTCAGGAGCTCGCGCTCCCCGGCCGAACCAGCCGCGTCACGCGGGCGTGACGACAAACCGGACTCCTTCCCCGCCTCACCGGACGGGTCCTTAAAGGACGTCTGTTCCCCTGCTGGTCGGGGCTTTCCCACCGACAGTAGCAGGCACTTTGCTCAGTCTTCCGGGTGGTGTGGCGTGATTCGCGGCAAGCTTCTGCTTGACCTGGTGACAACAATGCGTAACCATTACTCTGAGTATTCGACTCAGCGAGTCCCCCGGCCCGGTCACCCCGACCGGGAGGGGGTGAAGAACGGAGAACGACCAGATGGGCGATTACGCCAAGGCGCTCGGGGCCAAGCTCCGCGGGATCCGCCAGCAGCAGGGCCTGTCCCTGCACGGGGTCGAGCAGAAGTCCGGTGGGCGCTGGAAGGCCGTCGTCGTCGGCTCGTACGAGCGTGGCGACCGCGCCGTCACCGTCCAGAAGCTGGCCGAGCTGGCCGACTTCTACGGCGTGCCGGTGGTCGAGCTGCTGCCCGAGGGCCGGGTCCCCTCCGGTGCCGAGCCCGCCACCAAGATCGTGATCAACCTCGAGCGCCTGCAGCAGCTGCCGGCCGAGAAGGTGGGCCCGCTGGCCCGCTACGCGGCGACGATCCAGAGCCAGCGCGGCGACTACAACGGCAAGGTGCTCTCGATCCGCACCGAGGACCTGCGGTCCCTGGCGATCATCTACGACATGACCCCGGGCGAGCTGACCGAGCAGCTCATCGACTGGGGTGTGCTGCCGCCGGAGGCGCGTCCTTCCAAGGAGGACTGATCCGATCCCGAGTGTGTGCGAAACCGACGCAGTGAGCGTTCCCCGGTGGGGCACCGGAGACGCTCACTGACTCGTCGGGGGGCTCGCAGCACCCAGGTGGTTCTTCTTCGTCAGAGCACGGCGCGGAGGCGGTCGGCGATCGTGCCGATCCGGCCCAGGACGCCGTTGACGAACCGCGGCGAGTCGTCCGTGGACAGTTCCTTCGCCAGGCCGACGGCCTCGTCGATCGCGACCGGGTCCGGCACGTCCTCGGCCCAGAGCAGCTCGTAGACCCCGACCCGCAGCACCGCGAGGTCGACCTTCGGCATCCGGTCCAGGGTCCAGCCCTGCGCGTGCTCGGCCAGCAGCTCGTCGATCTGCGTCTTCCGGGCGGTCACGCCCTCGACCAGGCTGATCGTGTAGTCCCCGATCGGGTCGACCTCGGTCGCGCCGACCCGGTCGGCCAGCAGCGTCACCGCGTCGGTGTCGCGCTGCACGGCCTCGTACAGCATCTCCACCGCGCGGCGGCGGGCCTGCCGGCGGCTGATCGCGCCGCCGCGGTTCGGGTGGGGTTTCGACGTCGGCATCAGCTGGAGACGCGGCCCAGGTAACGGCCGTCGCGGGTGTCGACCTTGATCTTCTCGCCGGTGGACAGGAACAGCGGGACCTGGATCTCCGCGCCGGTCTCCAGCGTCGCCGGCTTGGTGCCGCCGGTGGAACGGTCGCCCTGCAGGCCCGGGTCGGTGTGCTGGATGACGATCTCGACCGAGGTCGGGAGCTCGATGTAGAGCGCCTCGTTCTCGTGGACCGCGACCTGGACCTCGGTGTTCTCGAGCATGTAGTTGGCGTTGTCGCCGACGACCGAGGCCAGCACGGTGATCTGGTCGTAGGTGTCGCCGTCCATGAACACGAAGTCCTGGCCGTCCTTGTACAGGTAGGTCATGTTCCGGCGGTCCACCGTGGCCGTCTCGACCTTCGTGCCCGCGTTGAACGTCTTGTCGACCACCTTGCCGGTCAGCACGTGCTTGAGCGTCGTGCGCACGAAGGCACCGCCCTTGCCCGGCTTGACGTGCTGGAACGCGGTGACGGTCCACAGCTGGCCCTCGAGGTTGAGGACGAGCCCGTTCTTCAGGTCGTTGGTCGTGGCCACGAGCTTGCAGTCTCCTGTGTCGAATCTTCGGGTTCGAGGCCGCTGTCAGACGACCACGAGGTTCTTGGTGCTCAGGGTGAGGAGTTCGGGCTCCCCAGCCCGCACGACGAGCGTGTCCTCGATGCGCACGCCACCGCGCCCCGCGAGGTACACGCCGGGCTCGACGGTGACCGCCATACCGGCGGCCAGTGTACCGACGCCCGTCGCGGCGAAGCTGGGCGCCTCGTGGATCTGCAGGCCGACGCCGTGCCCGAGGCCGTGCGCGAAGTGCTCCCCGTGCCCGGCGCCGGAGATCACGTCCCGCGCCGCAGCGTCCACATGGGACACATCGGCGCCCGGCGCGACGGCGGCGACCCCGGCCGCCTGGGCGGCGTGCACGAGGTCGTAGACCTCCCGCTGCCAGTCCGCGGGTTCGCCGAGGACGAAGGTGCGGGTCATGTCGGAGTGGTAGCCGTCGACGGTGGCGCCGAAGTCCAGCTTGACGAAGTCGCCGCGCTTCAGCTCGGCGTGCGTCGGCTGGTGGTGCGGGATGGCGGAGTGCGCCCCGGCGGCGACGATGGAGGCGAAGCTGGGTGCCGAAGAGCCGTGCTCCAGCATCCGGTTCTCCAGGTCACGGGCGATTTCCAGCTCGGTCCGCCCGGGCCGCAGCCCCCCGGCGGCAACCAGGTCGTCCAGCGCCCGGTCGGCGGCGGCGCACGCCTGGCGCAGCGCTTCGATCTCGGCCTCGTCCTTGACTTCGCGCAACTGCTCGACGAGGCCGGGCGTCCGTTTCAGGGGCACCCGCGCCCGGAGCGCTTCGTAGGTCTCGACGCTGACGTGCTGGCTCTCGAACCCGAGCCGCCCGTAGGTCTTGGTGTCCCCGGCGGCCCGGGCGACGAGGGCGGCGGCACTGGCCCGGTCGACGACGGTCTCCAGATCGGGCACCTCGGCGGCCGCCTGGGTGGTGTAGCGGCCGTCGGTGCAGAAGAGCGTCTCGCCGTCGCCGCCGGCGTGCAGCAGAACGGCGGCGTTCGAGCCGGTGAACCCGGTCAGGTAACGGATGTTCAGCAGATCGGTGACCAGCAGCGCGTCGACACCGGCTCCGGTCAGGAGCCCGCGCAGCGCCGCCCGGCGACGTCCATGGGTTTCAGGCACCCGTCCACCCTAGTGCGCGCGCTTCCCGGGGGAAGCGACTCGCCAGTAGGCCGCCTACACTCCGCAGGATGAGCGCCTGGGTGATTCGCGGACTGGTGATGGCGGTGCTGCACGGCGTCGCCCTGACGTTGCTGGCCAAGTACGCCGTGTACCACCCGACGGACCAGGCGCTGCCGGTGTCCTTGGCGCTGGCGGTCCTGGTCGGGGCGGCGGCGCTGTGGAGCGCGCTGGACGCGTGGCGCGGCCTGCCGGACCGCGGGCGCGTGTGGTTCATTTCCGCGCTGATCGCGGGACCGGTCGCGGGGATCCTGTACGTGATCGGCCGCGCGGTGTTCGTGGACCAGACGGGCGTGTCCGAGCTGGGCGGGGCCCTGACGGGCGGGGCGGCGTTCTCGGCGCTGCTGGTGCTGATCCCGGCCGGGCTGGGGCTGTTCGTGGGCGGGCGGATCGGGCGGTCGCCGGAGTCGGGCGAGGAGGCGCGGGAGGTGCCTTCCCCGCGGCCTCGGCGGGTTCGGCCGCCCAGCCGGGAGCGGCGCGGATAGCCCGGCGGCTTCCCGCCACACCCGGGCGGCGCCTCGCCGACAGCCGGCAGCCTCCCCAACACCCAGGCAGCGACTCGCCGACAGCCGGCAGCCTCCCCCAACACCCAGGCAGCGCCTCGCCGATTGCCGGCTGCCTCCCACCACACCCCAGGCGGCGCCTCGCCGACGGCCTTCTGCGGCCACCGGACCCGCGTGCGCTTGCGGCGCCTCGCCGACAGCCTCCCACCGCACCCGACCGGCGCCTCGCCCACAGCCGCCGGCGGCCCACCGGGTCCGCGTCAACCGGTCAGCGCCGAACCCTGCCGATAGCCGTCCCACTGCGCGTCGGTCACCGGGCGCGGTGCCGAAGCGTTGGCCGCCGCGACCAGCGGGTCCGAGATCCGCCACAGCCGGTGGTCGTCGAGGACCAGCGCGAATCCGCGGCCGGGCGCCTGGACCGCCTCGGCCCCCGCGCGCAGCCGGGCCGTCACCGGCAGGGCGGCCATCGCCGGCGGCGCCTTCTCCAGCAGTTCGCCGGCCAGGGCCGCGGCGACCCCGCGCCGGTCGATGCGGACCCGCTGCCCCGCCCGGACCAGGTCCATCGTCCGCTCCGGCGAAGGCGCCGTCACGCCGTCGAACGTCGCGGCCACCCGGCCGGGGTTCTCGCAGGCCCGGCTGCCCAGCAGGTCGATCCCGAAGTGCCGCAGGTCGGTCGGGGCGGCGGCACCGCCCAGCGAGGTCGCGCGCACCAGGTCGAACGGCACCCGGTCGCAGGGGTCGGCCGACGACAGCGGCGCGTGCCCGTCCGCGCGCCGCACCAGGCCCGGCCCTTCCTGCCACGGCCCGGGCACCAGCACGGACCGGTACGGGTGCTCGGTGAAGTCCGCGGTCCAGAACGTCAGCGCCGTCCCGCCGTCGGTCTCGTGCGCGACGACGAACGCGGCGAGCGCGCCCACCCACATCAGGTCCGCGCTGAACCCGTCGACGATCGACCGGGCCCGCGGCGCCGACGTCGACGTCACCGGCACGAACCCGCCGACGTCCAAGGCCTGCACGCCCGACCCGAACGCCGGGTCGCGGGCGCGGAGCAGGAACTGCCCCGCGCCGTTGTCGCCCGTGGCGCGGCCGGTGGTGTCGGTGAACATCAGGTAGAACCAGCCGTCGAGGTAGACCGCCGACGGCTGGCCCGCGCCGTAGACGTTCGCGCGGTGCACGTCGTGCGACGGCCCGAGGATCGGCCGCCCGCCGGCCGCGCGGGTCCAGTGGATCCCGTCGGGGCTGGTCGCGAGCCCGATCGCGTTGCCGAGGGCGTGGTCCCCCGCGGCGCCGGTGTAGTACAGGTAGTACGTCGAGCCGACGCGCAGCACGGACGGGTCGCAGGTGTGCATGCCGTCGAACTGCCCGGGCGCCCCGGAGAACACGGCGGCCGGGATCCCGCCGTCCGGTCCGGTGAACGGCCCGTCGAAGGACGGCGCCCCGGCGTAGAGGATGTCGTCCCCGGCCGGCCCGGCACCGCCGTACTGGCTGCACCACCACATCCGGGTTTGTCCCCGGTCGAGCATCACGGACGGTCCGTAGTTGTAGACGGCATCGGCCCCACCGGCGGCGATGACCCCGCCACTCTGCCGGGGGTCACCCGAAGGGAGGTCGACGTCGGTGGGCCGCGGCGGCGAGGCGGTCTTCCCACCCGCGATCGCCGGCTGCTCCCCGGCGGCCTGCGGCTGGGCGTATCCCTCGGTGCAGCCCGCGAGCAGCAGCCCCGCCAGCACGCTGGCGAACAAGGCACGAGCGGGTCGCCGACCCCCACGACGAAACGGGTGCACGACATCGGAGTGTAGCGAGACGCCACCCGTCCGAGCGGCAGTGCTCCTGTCCGGCGGTCCTTCGATCGTGACGGTTCGAACAGACCCAGCTCCTCGGACACGCTCCCGATCGCGCAACAGCTCGCCGCCCGTCTCGCCCGGCGCTGCCATTCCAGCCGGGTGCGGGCGCCGGTCCGAACGTCTTGAATGACTCATTCCTGACATCCGACGCCAGGAATGAGTCATTCAAGACGTCGGCGACCCCGGCTCAGCGCTGGCCGGCCCATCGGCCGCGACCAGCTCGACCTCGAACCCGGCTTCGTTCTCCAGGTACGCGGCGTAGTGGGCGGGCCCGCCCGCGTGGGGGTACCGGTCCGCGAACAGCGGCCGCCAGCCGTGGTCCGTCGCGCGGGCCGCCAGGTCGTCGACCTTCGCCCGGGTGGCCACGTGCAGGGCCAGGTGGTTCAAGCCCGGCCGGGTGCGCTCGTGGTCCGGCGCGCTCAGCGCCGGCGACGCCTCGGCCACCAGGTACGTTCCGCCGAGCCGCCAGCTGACCCCCGCCGGCCAGCGCTGGAACTCGCGCCAGCCCAGCTCGCCGAGCAGCCAGCCCCAGCTGCGCTCGGCTTCGGCGAGGTCCGGCACCCACAGCTCGATGTGGTGCGGCCGCCCGTGCACGGCGGGCAGCGCCACCAGCACGCGGTGCAGGTCGCCGTAGTGGACGCCGCTGCCGACGTCGAGGAAACCCAGGCGCCCGGCCACTTTTCGGCTCGCCGCGTTCCGCTCGTGGACCAGCGCCCACACCGCCGGGAGCCCGAGCGTGCCGAGCCCGTGGTCGAGCAGCGCACGGGCGGCCTCGGTGGCCAGGCCCTGCCCCGCGTGCGCGCTCGCGACGTAGTAGCCCAGCTCGGGCACCTCGCCCGGCAGCTCCCAAGACGGCCGCAGGTGCGCGACGCCGATCACCGCGCCGTCGCGCTCGATCACCCAGTGGCCCTGGCCGGCCGGGCCGCGGTAGGCCAGCCGGCCGTCCACCATCGCGTTCACCGTGGCCGGGTCGGCGAAGTCCACCGCGAAGAACCGGCTCATCTCCGGGTCGGCGAACACCTTCACCACGGCTTCGCGGTCGGCCTCGGTCAGCGGCCGCAGCGTCAGCCGCGGCGTCGCCAGCAGGGTCATCCCGCGTGGGTGGCGAGCCAGCGCAGAGCCAGCGGGTAGCCGTCCACGCCGAGGCCCGCGATCACGGCCGTCGCGATGTCCGACAGCACGCTGTGGTGCCGGAACGCCTCCCGCTTGTGCACGTTGGAGATGTGCAGCTCGATCAGCGGCGCGTTCAGCTGCGCCGCGGCGTCGCGGACCGCGATCGAGTAATGCGTCCACGCGCCGGCGTTGAGCACCACCGGATTCCCGCCGTCGGCGGCCTCGTGCAGCCAGCCGACCAGCTCGCCCTCGTGGTCGGTCTGCCGGACCTCGACCTCGATCCCCAGCTCGTCCCCGGCCTGGACGCACAGCGCCGCGAGGTCGTCGTGCGTCGTCGAGCCGTAGACCGACGGCTCGCGCTTGCCGAGCCGGCCGAGGTTGGGGCCGTTGAACACGAACGCCTTCACAGCAGCACGCTCCCACCGCTGCCGGCCGGCTCCGCCGCGATCGCCGAGTACGCGGCCGCGAGCAGCGCCGGGTCCGGGCCTTCGAGCCGGCCGGGCTTGCCGAGGGCGTCGAGGACGACGAACCGCAGCGCGCCGGAGCGCGCCTTCTTGTCGCCCTTCATGGTCTGCAGCAGCTGCGGCAGCGCGTCGGCGTCGTAGGTGGTCGGCAGGCCGAGCAGCTTCAGCACGGCCGCGTGGCGCTCGGCCGTGGCGTCGTCGAGCCGCCCGGCCAGCCGCGCCAGCTCGGCGGCGAACACCAGCCCGACGCTGACCGCGGCGCCGTGGCGCCACCGGTACCGCTCGCGGCGCTCGATGGCGTGGCCGAGGGTGTGGCCGTAGTTGAGGATCTCGCGCAGGTCGGACTCGCGCAGGTCGGCGGCCACGACGTCGGCCTTGACCCGGATCGACCGGCGGACCAGCTCGGCCAGGACGTCGCCGGCCGGGTCGAGCGCCGCGGCCGGGTCGGCCTCGATCAGCTCGAGGATCCGCGGGTCGGCGATGAAGCCGGCCTTGACGACCTCGGCCATCCCCGCGACGAGCTCGTTCGCCGGGAGCGTCTCCAGCGTGGCGAGGTCGACGAACACCGCGCTCGGCTCGTGGAACACCCCGACGAGGTTCTTGCCGGCCTCGGTGTTGATGCCGGTCTTGCCGCCGACCGAGGCGTCGACCATGCCGAGCAGCGTCGTCGGCACGTTGACCAGCCGCACCCCGCGCATCCACGTGCCCGCGACGAACCCGGCGAGGTCGGTGACCGCGCCACCGCCGAGGCCCACCACGGCGCCGCGGCGGTCCAGCCCCATCCGGCCGAGCACCTCCCAGCAGAAGCCCGCGACGGTCAGCGCCTTGCCGTCCTCGGCGTCCGGGATCTCGACGCGGTGGGCGTCGAGGCCCGCCGCGTTCAGCTCGTCGCGGATGGCCTCGGCCGTGGCGGTCAGCGTGGGCGGGTGGATCAGCGCGATCTTCGAGGCATCGGCCAGGTGCTCGGTGAGGTCGCCGAGCAGGCCGCGCCCGACCACGACGTCGTAGGGCTGGGCGGTGGCGACCGGGATGCGCACCGGATCGGACAGCGCCGGATCAGACACGGGGTTACTCACTCCTTGGCTTCGGCGGGCGCGGCGAGCTCCGCCACGAGGTGCGCGACGATCTCGGACGGCGTCCGGTCGTCGGTGACGATCTCGACGGTGGCGACCTCGCGGTAGACGGGCACCCGCTCGTCGAGCAGTTTCTTGAAGGTGGCGCGGGGGTTCACCCCGGCCAGCAGCGGCCGCGCACTCGACAGACCGGTGCGCTGCACGCCGGCGGCGAGGCCGACGCTGAGGAACACGACGGTGTGCCGGGCCAGCCGGGCCCGGGTGCCGGGGGTGAGCGGCGCGCCGCCGCCGAGGGAGAGCACGCCGTCGTGCTCCGCCAGCGCGGTGGCGACCGCTTCCTCTTCCAGCGCACGGAAAGCCGGTTCCCCGTCTTCGGCGAAGATGTCGGAGACGCTGCGCCCGGCGCGCGCGACGATGTCGTCGTCACTGTCCCGGAACGCGACGCCGAGCGCGGCCGCCAGCAGCGGCCCGACCGTGCTCTTGCCCGAACCGGGCGGCCCGACGATCACCGCGCGGGGACTCACCACCGCTCCTCGAGGGCCTTGAGGTACGCCTCGGCGTTGCGCTTGCTCTCGGCGAGCGAGTCGCCGCCGAACTTCTCGAGCGCGGCGTCGGCGAGGACGAGCGCCACCACCGACTCCAGCACGACCCCGGCGCGGGGCACCGCGCAGACGTCGGACCGCTGGTGGATCGCCACCGCGGGCTCACCGGTCTTGACATCCACTGTGGACAGTGCTTTGGGGACGGTCGAGATCGGCTTCATGGCCACCCGCACGCGCAACGGCTCGCCGTTGGTGATGCCGCCTTCCAGGCCGCCCGCCCGGTTGGACCGGCGGGTGACGCCGACCGGGCCGGTGCCGCGGTCGATCTCGTCGTGCGCCTGGCTGCCCCAGCGACGGGCGGTCGTGAAGCCGTCGCCGACCTCGACGCCCTTCATCGCCTGGACGCCCATCAGGGCACCGGCCAGCCGCGCGTCGAGCCGGCGGTCCCAGTGGACGTGCGAGCCGAGGCCCGGCGGGAGGCCGTAGGCGAGGACCTCGATCACGCCGCCGACGGTGTCGCCGGCCTTCCGCACGGCGTCCACCTCGGCGACCATCGCGTCGGTGCCTTCCTGGCCGAAGGCACGCACCGGGCTCTCGTCGATGGCGGCCAGGTCGGCGGCGACGGGCAGCGGGCCCTCGGGCGCGTCCGCGCCGCCGATCGAGACGACGTGGCTGAGGATCTCGACGTCGAGCAGCTGCTTCAGGAAGTTGCGGGCGACGGTGCCGAGCGCGGTCCGCGACGCCGTCTCCCGGGCGCTCGCGCGCTCCAGGACGGGACGGGCCTCGTCGAAGCCGTACTTCTGCATGCCGGGCAGGTCCGCGTGGCCGGGACGGGGCCGGGTGAGCGGTTCGTTGCGCGCGAGGCCTTCGAGGATCTGCGGGTCGACCGGGTCGGCCGCCATGACCTGCTCCCACTTGGGCCACTCGGCGTTCTCGATCTGCACCGCGACCGGGCCGCCCTGGGTGAGGCCGTGGCGGACGCCGCCGAGGAACTCGATGTGGTCGGTCTCGAAGCCCATCCGCGGGCTGCGGCCGAAGCCGAGGCGGCGCCTGGCCAGCTGCTCGGTGACGTCGGCGGTGGTGACGGCAACCCCGGCGGGCATACCTTCGAGCACGGCCGCCAGCGCGGGTCCGTGCGATTCACCTGCGGTGATCCAGCGCAACATGGGCTCAATCCTGTCACGGGCGCGGCGCGGGCCGGGACGTGCCTCCGGTCACTCGGCAAGGCGGAAGGGCCGGGGCGGCCGGCGTCGCGTACCCGGACGGCCGGTTCGGGTACCCAGAGGGTCGGTTCGCGTGATCGGGAGGTCGACTCGCGTGATTGAAGGGTCGACTCGCCGTGTTCGGGCGGGCTTCTCGCGTGACTGGGCGGGCTTCTCGCGTGACTGGGCGGGCTTCTCGCGTGACTGGGCGGGCTTCTCGCGTGACTGGTGGGGCATCACGGGCGGGTGGGGGGTGGCTCATCCGGGACCCCCTGCGGCCCGGATGAGCCACCGGTCTCACAACGTCAGCCGGAGCAGGGGGAGGCCGCTCGTCAAACGGATCTCCAGTGCCGCCAGGTCCGGCCGCCGCACGGCCGTGCCGATCACGATGCGGGCCGTGTCGTCCGGGACCGCCTTCCAGGTCGCCAGCTGCGTCTCCGTCCCGGAGCGGGAGACCGCCACGAGGAGGTAGTCGCCGCCGCTGCGGGTGCCCGTGTAGCTGCACGACATGTCGACCTGGGTGCCCCAGTCGAACGCCGCCAGGCGGGCGTCCGCGCGGACCGGGAACTGGCCCAGCGCCGTCATCGCGACCGGCGGTGGCACCGAGGGCGGAACCGGAGCCGAAGCCGGCCAGGCCACCACCACGCCCAGGGCGACGCAGGCCGCCACCGCGACCGCCGCCGACGCCGTCGTCACCGCGAACCGGATCCGGCGGCCGCGCCGGACGCGGCGGAGCACCGCCGGCAGCAGGTCCGGCGGGGGCGGGCCGGCGTCCGGGACGGTCGTCGGGGAGTCGACCCTGGCCAGCAGCCCGGGCAGCCCCGCCAGTTCGCGCACCGAAGCCGCGCACCGGTCGCACGTGCGCAGGTGCTCCTCGAAGCGCTGCCGGTCCTCGGGGGCGAGCGCCCCCAGCACGTAGGCGGCGTCGAACGTCGCGAAGGGGTCTTCGCTCACTGGGTCACTCCCCTCTCCTCGAGCACCAGGCGGAGTGCGCGCAACGCGTAGTGCGTGCGCGACTTGACCGTCCCTTCGGCCACCCCCAGCTTCAACGCCGCGTCGGCGACCGAATACCCCTGGAAGTAGCACAGCAGCAGCACCTCGCGGTGCCGTTCCGACAGCTCGGCCAGCGCCTCGGCGACCAGCCAGCCCTGCACCGCGCGGTCGGTGCCGTCGGCGACCACGCGGTCCGGCGGCCGGTCGGTCATCACCTCCGACCGGGCCGACGCCGAGCGCCAGCCGTCGATCGCGATCCGCCGGGCGACCGTGAACAGCCAAGCCCGCGCCGAACCCTGCGACTGGTCCAGCACCGCCGGCGACCGCCAGGCCCGCAGGAGCGTCTCCTGGACGACGTCCTCGGCCCGGATCCGGTCACCGGAGGTCAGGTGCAGCGCGTAGGACCACAGCGCGGTCGCGTGTTCCTCGTGCAGCGCCCGCATGAGCGCCTCTTCGGCGACCTCGCCCACGAACTCAGGCCGCGACCCGGCGCCGGTCCTTCACGAACAGCAGCGCCAGACCGCCCACGATGCAGACCGCCTCGGTGATGACGCCCCAGTACTCCGGCTGGCTGTTGAACTGGTCGTGGTTGCCCATGAACCCGACGGTCGCGGCCAGCACGTACGCGCCGAGCGTCAGCGCCCCGAACCCGGCCGCACCCAGCGCCGGCAGCCAGTGCCGCCAGGCCAGGACGGCGATCGCGAGCACCAGCCCGGCGATCGCGTCGAGCAGGAACAGCGTGCCGGTGATGCCCGAATAACCCTGCGTCCACAAGAAGTAGTGCACGCCCGCCGAGCCGAGCAGCGCGGCCGCCACGACGATGCGTAGAACCCAACTCACCATGATCGTTCCTCCACTCCACACCCACTCCGGTACATACACGGAACAGGGGGCGATCCGGTTCACCGGGAATTGAACCGAACGGGTGGCGCTCTCGTTCTTTAGGTCATGACAGCCGAACTGCACTCCCGCCGCACCGTCCTGTCCACCGGTGCCGCCGTCGCCGGTGCCGCCGTCGGCGCCGTCGCCCTCACCGCCTGCTCGTCGGAATCGAACGGCAAGTCGGGCACCGCGCAGGCGCCGATCGCCGCCGGGACGCCGCTGGTCGCGCTCGCCGAGGTGCCGGTCGGGCAGGCGAAGGCGGCGAAGGCCCCGGATGGGTCCGACGTGATCGTGGCCCGCACGTCCGAGTCGGCCTGCGCCGCGTTCAGCGCCGTGTGCACGCACCAGGGCTGCACCGTCACGCCGAAGGGCGCCGACCTGGTCTGCCCCTGCCACGGTTCGGTGTTCAACGCGCTCACCGGCGAGGTCAAGCAGGGCCCGGCGAACAAGCCGCTGCCGTCGGTGCCGGTCAAGGTCGAGAACGGGAAGGTCGTCACCGGCTGACGAGCCGGACGCGCGAACGGGCCCTGGTGGACCATCGTCCACCAGGGCCCGTTCGCGTGACACGGAGAACTCAGGCGTCCCAAGCGAACAGCCGGTCGCCGGCGGCGACCTCGCGCTCGGTGTCCAAACCGGACAAAACCTCCGCCGAGGCGTCCAGCGCGACGACCGGGACGATCGCCGAGTAGCCCGCGGCGGTCACCGCCTCCGGGTCCCAGCTGACGATCGGCTGGCCGGCCCGCACCTGCTCGCCCTTGACGACGTGCAGCGTGAAGCCCTCGCCCTTCTCCTTGACCGTGTCGATGCCCAGGTGGACCAGCACGGCCTGGCCGCCCTCGGTCGCGATGACGTAGGCGTGCGGGTGCAGCGTCGCCACCGTGCCGTCGACCGGGGCGACCGCGTCCGACCGGCCGCCCGCGGGCTGCACCGCGAGGCCCGGGCCCACCATGGCCTGCGCGAACACCGGGTCCGGGACCTCGGTGATCGGTACCACCCGGCCGGCGACCGGGCTGAGGATGTCGAACGTCACAGCAGGTCCTCGATGTCGCTGGCGATGGTGTCCGCCTCCGGCCCGACGATCACCTGCAGGGCCGACGACCCCATCTTGACCACGCCCATGGCGCCGGCCTTCTTGAGCGCGCCCTCGTCGACGAGGCTCATGTCCTCGACTTCGCAGCGCAGCCGCGTGATGCAGCCCTCGATCTCGGTGAGATTCTCCTTGCCGCCGAGTGCGGCGAGGATCTTTTCGGGCCTGTCATCCGCCATCGCGGTCTCCTTGATCACTGTTTGTTCCCAACCTGACGCGAACCGCGTGTCCACCTGTACTACGCCGTTCGCCCGCTTGCACCCCGCCGCGGGCCACGAACGGATAACGGTGGTTGACACCCGTCCGCGCGGCGGAGCATCCTGCCCCATCAGATCATTGGTCTAGACCGGAACGTACCAATGTTCGGGGCCGGACGCGAGCACCGGTCCCCGGTGGAACGAGAACGAGGAGGGTGACGCCGATGAGCGCGGCCGCGCACGTCCCGCCACCCGACCGGGTCGTCAACGGGCCCACGCCCAAGCACGCCCAGCTGCGGGAAATCCTCCGCCGCACGGTGGAGCGCGAGCTCCCGCCGGGCGCGCCGATCCCGTCGGAACGCGAGCTGGCCCAGCGCTACGGCGTGTCGCGGCTCACGGTCCGGTCGGCGATCGGCAAGCTGGTCGAGGAGGGCCTGCTCGCCCGGGTCCGCGGCAAGGGCACGTTCACCGCGGCCCGGCGGATGGAGCTGCAGCTCTACCTGATGTCGTTCACCGACGACATGCGGAGGCGGGGGCTGACCCCGACGACCGAGGTGGTCTCGGCGGCCACCGAGGTGCCGCCCACCGCCTCGGCACACGCCCTCGGCCTGACCGAGGGCGCGTCCGCGCACCACCTGGTGCGGCTGCGCCACGCCGACGGCGTGCCCCTGGCCGTCGAGCGCGGCTGGTACCACGCGGGCCGGGCTCCCGGCCTGCTCGGGCTCGACCTGACCCAGTCCATTTACTCGCAACTGGCCGAGACGTACGGTGTGCGTCCCGACCAGGCGTGGCAGACGGTCTGGGCCGAAGGCGCGGACCGCGAGACGGCCCGGCTGCTCGGCATGCGTGCCGGCAGCCCGCTGCTCGTGTTCCGGCGGGTCTCCAGCGCCAACGGCGACCCGATCGAAGACATCACGTCCTGGTACCGGGGAGATCACTACCAGGTGACCATGCAGTTGGACCGGAACACCCCGGAACCCGGTCAACCACCCCACTATGGAGGATCCAGATGAGCACCACCACCGCGGAGGGGGCGAAGAAGAGCGGCGGAGGCCTCGCCGGTCTTCAGCGCTTCGGCCGCAGCCTCATGCTCCCCATCGCCACGCTGCCTGCGGCCGGTCTGCTCAGCAGGCTGGGCCAGCCCGACGTCCTCGGTGCGGACGGGCTGGGCTGGGACAAGGTCGCCGACGTAGTCGGTGCGGCAGGCGGTGGCCTGTTCGACTGGCTCCCGCTGCTGTTCGCGATCGGTATCGCGGTCGGCTTCGCCCGCAAGGGCGACGGCTCCACGGCGGTCGCCGCGGCCGTCGGCTGGGTCGTGTTCAACAAGGTCATCCAGGCCATCGCGCCGATCAAGAGCCAGGAAGGCTACAAGCCCGGCTGGGACCTCGCCCCCATCCACTGGCCCTACAGCGTCCTGACCGGCATCATCTCCGGCATCGTCGCGGCGCTGCTGTGGCAGCGCTTCTACCGCATCAAGCTGCCGGCGTGGCTGGCGTTCTTCGGCGGCCGGCGGTTCGTGCCGATCATCACCGCGTTCGCGATGATCATCCTGGGTGTCGTCTTCGGCATCGTCTTCAAGTGGGTCGACGCGGGCATCCACAACATCGGCGAGGTCGTCGTCGGTTCGCCGGTGGTCGGCGGCGGGATCTACGGCCTGCTGAACCGCCTGCTCATCCCGGTCGGCCTGCACCAGCTGCTGAACGTCCCGGTGTGGTTCATCTTCGGCGGTGGCGACCTGACCAACTTCTTCAACCACGTGCAGGGCTCCGGCACGTTCATGACCGGGTTCTTCCCGATCTTCATGTTCGCCCTGCCGGCGGCGGCGCTGGCGATCTGGCAGACCGCCCGCCCGGCGCAGAAGAAGGTCGTCGGCGGTGTGATGATCGCGGCCGCGCTGACCTCGTTCATCACCGGTGTCACCGAGCCGATCGAGTTCTCGTTCATGTTCGTGGCCTGGCCGCTGTACATCTTCCACGCGATCATGACCGGCCTGTCGCTGGCGCTGGTGAACGCCCTGGGCATCAAGCTCGGGTTCTCGTTCTCCGGTGGCGCGATCGACTTCGCGCTCAACTCGAGCCTGGACACCGCGCACAAGGCGTGGCTGCTCATCCCGATCGGGCTCGTGTTCGCGGTGATCTACTACCTCGTGTTCCGGGTCGTCATCACGAAGTGGAACCTGCGCACCCCGGGCCGCGAGGACGACTCGATCGAGTCGGACCTCGAGCGGACAGCCGCGAAGTAAGATCCGTACCGACGTACCCCAGTAGGGAGAGGACGAACATGCCGGAGAAACGCGTCGCCGTGGCCAGCAAGGTGGGGCTGCACGCCCGGCCGGCCGCGCTGGTGGCGAAGGCGGCCGCGGCGCAGCCCGTCGCGGTGCAGATCGCCAAGGCCGGCGGAAGCCCGGTGGCCGCCGGCAGCGTGCTCAACCTGATGACGCTGGCCGCCGGTTACGGCGACGAGGTCGTCATCAGCGCCGAGGGCGAGGGTGCCGAGGAGGCCGTGGAAGCGGTCGCCCAGCTGGTCGCCACCGACCTGGACGCCTGAGTCACATCCCCTGCGAAGGCCCCTGTACCGGCTCCCCGACAGCCGGTGCGGGGGCCTTCGCGGCGTTCACAGCAGCACTGCCCGCGGCGTGCGTGGCCGGAGGTAGTGCACCGGCGGCAGGTGCACCGTGAAGTGCAGCCGGTGCGGATTCGCCGGGCCGCCGGCCCGGGCCAAGTCGAGCAACGCGAGGTTCCGTTCCGTTAGCGGAATTCCGCTCTCCACCAGGAACACCCGCGGTACCTGGTCCACCCGGGAACCGCGGTCGACGGCCAGGATGACCGGCGCGAACGCCGAACCCGGCGGCGCCGGGGTGACGGCGAGTTCCCGGGCGGCAGACCGGCGCGGCGCGGCGTTTCGTAGGCTGGCCCCATGGAGAGCGTGCGCCTGATCGACGAGTGGCCGGTGGACAACGCCGCGACGGCCGTGGTGGCGGCGGACGGGAGCGTCGTGGGCAGCCACGGCGACACCGCGCGCAAGTTCCGGCTGGCCTCGGTCTCCAAGCCGCTGACCGCCTACGCCGCGCTCATCGCGGTCGAGGAAGGCGTCGTCGAGCTCGACACCCCGGCCGGGCCCGAGGGCTCGACCGTGCGGCACCTGCTCGCCCACACCTCCGGGCTCGCCTTCGACGCGCACAAGGCGATGGCCGCGCCGGGCACGCGGCGGCTCTACTCCAACGCCGGGTTCGAGCAGCTGGCCGATGCGCTGGCCGAGCACTCCGGCATTCCCTTCGCGCAGTACCAGGCCGAGGCGCTGTTCGCCCCGCTCGGCATGGCGAACACGACCCTCGACGGCTCACCCGCCTCCGGCGCGGTGTCCACTGTGGACGACCTGGCCGCCTTCGCCGCCGAGCTGCAGGCCCCGAAGCTGCTGGACCCGGCGACCGTCGCCGAGGCGACGAATGTCGTGTTCCCCGGGCTTTCCGGCGTGCTGCCCGGGTTCGGCCACCAGAAACCCAACGACTGGGGCCTCGGCTTCGAGATCCGCGACCACAAGAGCCCGCACTGGACCGGCGCGCACAGCTCGCCGCGGACGTTCGGCCACTTCGGCCAGTCGGGCACGTTCCTCTGGATCGACCCCGCCGCCGGCGCGGCCTGCGTCGCACTGACCGACCGCGCGTTCGGCCCCTGGGCCGCCGAAGTCTGGCCGCACTACACCGACGCCGTCCTGGCGGAACTGGGCGCGTGAAGCGGGTCTTCCTCGCTGCCCTCCTGCTGCTCGCCGCGTGCAGGGCCCCCGCGGCCGCGGCTGCGACCGCACCCACACCCGCCCGAGGCTCCCCCGGCGCTCGGCACGATTGGCGCCACGATCACGCTGTCGGTGATCCGGCTGCCGGCGGCCGATCTCGGCGACGGCCGGGTGCTCGTCGTGGACGGCTACGGCCACACGTCGCCGGACGTCCCGAGCGCGTGCGCCTCGGCGGCCGTGGTGCGGTACCTGGCGGACCCGGACGCGCCGCCGGCGGGGACGACCTGCGCGCCCGACGCGGTTCCCTTTCCCTGACGCGGTCGTGAGTGAGAAACCGGGTCGGAACCCGGTTTCTCACTCACGACCAGCCGCGGCAGGCCGATCAGCCGAACGGACCCCACCGGCAGGGTCCAAAGACCCTGCCGCCGGGCGGGCGCGGGTGGTGTCATCAAGAGGTGCAGGCCCGCCGCAGGGCCGGTGCGGGGACCTCGGGCCCCGGCGGGCCGCACACCTTCCTCACTCCGCCATGACGCGGATGGGCTCCCCCGCCTGGTAGGCCGCGATGTCCTCGACCGCGTCGCCGTAGAAGATCTCGTAGACCTCGCGGGCGACGAAGCCGATGTGCGGCGTGAGGACCGCGTTGTCGAGTGTCCTCAGCGGATGGTCGGCGGGGAACGGCTCGGTGTCGTAGACGTCCAGCGCGGCCGCGCGGATCTCCTTGCGCCGCAACGCGTCCACCAACGCCGCTTCGTCGACGATCGGGCCGCGCGAGGTGTTCACCAGAAGCGCCGTCGGCTTCATCGCGGCGAGCTCCGCCGCCCCGACCAGGCCGCGGGTGCGCTCGCCGAGGACCAGGTGGACGGACAGCACGTCCGAGCGGGCGAACAGCTCGTCCTTGGTGACCGCGGTGACGCCGTGCGGGTCCGCCTTCTCCTGCGTGAGGTTCTGGCTCCAGGCGATGGTTTTCATCCCGAAGGCCTGCCCGATCTTCGCCGCGCCCGCGCCGAGCCGGCCGAGGCCGAGCAGGCCGAGCGTCTTGCCGTGCAGCATGGTGCCGACCGACGTCTGCCAGCCGCCCTCGCGCATGGACCGGAACTCCTGCGGCAGGTTCCGCGACGCGGCCAGGATGAGCGCCCAGGTGTGCTCGGCGGTCGGCTCCCCGAGGTAGCCGGTGGCCGACACGACGACGCCGTTGCGGCGCGCGGCGGCGACGTCGATGGCCGCGTTCCGCATGCCCGTGCTGACCAGCAGCTTCAGGTCGGGCAGGGCGTCGAGCACCGCGGCCGGGAAGCGGGTGCGCTCCCGCATCGCGACCACCGCTTCGAAGCCCTGCAGCTGCTTGACGACGTCGGCCAGGGGTTCGGTGAAGACCGTGATGTCGGCCTTCAGCGAGTCCCAGTCACCGAAGGTGAGGGCGACGTTCTGGTAGTCGTCGAGAATGGCGATCCGCATGGCCTCACCGTAGTAGGTGGGTCCGCTCAGCCGCTCTCGGTGGCGGGCGGCTCGCTGGGAAAGAGGATCGGGCTGAGCAGGTACCGGGCGCGCCCGGGTGCGGCCGGGTTGGCCAGCCGGGGGAGGATCGCGGCGCGCAGTTCGCCGACCAGCGCGGCGAGTTCGTCCCGGTCGAGCCAGACCGCGTGCTGCTGGTAGCCGACGGGGTCGACGCGCGGGTCGGCGTCGTCGCGGTCGAGGTAGGCGTTGAACTCGGCGACCAGGGCGGCCAGCGCCACGGCGAACCCGCGCCGGTGGTCGTCGGGCGACATCGACGCGGCCGTGCCGGGGTCGACGGAGGCCCGGTCCCGGCGCAACCGGTAGTGCCGCTCGACCGCGCCGCGGACCCGGCGTTCGTCGGCCACCTCCAGGACACCGCCGGCGGCGAGCAGGTCGACGTGCCGGTAGACCATGGCTTTCGAGACGTTCGGCAGGAGCGCGCCGAGCTCGGCGGTGGTCAGCGTCCGGCCACCCCGCATGGCGTGCACGATCCGCAGCCGCACGGGGTGGCCCAGCAGTTCCAAGGTGTCCACTGCCCAACAGTCTCATATGGTGATACCGTTCGCAAGATACGAGAACGGTGGGAGACCGGGATGACAGTGACAGGCACGGATCCGACGGCGGTCGCCACGGCGGTCGTCGGCATGACGGCCACGGGACGCTATGCGGAGGTCGAGGCGCTGTTCGCGCCGCGGCTGCGGGCGGCGGCCTCCGCCGAGACGCTCCGCGTCGGCTGGGAGACGGAGATCGCCAAGATCGGGGCGGTCCGGGCGGTCGGCGACCCGGTGAGCGAGCCGGCCAAGGCGGGGCTGGTCCGGGTGAGCGTCCCGGTGACCGGAGCGCACGGGGGCCTCACGGTGGTCATGTCGGTCGACGACGCCGGCCTGCTGCACGGCCTCCGGCTCGCGCCGCCGTCCGGCACGACCTGGGAGCCGCCGGCCTACGCCGAGCCGGACCGGTTCACCGAGCACGAGGTCACCGTCGGCACCGGCCCGCTCGCGGTGCCCGGCACGATCACCCGGCCCCGGGGGCGTGGCCCGTGGCCGGGCCTGGTGCTGCTCACCTCGGGGCCCGCCGACCGCGACCTGACGACCGGGCCCAACAAGCCGTTCAAGGACCTGGCGTGGGGGCTGGCCTCCCGCGGCGTCGCGGTGGCCCGGTTCGACAAGGTGACCCACGTCCACCCCGAGGCCGGCTCCGCGGCCGGCTTCACCATGGTCGACGAGTACGTGCCGCACGCGGTCGCCGCCGTCCGCCTGCTCCAGCGGCAGCGGAAGGTGGACCCGGCGCGGGTGTTCGTCCTGGGACTCAGTGGCGGCGGCAAGGCGGCTCCCCGGGTGGCGGCCGCCGAGCCGTCGGTGGCCGGCCTGGTCAGCCTGGCCGGTGACACGCTGCCGCTGAGCCGCGCGGCCGTCCGGGTCGCCCGCTACCTGGCCGAACTGAACCCCGGCCCGGCCACCACGGCGGCCGCCGAGGCGGTCGCCCGGCAGGCGGCGCTCGTCGAGGACCCCGGCCTGTCCCCCGCGACCCCGGCGGCGGACCTGCTGTTCGGCTGGCCGGCCTCGTACTGGCTGGACCTGCGCGGCTACGACCCGGTCGCGACCGCGGCGAGGCTGGACAAGCCGATCCTCGTCCTGCAGGGCGGCCGCGACTACCAGGTGACCGTGACCGGCGACCTCGCGCGCTGGCAGGAGGGCCTGGCCCAGCGGCCCGACGTGACGATCCGCGTCCACGACGCCGACGACCACCTGTTCTTCCGCGGCGAAGGACCGTCCACCCCCGCCGGGTACGAGACGCCGCAGCACGTCGACCCGGCCGTGGTCACCGGCATCGCGGACTGGGTTTCGACGCGCTGAGCGTGCACCACGCCCCGGCGGCACAGTGACGACCGGCGTGACGCAGCCCTCTTGAACACGTTCAAAAACCGGGCTACCGTGCTTCTTGAACACGTTCAAAACGAGGAGGAACCATGGACCTGATCATCGTCGCCTACGCGCTCTACCTGCTGCTCAGCATTCCGCTGACCGTGCTCGTCGCCCGGACGCTGAGCAAGCACGGCCGCACCTTCCTCACCGAGGTCTTCGCGGACAGCCCCGGCCTGGCCAACGCCGTCAACCAGCTGCTGGTCGTCGGCTTCTACCTGGTCAGCCTGGGCTTCGTGACGCTGTTCCTGACCAGCAGCACCCGGGAGCTGACCGCGCGCGGGGTGTTCGAGCTGCTGTCGGTCAAGATCGGCACGGTGGCGCTCGTGCTCGGCGTCATGCACCTGCTCAACGTCCTGGTCTTCAACGGCATCCGGCGCCGCCACCTGGCCCCGCCCCTGCCCGCGCCGGCACCGCTGCCCTACCCCGGCATGCCGCAGGCCCCGCCCTTCCCGGCTCCCTGACGGCCGCGGCGCTAACGTGCAGCGCGTGGCCAAGAGCGAGGAAACGCGGTCCCTGATCGTCACGACCGCGATGCGGCTGTTCACCGAGAACGGCTACGACCGCACGACGATGCGCGCGATCGCCGCCGAAGCGGGCGTCTCCGTCGGGAACGCCTACTACTACTTCTCGTCCAAGGAACAGCTGATCCAGGGCTTCTACGACGAGATGGCCGGGCAGCACCTGACCGCGGCCCGCCCGCTGCTGGACGGCGAGACCGGCTTCGCGGCCCGGCTCAAGGCGGTGCTGCTGTGCTGGCTCGACGTCGCCGGGCCCTACCACCGCTTCGGCACGCAGTTCTTCGTCAACGCGGCCGACCCGGAGTCGCCGCTGAGCCCGTTCAGCGACGACTCTTCGGCCGCTCGCGAAGCGTCGATCGGCCTCATGCGCGAGGTCGTCGAGGGCTCCGACGTCAAGCTCGACCCGGAACTGCGCGAACAGCTGCCGGAGCTGCTCTGGCTCTACCAGATGGGCGTGGTGCTGTTCTGGGTCCACGACCGCTCGGCCGGCACGAAACGCAGCCGGATGCTGGTCGAGCGCAGTGTCCCGCTGCTGGCCCGGCTGGCCGCGCTCTCCCGGCTGCGGGTGTTCCGGCCCGTCAGCCGGGAGATCGTCGACCTGATCCAGGACCTCGCTAAACGGGGCTGACCGCGCGGAAGTACAGGAACCGGGGCTTGGTCCGCAGGTTCGCCGTCCACTTCGGATCGGCGGCCTCGGCCCCCGGGAGCGGCATCGGCTCCACCAGGCGGTCCACCGCGAAGCCCGCGTCACGGACCGCCTGGAACGTCCAGCTCAGCGGGCGCCGGTGGAAGCGCACCACGGTGCCGGGCGGGAACTCGTCCTCCAGCAGCTCGAGCTCGAAGTAGTTCTCCTTGCCGAACCAGCGCCAGTCCTCGCCCGGGTGGTGCACCGAGAACACCAGCGTCCCACCGGGTTTGAGGATCCGGCGGAACTCCGCCAGGGCCGGGGCCCAGTCCGCCAGGTAGTGCAGCACGAGCGACGCGGTGATGACGTCGATCGAGCCGTCCGGCACGGGGAGCGGCCCGGCGATGTCCGCGACCTCGAACCGGGCGACGTCGCCGAACTTCCGGCGCGCGACGGCGATCATGCCCGCGCTCGAGTCGACGCCGAGGACGTCGGCGCCCCGCGCGGCCAGGAGCGCGCTCAGGTGCCCGGCCGCGCAGCCGGCGTCGAGCACGCTCAGCCCGTCGACGTCCCCGGCCAGGTCGAGGATCGCCGGCCGGTCGTAGAGGGCGTTGGTGACGGACTTCTCCGCGTGCTCGGCGTAGGCCTCGCTGTGGCCGTCGTACTGCGCGGCCCGCGCGCGGCCGAGGATCTCCTCGACCACCTCCGTCTTGGCGTCGGCGTAGTTCTGGATGTACTTCCACTCCCTCGCGGCGAGTTCACGCTTCTTCGCCGCGTACAGCTCCCGCTCCTCCGGGTGCGAGCGCAGGCGGTCGCGGAAGAGGCGGTAGCGCGGCGTCTGGCCGTTGCCCGGCGAGTAGACGTGCAGGTTGATGTTCGTGTCCGGGCCCTTGAAGCAGCGGTGCTTCTCCCAGTCCGGTTCGCGGATGACGAGCCGGTAGCCGGCCGCCTCCAGCGCCGGGACGTAGGTGTCCTCGTCGGCGGAGTCCGGCACCTCCAGGAGGATGTCGACGATCGGCTTGGCGCACAGCCCCGGCACCGACGTCGAACCGACGTGCTCGAGCACGAGCACCCGCTCCCCCAGCACGCCCCGGATCCGCTCGGCTTCACGCTCGAAGAGCCGTGGCCACTCCGGGTCGTAGTCGGCGAGCGTGACGGTCGAGTTGAGCTTCGGCGCTTCGCCGACCCACGCGCTCTGGACCTTTTCGTCGCTCAACGCTTCTTGGCTGGTCATTCCGGTAGACCCCCTTCAGCAAGGCAGTCGGCCAGATTATCAACGCGCGCAAGCGCTTTTTCTGGATCGGCACCGTCAGGCGATCGGCAACGGCAGCAGGTCGCCCGTCGCGGCGCGCAGCGCGTCCCGCATCGCCGCCCGCGGGGCCGGGCGGCCGGTGAAGTGCTCGGCCTGGCCGAACGCCTGGTGCAGCAGCATGTCCAGCCCCGTCGCCAGCCGGCCGCCGCGCGCCACGACCGCTTCGGCGAGCGGTGTCGGCCACGGGTGGTAGATGACGTCGAGGACGTGCCCGACCGCGGCGAGCTCGGCGACGTGCGCGGCGACCGCGTCCGGCGGGACGGTGTTCACCAGCACCGCCGCGGACCCCAAGGCCGCGAAGTCCGTCTCGGCCCAGCGCAGGACGTCGACGTCGAGCCCGGCGCGCTTCGCCGCGTCGAGCGTTTCGCCGGCGCGGGCGGGTTCGCGCACGACCAGCCGTACTTGCCGGACCCCGAGAGCGGCGAGCCCGACGACCGCCGCCGCCGCCGTCCCGCCCGCGCCGAGCACGACCGCGGTGTCCGCGGGGGACGGCTCGTAGCCGCCCGCGGCGCGCAGGGCGCCGGTAACACCCTCGACGTCGGTGCAGTCCGCGAGCCAGCCCCGCGCGGTGCGGACCAGGGTGTTGGCCGCGCCGACGGCGGCCGCCCGCGGCGTCACCTCGTCCGCGTGGTCCAGCGCCGCGCGCTTGCCCGGCATGGTGACCGACAGCCCGGCCCACTCCGGGCCGAGGCGCCCGACCAGGCCCGGGAGCTCCTCGGCGCTCGTCTCGATGCGCTCGTAGGTCCAGCCGGTCAGGCCGAGCGCGGCGAACGCGGCGCCGTGCAGCACCGGGGACAGCGAGTGCGCCACCGGCTTGCCCAGCACGGCGGCCTTCCGGACCTCAGATGACACCGCGGGCCTTGGCCAGGTCCCGGTTCTTGTTGTGCTCGTCGTTCGAGACCGCGAAGCAGGACAAGCCGTTCTTCTCGCACTTGACGAAGAACAGCCATTCGCCGTCCGGCGGCTTCACCGCGGCCTTGATCGCGTCCGAACTCGGCACCGCGATGGGCGTCGGCGGCAGCCCGGTGTTCCGGTAGGTGTTGTAGGCGCCGGATTTCGCCCGGTCGGCTTCGTCCGTCAGCAGCGTCGGCCGGTCCAGCACGTAGTTGACCGTGGAGTCCATCTGCAGCCGCATGTTGATCTTCAGCCGGTTGTAGATGGTCCGCGAGAGCTTGCCGAAGTCGGCCTTCACCGCCTCGCGTTCGATGATCGAGGCGATGATCAGCGTCTGGTACGGCGTCATCCCGGGGCCGGTCGCCTGCGGGCTGAGCCCGGCGTTCTGGATCGCCTCGGCCGAGGTGTGCACCAGCTGCCCGAGGATCTCCTGCGCGGTCGATCCGGGCTTGACGTCGTAGAGCCCCGGCGCGATCAGGCCCTCCAGCCTGCGGTCCTTGCGGTCGGCCTTGTTCGCGGGCTCGATCGCCCAGTCCGGCACGCCGAGCTGCTTCAGGTCCGCCGCGTCGACGGCCTTGCGCAGGTCGTCCGCCGAGACGCAGGTGCTCTTGCCGTTGAGCTGCGCGCACGACGCCTTCGCCATCAGGCTGTACACGCCGGGCGTGACCTTGCCATCGGGCTGGGTGATGTCGTCGAACTGCGTGTACGGCCGGATCTCCAGCTGGCCGACGCGGGCGGCCGCGTCGGTGATCCGGTCGACCGCGCTGGCCCCGGACATGTGCGACTTCATCACGTAGAAGCCGTGCTGGACCCGGGCGAGCTTCGGGTTGCCCTCGCCCGCCTTGACGAAGGCCTTGGTGCTGGCGACAACGCCCGCGGTGGTGAGCTTCGCGCCGATCGCCGACGTCGTGTCGCCGTCGGCGACCTGGAACACCACATCGTCGGTGCCGGCACCGTCGAAGTCGTCGTAGCCGAAGAACCTGTTGAAGCCGTACCAGGCGCCGCCGGCGAGCAGGGCGATCACCGCGATCGCGGCGACCCAGCCGAGGGCGCGCTTGCCCTTCTTACGCGGCTTTTGCGGCTCTTCGTCGTAGTCGTCGTACTCCTCGTCGTACTCCGACTCGTCGTAGTCGTCGTACTCGTCGTAGTCCGCGTACTCGTCGTCCTCGGCGAGGAGGCCGGGCTCCTCCGGTGGCGTCCTCGGCGGTTCGGCCGGGGGCAGCGGGGCCAGCGCGGGCAGGACGTCGGTCACCGGCTCTTCGCGGGCCGGCGGCGCCGGCGGGCGGCGGCGCGGCTCGGCGCCGGGCTCGGGCACGCCGGCGGAGCGGTCACCCGGCTGCGCGGGTCGCCGTGCGGGCGGTTCGGCGTCGGGGTCCGGCGCCGCGCGGCGCCGCCGTGAACCGGCGC
>NZ_JBEZYY010000026.1:0-134044 GCF_040638975.1 Amycolatopsis sp. NPDC024027
CCCGGAAGCTAAGCCTGACAGCGCCGATGGTACTGCAACCGAAGGGTTGTGGGAGAGTAGGACACCGCCGAACTTAACGTGAAGGAAGGGCCTGGGCCCGGTAGAGACAACGTCTCCCGGCCCAGGCCCTTCTTC
Organism: Amycolatopsis sp. NPDC024027; assembly: GCF_040638975.1. NCBI lineage: Bacteria > Bacillati > Actinomycetota > Actinomycetes > Pseudonocardiales > Pseudonocardiaceae > Amycolatopsis > Amycolatopsis sp. NPDC024027. Next base: position 136 of record NZ_JBEZYY010000026.1, read on the forward strand.
TATTCCCCGAGTCCCGGCCCGGCCGGCGCCGTGATGCCCCTCTAATCACGCGAGATGCCCCTCCAATCACGCATGAAGCCTCTCCAGTCACGCGAGAGGGGATCTCGTGTGGATTGAAGGGGCATCTCGCGTGATTGCGGGGGCATCACTCGTGATTGGAGGGGCATCACGGGTTGGGGGCCGGGCGGCGAAGCAGGTACGTGTCCATGATCCAGCCGTGGCGTTCGCGGGCCTCGGCGCGGGTCGAGCGGATGCGGTCCGCGAGCGCGGGGGTGAGCGGGCCCGAGATCAGGATCTCGTCGGGCGTGCCCACGTACGCGCCCCAGAAGATCTCGAGCCCCACGGAAGTGAAGCGGTCGAACGTCGTGTGGGCGTCGAGGAGGACGAAGACGTCGTCGACTCCGTCCGGCCAGCCCGACGCGAGGCGGCGGCCCGTGGTCAGCTGGACCGCGCGGCCGATCTGGTTCATCGTCGTCCGGTGGCGGGCCACCAGTGCCGAGATGCTGCTGATCCCCGGCACCACCTCGTACTCGAACTCGACGTTCCCCCGCGCCAGCACCGCTTCGATCAACGCGATCGTGCTGTCGTACAGCGACGGGTCACCCCACACCAGGAAGGCGCCCACCTCGTCCGGGGCCAGCGACGACAGGATCATCGACTCGTACACCGCCGCCCGGGCCGCGTGCCAGTCGGCCACCGCTGCCCGGTAGTCCGCCGGGGTGCGGTCGCGGGGCGGGTCTTCCGCCAGGACCACCCGGTACTCCCGCGTGACGAACCGGTCGAGGATCTCCTGCCGCAGCCGCACCAGGTCGGCCTTGTCCGAACCCTTGTCGAGGACGAAGAAGACGTCGACGCGGTTGAGGCGGTCGATCGCCTGCACCGTGAGGTGCTCCGGGTCGCCGGCGCCGATCCCGATCGCGTAGAGCTTCCGCATGCCGCGAGTCTGACGGCCCCGATGGAGAACCCCTACCCCCGATGGGTATAAAGGAGGGGGAACGGAAGGAGCGGGAGATGGCCGAAGCGACCTACACCGTCGAGGGCATGACCTGCGGGCACTGCGCCACTTCGGTCCGCGAGGAGGTCTCCGAGCTCGCGGGCGTCCGCCAGGTGGACGTCGACGTCGAGAGCGGACGCGTGACCGTGACCAGCGACACCCCGCTGACCACCGATGCGGTCGCCGCCGCCGTCACCGAGGCCGGCTACCGCGTGATCCCGTGAACCCGGCCGAGGTGACCACCGCGGCCCGCGTCGAGCTCGCCATCGGCGGGATGACGTGCGCGTCCTGCGCCGCCCGCGTCGAGCGCAAGCTCAACAAGGTCGACGGCGTCACCGCGACGGTCAACTACGCCACCGAAAAAGCGCAGGTCAGCTACCCCTCCCGGCTGTCGGTCGACGAGCTCAAGGCTGTCGTCGAGGCCGCCGGCTACTCCGCGCGCCTTCCCGAGCCGGAGGTGCCGGAGACGCCGGAGGAGACGCCGCGCACGCGGTTGCTCGTCTCCGCGGGCCTCACCGTCCCGCTGATCGCGCTCGCGATGCTCCCGGCCTGGCAGTTCGCGGCTTGGCCCTGGGTCTCGCTGGCCCTCGCCGCCCCGGTCGTGACCTGGGGCGCGTGGCCGTTCCACCGCGCCGCCGCGGTCAACCTGCGCCACGCCACCGCCACCATGGACACGCTGATCTCGCTCGGCGTCGTCGCCTCCGTGGCCTGGTCGCTGTACGCGCTCGTCTTCGGCGCCGGTCACCACCACCTGTACTTCGAGGTCGCCGCCGCGATCACCACGTTCATCCTGGCCGGCCGCTACTTCGAGACGCGGTCGAAGCGCCGCGCCGGCGCCGCCCTCCGCGCGCTGATGGACCTCGGCGCGAAGGACGTCACCGTCCTGCGCGACGGCCAAGAGCACCTCGTCCCGACCAAGGACCTGCAGGTCGGCGACGTCTTCGTCGCCCGGCCCGGCGAGAAGATCGCCACCGACGGCGTCATCGCCGAAGGTGGCTCCGCCGTCGACACCAGCATGCTCACCGGGGAGGCCGTGCCGGTCGAGGCCGGGCCGGGCGACGCGGTCACCGGCGCGACCGTCAACGTCGGCGGGCGGCTGCTCGTGCGGGCCACCCGTGTCGGCGCGGACACCCGGCTGGCGCAGATGGCGCGGCTCGTCGAGGCCGCGCAGAACGGCAAGGCCGACGTCCAGCGCCTGGCCGACCGGGTCTCCGCCGTCTTCGTCCCGGCGGTCGTCTTCGCCGCGCTGGCCACGCTCGTCGGCTGGCTGGCGACGGGTGGGGCGCCGGATGCCGCGTTCACCGCGGCCGTCGCCGTGCTGATCATCGCCTGCCCGTGCGCGCTCGGGCTCGCGACGCCGACGGCGTTGCTGGTCGGCACCGGCCGCGGCGCGCAGCTGGGCATCCTCATCAAGGGGCCCGAGGTGCTCGAGTCCACCCGGCGCGTCGACACCGTGGTGCTCGACAAGACCGGCACGGTCACCACCGGCCGGATGGCGCTCGTCGAGGGCGACGGCGAGGTGCTCCGGCTCGCGGGCGCCGTGGAGGCCGCTTCCGAGCACCCGATCGCCCGCGCGATCGCGGCCGCGGCCCGGGAGCGGTTCGGCGGGCTGCCCGCCGTCACGGAGTTCCGCAGCACCGCGGGCCTCGGCGTGACCGGCGTGGTGGAGGGGCACGAGGTCGCCGTCGGGCGCGCGGTGTTCGCCGGCGGCGAACCCGCCGAAACCGAAGGTGCGACCACGGTCCACGTGACCTGGGACGGCGAAGTCCGCGGACGCCTCGTGGTCGCCGACACGATCAAGCCGACGTCCGCCCAGGCGGTCGCCGAGCTGCGGGAACTCGGCCTGACGCCGGTGCTGGTGACCGGGGACAACGCCGGCGCGGCGCGGGCGGTCGCGGCTCAGGCGGGGATCGGCGAGGTCGTCGCCGAGGTGCTGCCCGAGGAGAAGGTCGCCGTCGTCAAGCGGCTGCAGGCCCAGGGGCGCGTGGTGGCGATGGTCGGCGACGGCGTCAACGACGCGGCCGCGCTCGCCCAGGCCGACCTGGGCCTGGCGATGGGCACCGGCACCGACGCGGCGATCGAGGCGAGCGACCTGACGCTGGTGCGGGGCGACCTGCGCGTGGCGGCCGACGCGATCCGGCTGGCCCGGCGCACGTTGGCGACGATCAAGGGGAACCTGTTCTGGGCCTTCGCCTACAACGTGGCGGCGGTGCCGCTCGCGGCGCTCGGCCTGCTCGACCCGATGATCGCGGGCGCGGCGATGGCGTGCTCGTCGGCGTTCGTGGTCAGCAACAGCCTGCGGCTGCGCCGCTTCCGCTGACACCCCGGGAGGGTATAGTCGGGGGAAAGGGTGCGGACGACGGGGACAGGTGGCGATGACGGGTTACGGCGGCGAGCGGGAAGCCTATCTGAAGCGCCTGCGCCGGATCGAGGGCCAGATCCGCGGGTTGCAGCGCATGGTCGAGCAGGACAAGTACTGCATCGACATCCTGACCCAGGTCTCGGCGGCGACGAAGGCCCTGCAGTCGTTCTCGCTGGAACTGCTGGACGAGCACCTCGCGACGTGCGTCGTCCAGGCCGCCGCGGCGGGCGGCGAGGAAGCCGACTTGAAGGTGCGGGAAGCGTCGGACGCGATCGCGCGGCTGGTGCGTTCCTGACTTCCGGGGACTGCGAACGGGTCAGCGGACCAGCACGGCCAGGGTGAGGCCGCCGGCGTTCGTCGTGAAGTGCACGATCACCGACGCGAGCACGCCCCGGCCGAGGTGGCGCCACCAGTGCAGGAAGATCCCGGCGACGCCCGCCGCGGCCATCGCCAGTACCTCCAGCACCACCACCGGCGTCGAGCCGAACACGGCGTGCACGGCGGCGTTGCGGCCGATGGCGAGCGCCGGCAGCGCGTGCCACAGCCCGAACAGCGCGGCCGAGCACAGGATCGGCGGCCAGCGCCACCGCTCGTCCGTCGCGCCGAACAGGCCGGGCAGCACGCCGCGGAAGGCGACCTCTTCGATGAGGACCGTCCCGAACAGGATCCGGCCGCAGGTCAGCCACAGCAGTTGCCCGAGGTCCGGGTCGCCGACGCGGCCGTCCTGGTAGACCGTGCGCAGCGACGGCACGGCCAGCGCGATCCCGAACACGACCGCCACCGAGGCCGCTCCGGCCACGCCGACCAGCGCGGGACGCCGGAGCCTGCCCAGCCCGAGGTCGGTCCACGAGCACCCGGCGGCCCGGCCCAGCGCGACCAGCACGAACGCGGCCACCAGCCCGCACACCGGGTACGCCCAGCCGGGCAGCACGCGGTTGGCCAGGGTGGTCGACGCGGCGAGGATCACGACCGCGGCGACCAGCGCGAACACCCGCCGCGGCGGGAAGGGCACGGCTTCGCTCAAGGGCCCGCTCCGGTGCGCCCGGCCCGGTCACCGCGTGGCCGGCCGGACGTCTCCCCTGCAGTGAATGACTCATTCCTGTCTTCGGAGGACAGGAATGAGTCATTCATGACCGGTCCGGGTGCCTCGTCCGGGGACCGGAAGAAGTCGTTCATGATGCCGTGACCTGCTGTGATGCCGTGGCGCGGGCCGACGTCAACCGACCGCGTCGGTCAGGTCTTCCGCGGGTGACCGTCGCTGGATCGGCACTCTTTTCGACATCGGCAGGGTGGCTTCGGGGTCGAACGAGCCCGGCCGGTCGTCGAGGGCGACCGCCGCTTCGGTCAGAAGGCTGCGGCAGCCGGTCAGGCTCGCCTTCAGCTTGTCGCGGACCTCGGCCAGCGCCGTCACCTCGCCTTGCGCCGCCGCGACCAGCGTTTCTCCTCGCCGGGTGGCGTCGGAGACCAGCTGCCCGGCCTTCTCCCGCGCCGAGGCCAGCTCGCTTTCTGCGGTCGTGACCAGGGCTTCGCCGCGCTGCTTCGCTTCGGTCACCAGCCGGTCGGCCTTCGCCCGGGCGGCCGCTTCCTGCTCGGCCAGCTCGCGCATCGCGCCGGCCCGGCGGACCGTCATGGCGCGGGTGTGGTCCTCTTCCAGCTGGGCCCGGCGGTGCGCCGCCGCCTCGTCGAGCTCACGGCGGCGCTGCTCGGCCGCCCGCATGAATTCCTCGTGCTCGGCGCGCTGCCGCTCGCGCTCGGCTTCCGCCTCGGCGACCAGCCGGCGTTCCTTCTCGGTGAGCCGGACGGCCTCCGCCTCGGCTTCGCGCCGGATCCGCTTCGCCGTTTCCGTTGCGTGCGCGGTGATTTCCGCCGCTTCCTCGCGGGTCAGCTCGATCATCCGGCGCGAGCGCTCCTGCAGGGCGTCCGCGGGGATCGGGGTCATGCTGATCCGGTCGATCTTCACGTGCAGCTCACGGTTCTCCTCCGCGAGGGCCGCTACGCGCCGCCGCGCGGCGTCGCCTTCGGCGGTGAGTCTGCGGATCTCGGCCTCGGCCCAAGCGACGTATTCCGCGACCTGCGCGCGATGAAAACCGCGCCACGCCAGGTCGAATTCAGGCAACGCGAGCGCCACGTCCTCGCCACCGCCGGGGGCCATGCCTCACCTCCGAATTGGATGGTTTCTCCTCGGTCGCGCGTTTTCCTTGCGACACCGGGGCTTTCCGTGTGCTTCCCAGTGTGCCGCAAACCCGCCTCCGCGCGCTGCCCGGGCGGGCGATCATTCGTCGAGCGGTTCCCCGAGACCGGTGGACGTGCTCCGGACCCCGGTCAGCTCGGCCAGCTCAGCGGCGAGGTCGTAGAGGTCGCCGCGGCCGTCCAGGCGCAGCGTCACGACCGCGATCCGTTGCCCCTCCTCGGAAAGGGACTCGTGATCGACCTCGACGTGGTGCACCGCCCACCCGCGCCCGGTGCACACGGCCAGCGCCGCGCGCAGCACGCCGTGGCCGTCGAGGTAGCTCAGCCGGACCACCGGTGGTTCCCGGCGGTGCCGCGCGACGAACCGCTGCAGCGGCGGGAAGCCGCGCGTCACGACGAAGTGCCCGATCGTCGCGCCGGCGGCGAGCACCGGCAGCCCGGCACCGCACGCGGTGCCGACCGCGGCGGTCACCCAGATCGTCGCCGCCGTGGTCAGCCCGCGCACCGCGTCGCGGCGGACGAAGATGAGGCCGCCGCCGATGAAGCCGATGCCGGAGACGATCTGCGCGGCGATCCGCGACGGGTCGAGCGAGACGTGGTCGAAGCCGAGCAGGTCGGCGAAGCCGTACTTCGAGACCAGCATGAACACGGCCGAGCCGACGCCGACCAGGCTGTGCGTCCGCAGGCCGGCGGCCTTCATGCCGGCCTCGCGTTCGAGGCCGATGGCGACGCTCAGCAGGAGCGCGAGCAGGACCGGCGGCAGCAGGCTCCACTGCGCCGGCGTGGACCACAGGGTGGGCAAGACCACGACCTCCCGGGATCTTCCGGTGGCGGCAGGCGGGGAGAACCGCCGGGGCCGTCACCTGGGCATACTGGGGTGGACGCACTGATCGTGCCAGGTGAGGGGGACCCGTGACAGTTCCGGACTTCGTGGGCTACCGGGCCGTGCGGCAGGGCGTCCGCACCCTGCTTGCGCGACGGCCTGAGGAGCACCTCGCCCCGGTCCCGGCGTGTCCGGAGTGGACGGTCACCGACCTGCTCGGCCACCTCATCGCCATCGCCGGCCGGGTGCTGGAGCGCCACGGCGGCAGCCCGGCGGAGCTGTCCGGCGCCGCGGGGGTGCCGGAGCTGCTCGACCACTGGGACGCCATCGGCGAGCAGCTCGACCGGCGGCTCGAAGAGGCGGGCGGCCGCGAGGGCGACGTCATGGTGATGGACGCCTACACCCACGAGCTGGACTTGTGCGCGGCGCTCGGCGTCGCCCCGCCGGCGGAGCACGCGGCCTGGGCGCGGAGCATCGAGGTGCTGGTCAGCGGGCTGTCGGGCTCGATCGAGAGACGCGGATTGCCGCCATTGCGCCTGCGCACGACGGACGGCGCCGAGTGGACGGCGGGCCCGGGCCGGCCATCGGCGTCGGTGACGGCGCCGCGCCACGAGCTGTACCGCGCCCTCGCCGGCCGCCGATCGCCGGCCCAGCTCACGACGCTGGAGTGGAGCGAGGGGCCGGAGCGGTGGCTGCCCGCGTTCACGTGGGGACCGTTCAGCCCGCCGGAGCTCCCTGGCGTGTGACGGGGACGGTTCGGTGGGCGGCTCGGCCGCGCCGGCTCGGCGTGATGCTGGGCCCCCAGGGTTGGCCGACTCCAGCCGCCGGTGGGGTCGCTGGCGTGGGCGGATCGCCGCCGATCGGTCGGGCCCGCCCCGCGCTTGGGCCGCGCGAGGCTGGGCCCCTGGTGGGCTGCTCCAGCGGCCGGTGGCGGCTCGGCGTAGGCGCGATCACGGCCGCCCCGGCCCCCTCCCCGCGCTGGCCGGCGCGAAGCTGAGCCCCGGGTGGGCTGGCTGGCTCCAGGGGGCAGGTGGCGGCTTTGTGTGGGCGAGATAGCTGCCGCCCGGCCCTCCCCGCGCTGGCCGGCGCGAGGCTGAGCAAGGTCTCACCCAGGGACCAGCCCCCGACCAGCCCAGCCACGCGCCCGGACCCCTCAGCCGCTGGGCGGGGTCACCGTAAGGAACGCCGCCAAGGCCAGGACCACCGCGCCGAGCAGCACCTCCGCCGCCACCGTCTGGCGTAGGCGGCGCAACTGCGTCGTTGCCGTCTTCGTGGTTCCTTCGTCCCGCTTCGTCATTCCGTCGCGCACCGCGCGGCGGGAGCGGCTCGCCACCGCCAGCAGCACCGCGAGGCCGGCGATCTTCAGCAGCACCAGCAGGCCGAACCTGGTCGTCCAGAGCGTCGTCAGCGACGGCATGATGCGCAACGCCAGCACGACGCCGCTGAGGGCGATCGCCGTCACCGCTCCGGCCGCCAGGCGGGAAAAGCGGGCCGCCGCCGGGGCCGGGTCCTCGTCCGGGGCCGGGCGGTGCAGGCACAGGGCCAGCTGGGTCAGGCCGCCCACCCAGATGGCGACCGCGCCGAAGTGCACCAGGTCCGCGGACACCGAGATGAACATGATCGGGTCGGCGACCGGGTGGCCGGTGGCCGAGAACGTCAGCAGCACGAGGAAGCCGGTCACCATGGCCAGGTTTTCGCAGCGGGCGCGCAGCCGTTCCGGCAGCTCCGGCCGCAGCAGCCTCGGCAACAGCAGCGCCAGCACCGCCACCGCGGCCAGCCGGAGCAGCAGCAGCTTCCCGTAGGCGACGCGCAGCGTGTCCGCCAGCAATCCCGTGTCGAACACCGCTTCGAGGTTCCGCCCCGTCGCGTACGGCCCTTGCAGCACGAACGCCGCCACGGCGGTCGCCGCGACCAGGCCGGCGCCCCAGTTCAGCAGGCGGCGGGCGCGGGGGTCGGTGCGGGCGGCCGGGCGGCACAGCACCACGAACGCCAGCCCACCCAGCAGCACGACGCCGAGGTAGGCCAGCCAGCGCGCCGCCGTCGACACCACGTCGACCGCCGTGTCGGTGCCCGTCGCCGCCGACACCGCGCCGGCCGACGTCACCAGCGGCCCGGTGCCCACCACGAACGCGAAAGTGCCGCGCACCGGATGCGAGTCGGCCGAGACGAACGCGTATTCGACCAGGTAGCTGCCGTCCGGCACCCCCGGCTTGAGCCGCACCGCGAGCTGCTCGGCGGCTTCGCCGGGCTGGAACACCGGCCCGGCGTCGACCTGCTTGCCGGCGAGGTCGACGACCTTGATCGACCCCGGCTGGATCCCGATGTTCTCCGACAGGGTGACCGACACCAGGGGCGGCGCCGCGCTCAGGCGGGCGCCGTCCCCGGGGGCCGACGAGACGATCTCGACGTGGGCCGAAGCCGGCACGGCGCCGAGCACCAGCCAGCCCAGGAGGAAGGCCAGCAGGGCCAGCGCGCGCTTCACGACGTGGCGAGGGCGGCCTTCGGCAGCCCGCAGACGCAGCCGGTCAGCTCGTGTTCGGCGGCCGAGGCCCGCCGGTGCAGGATCACCGCGACGATCATCGGGATGGTGACGATCGTGTTGTAGAACAGGTGCAGCTCCACCCGTGGCACGAGCAGCTGGATGATGCTGGTGGGCACCTTCTGCCCGGCCAGCCGCCAGCCCGACTGCGCCTGGATGAACAGCAGCAGGTGCTCGATGTGGTGCCAGAACTGGATGGCCAGCGCCAGGTTCCACCACTGCCGTGACCGGCCGGCGAACCCGTGCCGCAGGATCCACAGGAACACCAGCATCACCAGCGCGTAGCCGTAGTGCAGCCATTCCTGCGAGATGAGCCACGGGAACGGCATCCCGAGCACCCCGCGCGCCCGGGCCACCGGCCAGCCGAGCGCGTAGATCTGCACGGCCTGCACGATGTGCTCGGCCCAGTGGGCGATCACCACCGCCATGAACACCGCGAGCGCGCGGTGGTGGTGGCGGCTGTTGAGCCCGGCCAGAAATCCGCCGGGCCGGGTGTTTTCGAAAGTCGTCATGCCGAACCCCAGGGTTGTCGTGATCAGCGTGGCGCCTCGACGATAACGGCGTCGCGCACCGCGGCATTACTCCGAATTGCCCCTTCCGGCGGTCAGAAGAAGGAAATCCCCTCCGCCTGCTCCGGCTTCGGCGGAATCCGGAACAGCTTGGTGAACAGCTCCAGGTGCTCGAACTCCCCTTCGATCCGCAGCCGCCCGGACGCCATCGCCTCGGCCGCCGTCAGCCTGCCGTTGATCAGGTCGATCAGTTCCGGCCCCTGCGGCTGGATCACCAGGTCGGCGGCCGGGTGGTCGCCGGCGCCGACCTTCAGCGCGCCGTCGTCGACCATCGCGTGGATGACCAGTGAGTCGCTGTGGCGCAGCACGTACGTCAAGCTGACGCCCTTCGCGGCTTCCTCCTGGAACGTCGTGTACATCGCCAGGATCGCGGCGTCGGTGGTGAAGACCGCGCCCTCGTCCGGGTACCCGAGCGAGCGCGCGCCCCACAGCGCGAGGTCCAGCAGGATGTGGTCGAGCTCGCTGCCGTACTCGGTCAGCTCGTAGACCAGGCCCGCGTCGAGCTGCGGCAGCACCCGGCGGCGGACCACGCCCGCCCGCTCGAGCTCGTTGAGGCGGGAAGACAGGATGCTGGCCGGGATGCGGGGCAGCCCACGCAGCAGGTCCCGGTACCCTTTCGGGCCGAGGACCAGGTCCCGGATGACGAGCAGCGACCATCGTTCCCCGACGATCTCGAGGGCGCGCGCGAGGCCGCAGAACTGTCCGTAGGTGCGAGTGGTCGTCATACCCGATCCTCACTTGATTCGGTCGAACTTGCCGCCGGGCACTTTGCCCTCGCGAACCAGAGTGACGAACCACCGGTGACGGCGACCAGTGTGCTAAACCCCGTTCGAGCGTGTTTTTTCCACGAATGCCCGTGAACTTCGCATGTCCGGATCGGTGCGCGGAGCACTGGCCGCAGGTCGGCGCGACGGAGAAGAATCCGGGTTCTCCGATCGCGCGCACCGAACGAGGAGTGCAGATGAGCGGATCAGCCGTGCAGCCCGCCCGGAATCGGGCTCGTGCCGGGGAACCGCCGCCGGCGGAGACCCGCGTGCTCGCCTTCAAACGGCACCTGCGCGCCGAGGTGTCCGCCGGCAACGGCGCCTACCTGTTCTCCGAACGGGGTGTCATCGCCATGCGGGGTGCGCGGATCGAATCGCTCGCCCCGCTGCTGGACGGCACCCGCGAGCTCGGCGAGGTGCTCCGCGCCCGGCCGGCCGGGATGACACCGGAGGAAGTGGCGGCGATCGTCGCCCAGCTGGTGGACGAAGGCCTGGTCTCCGTCCGCCCGGTGCCCGGACCCGGCGTCGACGAGCGGGAGCTCGCCTACTGGGACGCGTGCGGCATCGACGCCGCCGGGATCACCTCGCCCGGCGTCCGGCTGGTCGCGGTCGGCGAAGACACCGACCCGGGGCCGGTCGAGCGGGCACTGGCCGACGCCGGCTTGGCGGCCGCGCCCGCCACGGCCGGGGACGCGGACCTGGGCATCGTGCTGTGCACCGACTACCTCGACCCGCGGCTGGCGGAGGTCGACGCCGACCACCGCCGGACCGGGCGGCCGTGGCTGCTGGCCCGGCCGTTCGGCGCGCAGGTGTGGATCGGGCCGGTGCTGCGCCCCGGCGAGCCGGGGTGCTGGCACTGCCTGACCAACCGGCTGTGGGGCCACCGCCACGCCGAGGCGTGCGCGCAGCAGGTGCTCGGCCACGAAGGTCCCGCGCGCCGGCCGACGGCCGCGCTGCCGTCCCTGTCGGCCGCGGCCGCGCACCTGATCGTGCTCGAGGCCAGCAAGTGGCTGGCGGGCTACCGCTACCACGGCCAGCAGTGCGTGTGGGTGCTCGACACCCTGGACATGCAGGGCACGCTGCACGAGCTGCGCCGCCGGCCGCAGTGCCCCGCCTGCGGGGACCCCACGCTGGTCGCGGCGCGCGGGGCCCGGCCGATCCGGCTGGAACCGGCGCGCAAGACGACGGCGACCGGCGGCGGTCACCGCACCTCGACGCCGGGGCAGATCCTCGAGCGGTACGGACACCTGATCAGCCCGATCACCGGCGTCGTCAAGGAGATCCGCCGCGATCCGGCGGCCCCGCCGTACGTCAACGCCTACCGCTCCGGCCAGAGCGTCGCCCGCGGCATCACCGGGGTGGCCGGCATGCGGGCCGGGCTGCACGGGGAGAACGGGGGCAAGGGAACCACCCCGCTCGAGGCCGAGGTCAGCGCCCTGTGCGAGGCGGTGGAGCGCTTCTCCGGCAACTACCAGGGTGACGAGCTGCGGATCCGGGCCCCGTTCGCGGACCTCGAGGAGGCGGTGCACCCCAACGACTGCATGCTGTTCGCCGACCGCCAGTACCACGAGCGCACCGCCTGGAACGCCGGGCACGGCTCGTTCCAGCACGTCCCCACCCGGTTCGACCCGGACGCGGCGATCGACTGGACCCCCGTCTGGTCGCTCTCCGGCGGCCGCCGGCTCCTGCCCACGGCGTACCTGTACTACGGGGTCCCCGCCGAATCCGGTGGCCGCGGCCTGGCCACGGACTCCAACGGGGCCGCGGCGGGCAGCAGCCTCGAAGACGCCGTCCTGCAGGGCACGCTCGAGCTCGTCGAACGGGACGCCGTCGCGCTGTGGTGGTACAACCGCACGCCGGTGCACGGCGTCGACCTCGATTCGTTCGAGGACGGCTGGCTGGCCGAGATGGTCGGTCACTACGCCGGCCTCGGCCGGGAGATGTGGGTCCTGGACGTGACGTCGGACCTCGGCGTGCCGGTGTTCGCCGCGGTCTCGCGCGGCACCGGACGGCCGTACGAGCACATCATGTTCGGGTTCGGCGCCCACCTCGACCCGCGGATCGCCGTGCGTCGCGCGGTGGCGGAGCTGAACCAGATGCTGCCGGACCTGCTGCGGCAGGGACACGGCATCGGTGACCCGGACGCGGCGCGGTGGCTGGAGTACGCGACCGTCGCCAACCAGCCGTACCTGATGCCGGTCGCGGGCGGGCGGACGCGGACCCCGGCCGACTTCCCCTACGTCCACCGGCCGGACGTGCGCGACGACGTCTTCGCGCTGGCCGGGGCGCTGAGCGAGGCAGGCAGCGAACTGCTCGTCCTCGACCAGACCCGTCCCGACGTCGGCCTGCCGGTGGTCAAGGTGCTGGCCCCCGGCCTCCGGCCGTTCTGGGCCCGGTACGCGCCCGGCAGGCTGTTCGACGTCCCGGTGCGGCTCGGCCGGGTGGCGGAGCCGGTGCCCTACGAGCGGCTCAACCCGTTCCCGATGTTCCTCTGACAGCTGCCGGGTCGGGGCGGGCAGTTCCGTCGTTCACCTAGGAGTTCGCCTTGGTTGCCGAGAACTCGCACAAACAGGCCGAAACGGTGTGGCTGTGGTCGTTCACGGAGGACACACTCCTCGAAACGGACGACGAGGGGACGCTGGTCGCCATCACGTGGTGGGGCGAGTACGAGTTCCGCGGCACGGCCACCGGCGTGCAGGAGTCCCTCGCGCGCCTGGCGCTCGGGCCGGTGTCCATGGCGAACCTGGTGGCCGCGGACGGGGCGGGTGCGGAGGCCTGGCGGCTGTCGCTGCGGCGGGTGCTGACCCGGCTGTCCGGTTCGGTCGTGCACTCCCTCGCGCTCAACGACGGCCGCGGGCCGGTGCTGTCGGCGATCCCGGTCGCCCAGTCCCCGGCCTTCCGCGCCGGGCCGCTGCCCGCCGGGCGACGGGTGCGGCTGTCCCGGTTCGCCGCCCTGCGGGCCGATGGTGGGGTCCTGCTGGCCGAATCGCCCGTGGCGCCGTACAAGGTCGCCCTGCTCCGGCCGCCCGCGGTCCTGCTCGCTTCGTCGCTCGCCGCGCCGACGACCGTCGACGGGCTGGCCGCCGTCACCGGCGTGGCCACGGCGGTGGTCGCCGACGTGGTGGAGTTCCTGGTCGCCGCCGGGCTCGTGCTCCTCGCCGACGCCCAGGGCCACTTCACCGAGTACGGCGGTCCCGGCACGGCGGACTGGTCGCACGACGACCTGATGTTCCACGCCCGCAGCCGGACCTGGCAGATGCCGTCGTCGCCGGGGGACGGCGACCGTCCGCCCGGCGCGGAGCCCCCGATGCTCAAACCGGCCGCCGGCGGCCCCGCCGTCCCGCTCCACCGGCCCGAGCCGGCCGCACTGACCGCCGGGGACTCGACGCTGACGGCGCTGCTGGAGACCGACCACGTCTGTCCCGCCGTCAGCGACCGGGGCCTGTCCGCCCGGCAGATCGGCGAGTTCCTGTTCCGCGCCGCACGGGTGCGCTCGATCGGTGCGACCGGCCTCCCCGGCGGCCGCTCGCACCAAGCGACGCAGCGGCCGTACTTCAGCGTGGCCTGCCTGTACGAGCTCGAAATCTACGTCGGCGTCAACCGCTGCGCCGGCCTCGCGCGCGGCATCTACCACTACAACCCGCTGTGGCACACCCTCACGCTGATCAACGACGACACCGTCGTCCTGGACGGCCTCCTGGACATGGCGATGGTCGCCGCGGGCAGCCACCGCCGCCCGGCGGCCCTGCTGACCATGACCGCGCGGATGTCCCGGATCGCCTGGGCGCTCGGTGGCGCGGCCTACGCGACGACGCTGCTGCACCTCGGCGCGTTGCAGCAGGTGTTCTCCTTGGTCGCCAGGGCCATGGGCCTGGCGGCGCACGCCGTGCCCGCGGACTCGGGTGATCGCGTCGACCGGGCGCTCAAGCTGGCGTGGCCGGCGGAGGTCAGCATCGGCGAATGCGTCCTCGACTTCCCGCCCGGCGGACGCGTGAACTCGGCCTGACAGCCGCGGTCCGGCTGTTACCCTGCCATTTCAGGGCACGGCGCTTTTCTGGGGAGGCGGTGCGTGATCGCTGACGCGGTGGTGCGGGGAGCAAGACTGCGGTCGCTGTATCCGGTGCCGTCGAAGAAAGCGGCGCGGTCCCTTCCGGGCACCAGCGCGGAAGGATTGCCGGAAGGGGGCTTCCCGGCCCGCCTGGTCCACATCGTGCACAGCGCACTCTGCCTCGGTATCGGCGTTCTCGCGCTGCTCGGGCCGTTGCGAGAGGCCCCATCGTGGCTGCCGGCCTTCGCGGCGTGCGGCTACGCCGCGGTGCTGGTCGTGGTGCACGTGGCCGGGTTCTGCTACGGCAGGGACCGGTTCCGCGGACCCGCCCTGGCGGCGCAGGGCCTGCTCGGCCTGCTGCCGGTGCTGCAGCTGGGCGCCGCCTGGAGCCCGCTCGCCTGCTTCTTCGCGGGCAGTGTGCTGCTCGCCGCGAGGCCGGCGGTGTCCGTGCCGGTGCTCGTGCTGGTCACGGCCGGGGCCGCCCTCCTGTCCGCGGGAGCGGGCACACCGGTGGTGTCGGTCGCCGACGGCGTCCACGGCGCGGTGCTCACCGCGGTGGCGGCCGGAGTCGTGTTCGGCCTCGCGTGGTTCAGCCGGCTGGCCGCCCGGTACGAGGTCGGCGGGCGCGAGCTGACCTCGCGGGCGATCGCCGAGGAGCGCCTGCGGTTCTCCCAGGACACCCACGACCTGCTGGGGCTGAGCCTGTCCGCGATCACCCTGAAGATCGAGCTGACCCGCCGGCTCGTCGACACCGAGCCGGACCGGGCCAAGGCCGAGCTCGCCGAGCTCGTGACCCTCTCGCGCAAAGCTCTCGCGGACGTGCGCTCGGTCGCGGCCGGGAGCCGGCGGTTTTCCCTGACGGAGGAACGGCAGGCCGCGGCGGCGGTGCTGGAGACCGCCGGCGTGAGCGTGCGCCTCGGCCACAAGCTGCCGCACCTGCCCGAGCCGGTGGCCACGACGTTCGCGTCGATGCTGCGGGAAAGCGCCACCAACGTCGTGCGGCACAGCCGGGCGACGTGGTGCGAGCTCGCCGTCGGCGTGACCAAGGGCGAGGCCTGGCTGCGCGTCACCAACGACGGTGTCGTGCGGGAGGCGGAGCAGAACGACGACGGGGAGGAGCACGGCGCCGGCTTGCGGAACCTGCAGGACCGGGTCGGTGCCCTCGGTGGCACCCTCACCGCCGGGGCCGGCGCCGACGGGACACACGTGCTGAGCGCGGCCGTGCCGCTTCAGCCGTTCCTGCCGCCCCGGCGCGGCGCGCGGCTGGTCCCGGAGCGGCTCAGAGCCATTCGGCTTCCGTGGCGATGCGGATCGCGTGCACGCGGTTCCGGGCGTTGAGCTTCGTGACCGACGCCGCCAGGTAGTTGCGCACCGTGCCCGGGGACAGGAACAGGTCCGCGGCGATGTCGGCGACGTTGCGCCCGCGCGCGGCGAGCGCGAGGATCTCCAGCTCACGCGGCGTGAGCGGGCAGTCGTCGGCCTCCCAGGCCGACAGCGCCAGCTCGCTGTCGATGACCCGCCGGCCGGCCGCGACCGAACGCACCGCGTTGGCGAGCTTGTCCGACGGCGCGTCCTTGAGCAGGAACCCGTTGACCTTGGCGTCGAGCGCGCGGCGGACCGTGCCCGGCCGGCCGAGGCTGGTCAAGATCAGGGTGTGGCACTCGGGAACGTGCTCGTGCAGCTCGGCCGCCGCGGTCAGGCCGTCCTTGCCCGGCAGGTCGATGTCGATGACGGCGACGTCGGGCCGGGTGGACCGGGCGGCGGGCAGGATTTCGTCACCGGAATCGACTTCCGCGACCACCTCGATGTCGGTCTCCAGGCTCAGGAGGGCAACGAGCGCGCCGCGGACCATGTCCATGTCTTCGGCCAGCAGAACCTTAATCACACTGTGTTCCTCGCATCCCCCAGCCGAGCACATTCCCCGCAGGAATGGTACGCCACCTTCCGGCACTTCCGGAGTAATCACCCGATGGGGACAGCTTCGCCCCCGGACGGCATTTCTGCCGTCCCGGGGGCGAAGCCACTCGGTAATCCTTTTCGCCGCGGATCTTCCCGCGGTCGCTCCGCCGGCGGCGGCCCGGTTCAGACCGCGATCGCCCGGTGCGCCGGGGCGAGCGTCAGTTCGGGCAGGGCCAGCAGGACCGGCGGGTCGAAGCGGTGGCGCGGCCGCAGCCCCACGTCGGCCAGGTGCGCGGTCACTTCGGGCTGCACCGTGACCGGTCCGGACAACCCGGTCAGCGCACGGGGACCGCGCTCGTCGAACACGCCGTAGGCGCAGGCGATGACGTACCAGGAGCCCTCCGGAACGCCGGTCAGCGCGTAGTAGCCGACGCCGCCCGGGAGGACGGCGTACCGGGCCGGCGCGCCTTCGGCGATCCGGGCCGGGAACAGCCCGACGAACACCGGGCCGCGCTGCTGGACGGGCGGGAAGGACACCCGCCCGCGCACGGTGCCCGTGCACTCCGGCGTTTCGCCGCGCTCGGGGAGCCGGTCGGGCCGCCCGCGGCGCCGCCGGAACCCCGTCGGGGAAAGGCCGACGCTGCCGCTGAAGCGGGCGCTGAACGTGCCGACGCTGTTGTAGCCGACCTGGTAGCTGATCTCGGTGACGGAGCTCGCCGTCGTGGCGAGCAGCCGCTTGGCCTCGGCCAGCCGCAGTGCCGAAAGGAAGCGGCCCGGGGACAACCCGGTCGCCCGCAGGAAGATTCTCGTGAAGTGGAACTTGCTGAACATCGCGGCGCGCGCGAGATCGTCGACGGTGAGGTGCTCGCCCAGGTTGCCCTGCATGGTCTCGATGGCGCGTGCCACGGCCTGTCGCACGATGTGGTCCATGGTGGCCGCCCTCCGCTGGCCGGGTGCCTGCCGGGCGGGTTCCCTGCGAACGCGACCGACGATGGCAGATTTGGTATGCGAGAACTGTAGGCGCGGAGCCGTCTACTTCTTAAGTGCTCATCGACACCCGTTGGGAATGGCTTTTGCAAGTGCCGGGTATGCGTTTCGCACATGACCGCCGTCGGAGTGTTGAACCGCCGGTGGGCGGGGTATTCGGCCGGCGGGAGCGGTCCGAGTGGTGTGGGGGTTGCTCACGGGATCGGTGACACACGGCTACCGGCCGAGGCGTACCGCCAGTGAGCAGCCGCTCGTATTGGCCCGTTCGGGGGTATGCAAGAAACTGTTCGGCTTAGCGGGAAAGCACGAGGGTCCGGTGATGCGGGCACTGGCTGTCGGGCCCCCGATGAGCGGAATAATTGTTAGCGAGAAAAGAAGTTCGCCAACGACTGGGGAGCACATAATGAGTTCTCGGATTACCACTGACATCCCTGCCCTTTTCGACGGGCTGGGTATCGACATCCGCGATGTCGACGCCGGCCTCGTCATCGAGCGTTTCGAACTGTGGGGTCGTGAGCCCGCGGGGAACGAGGCGCCGATGCGCGGAACCATCTGCCGGATGGACCTCATGGAAGCCGCCTGATCGGCGGCGGGCGATCATCCGGTACGGCGAATTCGCCGCGCCCGGTAACTCGCCCGATCATGAGACGGCATTTCACTCGGCGGTGCCGGTATTGCGGTCCGCCGCGTGGAATGCCGTGGTGTGTCCGGAAATGCCGGGCTTCCCGGAGCGGAAAATCGCCGGCTCAGGCCGGAAGGACCGCGTGCAGGCGAAATCGGCCGTCGGGCTCCACGCCGGCCGTCAATTCGCCGCCGAGGTCGGCCACCCGGTACGACAGGTTGCCGATGCCGCTGCCCGGCGGCCGGCGGCGCGGTGCGGCACCGTCGCCGGCCGCGGGCGGGGCGGCACCGGGGCCGGCCACGCCGTCGTTGACGATCTCCAGGCTGACCACGCCGTCCACGCGGCGCAGCGCGATGTCACAGCTTTCGACCCGGCTGTGCCGGAGGACGTTCGTCACCCCTTCGCGGAGCACGACCGCCAGCACGGTGCGCACGGCCGAGGACAGGTCCTCGGAGATCAGCGTCTCCATGCGGAGCCGGACGTCGGCCGCGGCGAGCACGGACCGCACCGTGCGGGACTCGTTCTCCAGGGACAGTTCGCGGTGGCCGCTGGCGACCGACCGCACGTCCGACAGCGCCTGCCGGGTGAGGCCGAGGATCTCGGTCAGCTCGGTCGCCGCGCGGCCGCGGTCGATCGCGAGCATGCGGGAGGTCAGCTCGCTCTTCAGCGCGATCGCCGAAAGGCTCATCCCGAGCAGGTCGTGCAGGTCGCGCGCGAACCGCAGCCGTTCCTCGGCGAGGGCCGTCTCGGCCAGCCGGCGGCGGGTGTGGTCCAGTTCGGCCACCAGCCGGACCAGCCACAGCAGACCGAACACGGTCAGCCCGGTCATCACCGTGGCCGCCGTGAAGAACACCAGGGACGCGGCCCCGGTGCCGGCCCGGTATTCGATCCACGCGTACGCCGCGGTGTTCAAGGCGAAGAAGCTCCAGCCGGCCACCGGCGGGAGGACCAGCAGGGCCGTGCCGATCAGCAGGCCGGGGATGCTCACCCAGTCCTGCTTCAGCGGCAGCAGCGGCAGGTAGGTCAGGCAGGCCTGGACCAGCAGCATGCCGTACGTCTGGGCCGAGCGCAGCGAGGTCGCCGGCCGGTTGAAGTAGGAGAACTGCAGGGTCAGCAGGGCCACGATGGAGCCGATCACCAGGGCGAGCCGCCAGGGTTCCGTGGTCAGCCGGAGGGCGTGCAGGGTCGCGCCGACGCCCATCAGCGACATGGTCGCCGGCAGCAGCCAGCGGAACAGCGTCGACTGTGGCCGGTCGGTTTCGCCGGGGCCGGTCACCGGCCCGTCCGGCCGGTCCGGGACCGGGAGCTCGACGCGCAGCACGAACCGGCCGTCGGGGCCGGTCTCGGTGGTCGCCGTGCCCCCGAGCTCGGCCACCTCGTCGGGGAGCTTCGAAAGCCGGCTGTCCGGCTCGAGCCCCGCCCCTTCGGCCGCGACGCCGTCGTTGACGATCTGCAGCGTGACCTTGTCGCCGTGCTGGACGATGTCGATCTCGCAGTGTTCGACGTCGCTGTAGCGGAGGACGTTGGTGACGCCCTCGCGCAGCACCCTGGCCAGCGTGGTCCGCGCTTGGACGGGCAGGTCGCCCCAGTCGAGGCGCACCTGGACGTCGATCTCCGAGGCGGCCAGCAGCGACTCGGCGGTCCGGGACTCCTTCTCCAGCGACAGCTCGCGGTACTCGCGGGAGACCGCCCGGACGTCGGAGAGCGTGCGCTGCGCGGTCGCGGTCATCTCGTCCAGTTCGGCCTTGGCCAGGTTCGGAGACTTCCGCAGCAGGTGGTGCACCAGCTCGCCCTTGAGCGCGATCGCGGACAAGCTGAGCCCGAGCAGGTCGTGCAGGTCGCGGGCGAACACCAGCCGCTGCTCGGCGACCGCCCGCCGGGCGAGCTCGGTGCGGGCCCGGTGCAGCTCGTCGACCATCCGCGCCAGCCGGGCGAGCTGGTAGAAGACCAGGCAGTAGAAGATCGAGGCGAGCGTGCTGTAGAGCGCGGTCAGCGGGTTGTTCTCGTAGATGGAGTAGGTCCAGGCGATGCTGAGGCACACCGTGGCGAACGCGGGCCAGGCGTAGCGGGCCGGCAGGACCAGCAGGACCGCGCCGCCGACGAAGTCCGGCATGTCGGCCCACAGCAGGCCGAAGGTGGGGATCGGCGCGTAGGCCAGCAGCACCATGACGCCGAGGAGGACCCGGCTGGTCGTCGAATCCAGCCTGGCCGACGGCCGGCTGAACCAGAGCAGCTGGATCGCCAGCAGTCCGGCGACACCGGCGATCCCGTAGCCGGCGTGGAGCGGGTCGACGGAAGCCGGCAGGAGGTTGGCGAGCCCCACGACGCCGAACCCGGCGACCACCACGACGATGATGCTGGCGGCCAGGAAGGTCGCGGGCCGCCGCCGGTCCGCCTTGGTGGTGCCACGGGGCTCCGCCGTGGCGGAGAGCGCCGCCGCGGGGTGGTGTCCGGCTCCCGGTGACATCTGCTCTGCGATCCTCCGGCGGTCGGCGAAGCACGGATTCGACCGGCCGGACCGGGCTTCCCGCGCCGGCCGGTCGGTGTCATCCCATGGAAACACGCGGGAAGCGCGTTCGCGCGATGGCCGGGCCGGGTGACGCAGCGCCGGTTCAGCGCAGGCGCGGGCCGCCGGCCACGCCCGCGAGGCAGAGAAAATCCAGATATGGCACGGCGACCGAGCCGAGGTGCTGCACGAAACCGCCGTCCATCCGGAAGAAACTCAGCCCGGGCGCGTCTTCCCGGTCGTCGCAGCCGGTCCCGGCGAGGTACCGCGTCGCGGGGAAGTCCGAGCCGAACGCCGTGCTCAGGGCGGAGTACGCCGCCAGGTCCCAGCCGAAGTGGGCGCCGTACTGCGCGAGCTTCGCGTACGGGGCGTGAGAAACCAGCACCAGCCGCGTGCCGGCGGCGTGCATGGCCTCGGCGAGCTCGGCGGGTGCCACAGCGGCGCCCGGACGGGCGCGGTCGGGCACCCGGTGGTGGACGGCGAGCCGCCGGCAGCCGGCGAACAGCCCGGCCAGGTCCACCTCGCCCCCGGGGCCGGCGAAGCGGTAGTCCTCCGCCGGCACGACGCGGGGCCGGGCCAGCGGCGGGCGGGTGCGGTCGGGCAGCGCCAGTCCGTTCACGGTCGCCTCCTCGGAAAGCACAAGGGTCTGTCCGGATTATGCGGTCGCGGCCGGAGCGCCGTCACCGTCCGGGACGGTTCTGAGCACTGTGGAAGACGCGGGCGGGGTCACCGGGCGTCGCGGTCGGACCGAGGCCTAGGCTCGCGGTCATGGCCAGGTACTTCGACGTCCACCCGGACAACCCCCAGCGGCGCACCGTCGGCCAGATCGCGGAGCTGGTGCGCCAGGACGGCCTGATCGCCTATCCGACGGACTCCTGCTACGCGCTGGGCTGCCGGCTCGACAACCCGCAGGGGCTCGACCGGATCCGGGCGATCCGCCGGCTCGACCGGCGGCACCACTTCACCCTCGTCTGCGAGAACTTCGCGCAGCTCGGGCAGTTCGTGCACGTCGACAACGCGGTGTTCCGCGCGATCAAGGCCGCGACCCCGGGCAGCTACACGTTCATCCTGCCGGCGACCAAGGAGGTGCCGCGGCGGCTGATGCACGAGAAGAAGAAGACCGTGGGCGTGCGCATCCCGGAGCACGTCGTCGCCCAGGCCCTGCTCGCGGAGCTCGGCGAGCCGCTCGTGTCGAGCACGCTGCTCCTGCCGGACGTGCCCGAGCCGCTCACCCAGGGGTGGGAGATCAAAGAGGAGCTCGACCACGTCCTCGACGCGGTCGTCGACTCCGGCGACTGCGGCGTCGAGCCCACCACGGTGGTGGACTTCTCGTCGGGGGAAGCCGAGATCGTCCGCCGTGGAGCCGGGGACCCCGCCCGCTTCGAGTGACGCTCCCCGGAACCGGCCCGGTCAGTGCGGACTTCCGGCCGCGGCGACGTAGTGAATGAGTCATTCACCTCGTCCGACGCCATGAATGACTCATTCATGTCGTCGGACCAGCCGCCGCCAGGAGGCTGTCAACGAACCTCGGACGCGCGACACTAGTCCGCTTCGGATGTCCAAAATGGATTGTGCCGCGCCCGCGCCAGTTCCGCCCAGCGGGTGGCCTCGCCCGCGGTGGTGACGGCCAGCCGGGCGGGCGGGCGGCGGCCGGTGAACAGCAGGCAGAAGTCTTCCGCGGGGCCGGTCACCCGGTCCGCCGCGTCGGCCGGGCCGAACTCCCACCGCGTGCCGGACGGCGCCGTGAGCTCGAAGCGGAACGGTGCCGCGGGTGGCGGGCCGTGCCCGGTGTAGGCGTCGTCGCGGGTGCGCACGCCGTAGTAGGCGACGTGGCCGACGCTGTCGTTGCGGGGCAGGCGGACGCCGAGGACGTCGGCGATGTCCTGACCGCGGGCGAACACCGCGGTGAGCAGGGCGGCCGCGAGCACGGACGGCCGCACCGGGCCGCCCGGCCAGTCGATTTCCCCGTCCGCGGCGGCCAGCAGCTCGGTCGCCTTCCGGTGCTCCGAACGCCAGCCCAGGACGGCGTCCCCGAGCGTCCCCGAGGCGGTGATGGACGGGGCCGAGGCGCTGTCCTCGCCTTCGACGCTCAGCACCACCCGCCTGGCCACGACGGTGAGCTCGGCGAGGTGGCCGGTGATCACCCGGCCGTCGGGCAGCAGCACCTTCTCCTCGTGCTCGCGGACGAGCTCCGCGAGGGTGTCCGCCTCGGTACCGAGGTCGGCGTGCACGTCCTGCATGGGGCCTCCCTCCGGACGATGATCGAATGCCCGGATCTCGATGCTCCCGCCGGGGCGCGCCCGGCGACCACTCACAGGTTGCGGTGCCGGATCGGCTATGTTGCCACCAGGGCCAGCCGAACGCGGGGAGCCGTATTTTGAAGTACCTCTTGGCGATGTACATGAACCCGGAAGTTTGGGACGGCTTGTCCGAGCAGGACAAGGACGACGTCATGACCGGCCACGGCGAGTTCATCCGCCGCATCCGCGAGTCCGGCGAGATGATCAGCACCCAGGCGCTCGACGCGCCGGCCAAGAGCGCCGTGGTGCGGGTGAAGAACGGGATGCCGGCGATCACCGACGGCCCGTTCGCCGAGTCGAAGGAGTTCCTCGCGGGCTACTACCTCGTCGAGTGCGCCAGCCAGGAGCGGGCGTACGAGGTGGCCGCGATGATCCCGGACGCGAAGATCGACGGGCTCGGCATCGAGGTCCGCCCGGTGGTGTTCTTCGCCGACTCGGAGACCGAATCCGAGGTCGTCGGCGGGTGAGCGGGCCGGCGGACGTGGGCGAGCTGCTCCGGCCGCTGGTGCCGCGGGTGCTCGGCGTCCTCGTGCGCCGCTACGGCCAGTTCGACGCGTGCGAGGACGCGGTGCAGGAGGCGCTGCTCGCCGCTTCCGAGCAGTGGCCGGGCGAAGGCGTGCCGGACAACCCGCACGGCTGGCTCGTGGCCGTCGCGGCCCGCCGGCTCACCGACCACTGGCGCAGCGAAAGCGCGCGCCGCCGCCGGGAAGAGTCCGTCGCGGCGCGGGAACCCGCGGACGCCGCCGCGGTCGCCGGCCCCGGGGAGCAGCGCGCGCCCGACCGCGACGACACGCTGACGCTGCTGTTCCTGTGCTGCCACCCCGCGGTCTCGCCGCCGTCGCAGGTGGCGCTCACCCTCCGCGCGGTGGGCGGCCTGACGACCGCCCAGGTCGCCAAGGCGTTCCTCGTGCCGGAAGCCACGATGACCCGGCGCATCACGCGCGCCAAGGAAAGCATCGCGGCTGCCGGATCGACGTTCGGCGAACCGGCACCGGCGGAGTACGCCGGGCGGCTGTCGGTCGTGCTCCAGGTGCTCTACCTGATCTTCAACGAGGGGTACACCGCGACGTCCGGGACGGAGCTGCGGGTGCCGGCGCTCGCGCGGGAGGCGATCCGGCTGACCCGGGCGGTGCACGCGCTGCGCCCGGACGACGGCGAGGTGGCCGGGCTGCTCGCGCTCATGCTGCTCACCGACGCCCGCCGGGACGCCCGGGACGGGCCGGACGGGACGCTGGTGCCGCTGGCCGAGCAGGACCGCGGCCGCTGGGACCGCGCGATGGTCGCCGAAGGCGCCGCGCTCATCGGCCGGGTGCTGGGGCGGGGTCCGGTCGGGGCGTACCAGGTCCAGGCGGCGATCGCGGCGCTGCACGACGCGGCGCCGAGCGCGGAGAGCACCGACTGGGTGCAGATCACGCAGCTCTACGAGGTGCTGCAGGAACTCGCGCCCAGTGCCGTGGTCACGTTGAACCAGGCGATCGCGGTGGCCATGGTCGAAGGCCCGGCCCGCGGGCTGGAGCTGCTGGACTCCATCGCGGAGGACGGCCGGATGAAGCAGAGCCACCGCTTCGACGCCGTGCGCGCACACCTGCTGGAGCAGGCCGGCGAGCCCGAAGCCGCCCGCGAGCACTACCGCCGCGCGGCGCGGCGCACGGCGAGCCTGCCCGAGCGGCGGTACCTCGAGGAGCGCGCCGAACACCTCGGCTGAGTCCCCGCCCTGGGGCCAGCGCAGGACTCAGCGCAGGACGATGCCCGCCTCGGGTTCCGGCGCGGTTTTCAGCTGGAACAGCCGGGCGAACAGTTCGAGGTCGCCGAGGTCGCCCTCGATCGAAAGCCGGCCGGAGCGCACCGCTTCCGCCGGGCTCGCCTGGCCGCTCATGAGGTCCAGCAGCGCCGGACCCTGGCCGCACCGGATGACCAGGTCGGCGTCGGCGTGGCGGCCTTCGGACACCTCGAGCGAGCCGTCGTCGACGACGGCCCGCAGGACCATCTTGCCGGGGTAGTGGATCTCGTAGGTGACCCGGAGGCCGGCCGCGGCCTCACCCCGGAACGTCGTGTAGAGCGAGAGGATCGCCGCGTCCAGCGTGACGACGTCGCCGGAGGCGAGCCGGCTGAGCGACCGCGCGCCCCACAGGCCGAGGTCCAGCAGGACCCGGTCGAGCTCGCTCCCGTAATCGGTGAGCTCGTAGACCAGACCGGCGTCGAGGTCGGGGCGGACGCGGCGGCGGACCACCCCGGACGCCTCCAGCTCGTTGAGCCGGGCGGAGAGCATGCTCGGCGGGATCCTGGGCAGGCCCGCCTTCAACTGGGTGTAGCGCTTCGGGCCGAGGACGAGGTCGCGCACGATGAGCAGGGCCCAGCGTTCCCCGACGAGCTCCAGCGCGCGGGCCAGTCCGCAGAACTGACCGTAGGTTCGGGTGGGTAGCGTCACGGTTCCTCACTTCGGGCAGGTGGTCGGTCGGTCCGGGCGGCGAGGCTTCAGCTGTGGTCGCCTTCGGAGATGAGGTCGTGGTGCAGGATCTGCAGATCGGCGCACGGCTCGACGCCGAGCTCTTCGCTGAGCCGCTTCCGCAGCGTGCGGTAGACGAGCATCGCGTCGGACCGGCGGCCGCTGCGGCCCAGTACCCGCATGAGCTGGCCGTGCAGCGCTTCGTCGAGGGGGTTCCCCGCCGTCACCGCGCGCAGTTCCCCGATCAGCTCGCGGTGGTGCCCGCTGGCGATCTCGGCTTCGAAGAGCATGTGCATCGTCGTGCGTCGCTGCTCCAGCAGCTCGACGGTGTACGGGAGGAGCATCGGACCCGAGGGGACGTTGGCCAGCGGCGGCCCGGTCCACACGTCGAGCGCGGAGCGGAACCGCTCCACGGCCGCGGCGTACTGCTCCTCGCGCAGCAGCTCCTGGCCTTCCTGGTGCAGCTGCCCGAACTGGAAGACGTCGACCTGGGCCGGGTCGATCCGCAAGACGTACCCGGGTGCCTTGGTTTCCAGCAACGAGCCGAGGCCGTGCTCGTCGAGGCAGCGGCGCAGGTGGTAGACGTAGGTGTGCATGGTGGTCCGCATGGTGCGCGGCGGCTTGTCGGCCCACAGCTCCTGGGCGATCGCGTCGGCGTGCACCATCTTGCCGGGCCGCAGCACCAGCAAGGCCAGCAGCTGCAGGAGTTTCGGCGTGGTCGGGGCGTAGTCAACGCCGTCGCGCACCAGGGCCAGCGGGCCGAGCACGGTGAACCCGGTGTCGCTCCGGAGCCCTTGCTCGAGACCGTCCGGAACCATGACCGGGCCGTCCGCTAGATTTTTCGTTGAGTACATGTCGGGCGCCTCCAGTAAGACCCGTCGTGTTTCCCAAGCTCCCCAGTGAAGCCGTACCGGCCGCGGGCCTTTCTGTTCTCGACAGTGTCAGACGCGGCGGTGCCCAGCCAGTGACCCGTCCACCAGAGTCGAGATGTGTTTCTCCGGGCGGTCCCGTGCGCCCCGCACTTCCTGCGGGGGGCGCCACGCACGCCCGCCGGCCGGGAACGCCGAGGTAAAACCGCAGGTCCTGATCTTCCCCGTAGCCGTGAGAACGTCGATTGTGGTCGCTCTCACGCGCCGCGCGCACAGGTGCGTCGTACCGCGGTATTCGGCGGTCACGCGGCGGGTATGCGTTTCACACATTGCCGTCCGGGACCTCCGCACAGGGGCCCAGAACGGCCCCGCCGGCCCTCCATCGGAGATCGATCGGACCGCAAGGCACGGCGTCTTACCTGGCTAAGTAGGAAATTGACGTCGTTGCGAATTCGAGGTAGTTCTGATGATCTTGCGATCGGTTGCGTCCATGAGTGCCGAGATCGCGTCGTCGGCAGGTGCGGAGCGAACTGGCCGGGAGGCGGAACCGGCCCGGGGCAAGGCCGTGCCGCCCGCCGTGCTCCGCGCGATCGAACTGATCCTCGAGCGGTACTTCGAGCCCATCACGCTGTCGGCCCTGGCGTCCGAGGTGTACGTCAGCCCGTTCCACTTCTCCCGGATCTTCGCCAAGGCGACGGGGGTGACGCCGGGCCGGTTCCTCACCGCGGTGCGGTTGTTCGAAGCGAAACGGCTGCTCCTGACGACGTCGCTCACGGTGTCGGACATCGTCTGCAGCGTCGGGTACAGCAGCGTGGGCACGTTCACCAGCCGCTTCCTGCGCTCGGTCGGGATGACCCCGACCGCGTACCGGGACCCGGAAGTCGGCGAGCTGCTGGTGGCGCACTCCGCCCACTTCCAGCGGTTGCCGTCGCTGCGGTCCCTGCGCGAGGCCGGCAGCATGCGGCCGTCCCTGCCGGCCGGCGGCGGGCGGCTCACCGTGCGGTTGCGGATGCCGCCGGAGGCCGCGCGGGCCAACGTGCTCGTCGGTGTCTTCGCCGACGCGGTCCCGCAGAGCAGCCCGGTGGCCTTCGGTGGTGTGGCGGACGCGCTGTCCACCGACCTGACCATCGACGGCGTGCCCGAAGGCAGCTGGACGGTGAACGCGGTGGCCGACCACGGCGCGGTCCGCGACGTCCACGCCGGCCCGGCCTTCACCATCGCCTCGGCGCCGGTAACCGTGACGGGGTTCGAACCGGCCGAAGTCACGATGCGGCTGCACCCGCCGTCCCTGACCGACCCGCCGGTCGCCGTCACCTTGGCTTCGCACCAGTCGCCGGCGGGAGAGCGGGTCTTGCCGGCCCAGCGGTCGCACCTGCACGCGGTCGCCTGATCGTCCCGACAACCGACAACCAGAAGGATTCCGATGTCGACTTTCCTGGGTGTCCTGCGCAAGCGCGTACTGGCGCCGCCACTGGCCTCCGTCGGTTTCGCCGAACGCGGCTTCCCGGTCACGCACACCGACGCGACGGCCCGGCTGGAGGCGGTTCCGCAAGCGGTGGTGTGCGGGTTCGAATGGGCCGTCGAAGGCGCCTCGCTGTGGGAGATCGAGCGCCGTCTCGCGCTCGTCGAGCCGGAGCAGCGCGGATTCGCCTACGAGGGCGCGACGATGGGCTACACCATCCTCGACGCCATGCCGGGCGGCGGCCGCGACCGCACCCGGGCGCTGCTGGAAGGGCCGGGGCGCCCGCACATCTTCCTGACCTACATCGGGATCGGCTTCGCGATGGCGCGGCTGCCCCGTCCACTGTGGAAGAACGTCCTGCCCGAGCTGACCGGGGTGGCGCACCACCCCGTGATGAGCTGGCTCGCCGTCGACGGCTACGGCTTCGACCGCGCCTACTTCGACACGGACAAGTGGATCGGCGAGCAGGCGGAGCCGGAGCCCTACCCGTGGGCGGGGCGTCCCGAATATTTCGCCCGGGCCTTCGACCAGGGCGTGGGCCGCGCGCTGTGGTTCATCCACGGCGGGAACCCGGACGCCGTCGCCGCCGCGGTCGGGCGCTTCGCCGAACACCGCCGGGCCGACCTGTGGAGCGGGGTCGGGCTCGCCGCGACGTTCGCCGGCGGGGCCGACCAGCACGGGCTGGGCCGGCTGCGCCAGGGGGCCGGGGAGTACTTCGACGAGCTCGCCCTCGGCGTCGTGTTCGCGGTGAAAGCACGGACGTACGCCGGCCACATCCCCACCCACACCCACCTTGCGGCCGGCGTCCTCACCGACTTGACCGTGCAGGACGCGCAAAACCTCGCCGACAGCACCGAACAGGCCGACGGTGACGACGGGCCGCAGCCGCCCTACGAACTGTGGCGGGAGCGCATCCGCGCGGAGTTCCGCCCCGAAGCCCACCTGCGTGCGAGCTGAACAGCGCTCGCACGCAACCGTGGAGTAGACCGCCGAACAGCGAATCTGTGACGGTAGAAGTGAAGAGCAGAACCAAACCTTATTCGACCCGAAGGGGGAGAGTGCGTTGGGCAATGGTTGGCGCGCGTTCAGACGTCGCATCCTGACACCGGACATCTCGGAGACGTCGCTGGCGAAGCGTGGTTTCCACCGGAAGAGCCCGGCCGCTCAAGAACTGCTCGAGACGGTCGGCGAAAAGTTCCTGCTCGGTTACGCGCACGCGGTCGAGGCCCGCTCGCCCGAGCAGGCCGAGGAATGGCTGGAGCGCATTCCCCCGCAGTTCCGCGGCTTCGCCTACGAAGGTGCCGGAATGGGCTACGGCGTGCTCGACGGGCTGCCCTTCGGCAAGAGCACCAACATCGCCGAGTTCCTGGCCGGCCCGGCCGCGAAGCACGACTACATCGTCTACGTCGGGGTCGGCTGGGCGATGGCCCGCATCCCGCGGTTCACCTGGCCGAAGGCGACGGACTTCGACCCGCTGCTGCGCTGGCTGGTCCTCGACGGCTACGGCTTCCACCAGGCGTACTTCAAGACCGACTCCTACGTCCGGAACCAGTACCAGGAAAAGGATTTCCCCTGGCCGGACCGGCGGTACGACGGCTACGCGCTGCGGGCCATCGACCAGGGCATCGGCCGGGCGCTGTGGTTCGTCTGCGGCACCGACGTCTCGCTGGTGACCAAGACGATCGAGGAGTTCCCCGAGTCGCGCCACGGCGACCTCTACGCCGGGGTGGGGCTGGCCTCGACGTACGCGTGCGGTGTCTCGGCCGACGAGCTGGCGGAACTGGTCGACCGGGCCGGGATCCACCACGGGCAACTGGCGCAGGGAAGCGCTTTTGCCGCCGAAGCCCGCGTGCGTGCGGGCCTGCTGATCCCGGAGACCGAGGTCGCCACCCGCGCGATCTGCGGCCTGCCGGCCGAGCGGGCCGCCGCGATCACGCAGGAGGTCCGCCCGGCCGTCGTCGTCGACGGTGACGACGTCCCGGCGTTCGAGACCTGGCGGCAGCGGATCGCCGAAGAAGTGCTGACCCACGGAGGGAAGAAGAAATGACCACGACCTTCGGCTGGTTGCGCAAGCAGCTGGCGGGCATCGTGGCGCTGGTGCTGATCCTCGGCCTGTTCCTGGTCGCGCGGCTGCCCAGCGTCTCCGCTGCCGAGCAAGACGCGATGGCGAGCAAGTTCCACTTCACCCCGATGTCGATCGCGCTGCCCGCGGCGAAGAAATCGCAGTCGATCCGCACCGTGAACAAGGAGTACGAGAACATCTCGGCCTGGATCTCCTCGGTCGGCGCCGCGATCGCGCTCAACGACATCAGCGGCAGCGGCAAGCCCAACGACATCTGCCTGGTCGACCCGCGCAGCGACCAGGTCGTCATCACACCGACGCCGGACTCGGGCCCGCGCTACGCGCCCTTCGCGCTCGACCCCGCGCCGGCGCTGCCGACGTGGGACTACATGGCGCCGATGGGCTGCGTTCCCGGTGACTTCAACGAAGACGGCCGTACCGACCTGCTGGCCTACTACTGGGGCCGGACCCCGGTCCTGTTCATGCAGAAGGCCACTGCGACCAAGTTCGACGCGTCCGCGTTCACCCCGACCGAGCTGGTGCCCGGCGACCACCGCGGCCCGGACGGCAAGTACAGCGGTCCGCTGTGGAACACCGACTCCGCCACCATCGGCGACTTCGACGGCGACGGGCACACCGACATCTTCATCGGGAACTACTTCCCGGACAGCAAGGTCCTCGACCCGAACGCCGACGGCGGCATCACGATGAACCAGTCGATGTCGCACGCGAAGAACTCGGGCGGCAAGTACATCTACCGCTGGACCGGCGCGACCTCGGGCGCACAGCCGAGCGCGCAGTTCGCCGACGCCTCCCAGGGCATCCCGGACAGCGCGCGCTCGGGCTGGACACTGGCGTCCAGCGCGACCGACATCGACGGCGACAGCCGGCCGGAGCTCTACATCGCCAACGACTTCGGGCACGACCACATGCTGTACAACAAGTCCACGCCGGGCAACGTGAGCTTCGGCGAGGTGACCGGGGTGCGGAGCATCACGGATCCGAAGTCGAAGGTGCTGGGCAACGACTCCTTCAAGGGGATGGGCGTCGACTTCGGCGACCTCAACCACGACGGCCTCTACGACCTGTTCGTCAGCAACATCACCACGTCGTGGGGTATCGAAGAGTCGAACTTCCAGTTCATGAACACCGCGAAGAACGCCGAGGACCTGCGCAAGCAGCTGCACGACGGCGTCGCGCCGTTCCACGACGACAGCGCCGCGAACGGAACGGCGTGGTCCGGCTGGGGCTGGGACGTCAAGATCGAGGACTTCAACAACAGCGGCGAGAACCAGATCGCGCAGGCGACCGGGTTCGTCAAGGGCCAGGTCAACCGCTGGCCGAACCTGCAGGAGCTGGCCACGGCCAACGACGGCCTGCTGTCCAACCCGTTCTGGTGGCCGAACGCGCGCGCCGGTGACGACATCGGTGGTGACCAGACCCTGCACTTCTTCGTGAAGAGCTCGGACGGCCGCTACACCGACCTCGCGCCGCAGCTCGGGCTCGCGGTGCCGGTGCCCACCCGCGGCATCGGTGTCGGCGACACCGACGGTGACGGCCTGCCCGAGTTCGCGGTGGCGCGGCAGTGGGAGGAGCCGATCTTCTACCACAACGACAGCCCGAAACCCGGCAAGTTCCTCCAGCTGAAGCTGACCACCGACGCCCCGGTGGCGCCCGGCCCGCTGCCCGCGGCCGGCCCGCCCGCGATCGGTGCCCAGGCCACGGTCACGACCTCCGACGGCAAGAAGTACCTCGGCCGGGTCGACGGCAGCAGCGGGGAAGGCGGCCGGCGCAGCTTCGACGTCCAGATCGGGCTCGGGCAGAACGTCAGCGGCCCGCTCGACGTGCACCTGCAGTGGCGGGACCGGACCGGGCAGGTCCGTACGCAGGACCTGAAGCTCCAGCCGGGCTGCCACATGTACAAGCTCGGCACCACGGCGATGGAAGAGATGTGACATCATGACCAGCCCGACTCTGACCAAAGTGGACACCGCGCCACCGAAGCGGACGAACAAGGTCGTCACCGCACTGCGCCGCTTCGCCATCTCCATCACGATCTTCAACATCCTGGGCTACACCGTGCTCGGCTTCGAGCAGCCGTGGCTGTACCCGTTCCTCGCGCTGGCGACCGCGTACACCACGGAGATCGCCCTCGAGGTCATCAACGCCCGGGTGACCCACCGCGAGGTGCGGTTCCGGGGCAACGGGTTCAAGGGCCTGGTGGAGTTCCTGTTCCCGGCCCACATCACCGGGCTCGCGCTCAACATGCTCACCTACGTCAACGACCGCTGGCAGGTCATGGTGTTCGGCGTGGTCGTCGCGGTCGGCGCCAAGTGGGTCCTGCAGGCCCCGGTGTACGGCCGGATGCGGCACTACATGAACCCGTCGAACTTCGGCATCACGATCATCCTGCTGGTGTTCCCGTGGGCCAGCATCGCCCCGCCGTACCACTTCAGCGAGAAGGTGGACACCTGGGTCGGCTGGCTGATCGTCGGCATCATCCTGTTCTCGGGGACGATGCTCAACGCGATGCTCACCGGCCGGATGTTCCTGGTCGCGGGCTGGCTGATCTTCTTCGTGGTCCAGGCCGTCCTGCGTGGTGTCATCTGGGGCACCGCCATCCCCGGCGCGCTGGGGATGGCCACCGGGATCGCGTTCGTGCTCTACACGAACTACATGGTCACCGACCCGGGCACGTCGCCGTCCAAACCGGTTTCGCAGTTCGCGTTCGGAGCCGGGGTGGCGCTCACGTACGGCTTCTTCACCGCCGTGCACGTGGCCTACGGGCTGTTCCTGGCGACCGCGACCGTGTGCCTGATCCGCGGCGCCTTCCTGTGGGCGCTGCACTTCTCGAACAAGGCGCGGATCAAGTTCGAGGCCGAGCAGGCCGCGCAGAAGGTCAAGCTCGAACGCGCCCAGCCCGCCGAGCCGGCCGTCGACGAGGAGAAGCCGGGAGCTGTTGCGGCATGACGGGCCCCTCGCACGAAGCCCGGGCGGCGCGCACCGCGCCGCCCGGGCCCCCGCGCCGGGCGACCTTCCGGTTGCTGAAGCAGTTGTTCACCGACCGGCTCGCGCTCATGGGCGACAACGCCGAGGACTACGGCGACGTCGTCCGCATCGCCATCGGACCGAAGGCGATGTACCTCGTCAACCACCCGGACCTGGCGAAGCACGTCCTCGCCGACAACGCCGCGAACTACCACAAGGGCATCGGCCTGCAGGAGGCCCGCCGGGCCCTCGGCGACGGCCTGCTCACCAGCGACGGCGAGACCTGGCGCCGGCAGCGCCGGACCATCCAGCCGGTGTTCCAGCCCAAGCGGATCGCGAGCCAGGCCACGGCCATCGCGTCCGAAGTGGACAGTCTGGTGAAACGGCTGGCCGCGCACGACGGGCCGGTCGAGATCCTGCACGAGATGACCGGGCTGACGCTCGGCGTGCTGGGCAAGACCCTGCTCGACGCCGAGCTCGGCGGCTTCGACACCCTGAGCCACTCGTTCGAGGCCGTGCAGGACCAGGCCATGTTCGAGGCGGTCACGCTGAGCATGGTCCCGCAGTGGGTGCCGCTGAAGAAGCAGCTGGACTTCCGGACCGCGCGCGACGACCTGCGCCGGATCGCCGACCAGCTGGTCGACCAACGGCTCGCGAACCCGGTCGAGAACGGCGAAGACGTGCTGTCGCGGCTGATCGCCACCGGCTCCGGGGACGGCGCCTCGCGGGAACGCATGCGCGACGAGCTGATCACGTTGCTGCTGGCCGGGCACGAGACGACGGCGAGCACGCTCGGCTGGGCGTTCCACCTGATCGACGAGCACCCGGAGGTCGGCGAGCGGCTGCACGCCGAGGCCGTCGAGGTGCTCGGCGACCGGCTGCCCGGGCACGAGGACCTGCGGAAGCTGACGTACACGATGTCGGTCGTCGAAGAGGTCATGCGGCTGTACCCGCCGGTGTGGCTGCTGCCGCGGGTCGCGCAGGCCGACGACGAGATCGGCGGGTACCACGTGCCCGCCGGGTCCGACGTCGTCGTCGTGCCCTACACGCTGCACCGGCACCCGGAGTTCTGGACCGACCCCGAGCGCTTCGACCCGGGCCGGTTCACCGCGGCCGAGCGGCCGCCGCGCTACGCCTACCTCCCGTTCGGCGCCGGGCCGAGGTTCTGCATCGGCAACAGCCTCGGGGTGATGGAGGCGGTGTTCGTGCTGGCGACGGTGGCCCGCGACCTGCGCTTGCGCAAGCTGCCCGGTTACCGCGTCGAGCCCGAAGCCATGCTCTCGCTGCGGGTGCGCGGCGGGCTGCCGATGACCGTGCACGAGCGGGCGGCGGACCTGCGCCGGGCCGCATGACGTCCACTGGAACTGCGATGAGGAGGTAGGCCCGTGCCACCCGAGGCCACCGAAGAAGAACGCGTCATGAACCTGACCCTCGAGGCCTTCGCGGACACGATCGTGCCGGGGGAGAAGCGGTTCCCGGACGACCGCGCAATCGCCGGGGCCGCTCCCGGCCCGGGCTCGGTGGCGGCGGGCGCGCTCGAGCTGCTGAACTTCGACGCGACCGGCGTCACGGCCGGCCTGCCCTACCTCGCGCAGTCGGTCAACGATCACGCGAAGTCCTACGCGGGCGAGGCCGAGGTCGAACTGGACGACGACGTCCCGCCGTTCGTCGCGCTGCCGTACGAGCACCGCCGCGAGCTGGTGCGGCGGCTGACCGCGCCGGGGCACCCGGAGAAGGACGGCTGGGTCAGCCTCGCGCTGTTCTGCAACATGGCCTACGACAGCGCCGCACACCGGCACACCGCCGAGGCCATCCGCGACGGGCACCCGGGCCTGCTGGCCCTCGGGTACACCGCGCCCGACGCCGACGGCTTCTGGCGGTTCCCGCGGTACGGCTACGGCCGGAAGCTGGCCGAAATCCACCCGGACACGACGGAATCGGGGAGTCCCGCATGAGCACGGTCGAGAAGACCGACGTCGTCATCGTCGGCAGCGGATTCGGGGGGTCCATCCCCGCGTACCACCTCGCCGCGGGCGGGGCGAAGGTGACCGTGCTGGAACGCGGGCCGTGGCTGGCCGCGGACGACTACGAGCACGACTACCTGCTCGGTTCGTCCTACACCCGGGTGTTCGACTTCACCGTCGGCGACGGGATGAGCGTGCTCGGCGGCAACTGCGTCGGCGGGGGCAGCGTGGTGTACTTCGCCGCGATGCCGCGGGCGCCGAAGTTCGTCTTCGAGCGGCACGGCAGCATCGGGCACCGCATGTGGCCGCAGGCCATCTCGCGCGACTCGCTCGAGCCGTGGTACGACCGCGTCGACGAGTCGATGCCGGTGTCCACACAGGACTGGAACGACGTCTCCTACGCGGGTGGCCTGTGGGCCGCCGCCTGCAACCACTCCGGGCGCACGGCGAACCCGGCCCCGGTCGCGGTGGACAACGCCAAGTGCGTGAACTGCAACTTCATGATGGCCGGCTGCAAGTTCGACGCGAAGCGGTCGATGCTGACGAACTACCTGCCGGCGGCGTTGGCGCACGGCGCGCAGATCCGGCCGTTGCACGAGGTCCAGCGCCTGGAGCGGACCGAGGACGGCGGCTACCGCGTCCACTTCGACATCGTCGACGACGAGGACTACCGCGTCCACACCGGCAGCGGCGTGCTCGAGGCGAAGGTCGTCATCATCGCCGCGGGCGCCGGGGCCACCCCGGTGATCCTGCAGCGCTCGGAAGCCACGCTCGGGGAGATGCCGCACGGCGTCGGCCGGTACTTCTCCGGCAACGGCGAGCGGCTCAACACCGCGATCATCGACGAGGACCGCGTCCGCGAGGTGCTCGGGCTCTCCCGCGAGGACGGCCCGGTGTACTCGGCCAACCACATCGGCAAGGGCCCGACCGTCGCGAACTGGGACAAGCTCGACGGGTCGCTGCCGGAGTACGAGCGGTACTCGCTGGAGCAGCTGTACTTCCCGCCGGGCCTGGGCACCATTCTCGCCCAGGTGCCCGGCGGCGAGGAGCCGCGCTGGTTCGGGGCGGAGAAGAAGGAAATCCTCAAGCAGTGGGCCAACTGGCTCACGATCTTCCTGATGACCGAGGACGACAACGAAGGCGTCTTCGGCACCCCGCCGCCGACCGGCAACGCCTACCGGATCTCGCAGCAGATGCTCGGCCGCGGTTCGCTGCGCTACGACCCGACGGAGAACACCCGGCACGGCTGGGCGCTGGCGGACGCCGACTGCAAGGCGATCATCGAGAAGGACGGCCTGGCGAAGGTCGCGCCGTGGACCAACGACGTCGTGGGTGCGTACACCGTGCACCCGCTGGCCTCGTGCCGGATCGGGGACGACCCGGCGACGTCCGCGCTGCACCCGAACCACGAGCTGCGCAACCACCCGGGCATCTTCGTCACCGACAGCGCGTCGGTGCCGGGCGCGCTGACCGTGAACCCGGCGATGACCGTCGCGGCGCTCGCCGAGCGCTCGATCCCGGGCATCGTCCGGGCGCTGCAGGACCGCGGCGTCGACGTCAAGTACGGCGCCCCGGCGCCCGACGGCTCGATCACCGGACGGCGTGCGGTGTCCAAACTGGACCTGGTCGCCGGGAACTGAGGTACGGAAACAGCCGGCACACGTGCTGGGGAAGCCGACACGCGTGATGGAGAAGCCGACACGGAGAACGCCGGCCGTGTCGACCCTTCGATCACGTGAGTCGACCCTCCCATCACGGGTGCCGGCGCTCTGATCACGCGGATCCGGGAGGACGAATGGCGCCGGGAATGGTGCGGGTCGCGTTGCGGCGGACGCTGCGGGAGGTCAAGTACGTCGAGGCCGTGCGGCCGCGGCGGGCGCGCGGGCTCGTGAAGGACGTTTACCGGCAGGTCGAGCGGGACTTCGGGATGCTCGCCCCGCCGATCGCGCTGCACTCGGCTTCGCCGGACGCGCTCGCCGCGGCGTGGCTGATGCTGCGGGAGTCGCTGGTCGCGGGCGGAGCGGCTCGCCGGGCCGACAAGGAGGTCGTCGCGGCCGCGGTGTCGGCGGCGAACTCGTGCCCGTACTGCGTCGAGGTGCACGCGATGGCGCTCGGCTCCCTGGGCGATCCGGACGCGGCGGCCGCCATCGAAGCGGACACCGTCACGGCGATCCGGGACCGGGACACGCGCGAGCTCGCGGCGTGGGCGCGGGGTGAGGGCCCGCTGCCCGCGGACGTCTCCGCGCCCGCCGCGGCCGAGCTGGCCGCCGTGGCCGTGACGTTCCACTACCTCAACCGCATGGTGAACGTGTTCCTCGGCCCGTCGCCGCTGCCGGCCTCCGTGCCGCCGTCGGCGCGGGCGAAAGCCAAGGCGGTACTGGGTTTCCTGCTCAAGCCGGGGGAGGCGCCGCCGCCCGGCGAGTCACTCGAGCTGCTGCCCGCCGCTTCCGCCGACAGCCCGGACCGGGCGTCGCCGGGCAGTGTGCTGGGCGAGGCTTTCGCGCGCGCCTCGGCGGCGATCGGGGCGGCGGGCGAACGCTCGGTGCCGGCCGGCGTGCGGGACCTCGTCCGTCGGGAAATCAAGGCCTGGGACGGAAAACCGCCCGGGCTGAGCCGGGCCTGGACCGAACCGGTGCTCGCCGAACTCCCCGCCGCCGACCGGCCGGCGGGCCGGCTCGCCCTGCTCGCCGCCCAGGCGCCGTACCAGGTCGACGCCGCCGACGTCGCGGCGTTCCGTCCGGATGGGACGGACGATCGCGCGCTGGTGGAGCTGGTGTCGTGGGCGAGTCTCACCGCGGCCGTGGCGGCCGGTGACCGGCTGCCGGTCCGCCCGCCAAGAGAAGACCCCGCCGTCCGGCGGGGGTGATGATCGGAAGGTCAGATCGCCCGCACGCAGCCGATCTGCGGGCCCACGAGAAGACGACGTATCGGGGAGAGGACAGACAGGTGAAGGACACCACTGGCGTGATCGCGGATCTGACCGCGGAGGCCGCCGAAGTCGACGCACTCGTCGCCGGCCTGAGCGAAGAGGAGTGGGACACGCCCACCCCGGCGCCGGGCTGGCACGTCCGGCACCAGATCGGGCACCTCGCGTTCATCTTCCGGATCGCCGGCCTGTCGGCGGCGCAGCCGGACGCCTTCGTCGAGATGGCCAAGGCTTCCGCCGCGGTCGGGTTCGAGAAAGCGGTCGAAGGCGCGCTGCAGGAATACATCCACGACCCGGCGGAGGTGCTCCTGGGTCGCTGGCGGGCCGAGCGCGACACGGCGATCAAGGCCCTCGCGGCCGTGCCCGGCGACCAGCTGGTGCCGTGGCTGGTCAACCCGCTGCCGCCGTACGTGCTGGCGTGCGCCGGGATGATGGAGGTGTTCGGGCACGGCCAGGACATCGCCGACGCGCTGGGTGTCCGTCCCGAGCGGACGGACCGGATCAAGCACCTGGCCGGGTTCGCCGTGCGGGTCCGGGACTTCGGCTACGAGGCGCGGAACCTGACGCCGCCGGAGGAGGAGTTCCGGTTCGAGCTCACCGCCCCTTCGGGCGCGGAGTGGACGTTCGGGCCCGCGGACGCGACCCAGCGGATCATCGGCAGTGCCGAGGACTTCTGCCTGCTCGTCACCCGGCGGCGGCACCGCTTCGACCTCGACCTGCACGCGACGGGCACGCTGGCCGACCAGTGGCTCGACATCGCCCAGGCCTATCGCGGAGCGGCGGGCGAGGGACGCCGTCCCGGCCAGTTCGATGCCTGATCCATTGTGGACAATGCGGATCCTTGTCCGGTCGTGCTGTTGATCCGGCCACCGGCAGGAACAGAAGAAGACGGTCCGCATCGCCCGGGGATGCTGGACTGAACGGCCCGGCAGCCCGGGCCACCGGGCAGCGGCGGCGCCGCCAGACGGAGACAGGCCGGCGGCGGGACCTCGGGTCCCGCGCCGGCGGACAGCGGGGACCCGAAAGTTCCCGTGATACGGGGCTCGAGAGCCAGTGGGAGTGCGGTGGCATGAGCGTAGAGCGGATTTCGATCGTCGGTATCGGCCTCCGATATCCCGACGCGAGTTCTCCGGAGGACCTCTGGGAGAACGTCCTGGCCGGGCGCCGGGCGTTCCGCAGGCTGCCGGATGAACGGATGAACCGGGCGGACTACTACTCGTCCGACCCCAAGGCGCCCGACCGCTTCTACGCGCAGAAAGCTGCCGTGCTGCGGGACTACGAGTTCGACCGGGTGGCGCACAAGGTCGCCGGCAGCACCTTCCGGGCGACCGACACGACACACTGGCTCGCCCTCGATGTCGCGGCGCAGGCCCTGGCCGACGCCGGGTTCGCCGAGGGCGAAGGCGCCCCGCGGCAGAGCACCGGTGTCGTCATCGGCAACAGCCTGACCGGGGAGTTCTCCCGTGCGAACATCATGCGGCTGCGCTGGCCGTACGTCCGCCGCACGATCGCCGCGGCGCTGACCGAGCGCGGCTGGGAGGACGACGAGACCGCAGACTTCCTGCGGCAGCTCGAGGTCCAGTACAAGGAGCCGTTCCCCGAGATCAACGAGGACAGCCTCGCCGGCGGCCTGGCGAACACCATCGCCGGCCGCGTG
Organism: Amycolatopsis sp. NPDC024027; assembly: GCF_040638975.1. Lineage (NCBI taxonomy): Bacteria > Bacillati > Actinomycetota > Actinomycetes > Pseudonocardiales > Pseudonocardiaceae > Amycolatopsis > Amycolatopsis sp. NPDC024027. The sequence goes on from NZ_JBEZYY010000026.1 coordinate 39,113, forward strand.
TGCAACCACTTCGACTTCGCCGGCGGCGGGTACACCGTCGACGGCGCCTGCTCGTCTTCGCTGCTTTCGGTGGTGACCGCGGCCAACGCGCTAGTCCAGGGCGACCTCGACCTCGCCGTCGCCGGCGGTGTCGACCTTTCGATCGACCCGTTCGAGGTGATCGGGTTCGCGAAGACCGGCGCGCTGGCCAAGACCGAAATGAAAGTCTACGACGCCGGCTCCAACGGCTTCTGGCCCGGCGAGGGCTCGGGCATGCTGGTCCTGATGCGCGAGAGCGACGCGCTGGAGCAGGGCAAGCGGATCTACGCGTCGATCGGCGGCTGGGGCGTCTCCTCCGACGGCAAGGGCGGCATCACGCGGCCCGAGGCGGCCGGGCACCGGCTGGCGCTCAAGCGCGCCTACGACCGCGCCGGCTACGGCGTCGAGACCGTCTCCTACTTCGAGGGCCACGGCACCGGCACCGCGCTGGGCGACGCCACCGAGATCGAAGCGCTGTCCACCGCCCGCCGGGACGCCGACCCGCTGGCCGCGCAGGCCGCGCTGTCGACGATCAAGGGCAATATCGGGCACACCAAGGCCGCGGCCGGGGTGGCCGGCCTCATCAAGGCGACGCTGGCGGTGTACCACCAGGTCATCCCGCCGGCCACCGGGCACTTCGAGCCGCACGAGTCGCTCACCGGGTCCTCGGCCCGGATGTACGTCCCGGGTTCCGCGGTGCTGTGGCCGGAAGACCAGCCGGTCCGCGCCGGGGTGTCCGCGATGGGCTTCGGCGGGATCAACTCGCACATCACGGTCACCGAGGCGCCGACCGCGTCCCGCCGCCGCGAACTCGACGAGCGGGCTCGCGCACTGGTCGCCGGCCGTCAGGACGCCGAGCTGCTGCTGTTCGACGCCGACGACGTCGCGACCCTGCGCGGGAGCATCGTCGCGACGCTGGAAATCGTGCCGAAGCTGTCGTTCGCCGAGCTGACCGACCTCGCCGGCTCGCTGGCCGGGGAGCTGTCGGGCAAGCCGGTGCGCGCCGCGGTCGTCGCGGGCAACCCGGAGCAGGCCGAGCGGAAGCTGACCAAGCTCCTCGAAGAGCTCGAGTCGGGCGACGCGGTCTTCGACGGTAACGACGGCATCTTCGCGAGCAGCCGCACCTCCGCACCGAAGATCGGCTACCTGTTCCCGGGCCAGGGGTCCGGACAGGGCGGGGACAGCGCGCTGCGCCGCCGGTTCACCGTGGCCGACGAGATCCACCACGTCGCCGCGCTGCCGGTCACCGGCGACCAGATCGCCACCGAGGTGGCCCAGCCCCGGATCGTCACCGGCTCGCTGGCCGGGCTGCGCGTGCTGCGCTCGTTCGGCATCGAGGCGTCGACCGCCACCGGGCACAGCCTCGGCGAGCTGACCGCGCTGCACTGGGCCGGCGCGCTCGACGAGCGGTCGCTGATCGACCTGGCGAAGATCCGCGGCAAGGTGATGGCCACGACGGCGGGCGAGGGCACCGGCGCGATGGCCGGGATCGTCGCTTCACCCGGCCGCGTCGAAGCACTGGGCCTCGGCGACGACGTCGTCATCGCCGGGTACAACGCGCCCGGGCAGACCGTGATCTCCGGGCCCGCCGAGGCGATCGACCGCATCGTCGAGCAGGCCAAGACCCAGGGCGTCGGTGCGACCCGGCTCAAGGTCTCGCACGCCTTCCACTCGCCGGCCGTCGAACCGGCCGCGAACGCGATGACCGAGCGGCTGGGCGAGTTCGACTTCTCCCGGCTGGAACGACCGGTCGTGTCCACCGTCAGCGGTGACGTCCTGCACGCCGCGGAGAACCTGCCGGAGCTGCTGCGCGAACAGATCGTGCTGCCGGTCCGCTTCCGCGAGGCCGCCGCGAAGGTCGCCGAGCGCAGCGACCTGGTGGTCGAGGTCGGCCCCGGCCGGGTGCTGAGCGGCCTGTTCGAGGAGACCGTGCCGGAAACGCCGGTACTGGCGATCGACACGGACAACGCGTCGCTGGCCGGCCTGCTCGGGGTCCTCGGCGCGGCCTACGCCCTCGGCGCGCGGGTTTCCCTGGACGCCCTGTTCACGGACCGCGTCATCCGGCCGCTGCCGGTCGACGGTGAATTCCGCTTCCTCGCCAGCCCGTGCGAAGCCGCCCCCTCGATCGACAGCGAACTCGCTGCCGAGCTGGCGGCGGAAAACGCGCAGGACGCCGAGGACGGCTCCGCGACCGAAGGCGACGGCAGCTCGACGCTGGACCTGCTGCGCAAGCTCGCCGCCGAGCACGTCGAGCTGCCGCTGGAGACGGTCACCGCCGACACGCACCCGCTCGACGACCTGCACCTGTCGTCGATCACGGTCGGGCAGCTGGTCAACGACGTCACCCGGGCGCTGGGCCGGCCCGCGCTGGAGGGGATGCCGAACTTCGCGACGGTCTGCCTCGGCGAGCTCGCCGAGATGATCGACGAGCTGGCGGAGACGGAGAAGCCGAGCGATTCCTCCGGCTCGGAAGAGGCCCCGGGCGTCGGGCCGTGGGTCCGGCCGTTCGCGGTCGAGCACGTGCCGGCACCGCGGCCGGCCGCGGACCGCACCCCCGGGGACGCCCACGACGAATGGCAGGCCTTCTCGACGCCGGGGCACCCGCTGTCCGAGCCGCTGAAGGCCGCGCTCGCCGCGGCCGGCACCGGCGACGGCGTGCTGCTCTGCCTGCCGGCGGACTGCGACTCCGAGCACGTGGGCCTGTTCCTCGAGGCCGCCCGTGCCGTCATGGCCGCCCCCAACGGCACGCGGTTCGTGGTCGTGCACCACGGCTACGGCGCCGCCGGCCTGGCCAGGACGTTGCGGCTCGAGGACCCCTCGGCCAAGACGACGATCGTGGACCTCGCCGACCCGGCTCCGTCCGGTGGGGACGCGGTTTCCGAAGCCGTCCGCACCGTGGTGGCCGAGGTCGCCGCGACCACGGACTTCACCGAAGCCCACTACAGCGCCGACGGAAAGCGCACGGTGCCGCGGCTGTCCGCGCTGCCCGCGCCGGAAGCCGGGCCGATCCGCGACTCGCTGGACGCCTCCGACGTCCTGCTCGTCACCGGCGGCGGCAAGGGCATCACGGCGGAGAGCGCGCTGGCGCTGGCCGAGGACTCCGGCGCCAGGCTGGCCCTGCTCGGGCGCAGCGACCCGGAGTCCGACACCGAGCTGGCGGAGAACCTCGACCGGATGGAGGCGGCGGGCATCCGCTACCGCTACGAGCGCGCCGACGTCACCGACGCGGCGCAGGTCGCGGAGGCGGTCGCCCGGATCGACGCCGACCTCGGCCCGGTCACCGCGGTGCTGCACGGCGCGGGCCGCAACGAACCGGCTGCCCTCTTCAGCCTGACCGAGGACACCTTCCGCAAGACCCTCGCGCCGAAGATCGACGGCCTCAAGGCGGTGCTCGCCGCGGTGGACCCCGACCGGATCAAGCTCCTGGTCACCTTCGGCAGCATCATCGGCCGGGCGGGCCTGCGCGGTGAAGCGCACTACGCCACGGCCAACGACTGGATGACCGAGCTGACCGTGCGCTTCGGCCAGGAACACCCCCAGGCGCGGGCGATCGCGCTGGAGTGGTCGGTCTGGTCGGGCACCGGCATGGGCGAGAAGCTCGGCGTCGTGTCCGCCCTGATGCGCGACGGCATCACGCCGATCCCGACCGAGGAGGGCATCACCATCCTCCGCCAGGTGCTGGCCGACCCGGCCACACCGCCGGTGCTGGTGGTCTGCGGCCGCACGTCGGGACTGGTCACGCTGCCGATCCAGCGGCGCGAGCTGCCGCTGACCCGGTTCGTCGACCGCGCGGTCGTGCACTACCCGGGTGTCGAGCTGATCACCGAGGCCGACCTCTCCGACGGCAGCGACCCGTACCTGACCGACCACCTGCTCGACGGGAAGCTGCTGTTCCCGGCGGTGCTCGGCATGGAGGCCATGACGCAGGCCGCGGCGGCGACGCTGAACCGCACCGGCACCCCGGTGCTCTCCGACGTCGAGTTCCTCCGGCCGATCATCGTCTCGCCCGGCGGGTCGACCACGATCCGGCTGGCCACGCTGGCCCGGGACGCGGACACCGTGGACGTCGTCATCCGCAGTGACGAGACCGGCTTCAGCGCCGACCACTTCCGGGCGCGGCTGAGCTTCGCGCGGCCGGAGGAGCTCGGTGAGCGGGCCGCTCGTGACGTCGCGCTTCCGCCGGTCCCGGTGGAGCCGATCAGCGAGCTGTACGGCTCGGTCCTGTTCCAGGGCAAGCGGTTCCAGCGCGTCCTCGGCTACCGGCGGGCGAGCGCCCGGCACGCCGTCGCCGAGATCGCGACGACCGCGAACGTCAGCTGGTTCGCGCCGTTCCTGCCCCAGGAGCAGTTGCTGGCCGACCCCGGCACCCGGGACGCGATGATGCACGCGATCCAGTGCTGCGTCCCGGACGCGACGCTGCTGCCGCAGGGCATCGAGAAGCTGTACCTGGCCGAACCCGGCCGCCAGCACGACGAATTCGTCCTGCTGGACGCGAAGGAACGCTCCCAGGACGGCGACAGCTACGTCTACGACCTCGACGTGCGCAACCCGGACGGGACGCTGGTCGAGCGGTGGGAAGGGCTGCAGCTGCGCGCGGTCCGCAAGCGCGACGGCGCCGGGCCGTGGGTCCCGTCGATGCTCGGGTCCCACGTGGAGCGTGCCTGCGAGCGGCTGCTCGGCGGGACGCGGTCGGTGGTCCTCGAGCCCGACCCGGCAGGCCGGCCGGCGGAGGGCGTCGCCGAACGCCGGGCGCAGACCGCGCTGGCCGCGGGCCGCGCGGTCGACCACCCGGTCGAGGTCCGCTACCGCCCCGACGGCAAGCCGGAGTGCGACGAGGGGAACGTCACCGCGTCGCACACCTCGCAGCTGACCCTCGTGGTCGCCGGCGCCGACCAGGTCGCCTGCGACATCGAGACGGCGGTCGAACGCACCGAAGAGGACTGGGCCGGGTTGCTGGGCGAAGAGCTCATCGCCCTCGGCCGGCTGCTGGCCGCGGACACCGGCGAGCCGATCAGCGTGGCCAACACGCGGGTCTGGAGTGCGGTGGAGTGCGTCCGCAAGACCGGCTCGATGACCCAGGCACTGACCGTGCGCCAGGTCGACGCCGACGGGTGGGCACTGCTCGCCTGCGGCAACGCCCTGATCGCCACCTGGTCGACCACCGTCAACGACCGGACCGACCCGATCGTGTTCGCCGTGCTCCACGCGGAGGGGAACTGAAGATGACCGGTTACTACGAGATCCGCCACACGGTCGGCTTCGAAGAGACCAACCTGGTGGGCAACGTCTACTACGTGAACTACGTGCGCTGGCAGGGCCGGTGCCGCGAGATGTTCCTGAAGGACAAGGCACCCGCGGTGCTCGAAGAGGTCCGGCACGACCTCAAGCTGTTCACCCTCAAGGTGGAATGCGAGTTCTTCGCCGAGATCACGGCGTTCGACGAGCTGTCCATCCGGATGCGGCTGGAGGAGCAGACCTCGACGCAGATCCAGTTCGCGTTCGACTACGTCCACCTCACCGAAGACGGCGAGGAGCGGCTGGTGGCGAGGGGACGGCAACGCATCGCCTGCATGCGCGGCCCCAACACGAACACCGTGCCGTCGCGGGTCCCCGAGCAGCTGCAGGAGGCGCTGGAGCCCTACTCGACGGCGGCGGTCAACGGCAAGGGAGTCTGACGTGGGCCACGAAACGGAGGCCGCCGAACGGGCCCACGTGCTGAAGCGGGTGCCGACGTCCTCGTCGCGCCGCGGGATCTCGGCCCAGTCCGGGCTGCGCCAGGCCTTGGGGCAGTTCGCGACCGGGGTGACCGTGCTGACGGCGGGCGGCGAGGACGCGCACGGGATGACCGCGAACGCGTTCACGTCGGTGTCGCTCGAACCGCCGATGGTGCTGTGCTGCGTGTCGAAGGCGGCCCGGATGCACGCCTCGATCGTCACGGCGGGCTCGTTCGGGGTGAACATCCTGGCCGCCGAGCAGGAGGACGTCTCGAAGTACTTCGCCGACTGGCGGCGTCCCGGCGGGATGGCGCAGTTCGAAGCGGTCGGGTACACGACGGGCCGGAAAACGGGGTCGCCCCTGCTCACCGGCGCACTGGCGTGGCTGGAGTGCGAGCTGGCCGAGGTGCTGGAAGGCGGTGACCACTCGATCTTCCTCGGGCAGGTCGTCGCCACCAGCCGCGGCACCGGCGAGCAGGCGCTCGTCTTCTACGGCGGCGGTTACCACCGGATCGACGGCCACGCCCGCGCGGCCTGAGGGGAGTGAAGGTCATGCTGATCGCGGTCACCGGCGGCACCGGCTTCCTCGGTGCCCACACGGTCGCGGCGCTGCTGCGGCGGGGGCACCGGGTCCGGCTGCTCGCCCGGGACGCGAGCGGCGTGGCCCGCGCACTGGCGCAGCTGGGTGCCGATTCGTCCACTGTGGACGTCCAGGTCGGCGACGTCACGGACCCCGCGGTGGCCGGTCGGCTGGTGGCCGGAGCGGACGCACTGCTGCACGCGGCGGGCGTCTACACCTTCGACAGCAGGCGGAAGGCCGAGCTGTGGCGGGTGAACGCCGAAGGCACCGAGGTCGTCCTCGGCGCCGCCCGGCGGGCGGGGACCGGCCGGATCGTGCACGTCTCGACGGTCGGGGCGCTCTACCCGACGGACCGGCCGACGATCGGGCCGGCGAGCCCGGTCGGCGAGCCGCGGGAGCCCTACCTCGCGTCCAAGGCCGCGGCCGAGCGGATCGCGCGGCAGCACCGGGCCGATGGCGCGCCCGTCACCATCACCTACCCGCCGGCGTTGCTCGGGCCCCACGACCCGCACCTCGGCGACCAGAACGCACGGCTGCGGGACCTGCTGCGCGGGCTGATGCCGATCTGGCCGTCCGGTGGCCTGCCCATCGGCGACGTCCGGGACTCCGCCGAGCTGCACGCGAGGCTGCTCGGGGAGCCCGCGGCGGCCGCGCCCGCGGCGTTCGGGCCGGGCCGCTTCCTGACCACGCGCGAGTACCTCGCCACGGTGCGGTCGGCGACCGGGCGGCGCCTGCCGGCGGTCTTCCTGCCGCCGGCGGCGATGGCGCCGGTCGGGCGGCTGGCCGACCTGGTGCAGCGCGCCTGGCCGTGGCACATCCCGGCCGAGTACGGCGCGATCTACGTCTGCGCCACCGCCGTCCCCGTCGACGGGGACGCACCCACCGGAGGCGTCCGGGCGCGGCCCGCCGGCGACACCGTGCGCGACACGGTGGCCTGGCTGCACGCCACCGGACGGCTCACCGCGCGGCAGGCGGGTGCCGCCGCGCGGCCGGAAACCGCGGCGCGGATCCCCGCGCAACCGCGAACGCAGTGACGGAAGGAGTTCCCGCGATGACCGCGAACAGCGAAGCCACCGGTGCCTTCGGAGTCGTCCGGCCGATGCCCGGCCCCGTGCCGAGCGAGCCGCCGGCCGAGGTGCCGATCCGCCCGGTGCCCCGGCTCGGCCGCGGCATCGTGTGGTCCGACATCGTCGCCGAGATCGCCCGGGACGTCGCCAAGGACGCCGACGAACCCGGGATGAGGGATGCCGCGTGAGCGGAGCCCGGGATTCCGGAGCGCGCCGGGCGGACGTGCCGCCGGCGGACGGGCCGGTCCGGCCCGTCCGCCGCCGGGCGGAGGGGCCGCCGGCCGGGTCCGGCGACGCCAAGGTGATCGAGTTCGCCAGGGCGGCCGAGCAGGCCCCACCCGGCCCGCCGACCATGCGCGTGCTCCGGCAGCGGCGCGACGAGCTGCGCGCGCGGATCGTCGGCGGCCGGCCCGACGGGGTCCACCGGCAGCACTCCCTCGGCAAGCTCACCGCCCGTGAGCGGCTCGCCCTGCTGCTCGACGACGACTCCTTCGTCGAACTCGAGCCCTACCGCCGCCAGGCCGGCGCCGCGGCGGCCCGGCCGCACACCGACGGCGTGGTCGCCGGGTCCGGCACCATCGACGGGCGCCGGGTGTTCGTCTACGCGCAGGACTTCACGCTCTTCGGGGGCTCGCTCGGCGAAGCGCACGCGGCGAAGATCCACAAGGTGCTCGACCTCGCGGTGGCCGCCGGCGCGCCGGTGATCGGGCTCAACGACAGCGGCGGCGCGCGGATCCAGGAAGGCGTGCTGGCGCTGAACGGCTACGGCGGGATCTTCCGCCGCCAGGTCGACGCGTCCGGGGTGATTCCGCAGATCAGCGTGATCGTCGGGCCGTGCGCCGGTGGCGCGGCGTACTCGCCGGCCCTGGCGGACTTCACGTTCATGGTCCGCGACACCGCGCGGATGTACCTCACCGGGCCGGACGTCGTGGCCGCGGTGAGCGGGGAGCAGGTGAGCCACGAGGACCTCGGCGGTGCCGACGTGCACGGCGTGCACTCCGGTGTCGCCACCGTCGTGCACGACGACGAGGAGACGTGCCTCGAGGACGTCCGGTACCTCGTCTCCCTGCTGCCGTCGAACTACCTCGAGCCGGCACCGGCGGCGGCGCCGACCGGCGCGAAGGACGACCACCGGCCGAAGCTGGCCGAGCTCGTCCCGGTCGAGCCCAACCAGCCGTACGACATGCGGGACGTGTTCGCCGAACTGGCCGACGAGGGCGAGTTCTTCGAGCTGCACGAGGGCTGGGCCAAAAACGTGCTGTGCGCCCTGACGCGGATCGACGGCCGGGTCGTCGGCCTGGTCGGCAACCAGCCGGTGGTGTTCGCCGGGGTGCTCGACGGGCCGGCGTCGCAGAAGGCCGCCCGGTTCGTGCGGTTCTGCGACGCGTTCGGCATCCCGCTGGTGAGCCTGGTCGACGTGCCCGGGTTCCTGCCCGGCGTGGAGCAGGAGCGCGGCGGGATCATCCGCCAGGGCGCGCAGCTGCTGCACGCCTACTGCGAGGCGACGGTGCCCCGGATCCAGGTCGTCCTGCGCAAGGCCTACGGCGGGGCCTACATCGTGATGGACTCGCGCTCGATCGGCTGCGACCTGTCGCTGGCCTGGCCGACCAACCAGATCGCGGTGATGGGTGCCGAGGGCGCGGTGAACGTGCTGCACCGGCGGGAGCTGGCGGACGCGGACGACCCGGACGCGGTGCGCGCCGAGCTCGTCGCCGAGTACACCGAGGAGTTCCTGCACCCGCAGTACGCCGCCGAACGCGGGCTGGTCGACGACATCGTCGATCCCGCGGAGACCCGGGCCGCCCTGGCCCGCGGCCTGGAGATGCTGCAGGACAAGCGCAAGCCGGGACCGGCTCGCAAACACGGCAACCAGCCGATCTGAGGGAGGGGCGATGGCGGAACTGCGAGTGCTGCGCGGCGAGCCGTCCGCCGAGGAGCTGGCGGCGCTGGTGGTGGTCCTGCGGGCCGTGCTGGGCCGCGCCGGGCCGGCGGACCCGCCCGGGCCGGCGGACCCGCCTCCGCGGGGCTGGGCCGGCCGGGCGGCCGAGGTCCCCGGCCGCCCGGGTGCGTGGCGGCGGTCCGGCCTGCCGGGGTGAGCGGGCCGCGGCCGCCCGTGACCTGCCCCATCACCGCCGGACCGCCGTCCGGCCGGTCCTCGAGCCCCCGCGGGCATGGCGGGGAGTCGCAACCACTGGGAAACGGAGGAAACGCCATGGCAGCAGCAGGATCATCCAGCGCACGGCGCCGGGCGGAAGCGGGACCGGCCGGCGCGAAACGCCGGGCGGAAGCACACGGGCGGGCGGCGGAGGGTCGTGGCCGGCCCCGGGCGGCCCGGCGGGCCCCCGCGGTACGCGAATACCTGCGCGAGCACATCGTGCTCGGGTACAACTGACGGCTCCGGGCGGGCACCGCGCGTGCCCGCCCGCGCCGGACCGCACGTACGGAGATGTCCGGCCCGCCGGGCCGGCGGGACACTTGAGCTTCTCGGGGCCGGCGTGTCGGCAGACCGCCGGCGGGGCCAGGCCCGCCGGGATGCCGGACACCCGGCGGACGTTCGGTTGGGAGGCCGGAGGATGGCGATGCGCCTCCAGCTCACCGCGGGCGTGAACGTGCTCGACGAATGGGCCGAGACGGCGTCACAGACGGAGCTGAACCTTGTCTACGAAGCGTTGTTCGCCATCGCGGACGGTTCCGCTTTTCTCGTGTACGACGTTTTCGGCGACCCTCGTAATCCGGGAAATTTCGTTATTCTGGTGAAGCCGCAGCTGGTGCTCAAGGTCATGGTCCAGCGCGCGGAATCGGCATTCTCGATTTGTTACGTCGGTGCGCACGAGGACGACGCCCAGGCGTCCACCCGGACGAAGCGCCGCAACCGGGAGTGACCGCCGGACCAGCCACTGTGGGCCGAATGGGCCAACGGGTCCGCCCCGCGCCCACCCATGACGAATACCGGTGCCGACCATGCATTTCTCACCTTGACAGCGTCTCTCGTGGTGTGTAAGCCTTTGTGCGTTCGTGAATCGAAACGTTATTCATGGGGGATAGCGAGGAGGCTCCAGCGTGTCTTCGCCTGAATTGCCAGGACTCGACGTTTCCAGCCGGGTACGTGCCCGGGACATCCAGATGACCGGCGTCGCCGATGTCGCCCGCCGGGTGCTCATGATCACCGGTGCGATCGACACGACCGACCACGACGTCTCGGTCAGCGTTTCCCTGCCCGCGGCGGGACGCTGGCAGGTCATCAAGTCCGAGACCAACCTCACCGACCAGACGTGGGTGGCGATGCAGGCGGTCCTCGACGAGGACTCCGTGTTCCTCGACGACGAGCCGCTGATGTCGCCCCAGTTCGCGAAGAGCTTCATGACGCCGGACCAGCGGCGCCTCACCTTCTACGACGGCGAGGTCCGGCCCGGCGAGGCCGTGCTCAAGACGTATTCGATGGAAGCCGGCGGCGACAAGCCGACCTACTTCTACTCGCGCTACAGCCCGATCGCGACCGACAGCACCGAGCAGTCCAGCCAGACCCTCGAGGAACTGGTCACCAACGGGATGAGCCAGCGGCCGGTCATCGAGCTGATCGTGCCCGTCACGGTGCTCGGCTGAACCGCGCCCGCGTGGTGCCGGTGGCCGGAGGACGGGGGAGTACGTGATCACGTTCGTGCCCGGACCCCACCTGCTGGACTCACCGCGGGGCCGGCCTTGGCCACGGCTGCCCGCGCCGCCGGTCACGACGTCGGCCACGACACCCCGCGCCACCGCCGACGTCGTGGTCGTCGGGGCCGGGCCCGCCGGGCTCGCGGTCGCGTCGGCGTTGTGGCACCACGGTGTCGACGACGTCGTGGTCGTCGACCGCGACGGCCGGCCGTGCGGCCGGTTCTTCGACCGGATCGACCGGCTCGGGCAACGGGTGCTGCGCTCGCCCTACGAGCACCACCCCGGTGTGGAGGGCTACCGCGACTGCGAGCTGCTCGACTTCGCCCGGCTGCACTGGGCGCGCCTGACCGCCGTCGAACGGCGTGAGATCCGGATGGCGCAGGCCGGCCACCGGTCGGTGGTCCCGGTCGACGTGTTCGAGGCTTACTGCGCGCACCTGGTGGCGAGCCACCACGTCGCGGAGAAGACCTGGCGCGGCTCGGTCCGCGAAGTCCTGCCGACCGCCGACGCGGTGACCGTCCGCGCCGACCGGTTCACCGTCACCGCGGCCCACGCCGTGCTCTGCCTCGGCGAGGAACGACAGGACGCCCCGCCCTCGTGGTGGGGCGGCGGGCGGCCGCCGGCCGGCGTGTCGTACTGGGACGAGCCGGTGCCGGCGGGCGAGCGGCGGATCGTCGTCGGAGCCGGGCTCACCGCGGCGCACCTGATCAGCGGTGCGCTGGACGCGGGCCGCGAGGTGCACTGGGTGATCCGCGGGTCCGGCGAGCGCTACCAGTGCGCCGACGTCAATTCGTCGTTCTTCCGGCCCGAGGGCCGGAAGAGGTTCGACAGCGTCGGCTGGGCCGACCGGCTCGGCCTGATGGCCCGGTTCCGCCGCGCGTCGGTCATGTTCGAGTTCCGCCCCCGGTTCGAGCGCGCCGAGGCCGCCGGGCAGCTCGTCGTGCACCGCGGGCAGGCCGTCGAACGGATCACCACCGGGACCGGCGGCACGGTGGCCGTGCGGCTCGGCGGCGGCCGGGCCGCCACCGGCGACCACGTGGTGCTCGCGCTGGGCACCACGCCGTCGATCGGCACCGGGCTGCTGCCGGACGAGGTGGTCGGCGCGCGCGACGGCTGGCCGGCGCTGGACGAACGGACCATGGCCTTCGAGCGGGCCCCGCGCGTTTCGGTGATCGGCGCGGCCGCGGGGATGGTCCTCGGCCCGGCGGCCCGGAACATCGACGGGCACCGGGTCGCGACGGCCCGGGTCGCCGCCGCCGTCGCGGCCGCGGTCCGCGCCGACCGGCCCGCCGCCGTGCACCGGGAGGCCGTCGGTGTCTGAATACGCGGACAGCCGGTTCGCCCTGCCCGGAGTCGACGCCCCGGCGGGCACCGAGGTCGGGGTCATCCTGCTCGGCCTCGAGGCCGACCGGCTGCTCGCCGGCCTCGGCCTGGCCCGGCTGGCCGACGATCCCGCGCTGGTCACCCAGGCGGTCGACCAGGCCCGCCACGGCGTCGCCGGCTTCACCCTGTCCGGGCTGGTCGCCGGGGGCGCCGAGCACTGGCGCTCGCTGCGGCGGGCGCTCGAATTCCCGCCTCGCCCGAACCCCGGGTCGCACCGGCAGGAGTGGACGCGAGCCGCCGAGCGGGTCGCCGCCGCGCTCCCGGACGCCGGCCCGGCCACGATCGCCTACCTGACCGCCTGCGCGCTGCGCCGCGGTGACGTCGACGAGCTCGCCGACGCACCGATCGAGACGGAGGATCCCTTCGATGTCCTACCTGAAGTCCCTGCCGGCTGAGACGACCCTGCTCCAGGTCTTCCGCGCCTACCCCGGCCCGGCGAAGCACCTGCTGGCCTTCCACGAGGAAGTGTTGCGCGGCGAGTCGCCGTTCACCCCGGGCGAACGGGAGCTGATCGCGGCCTACGTGTCTGGGCTGAACAGCTGCGACTACTGCCACGGGATCCACACCGTGACCGCCGAGGCGTTCGGGGTCCCGGAAGGCCTGCTCTCCGCGGCCGTCGCGGATCTGGCTTCGTCCCCCGTGGACGCCCGGATCAAGCCGGTGCTGGCCTACGTCGGCAAGCTGACCCGTACCCCGGCCCGGATGACCGAGGCCGACGCCGAAGCGGTGTTCGCGGCCGGGTGGGACGAGCGTGCGCTGCACGACGCCGTGCTGGTCTGCGCGTTGTTCAACTTCATGAACCGGATGGTCGAGGGAGTCGGCATCCGAGCGGACGCGGCATATGCGGCCGAATCGGGGAAACGGCTGAAGGAAGTCGGGTACGCAGGTCTCGCGGGGCTGCTCGCCGAAGCTTGATCCTCTGCCGGCACAACGAAAACGGGAGCCGGTTCCGTCCACACAGCGCACCTGAAATGTAACGCGCTGTGGCAATTTGGACCGGAATTCCCGAAGGTGCGGCGGAAAACCCCTGCCGGTGTTTAACTTATATCAGCGGGTGCGGTGAATGGGGGAGCGCAGGTGATCAAGGTCATCCTCGCCGAGGACATGAATATCGTCCGTGGGGCACTTGTCGCGTTGCTGCGTCTCGAACCCGATATCGAGATCGTCGCGGAGGTCGCCTCCGGCGACGAAATACTGCCGGCCGCCAGGGAGACCGGCGCCGAGGTCGCGATCATCGACATCGACCTGCCGGGCAAGGACGGCCTGACCGCGGCCGGCGAACTGCACGAGCAACTGCCCGGCTGCCGCACGTTGATCCTCACCAGCCTCGGCAGGCCGGGCACGCTGCGCCGGGCCCTGGCCGCGAAGGTCGGCGGGTTCCTGCTCAAGGACGCGCCGCCGGACAGGCTCGCCAACGCCGTCCGCGGGGTGGCCGCGGGGCGCCGCATGGTCGACGGCGACCTCGCGCTCGCGGCGTGGGACGCGGCCGACTGCCCGCTCACCGAACGCGAGATCGACGTGCTGCGGCTGACCGCCGAAGGGTACGAGACGGTCGAAGTCGCGGTGCGGCTGTACCTTTCGGCCGGTACGGTTCGCAACTACCTGACCACGGTGGTCGCGAAGCTCAACGCACGCAACCGGGTCGACGCGATCAGGATCGCGAAGGACTCCGGCTGGCTTTGACCGGCGCCAGCGCGTTTGCCTCGCGGCGACCCGCATTGTTTGACCGCGTGGGCGGAGCACGACGCGGCGGCGTTCGACGCGATCAACTCGTAGATCAGTGCCGGCGGTGTGCTGCGGGACGGCGAAACCGAGGTCTCCGACCGGGAGGCGATCCACGCTTCCTGGCTGGTCGTGCTGGACGGGGATGACCGCTTACCAGAACAGTCCCACGAACAAGTGAATCAACGGTTGCACACCGGCGCGGTGCTCGCCCCGGCACTACCAGTTGGCGCGGAGCCTCGGCTGTCCCGGCGAGCTGCCCTCGCCCGCCGGCTGTCACGCCTGGAGGGCCGGGCCACGTCGGTGACGCCACCGGCGACGACTGGCCGCCGGTAGGCCCCCCATCCTCACGGCACACACAGCCCGGATCCATCGATCGGTTGGGCCGCACCGGCCCAACCGATCGGTGGATCGACGAAACAGCGTCCCTTCGACGACGCGGTCAACGGACCGTCGCGAAGAACTTCCTGATGTCGGCCACCAGCAGCTCCGGTTGCTCCATCGCGGCGAAGTGGCCACCGCGGTTCATCTCGGTCCAGTGCGTGATGCTCGGCAGGTCGCGTTCCGCGAGGCGGCGGATCGCCGGGAACACGTCCTCCGGGAACACCGCCACCCCGACGGGAACATCGGTCGGCTGGACGGGTTGTGCCCGTTCCTCCGCGCCCTCGTAGTAGAAGTTGGCCGCCGAGCCGGCCGTGTTGGTGAGCCAATAGATCATCACGTTGGTCAGCAGCTGGTCGCGGTCGACGGCGTCCTCCGGCACGTCGGCCGCGTCCGCCCACTCCCGGAACTTCTCCACGATCCATGCCAGCTGCCCGACCGGCGAGTCGGTCAGCCCGTACGTGACCGTCTGCGGCCGCGTCGACTGCAGCCGCATGTACGGCGACAGCTCGGTGTCGAACCGCTGCAGTGCCGCCAGCCGCCCCTTGTCCACTTCGGACAACTCGGCCAGCTCGTCCGGGTCACCGGACGGCACGGTCACCAGCATGTTGACGTGCACGCCGACCACGTGCGCCGGATCGACGCGGCTGGCCTCGAGCGACACCGGGGAACCGGCGTCGCCGCCCTGCGTGCCGTACCGGTCGTACCCGAGTCGGTGCATGAGCTCCCGCCACGCGTGCGCGATCCGGTGCACCGTCCATCCGGTCTTCGTGGTGGGACCGGAGAAGCCGAACCCGGGCAACGACGGGACCACCACGTGGAACGCGTCGGCCGCGGACCCGCCGTGCGCCACCGGGTCGGTCAGCGGGCCGATGACGTTCAGGAACTCGGCGATCGAGCCGGGCCAGCCGTGGGTCAACAGCAGGGGCAGCGCGTTCTCCTCCGGCGATCGGACGTGCAGGAAGTGGATGTTGTCGCCGTCGATCTCGGTGACGTACTGGGGAAAGGCATTGAGCTGCCGCTCGGCGGCCCGCCAGTCGTAGGTGTCACGCCAGTAGGCGACCAGTTCCTTGAGATAGCCGACCGGCACGCCGCGGCTCCAGCCGACGCCGGACAGCTCGGACGGCCAGCGCACCGCGTCGAGGCGCCTGTGCAGGTCGTCCAGTTCGGACTGCGGGACGTCCACGCGGAACGAATCCATCGGTGCCATTGATGCCGTGCCTCCTCTAAACCTTTCGCGTTGCCAGTGGTCGAGTCTTGGTCCGCTCCAGCCACCAGTACGCGATCGTCAGATTGATCACGAACCCGATCCAGGTGGCGGTCTCCAGCACCAGCGGCATGGAGATCATGTCGTAGCCGGGCACCACCCGCAGGGTGAGCAAGATGACCCGCCCCCACACGATCTGCATGCACAGCGCGAAACTGAAGATCATCCAACGCCGATGCTCCACCCAGTTGCGCCGCCGCGCCATCACGAACCCGGTGACCGTGCAGCCGAGCCACAGCAGCGCCGCGATCGCGTTGCCCGGCGGCCCAGCCGAGAACGGCACGATGAACAGCGCCAGGATCCCCGACGGGATCACCCCACCGAACACGTACACGCGGCCTATGGTGCGGTGCAACGCGGGACGGCGTACCCGCAACCGCGGCCAGATCTGAAACGGCACAGTGGCCAGCGCGACCGTCCCAAAGAGAATGTGGGCTTCCAGCAGGGCGAAGTGCCACGGCACATCCCGGCGCAGGCCGGGAATTCGGGCCTGTGCCGGGTCGAAGCTCAGATACGGCGGCAGCGAGTAGGCGATGAACGCGATCGAGATCAGCGCCGCCGGCGCCACCCAGGTGCGCCGGTACCAGGGCCTGCCCGGTCCGCGCCTTGGCCCAGGAGGTTTCTCCGGCTCCGGTTCTGGGACCCGGTCCAGGACATCGGAATGCTGTGTCAAGGTGTGCTCCTCAGGCTCGACGGAAAACGCGTGGCCTCGGTGGTAGACCGGTTATCGAGCGCGCCCAGGAACTCGTACGACCATCATCGTCTCAGCGGGCCTGGGCCCCTGGCAAGGCTCTGGACTGCACGAATTCCTCGCAATTCAGAAGATGCGACCCGTCGTACGCCCGTGCGAACGTCGACTGGAGCTTCGGTGGCCGACCCGCGCAGGAAACAAGCGCATGACATCTCTAGGAGGTTTTGTGTCGACCAACCAGATTCCGACGCGAGAACAGCTCGTTCGGCGCGCGGCAGAGCTGGTGCCCACGCTGCGCAAGCACGCACCGTGGGCGGAGGAGAACCGGCGCCTGCACGACGACGCGGTAGCAGCGCTCAAGGACGCCGGCATGTTCCGGCTGCGCAGCCCGAAGCGCTACGGCGGCTACGAGGCCGACACCCGCACGCTCGTCGAAGTCGCGTCCGAGCTCGGCCGCGCGGACGGGTCGGCGTCGTGGGTGACCTCCGTGTACTGGATCCCCACCTGGATGGCCTGCCAGTTCCCGGACAGCGTCCAGGACGAGATCTTCTCGAAGGACGACGCCACCGTGTGCGGCACGCTCAGCCCGAGCGCGATGGCCAAGCCGGTCGACGGTGGCGTGGTCGTGACCGGCAAGTGGGGCTTCATCAGCGGCGCGCTGCACTCCGACTGGCAGGAGATCATCGCGATCCTCACGCCGAAGGACGGCGAACCGTACCCGATCATGGGGCTGGTCCCGCTGTCGGACCTGCTGATCGTCGACGACTGGCACGTGGTGGGCCTGAAAGGTTCCGGCAGCGTCAGCACGGTCGCGCAGGACGTCTTCATCCCGCAGGAACGGATCATGCCATTGCCGGTGCCACTGGCCGGCGACTCGATGTCCGAGACCAACGGGGACGCCGCGATCTACCGGCCGCCGCTGTTGCCGGTCGCGTGCGCCTCGTCGGTCGGCACGGCCATCGGGCTCGCGAGGGCCGCACGCGAGGTGTTCTTCAAGCGCCTGCCCGACCGCAAGATCACCTATACGGAGTACGCGAAGCAGCAGGACGCGCCGATCACGCACCTGCAGGTCGCCGACGCCTCGCAGAAGATCGAGCGGGCCGAGTGGCACGCGCACCGGCTCGCCGGCCTCGTCGACGCCAAGGGCGAGGAGGGATCGCAGTGGAAGCTCGAGGAGCGCGCCCAGTGCCGCGGTGATCTCGGCGCCGTGTGCCGGCTCGCCAAGGAGGCCGTGGACATCTTCCGGATGGCGAGCGGCGGGTCGTCGGTGTACACCGACGTGCCGATGCACCGCATCGCGGCCGACATCCAAGCCATCAACCTGCACGCGCTCATGAACCCGAACACCAACGCGGAGCTGTACGGCCGCGTGCTGTGCGGCCTCCAGCCCAACACGCTCTACATCTGACCGGGACCACCACCCGAGATTGAGAGGAAAGGCATGACCACCACCCCCGAGACGACCGCCGCTGACCAGGCCGCCGTCGCGGCACTCACCCAGCGCGTCATCGCCGCCTGGGCCTACGCGGACGCGGACAGCTTCGCCGACACCTTCACCGAGGACGGCACGATGACGCTGCCCGGTCTGTACAAGAAGGGCCGCGAGGAGATCCGCACCTACCTGAAGGACGCCTACGCCGACCAGTACAAGGACACGCAGGTCACCGGCAAGCCCGTCGACCTGCGGTTCCTCAGCCCGGACGTGGCGCTGTTGCTCACCCAGGGCGGCGTGCTCGCGGCCGGCGAGACCGAGGTGTCCGACGACCAGGCCATCCGAGCCGCGTGGACGTGTGTCAAGCAGGACGGCGACTGGTACCTCGCGGCGTACCAGAACAGCCCGGCAACCAAGGCGCTGCCGCCGCCAGGAACGTCGAGCTGACCATGCGTCACCAGTGCCCGCCGGGAGACAGCGCACCTCAGCGGGCACCTTTGCGGGCGGGCACCTTTGCGCCAGCCGGTTTGGCGCCGGCCGGTCACGGGTACCCGCGCTTAATGGAACAGACACTCGAGGGCGTCCGTTCGCTTGAGCGCCTTGGTGTCGGCCGCCTCCACCAGGGGGAAGGTGCCGCCCGGCAGTGTCACGAAGGTTCGGAAATCGGTCGCGATCGAGGCATCCGGGTCCGGCGCGGTGGATCGATATCAGTGAATGAATTTTCGAGCGGATAGGAGAGCGGACATGAGTTCCGAGTCGACTTCGGCCCGGAAGTGGGTCCTCGGGCTGACATCCGTCGTGTCGCTGATGGTGGCGCTTGACATCCTCATCGTGTCGACGGCGCTTGACTCGATCAGAACCGATCTCGGCACGTCGCTCGAGACGCTCGAGTGGTCGGTGAATGCCTATAACTTGACATTCGCGGTGCTGCTGATGACCGCGGCCGCGCTGGCCGACCGGTTCGGGCGGCGAAGGTCGTTCGTGACCGGGCTGATCGTGTTCACCGTGGCGTCCGCGATGTGTGCGCTCGCGGCCGACGCCGGGTGGCTGATCGTGTGGCGCGCGGTGCAGGGTGCCGGCGCCGCGATGGTGATGCCGGTGTCGATCGCGCTGATTTCGACCGCGTTCCCGCCGGAGCGGCTCGGCCGCGCACTCGGCATCTACATGGGCGTCACCGGTCTCGCGACGGTCGCCGGCCCTCTCGTCGGCGGCGCGATCACCCAGGCCTTCGGTTGGGAGTGGATCTTCTGGCTGAACGTGCCGATCGGGCTGATCGTGGTGCCGCTCGCGCTGATGCGGGTCAAGGAGAGCAAGGGCCCGGAAACCCGGCTCGACATTCGAGGCAACGTGCTGGTGACCGCGGCGGCGTTCGCGCTGGTGTGGGGGCTGGTGCGAGGCAACCCAGCCGGTTGGGGCAGCGTCGAGGTCGTGACCGCGCTGGTGCTCGGCGTAGTGCTGGTGGGGGCATTCGTCGCGTGGGAGAAGCGGGCGCCGCAGCCGATGCTGCCGTTGCGGTTCTTCCGGAACCGGTCGTTCTCCCTGGGCAACGCCATCACCTTCTTCATCTTCGCCCAGCTGTTCGGCTCGGTGTTCCTGATGGCGCAGTTCCTGCAGAACGTCGTCGGCTCCGGACCACTCGAGTCCGGGCTGCAGATGATCCCGTGGACCGGCACGATGGTGTTCGTGGCGCCGATCGCCGGCTCGCTCGCCGACCGGTTCGGCCCGCGCCCGGTGATCGTCACAGGTCTGCTGTGCTCGGCGGCCGGGATGCTGTGGCTCGGACTGGTAGCGGCGCCCGGCCTGTCGTACTGGTCGGTGGTCCTGCCACTGCTGATCGTCGGCGTCGGCAACTCGGCGGCCATCCCGGTCGCGCAGAGCACGACCGTCGGCTCGGTCGGCCAGGAGGCGGCCGGCAAGGCGTCCGGCGCCAACGGCATGCTGCGTGAGCTCGGCGGCGTGTTCGGTATCGCGATACTGGTGGCCATCTTCGCCGCGGTCGGCGGCTACACGTCGTCCACCACCTTCGCCGACGGCTTCGCCGGCGCGATCTTCGGCTGCGTGGCGTTCTCCCTGATCGGGGTGGCGCTCGGCGTCCTGTTGCCCCGCAAGGCGGCAGCTCCGGACTCCCCGACGCCGGCCGTGCCCGCCGACGAGCGGGCGGAAGCGCGCTGACAGCACGGGTACGTACCGACAACACGGGTTCGGGACGCTGGACGGTTCACCGTCCAGCGTCCCGAACCCGTGTCCATGCCAGTCGTTCCTGATCCCGTTCCGGCCACCACGCTCGGCGGAGATCTCGGTCCCGCTCGGGGCTGCACCGGAATCCCAGGTTTCACCCGCGAAGTGGAGAGCGGCCGCTCCGTCAGGTGCGGCCGCTCTCCCAGATCTCGCGCCCCGTCAGGCCGCGGTCCGCGCCGCCTCCGAATCGAGGCGGACCGGCAGTGCGCTGTGCCCGTTCATGATGAACGTCGGCAGCGGCCGCAACTCCTCCTCCGGCACGGCGAGCGTGAGCCGGGGGAAGCGGTCGAACAGCGTGGACAGCCCGATCTCCGCCACCGCCCGCGCGATGCCGGCGCCGAGGCAGAAGTGCGGCCCGTGCCCGAACGAGATGTGCTCCTTGTTTTCCCTGGTCACGTCGAACTCGCCGGCGGAGGAGCCATGCAACTCCGGGTCGCGGCCGAACGCGCTGTAGTTCACCAGGATCGGGTCGCCCTCGGGGATCGTCACGCCCTCACCGAGCGGGATGTCCGCCGCGGCGTACCGCAGTGGCAGGTGCGCGAGCGGCGAGTGGACCCGCAACGTCTCGTCGATCACGGACTCCCACGCCACTTCGCCGGACGTCACCAGCGCCAGCTGGTCGGGATGGGTGATGAGCGCGGTGATCGCGTTGTCGAAGAAGTTGATGGTGGTCTCGGAGCCCGCGCCGAGGATCGCGAAGATCGTGTCCGTCAGCTCCATCTCGGACAGCCGTGAGCCGTCCTCGTCGCGGGCCCTGACCAGGTCGCTCGCGATGTCCTCGGCCGGCTGCTCGCGCTTGAGGGCGATCAGCTCCGCCATCGCGCCACGCCAGCCCGCCAGCACCGCCTGCGCCTGCTGCGGCGTGACCGTGGTGTCGACCATCATGTCGATCACCTTCGCGGTCTCCGCGCGCGCGTCCTCCGACATGCCGATGAGGTCGGCGACCAGCCGTGCCGGCATCGGGTAGGCGAACCGCTCACGCAGGTCCACCACCTCGCCCGGCGGCGTCTCGGCGAGCGCGTCGGTCAGCCGGTTCGCGAGTTCGACGATACGTGGCTTGATCGCCTCGGTGCGCCGAGGCGTGAATGCCTTGCCCACCAGCCTGCGCAGCCGGACGTGGTCCTTGCCGTACGAGGTGACCATGTTGTCCATCGCGATCCAGCTGATCATCTCCCAGTCCGGCGGGATCTCACCGTTGATGAACGCCGGCCAGTGGTTGCGCGCGCTCTTCGTCACCGACGGGTTGGTCAGCACCTGCTTCATGACGTCGTGCCGGTTGATCGACCAGGCGAGCACTCCACCTGGGAGCTCCACCCGGGTCGCCGGCCCATCCTCCCGCAGACGGGCCGCCTCCGCGTGGATGTCGCGGCCACTGGTGTCCAGCGCAACGGGGCATTTCTCCATCGGAATTCTCCAACCTCGTGCCAGTATTTCCGGAATCGTGGCTACTTCCCAGCCTACGAAGCCGACGCCAGCGAATACAGGCTCGGCAACGAACACCGCAACGCAGGAGACGAACAGCGCAATACAGGAGATGGAACATCGCAACGTAAGAGATGACCATTACCTCGAAAACAATGGAGAGTAAGAGTACTGGAGAGAATGAGGAGAGGAATAGGCACCTGCGGACAGCCGCTACGGCCGTGGTCCCCTTTGTGGTCGCCGTGTTCGTGACCGCCACGATCACGGCGTCCGGCTGACCGACCGATGACGGGCCGCCGGAGCTCGCCGGGTTCCAGCACGACTGGGGCACCGCGAAGATCCACTGTGCCCGAGGCGGTTCCGGGCCCGGGTCTCGGCGACTCGACCGCACCGGCGGACGGCTACGACTTCAAGACGACGGCAGCGCGCGTGCGGGAGGTCGTGCACAGCCTGGGGTTCTCGAAGATCGACATCCTCGCGCACGACATCGGCTCGTCGACCCTCGTACCGCTACGCACGCGACTTCCCCGACGAGGTCAGGAAGCTCTTCGTATCCGAAACCATGCTGCCGGGCTTCGGCGCCGAGGAGAACTACGGCAACGCGCGGCACCCGGACCGGGTCGCCGAGGACGAGTTCCTCGCCCAGCAATCCGACCCGACGACGTCCGCGAGGTCGTCGCACCCGACTCCGGCCGGTGGATCCCCGAGGAGAACCCGAGGTTCGTCGTCGACTGCGCGCGCCTGTTCTTCGGTGACACGCCTGAGGATCCCGCCACCGTGCCGACGCGGCTGAAGTCGTGTAAACCTTAGGGGCATGAGCATCTCGGTAGGCAGCATCCTGCTCGGCAGCGTCGACCCGGACCGCTTGCGAGAGTGGTACCGGGCGGCGCTCGCCCCGTGGCACACCGGCAGCGGGTTCATCCACTTCGGCGGTCTCGACCTGCTGATCGACGGCCGTGACGACGTGGCGGCCGTGAATTCCGAGCCGGGACGCGTGGTCATCAACTTCCACGTCGACGACGCCCGGGCCATCGCGGCGCATCTCGACACGGTAGGCGTGACCTGGCTGGTGCCGCTCGAGGAACGGCCGAACGGGTTGTTCGCCACGTTCACCGACCCGGACGGCAACGTCCTGCAGATCATCCAGCTGACCGAGCAGTATCGCGCGTACCTGGAGTCCGTGCCCAGGTCACACTGAACGCGAGCCCGATCGCGACGATGCCGACGTATCCGGTCACCGTCACGAAGAGATTCCCCAGCGGGGTCACCTGAAAGCCGTCACCGAGCTGCTTGGACAACCAGTTCACCGGGAGCGTGAACCACAAGGCGGCGATCACCAACGCCACCCGGTGACGCGTCACCGCCAGCCACACCAGTGCGGGCGCGATCCACACGAAGTGGTGGTCCCACGACACCGGGGAGACCAGCAGCGCGGTGAACGCGACGACGAGGACACCGAGCAGTGTGTCTCCCCGACGCTGGGCCCTGGCCGCGACGGCAAGCCCTGCCGCGGTCACCACCAGGCACAGCGGCAGCCACACCCACACGCTGGGCGCGGACGTCGCGCCGACGAGCCGGGCCATGAATCCCGGTATCGAGTGGTTGACCAGCTGGTCGGACACGGCCATGCGCCCGGCGTCGAAGAAGATACCGCCGAACCAGTAGTCGCGGGAGTCCGCCGGCAGCACGAGGAACGCGACGCCCACGGTCGCCGCGAAGGCGACTGCCGCGCGAATCGCGTCTTTGATCCGACCCACGCACAGCAGGTACCCGACGAAGATCAGCGGGGTCAACTTGAGGCCGGCGGCGACGCCGATGGCGACGCCACGCCACCTTTCCGGTAACCGTGGCCAGAAATCCAGCAGCACCAACAGCATCAGCACGATGTTGAGCTGGCCGAGCACGATCGTCATCAGTACCGGCGTGAGCAGCAACGCAATCGGCGTGGCGATGACGGCGGCCTTGCGCTGGTGGAGCAGGTCGAGCGCGAGCCACAGAGTTGCCGCGACCGCGGCCACGTTCAACAGTGTCCACAGCAGATTCGCCGGAGTGAAGCCGAGCGTCGACACGGGGCTGAAGAAGAGCGCCGCGAATGGTGGGTAGGTGAACGGCATGTCGTGGAACGCCGCCGTGTCAACGGACAGCGTGTACAGGTGGGCACCGTCCAGGACCGCGTGCCCGCCCGCGAAGTAGACGGCGAAGTCCACCATCCAGAAAGACCAGTGGGACGCCACCAGCACCACGCCCACGACGCCGACCATGACCGCGACCATGATCGACGGAGCTCGCCCGACTCGCTCGGAAACCGCCATGGCGCCCCCTTGTGACCGGACTCAGGAATCCCATCATTGTGGTTTCGCCGGCACCGTGGCACATCTTCCATAGTGCTAAGCTGTCGAGATCACCTCGGGGGGACGAGCGTTCTGTTGATAGCGTCGAACGGCGATCGAGAAAGGAGAGCGGACATGACCCTACCGGCCGTAGTGTCCAGAGAGGAATGGCGCAAGGCGCGCATTGCCTTGCTGGCAAAGGAGAAGGACCTCACCAAGGCCCGTGACGAGCTGAACGCGCGACGCCGCGACCTGCCGATGGTCGAGATCGAGAAGAACTACACATTCGAGGGGACGGACGGCACGCTGAGCCTCCTCGACATGTTCGAAGGCCGCCGCCAGCTCATCCTGTACCACTTCATGATGACACCGGGCGACGACTGGCGCTGCGCAGGGTGTTCGCTGCTCGCCGACGGCATCAACCACCTCGAGCACCTGTATGCGCGGAACACCTCGCTCGTGGTGGTGTCCCGCGCGCCGCTGCCGGAGATCGAGTCGTTCAAGAAGCGGATGGGGTGGACGTTCCCGTGGTATTCGTCGTACGGCAGCGACTTCAACTACGACTTCCACGTCACGCTCGACGACTCCGTCGCGCCGCCCGAGTACAACTACCGGACTCCTGAGGAGCTCAAGGCCGCCGGCCAGTCCCACTTCACGCATGGCGACCAACCCGGCACCAGCGTGTTCCTCCGCGACGGGGCGCGGGTATTCCACACGTACTCGACGTTCAACCGCGGCAGCGAGTCGCTGTTGACGACCTACAACTACCTGGACCTCACGCCGCTCGGTCGCCAGGAGAACTGGGAGGAGCCGCCTGGTCGCGCCGATACGCACTCGCAGGGGTGGCTGCGCCTTCACGACGAGTACTGACGGTGTTGACCTTCTTGTTTCGCAGCACGCGCATCACCACGCCCGGCTTCGTCAGCGTCTGCGGCGGGTCGATGAGCCCGGCGACGCGGAAGAACGCCTCGGTGAGGCGCGGATCGTCGTGCGCGGCGGCCTGCAGGCGCGGCATGTAGACGTTACCGATCCGGGTCTTGAGCGACCTGCGGCCCGCGACGCCAGGGAAGCCGAGGTCGGCGCCCGCGGAGATGTCCCACGGCACGTCGACGATGCTCGAGATGTCGTGGTAGAAGCGCAGTGCCTGCGGCGTGCCGACGTCACGGATGTGCTGGCGCAGCGCGTGCGCTTCCATCGCGGCCACTGTCATGCCCTGGCCGTACACCGGGTTGAAGCTGCACACGCCGTCGCCGAGCACGAGCAGGCCGGCGGGGAACCGGCGCAGCCGTTCGTAGCGGCGGCGGGTGCTCGCGGGGAACCGGAACGTGGCCGCGTCATCCACCGGTTCCGCGTTCTTCACCGAGTCGTAGATCTCGGGCGCACCAACGGTTTTCGCGAACTCCAGGAACCCGGGTAGGTCGGTCGGCGGGTAGTCGCCGATCATGCCGGTGAGTGACAGCAGCGATGTGCCGTCGGACAGCTTCGGGAAGAACGCGCCGCGCGGGTTGGTCGGCGTGGCCAGCGGGTTGATCGACAGGTCGGTACCGTACGGGTCGGTGTCGAGACGGAAGATCCGGGTCGTGTACTGCAGGTCTACCTTGACCTTCTCTTCCTCGGGGCGCTCGTAGCCGTGCTCCTCCAGCCACGCGGGGGTGCGGGACCCGCGCCCGGTGGCGTCGACGACAAGGTCGGCGGAGAGCAGTTTTTGGTTGCCGTCCGTGCTGGTGACCCAGACACCGGTGACCTGGTGGTGGGTGAAGTCCAGCCGGTCGACACTCCACCGCTCCCACAGCGTGACGTTGGGGATCCTGAGCACGCGGGCACGCAGATGCGCCTCAAGCTCCGGGCGCGTCGCGGACACACTCAGCAGCCCGGATCGCGCCGGCGCGAACGGCCGACCTTCGAAATACCAGCGGATGTCCCCGGCGAGGTCGCCGGACGGCACCCCATGACCGACGAGTTCCCGCTCGAGCCCGGGGAAGAGCTCCTCGAGGATCTGTTGCCCGCGCGCGAGGAGCCCGTGCGCGTGCCGCCCGTGCGGCACGCCCCGCCGAGGCCCTTCGGCCCCGGACAGCGTGTCCCGATCCACGATGACGACGTCCTCGTAGGACTCGGACAACACGCGCGCGGTGAGCAACCCGGCCATCCCGCCACCGAGCACCACCGCACGGTTGCCAACGAATTCGCCCATAGTGGGCCGCCTCCCTAAAGCTGCGGTCATCAGTTCAGGAACAACCGTCACACGAGGAAGCACCGCGAACGTCTTCGGTGTTGCGATGTGGGATCTTCTGTGTTGCGGTGCGGGATGACGACTACTCCATTCGGCCGATTCCCGGTTGATGAACGTGCCCGAACCACGCGCCGGGCCCCTGCCCCTGCTCCGGCAGCTCGTTGACCCAGATGGCGAAGCCGGACTTGGTGTCGAAGGCGTACCCGCTCTTGCGGTCGCGGTGATGAAGATGTTCGTGAACACCGTGTCCGCCACCGGGAACTGCGGTTGGCCGCCGACGTAGGCCGGGACCACGATGTCCACATCGGACACCCGGACCCCTGGAAGACCTTGGAAGCCGAGAACAATTTCGTCACCTCGAATCCACAGTGGAATCTCTCGCGAAGATCAGGCCGCAGCTTCCGAATGGGACGATCGCGGGCGGGCGGCCGGCTGCCACCGGGTGTCCGTGCCCGCCGACGGCGATCGGCCGAGGGCAGGCGGCCGGGGTTTCGTGGTGAGTGGTGTCTCCGGCGTGGACGAAGCCGTGCTCGGCCGGGCCGCCAGGTGTCGCAGCTTGGTCAGGTGCCGCTGGACGAGCCCCGCGCGCCGGGCTTCGTCCAGGGCGGTACGCATGATGCTGTTGTCGCGGCGGCGACGGTGCCGTCCGCTGGTTCGGTTGTGGTCCACGGTGGATGTCTCCGCCTCCTTGACGGGTGGATGTCTCCCTCGATCGGGTGGGCGTGCCGCTGCGCCGGTGAGGGTTTCATTGCTCGGTGTGATCGCTCGGTTGCAGGGAAGCGCGACCGGCGCATTTGCCGTCCGGGTAACAAGGTTGTCTCGAGAAGAGCTCGGCCCGGGATCGTTGGGCCACCTGGCCGCTCGCACGGTGCGTCGTCTGGACCTGTGCGCACAGCGGGGGATTGCGAGGCGGCCACCGTCCACTGTGGGAGCACGACGGGGCCACGACGGCGGGAAAGGGTTCCGGTGTGGGGCCGGTCACGTGACCAGGGCTCGCCGTGCGCGGCCGCGCACGGCGTCTTCCCTGGTGGCGCCCCCGGCAGGACTCGAACCTGCGACCTAGAGATTAGAAGGCTCTTGCTCTATCCAGCTGAGCTACGAGGGCCCGCGCCGACGACCTGTACCGGCCGTGCCGGTCGCCCGGCATCGGCAGCTTAGTCGTCGCCAACCTCTCGATCGTTCGACACCGGCGAATCGTTTCAGGTCTCGTTCGACTTAATTCGAGAACTCGGCGGCAGCCGTGTCACGGCGGGGCGACCCACCGGGCCGGCACGCCGCCGGCTCGCCGGGAACGACGATGGTGCCGACCTGCGGGCGGTACTCGGCTGGGTGGCCATGTGCGTGCTGGTCGCGTGCCTGGTGGCGTGCCGGAGGGCATCGCTTCCTCGCTTTCCGGATCGGTCGGTGGGGCAGGCTGCGGCCGACCCTGCCGCGGGGGCCGGGTGAGGCTGGTCGTGTGTGGTCGGTCGCTCTGCGTGGTCGTCCCGGAAGTGCCGGCGGCCGCCGTGAACCCGAGGTCGCGAGGATCCCGCCGGAGCCGCCCGGCAAAGGACAGTCAGGAGCCACGGCGCCCGCCCGGCGGCGAGCAGCGGCGAGCGGGAGCCGCTGGAGCCCGCCCGGCGAAGACCTCCCGGGAGTCGGGCCCGTGGGCGCGCCACGCCGGAGAGGCGCGCCCACGGGTGGGGCCGCTGTCGGGGGAGCGGCCCCGGACGGGCCCGTCCGCCGCCGCGAGCCGGCTCCCCCGTGGAGCGGACGGCGGTGCGGGCCCAGCTCATGGCGTCACTCCCAGATCTGGATCCCGCGGACCAGGAACGGCGCGTCCGGCACGAAGGTGCCGCCGCCCGGGTAGGTGACGAAATCCCCCTCGGTCGAGCATTCCTCGCTCTGGTACACCGTGACGTCCCGGCTCAGCAGATTCGCGAACGACGATCCTTCGAATCCGTCGGGGAGCGGAATGCATTCTTCGGGATTGGCGGTGCGCAGGTCGAATCGCTGCGCGTCGCCGCCGTAGCGGTCTGCGGGCCAGACGCAGAATTCCCCCTTCCGGCAGGGCGGATCCGGCGGCGCGGAAGCGGCCTGGGCGACTCCCGTGCTGGTCAGCAGTCCGACGGTGGCCAGGATCAGCAGGTGCGGCAACCGGAAGCGGAGACGACGTGCGGACATGATGGTTTTCCCCTTTGCTGGATTTTCGGCCTCGTGGGCCGCGGTGAACGTGTGATTCCAGATTGGCGGGTGGAGGGGAAGTTGTCAGCCCGCGATTTCATTTCTGTGGACAAGTCGCCGGCGCGGGCGGGGTTGTCCACAGGTCCGCGAACAGGCCTTGCGGCCGGGGCGTACCGGTGTTACGTGCGCCCGTGCCAAGCTGCCAAGCTGGGGTGGCGGAAAGGGGAGCCATGCGGGATCGGATCGCGGTGTTCACCGTGTTCGCCCTCAACGGCCTCGCGGTGGGCTCCTGGGCGACGCGGACGCCCGCGCTGACCGCGCAGGTGCACGCTTCGCCGGGCGTTTTCGGGCTCGCCCTGCTCGCGGCCAGCGTCGGTCTGCTGGCCGCCGCCTCGGTGTCCGGGCGGATCGTCGAGCGCGCCGGTGCCAGGGCGTCGGTCGCGGTGAGCACCGGACTGGCCGCCGTCTCGCTGGTGCTGATCGGGTTCGCGCCCGTCGTCCCGCTCCTGGCCGGGGCGCTGTTCGTGATGGGCGTGAGCATCGGGATGCTGGACGTCGCGATGAACGTCGCCGCGGTGGCCGTCGAACGGCGGTCCGGCCGCCCGCTCATGCCGGTGTTCCACGCGGGGTTCAGCTTCGGCGCGCTGGCCGGCTCGCTGGCCGCCGGCCTCGCCGCCGGGCACGGCTGGTCCCCGGCGCGGCACCTCACCGCTGCCGCCGTCGTGACGGTCGTGGTGCTGGTGTCGATGATCCGCGCGGTCCCGGGCATCCGGCCGCGGCACGCCGCCGGACCCGTCGTGACCGCCGGCCGCCGGGCCCCGGTCCGCCGTCCGGTGCTGTGGCTGCTCGCCGCGGTCGCGTTGTGCTCGGCCATCGCCGAGGGCGCGGCGGGGGACTGGTCGGCGCTGCTGATGACGGCCGAACGCGGGGTCGGCCCGGGTGCGGCGGCCCTGGCGTTCGCCGGGTTCCAGCTGGTCATGACGCTCGTGCGGCTGGCCGGGCCGTGGGTGCAACGGCGGCTCGGGCCGACCCGCTGCCTCGTCGGGGGCGCGGCACTGGCGACGGCCGGGTTGCTCGCCACGGCGACGATCCCGGTCGCCGCCGCCGGTTACGTGGGCTTCGCGCTGGCCGGGGCGGGTCTCGCCGCCTCGTTCCCGCTCGCGCTGAGCCTGGCCGGGGACGCCGGGAAACGCGCCGACGGGACCGGCGGGGAACGCGAAATCGGCTTCGTCACGGCCATCGCGTACACCGGGTTCCTCGGTGGGCCGCCGCTGATCGGCGGGATCGCGCAGGCGGCGGGCTACGGCGTGGCGTTTTTGTTCGTCGCGCTGGTCGCCGCGCTGATCCTGCCGGCCGCGATCGCGGCCCGGCGGTCGCGGCGACGCGAGGAGGCGGGGCAGGTGGCCGGCCGATTCCGGCCGGACCGCGCCTGACCCGGTCCGCGGCGCCGTGCGGAAGCTGCGCAGGGGGCGGGCGGTTCCCGCCGGACCGCAGCCGACCCGGTCCGCGGCGCCGGCTGTCCGGGGTCGGCCTGCGGTGCGGAAGCTGCGCAGGGGCGGGCTGGTTCCCGCCGGACCGCAGCTGCCTCCGTCCGCAGCGCCGGCTGCCCGGTAGTCGCCCTGCGGAGGCCGAGCAGGTCGCCGTCCATTCCGGCCGGACCGCCCGCTGCCGTGACCCGTTGACAGCGCCGAACCGCTCGGGGCAAGCTGATCCGGGTCGGTAAACTGAAATGAATACGGCGACGTTTCAATTTCAGGTCGGCTGATCAAGGCGGGGGCGCCTTGACCCGGGGAGGACGTCGTGAGAGTTGTGCTGCTCGGCGGAGCGGGGGCGCTCGCCGGCGGAAGCGGGCGGTGGGGCGGGCTGTCGCTCGTCCAGAGCGCCGTGCCGCGGCTCGTTCTGGTGCCCGCCGCGTTCCGGCTGGCGCTGTTCCTGCAGGCGGTCTGGTCCACCGGCGCGCTCGCCGCGCCGGCGCTCTGGCTCACTGTCGTGTTCTTCGTCGTGCCCAACCTCCTGGAGGTGGCCTGGGTCTTCCGCCGCGCCACCGGCATCCGGCCGGTTCTCGCCGCCGACACCGCGTACACGCTCGTCACGAGCTTGGCGGCGGCGGCCTTCGCGCCCGGCCTGCTCACCCTGACCTGGCCCAACATCATGGGCACGGTCATGGTCTGGACCCTGCTGCGCGGCGCGCCGTCCGGGGCGGTCGCCGTCCTCGGCGCCGTGCTCCTGCGGTACGGCATGGCCGCGGTGTCGGGCACCTCGGCCCCCGCGACGTGGATCCTGCTGGCCCTGGTCGCGGCCGCCGCGACGGCGCTGGCCATCGTGCTGCTGGTCGCCGGGTCGATGCGCTTCGCGCTCGGGCTGGGCGAACAGCGCGGCCGCGCGGCCGAGCGGGAGCGGCACCGCCGGGACGTCCACGACACCGTCCTGCAGGTGATGGAGTCCCTCGCGCTGCCCGCGCCCGGGGACGCGCTCGACCCGCGGGGCAGCCTCGACCAGGTCCGCCGCACCGCCCGCGCGCAGGCCCTGCGGCTGCGGCTGAGCCTCGACGGTGACGCGCCCGCCGAGCCGGGCGGGCTCGAACACCGCCTCGGTGCGCTGGCGGTCGAGATGACGGCCGACGGTCTCCGCGTCGACCTCGTGGTCCTCGCGAAGCCCACGGACGTCCCCGAAGCCGTCGTCAACGCCCTTCACGACGCAACCCGCGAAGCACTGCGAAACACCTTGAAGCACGCGAGGACGGCGAAGGCCGTGGTGTGCCTTGAAGAGCGCGAAGACGTCGTCACGGTGTCCGTGCGCGATCACGGCACCGGCTTCGACCTCGCCGCGAGCCACGTCGGGTTCGGCATCGAGAACTCGATCCACGCGCGGATGGCCGAGATCGAGGGCGCCGCGCGCATCGACTCGGCGCCCGGCCACGGCACCCGCGTCGTGCTGACCGCGCCGCTAAAGCTGGGTTTCCCCGTCGGGTGAGTCCCGCCACTGGGCGAACGGGCGGTCCAGCGCCCACTTGCCGTCCTGCTCTTCGAGGACGCGGTATTCGCAGGTCGCCGGGTTGGACAGGGATTCGAACAGCTCGATGCTCCAGCCGAAGAGCCGCCGGCACAGCAGCCGCAGCGTGAGCCCGTGGGAGACGATCAGGACCGTCTCCGGGTGACTTTCCTCGCGCATCCGCAGGTCCGAGAGGAACGCCGCCACGCGGTCGTCGACGTCCGCGCCCGACTCGCCGAACGGCAGCCGGTAGAAGAAGTGCCCGAACTCGTGGCGCCGCGCCTTCTGGACCTCCTGCTCGGCCGGGTCCTGCAGGTTGCCCCAGTCCTGCTCGCGCAGCCGCGGCTCCTGGACCAGCCGCTCGCACGACGCCCGGATGTCCAGCAGCCGCAACGTCTCCCGGGTGCGCAGGTACGGGCTGACGTACACCGCGGGCCGCGAGCCGTCGAGCAGCCGGGCGATCTCCGGCGCCACCGCGCGGGCCTCCTGCTCTCCCCGGGCGGTCAGCGGCAGCGCGTGGTCGGGGATCCGCGTGTAGGCGAGCTCGTCGACGTTGCCGAGCGACTCGGCGTGCCGCAGCAGGATCATCTTCACGGCTCCCATCCTGCCCGTCACACGGGCCTGACCGGGGCTGGGCATACGCTCAGGGGCGTGTCCGCGACGAAATCCGACGTCCCCACCCAGCGCCGGGCCAGCGTGCTGCCCCTGCTCGTGGTCGGTGTCCTGCTGGCCGCCGTGGTCGCGATCGGCCTGATCGCGCTCACCGGCGGGGCCGGTTACGCCATCGCCGGCCTGCCCGATCCGGGGCTGGTCACCAAGTACGGCATCACCGTCATGCGCGTGGTGTCCGAATCCGCGTCGGTGATCTGCGTCGGGTCGCTGCTGCTGGCCGCCTTCCTGGTGCCGCCGCAGAAGTCCGGGACCCTCGGGCCCGAGGGCTACGGCGCCCTGCGCGCGGCGGGGATCGCCGCGTGGGTGTGGTTCGCCGCGGCCCTGCTCTCGGTCGCCTTCACCGCCGCCGACACCGCCGGAAAGCCGTTCGGTGACGTCCTGGACCCGCAGACGCTGCTCGACCTCGTCGGCGCCATCGAACAGCCGAAGGCGTGGCTGTGGACGGCGCTGATCGCGATCCTCATCGCGCTCGGCTGCCGGCTCGCGCTGTCCTGGGGCTGGACGGCGGTGCTGTTCTTCGCCGCCGTCGGCGGGCTGGTCCCGGTCGCCGTCACCGGGCACTCCGCCAGCGGCGGCTCGCACGACGTCGCCACCAACAGCCTGCTGTTCCACCTGGTCGCCGCGGCGCTGTGGGTCGGCGGCCTGGTCGCCCTGCTGGCGCTGGGGTACCGGCGCGGGGGCCACCTGAGCCTGGCCGCGCAG
Organism: Amycolatopsis sp. NPDC024027; assembly: GCF_040638975.1. Classification (NCBI taxonomy): domain Bacteria; kingdom Bacillati; phylum Actinomycetota; class Actinomycetes; order Pseudonocardiales; family Pseudonocardiaceae; genus Amycolatopsis; species Amycolatopsis sp. NPDC024027. The sequence goes on from NZ_JBEZYY010000026.1 coordinate 71,770, forward strand.
CGGTTCTCCAAGCTGGCCCTGGTCTGCTGGATCGTGATGGCGCTCTCCGGAGCGGTCAACGCGCTGGTGCGGATCGGCCTGAACGACCTGTTCACCACCGACTACGGCCTGCTCGTGGTGGCCAAGACGGTGGCGCTGCTGCTGCTCGGGGTGTTCGGCCACCAGCAGCGCGAAAAGGGCGTCGCGAACCTCGTCGACGGCAAGGGCGGCGCCCAGCTGCTGCGCCTGGCCTCGGTCGAGATCCTGATCATGTTCGTCACCATCGGCATCGCCTCCGGGCTGGCCAGGACGCCGCCGCCGGCGGACGCGATCACCCAGCCGTCCACCACCGAGCTGCTGATCGGCTACAACCTCGACGGCGCGCCGACGGTGTGGCGGCTGCTCTTCGACACCCGCTTCGACCTCGTTTACGGAACGCTCGCGCTGGTATTGGGCGGCCTGTACCTCGCCGGGGTCCGGCGGCTGCTGCGCCGCGGCGACACCTGGCCGGTGGGCCGCACGGTCGCCTGGATCGCCGGCTGCGTGGTGCTGCTGATCGCGACGTCGTCGGGCGTCGGCCGGTACGCGCCCGCGATGTTCAGCGTGCACATGGGCAACCACATGCTGCTCTCGATGGTGGCGCCGGTGCTGTTCGTGCTCGGCGGGCCGGTGACGCTCGCGCTGCGTGCCCTGCCGGCCGCGGGCAAGGACGCCCCGCCCGGGCCGCGCGAGTGGCTCGTCGCCTTCGTGCATTCGCCGGTGTCGCGGTTCCTGACCCACCCGGTGGTCGCGCTGCTGATGTTCGTCGGCTCGTTCTACGCGCTCTACTTCTCCGGCCTGTTCGACACCGCCCTGAACTACCACTGGGCGCACCTGGCGATGAACGGGCACTTCCTGCTCGCCGGGTACGTCTTCTACTGGCCGGTGATCGGCGTCGACCCGGCGCCGCGGCGGATCCCGTACCTCGGCCGGCTCGGGATGATGTTCGCCGCGATGCCGTTCCACGCGTTCTTCGGCGTGATCCTGATGAGCAAGCAGACGGTCATCGGGCAGGTCTTCTACGGCCAGCTGCACCTGCCGTGGGTCACCGACCTGCTCGCCGACCAGCGGCTCGGCGGCGGCATCGCGTGGGCCGCCGGCGAGGTCCCGGTGCTGCTGGTGCTGATCGCGCTGCTGGTGCAGTGGTCGCGTCAGGACGAGCGCGAGGCGAAGCGGCGTGACCGGCGCGAAGCGGTGACGGGCGACGAAGAGCTGAACGCCTACAACGCGATGCTGAAGAACCTCGCCGAGGGCAAGCGGGCCGACTGAGTCTCGACGTCCGGTTGAGCTTGAGCCGCTGTCCGGCTGCCGGGAAAACGGCCGTTTCGGTAGTCTCGCCGTGATCTCGGGCTGACTTTCGGTAGTGCGGTGGTGACCGGCGTCGAGCCGCGATCAAGCGCGCTCTACGATCGTGGGTATGGCCGAGTTCATCTACACCATGAAGAAGGTGCGCAAGACCGTCGGGGACAAGGTCATCCTCGACGACGTCAGCACCGCGTTCTACCCCGGCGCCAAGATCGGCGTGGTGGGGCCGAACGGTGCCGGTAAGTCCACCGTTCTCAAGATCATGGCGGGGATCGAGCAGGCCAGCAACGGCGAAGCGTTCCTCCAGCCCGGCGCCTCCGTCGGCATCCTCATGCAGGAGCCGGTGCTCAACGAGGAGAAGACCGTCCGGCAGAACGTCGAGGAGGGCCTCGGCGAAGTCAAGGTCAAGCTCGACCGGTACAACGAGATCGCCGAGCTGATGGCGACCGACTACAGCGACGAGCTCATGGAGGAGATGGGCCAGCTCCAGGAGGAGCTGGACCACGCCGACGCCTGGGAGCTCGACTCGACCGTCGAGCAGGCGATGGACGCGCTCCGCTGCCCGCCGCCGGACGAAGGCGTCTCCCACCTCTCCGGTGGTGAGCGCCGCCGGGTCGCGCTGTGCAAGCTGCTGCTGTCGGCGCCCGACCTGCTGCTGCTCGACGAGCCCACCAACCACCTGGACGCCGAAAGTGTCCTGTGGCTGGAGCAGTTCCTCTCCCGCTACGCCGGCGCCGTCCTCGCCGTCACCCACGACCGGTACTTCCTGGACAACGTGGCCCAGTGGATCATGGAGATCGACCGCGGCCGCGTCGTCGGCTACGAGGGCAACTACTCGACGTACCTGGAGAAGAAGCGCGAGCGCCTCGAGGTCCAGGGCAAGAAGGACCAGAAGCTCGCGAAGCGCCTGAAGACCGAGCTCGAATGGGTGCGGTCCAACGCCAAGGCGCGGCAGACGAAGTCCCGTTCGCGCCTCGACCGCTACGAGGAGATGGCGGCGGAGGCCGACAAGCACCGCAAGCTCGACTTCGAAGAGATCCAGATCCCGCCGGGCCCGCGGCTGGGCAACGTCGTGGTCGAGGTCGAGAAGCTGCGCAAGGGCTTCGACGAGCGTGTCCTCATCGACGGGCTGTCGTTCGACCTGCCGCGCAACGGCATCGTCGGCGTGATCGGCCCGAACGGCGTCGGCAAGACCACGCTGTTCAAGACCATCGTCGGGCTCGAGGAGCCGGACGGCGGCGAGGTCAAGATCGGCGAGACGGTCAAACTGTCCTATGTGGACCAGAACCGCGGCGGGATCGACCCGAAGAAGACCGTCTGGCAGGTCGTCTCCGACGAGCTGGACTACATCCACGTCGGGCAGACCGAAATGCCGTCGCGGGCGTACGTCAGCGCGTTCGGCTTCAAGGGCCCGGACCAGCAGAAGCCGGCGGGCGTGCTCTCCGGTGGCGAGCGCAACCGGCTCAACCTGGCGCTGACGCTCAAGCAGGGCGGGAACCTGATCCTGCTCGACGAGCCGACGAACGACCTGGACGTCGAGACGCTGGGCTCGCTGGAGAACGCGCTGGAGCAGTTCCCCGGCTGCGCCGTCGTGATCTCCCACGACCGGTGGTTCCTCGACCGGGTCGCGACGCACATCCTGGCCTGGGAAGGCACCGACGAGAACCCCGCGCAGTGGTTCTGGTTCGAGGGCAACTTCGAAGGGTACGAGAAGAACAAGGTCGAGCGGCTCGGCGCCGAAGCGGCCCGGCCGCACCGCGTCACCCATCGCAAGCTGAAGCGCGACTGAGGGGGCGGGTTTCCCCGTGGAAGCCAGCAAACAGCACCGGACGGGCCCGTTCTCGCGCAGTGAGAGCGGGCGCTCCGTCAATGCCGGGGGAACCCTCTCCGCAGTCGGCCGGCTGATCGAGCGGGCGGACGCCCTGCACCTGCGGGCGCCCGAGCTCGCGCTGGTCCTCGGCGAGCGCGCGGCCGCGCTGGCCGAGGCCGCGAGCGCCGACGAGCAGTGGATCCGGGCCGAGAGCCTGGTCGTGTCCGCGCGCGTCCGGGTCGGCGACCGCCCGGGGACCGTCGGGCGCGCGGTCGCGGCCCTGCGCGCGGCCGAGCACGCGGGCTACGGCGACATCGCCGCGCGCCTGCGCATCGACCTCGCCGTCTGCGCCCGCAGCCTCGGCGTGCCCCTGGCCGGCCTCGCCGCGTTGCGGCCGGTGCTCACCGATCCGGTGGTCTCGCCGGTGCACCGCGCGGCCGCGTTGTGCCACCTGGTGGGCTGCCTGGGCCAGCTCGGACGCAAGTCGGAGCTGGACCGCGTGCTCGTGGAGGCGGACAAGCTCGTCGTCGGCGACGACTCGCTGGGTGCGGACACCCAGCTGCTGGTGCGGGCGCTGCTGCGCGTCGGCACGGCCGCCCACCGGCGGCGCCACGGTGACTTGACGGCGGCGGCCGACGCCGCCCGGACCGGGCTCGGCTTCCTGGAGAAGCTCGACAACCCGGCCGACGACGGCGGTCTCGTCCGCATCCGGCTGGTGCTGCTGCTGGTCAGCACGCTGCTCGACCGCGGCGACGCCGAAATGGCGTACGAGATCGCGGAGCCGGTGCTGGCCGAGCCGGTGCGGGCGGCGGGCGTCGCACCGATGGGCTGGCTGCGGCTGGCCGTCGCGACGCGCGTCCACTTGCCCGCGGGTTCCGGCGAAGCGGCGATCGAGCTGGTCCGCGAAGCCGTGGCGAGCACGGACCGGCACGGGCTGTCGGCGATCACCGCGCGATTGTGGCTGGAGCTGGCGCAGCTGCAGGAGCGGTTCGGGCAGGCGGAGGAGGCCATCGCGTGCCTGTACCGCTCGCGGGCGGCGGAGCAGCTGCACGCCCGGGCCCGGCGGCAGGCGTGCGGCGTGCTGGCCGGCGAGTTCGGCACGGGGCAGCCGGCCTCGGTGGATTTGGACGAGGTGCTGAAGGCGGTGCCGTCCGGGGCTTCGCCCCGAGCCGGGGGCTCCGCCACCCGGACCCCCGAAAGCAGCGTGCCGTCGCGGCCGGTCCCGGTCGTCGCGGCCGAGCCGGTTTCCCAGCCGGTTCCTCAACCCCAGCCGGAGCCGCGGACGCCGGCGTGGTCGTTCGGGCGGCCGCGGGTGACCGCCGATGCCGCGGAGACGACGTTGATGCCGGCGGTGCGGGACGAGCCGGCGGCGCAGCCGGGGTCCCGGGTGCGCCCGGAGCCGATCGAGGTGCGGGCGCCGGAGCGCCGGCCTGGTGAGCCGGGGACGGCACCGAAGCCGGTCGCGTCACGGCCGGGCCGAGGAGCGGAGCAGCCGGAGCCTGGTGAGCCGCGGCCGGTGTTCCGGCCGGGGCCCGTCGAGACGAGGTCGGCGCGGGGGCCCGAGCTTGCCGAGCCGCGGTCGGCTGGGCTCGGTTCGGGGCACGGGCCGGAGTTTGGTGAGTCGGCGGAGCGTGGTGCTGGGCGGGAGTCGGGGTACCGGCCGGAGCCTGGCGAGTCGGCGGGGCGTGGAGCTGGGCAGCGGTCGGCGCACGGGCCGGAGTTTGGTGAGTCGGCTGGTCGTAGTGCTGGGCGGGAGTCGGGGTACCGGCCGGAGCCTGGCCAGTCGGTGGAGCGTGAAGCTGGGCTGGGGTCGGAGCACCGGCCGGAGTCGGCGGGGCGTAGGCGGCGGCCCGAGCCCGTTGAGCCGCCGTTGGCGGAGCGCGGTCTGGAGCCGGACTTCGGGTCGGAGTCTCCCGCGCTGCGGCCGGCGCCTGGGCCGGAGTATCGATCCGAGCCGGCTGACCGCGAGCCTGAGTCGCGGTCGGCGCCCGGCGAGGTGCGGCCTGAGCCTGCTGAGCCCCGGTCGGCTGAGCGTGAGCCGGACTTCGCATCGGAACCGGCCGAGGCGCGGCCCGAGCCGACTGACGTGCGGTTCACCCAGGAGGCTGTCGAGGCGGCACCCGCCGAACTCGGCAAGACCAAGTTCTCCTGGGCCGCGCTGGCCGAAGCGCGGCTGCGGGAGACCGCGGCCGAACGGGAGTCGGCGCCCACGCGCGTCACCCCGGCGTTGCCGCTCGCTCCCGAGCCCGCCGCCGAGCGGGAGCCGTGGGGGTCCGAGGGGCGCCGGCAGGAGCCGCCACCGTCGACGCGCCACGACGCCGAGCACGGCTCGGAAGCCGCGCGTTCGGTGCTGGACCGCCTGGGCATCTCGGCCTCCGGCGGCGCCGGGGGCCGTCGCCGTGCGGAAGACGCCGACCGGCCGCGCGCCGAGGAACCGGCGCGCCCGGAGCCGGAGCTCGCCCCGCCGCCGCGGCCGGAGGACGAACCACCGTCGGTGCCGGACTACCGCGACGAAGCCGAGCCGTGGTTGCCGCGGCTGCGGATGCCACCGTCGCTGGAACCGATGGAGGACTTCGGCCACTGGACGCCGGCGACGGCCCCGTTCCCGGAGAGCTACGCCCGCGCGATCGCGGAGGACGAGCCCCCGCCGGACGCCGGCCTCGCCGACCTGCTCGCCCGCGCCCTCGCCGAGCACCAGGCGGGCACGGCCAGCGCGGCGGCGCTGGTCAAGCAGCTCGACTCCCAGAACGCGGGCCGCCGCAACGGCCACGGTCGCAACGGCCACGGCGCCGAGGTGCCGGACTCCCGCGGCCACCGCTCGCGCGACTGACCTGCTGAGGACTCGCAAAGCCGGACCGCCCTGGCTCGGGGAGCCGCGGCCTGAGCCGTTGGGCGCTGCCCCCGATTGCCACGCTACCGAGGGGCACCGACAGTTTTGCCGCGGTCGGCGAACCACGGGACCGCACGGCGGCCAGTTCATCCCGGCCGGGGTCCGGTCGCCGAGGCACCCCTATCCGTCGCCGACCCGCCCCGGCGCGAACGCAGTGGGATCCGTCGCACTCCGGCGTCGCCGACCGGCCGACAGCGTTCGCCGAACGGCAGCGGGCCCGATCAACTGAACCGATCACGTTGGCCCCGTGCCGGGTGGCGTCCGCCGAGCACGGCTGGTCAGCGCCGCGCCGTAGCCTCGAAGACAACCCGTCAGTAGCTTGACCGATCCCGCGAATCCCAAGCCCCGGAAGGGTTTTCGGGGCTCGGGGAACCTCCGGGTCTTCATGTGATCCGGGATCGCGCGCATTACTGTGGGGTGGCCGGCTCAACGCCGAACCGGCGCGGTGCCACCTCACGCAAACTGGAGAGTTGCCTCAAATGAGCTCGACCGGAGTCTCGTCCCTTCCCGGAACCGGAGCCGACGCCGAACCCGAATTCGGCGCTTCGCGCTCCCCGGCCAGCCCGGAGCAGATCAGGGACGACCTGATCGACGCCGCGGCCGGGCTGGCGCCGGAGATCGGTGAGCTCATCCGGCTCTACTACCGGCACATCCCGCCCGAAGAGATCGTCGGCGACGAGCCGGTCAACCTGGTCGGCGCCGTGCGGTCGCACCTGCAGTTGGCCAAGCACCGGATGCCCGGCCGCCCGGCCGTGCGGCTGCTGAACCCGACCGTCGCCGAAGACGGGTGGGCTCGCGAAGCCACCGTGGTGCAGGTCGTCACCGACGACATGCCCTACCTGGTCGACTCGATCGCCGCGGAGTTCGCCCGGGACGGCGTCCAGGTGCAGCGGATCGTTCACCCGATCGTGGTGGTCACCCGTGACCTCACCGGTGAGCTGCAGGAGGTCCACCCCGAAGCGGACCCGGCCGAGCCGCCCGCGAACTCGGCCGCCGAGTCGTGGATGTACATCGAGATCGACTTCGTCACCGATCGCAACCGGGCCCGCGAGCTCGACAACCGGCTCTCCAGCGTGCTGGGTGACGTCCGCGAGGTCGTCGAGGACGCCGAGAAGATGGCCCAGACCGCGTGCCAGCTGGCGAGCGAACTGGAGACGGCCCCGCCGCAGCTGCCCCAGGACGAGATCGCCGAGGGCGCCCGCCTGCTGCGCTGGCTGGCCGACGGCCACTTCACCTTCCTCGGCTACCGCCGCTACGAACTGATCGACAACCCGCACCCCGACACCGACGAACCCGCTCTGCGTGCCGTCCTCGCGTCGGGCCTGGGCGTGCTGCGCCAGGACAGCCTCGCCGCCCGCGGCCTGACCGCCGGCCCGGACACCGCCGCCACCGCCCTCGCACCCACGCTGCTGGTGCTGACCCAGGCCAGCGCGCCCTCGACCGTGCACCGGCCGGTCTACCCGTACTACGTCGGCGTGAAGACCTTCGACGCCGAGGGCACCGTCACCGGCGAGCACCGCTTCCTCGGCATGTTCACCACCACCGCGCTGCACGAGAACGTCCTCGACATCCCCGTGGTGTGCAAGCGGGTCCGCGAGGTCATCCACCGCGCCGGCTTCCCGATCGAGTCGTTCTCCGGCCAGCGGATGCTGGAGATCCTGCAGAACTGGCCGCGCGCGGACCTGTTCTCCGCCGACACCGACTCGCTGTACTCGACGACCACTGGCGCGATCACGCTTTCCGACCGCCGCCGGCTGCGGCTGTTCCTGCGCCGCGACCCGTACGGCCGCTTCTACTCCTGCCTCGTCTACCTCCCGCGCGACCGCTACACGACGCGCTCGCGGCTGGCGATGCAGGAAGTCCTGCTCGAAGAGCTCGAAGGCACCCAGCTCGAGTACAGCGCGCGGATCGGTGAGACGGTCCTGGCGCAGGTCCACTTCGTCGTGCACACCGACCCGGCCCGCCGGCTCGAGCCGGACACGCTCAACATCCAGGACCGGCTGAACGACGCCGTCCGCACCTGGGACGACCGGATGGTCGAGGCGGTCCTCGACGAACGCCGTGAGCGGGCCGACGGCGGCGTCGCGGTCGGGATCGTCGGCGAGGAATCGGCCACCGAGCAGGGCCAGCGCTTCGCGAGCGTCTTCCCCGAGGGCTACAAGGAGGACTTCACCGCCGAAGAGGCGCTGGCCGACCTCCGCTCGCTCGACTCGCTCACCGACGAAGGCGACCTCGCGCTGTCGTTCTACCAGCCCGCCGACGCCGGGCCGGGCGAGCGCCGCTTCAAGCTCTACCTGCGCGGCGAAGGCGTCACGCTCTCGAAGGTGCTCCCGGTGCTGCAGGCGATGGGCGTCGAGGTGGTCGACGAGCGGCCGTACGAGCTGCACCGCGAGGACGGCGGTGCGTGCTGGATCTACGACTTCGGCCTGCACGTCGACCAGAAGATGCTCGACGAGTCCGACGGCGACGCCGTCGCCGAGCTGCGCGGCCGCTTCCAGGACGCCTTCGAGGCCGCCTGGCGGGGCGACGCCGAGGTCGACGGCCTCAACGGCCTCGTCCTGCGCGCCGGGCTCACCTGGCGCCAGGCCGCCGTGCTGCGCGCGTACTCGCGGTACCTGCGCCAGGCCGGCAGCGCGTTCTCCCAGGACTACATCCAGAACACACTGCTGAACCACACCCCGGTCGCGACCAAGCTCCTGCGGCTGTTCGAGGCCCGGTTCGCGCCCACGCTGTCCGACGCCGACCGCGAAGCCACGACCGAAGCGCTGGCCGCCGAGCTGAACGCGATGATCGACGAGGTCACCAGCCTCGACGAGGACCGGATCCTGCGCCGCCTGATGGCCGTCATCCGGGCCACGCTGCGGACGAACTACCACGTCATGGGCACCGACGGGAGGCCGCGGCCGTTCCTGGCCATCAAGCTCGACCCGGCCGGCGTGCCCGACCTGCCCGAACCGCGGCCGAAGTTCGAGATCTTCGTGTACTCGCCGCGCGTCGAAGGCGTGCACCTGCGCTTCGGCGAGGTCGCGCGCGGTGGCCTGCGCTGGTCGGACCGGCGCGAGGACTTCCGCACCGAAATCCTCGGCCTGGTCAAGGCGCAGGCGGTGAAGAACGCGGTGATCGTGCCGGTGGGCGCGAAGGGCGGCTTCGTCGTCAAGCGCCCGCCGGCCGCGACCGGGGACGCGAGCATCGACCGCGACGCCCAGCTCACCGAGGGCATCGCCTGCTACCGCATGTTCATCTCCGGCCTGCTCGACCTGACCGACAACCGCATCGAGGGCAAGACCGTGCCCGCCCCCGGGGTCGTCCGGCACGACGCCGACGACTCCTACCTGGTCGTCGCCGCCGACAAGGGCACCGCGAAGTTCTCCGACATCGCGAACGAGGTCTCCGCCCAGTACGGCTTCTGGCTGGGCGACGCGTTCGCCTCCGGCGGCTCGGTCGGTTACGACCACAAGGCCATGGGCATCACGGCGAAGGGCGCGTGGGAGAGCGTCAAGCGGCACTTCCGCGAGCTGGGCAAGGACACCCAGACCGAGGACTTCACCGTGGTCGGCATCGGCGACATGATGGGCGACGTCTTCGGCAACGGCATGCTGCTCTCCGAGCACATCCGCTTGGTCGCGGCCTTCAACCACATGCACGTCTTCCTCGACCCCAACCCCGACGCGGCGACCTCGTACGCCGAACGACGGCGGCTGTTCGACCTGCCGCGCAGCTCCTGGGACGACTACGACCGCTCGCTGATCAGCGAAGGCGGCGGGATCTACCCGCGCACGGCGAAGTCGATCCCGATCAGCCCGCAGGTCCGCACGGCGCTGGGCCTCGAGGAGGGCGTCACCGCGCTGGCACCGATGGACCTGATCCAGGCGATCCTGCTGGCCCCGGTCGAGCTGCTGTGGAACGGCGGCATCGGCACCTACGTCAAGGCGGAGAGCGAAAGCCACCAGGCAGCTGGTGACAAGGCCAACGACGCCATCCGCGTCGACGGCCACCAGCTGCGCGTCAAGGTGTTCGGCGAAGGCGGCAACCTGGGCCTCACGCAGCTGGGCCGGATCGAGTTCGCCCGCCGCGGCGGGCCGGGCGGCGAAGGCGGCAAGATCAACACCGACGCGCTGGACAACTCGGCCGGCGTCGACTGCTCCGACCACGAGGTCAACATCAAGATCCTGCTCGACCACCTCGTCCAGACCGGCAAGCTCGAGCGCGAACAGCGCAACGAGCTGCTGGAGGAGATGACCGACGAGGTCGGCGCGCTGGTCCTCGAGGACAACTACCGGCAGAACGCCGTCCTCGGCGTCAGCCGGGCGCACGCCGCGCCGATGCTGTCGGTGCACGCGCGCCAGGTGCAGGCGCTGGTGTCCGCGGGCGCCTTCGACCGCAAGCTCGAAGCGCTGCCGAGCAACTCGGAGTTCCGCGAGCTGGAGAAGGCGGGCAAGGGCCTGACCTCGCCGGAGCTGGCGACCCTGCTCGCGCACGTCAAGCTGGAGCTGAAGGACGAGCTGCTGGCCAGCGACCTGCCCGACTCGAAGGTGTTCGCGGCCCGGCTGCCCGAGTACTTCCCGAAGCCGCTGCGCGAGCGGTTCGGCTCCGCGATCGGCGAACACCCGCTGCGCCGGCAGATCATCACCACGCTGATCGCCAACGAAGTGGTCGACGGCGGCGGCATCTCGTTCGTCTACCGGCTGATGGAGGAGATGAACGCGACGGCGACGGACGCGGTGCGCGCGTACGCCGTGGTGACGCAGGTGTTCGACCTGCCCGCGCTGTGGAAGGAGATCGACGCGCTCGACAACGTCGTGCACACCGACGTCGCCGACGCGATGGTGCTGGAGACGCGGCGGCTGCTCGACCGGGCCGCGCGCTGGTTCCTCACCAACCGGCCGCAGCCGCTGGCCCCGCTCTCGGAGATCAAGCGCTTCAGCCGGGTACTGGGCAAGCTCGTGCCGAAGCTCGGCGACCTGCTGCGCGGCCGCGAGGCCGAGTCGGTGGACAAGCACGTGAACGAGCTGATCACCGCGAACGTGCCGGAAGGGCTGGCCCGCCGGGTTTCGCTGCTGCTGCACACCTACGGCCTGCTCGACGTCACCGAGGTGGCCGAGCTCGCCGAGCAGCAGATCGGCGTGGACGCCACGCACAGCCCGGCCGAGACGGCGGAGCTGTACTACGCGCTCTCGGCGCACCTGGACATCGACCAGATGCTCACCGAGATCAGCAAGCTCGAACGCGGCAACCGCTGGCACGCGCTCGCCCGGCTTTCCCTGCGCGACGACGTCTACAGCTCGCTGCGCGCGATCACGCTGGACGCGTTGCGGCACAGCGATCCCGGCTCGTCAGGGGACGCCAAGATCGCCCAGTGGGAGAAGACGAACGCGTCCCGGCTGCAGCGGGCGCGCGTCGCGCTCGACGAGATCACCAAGTCCGGCCGGCTCGACCTGGCGACGCTTTCGGTGGCGGCCCGCCAGATCCGGAGCACGGTACGGTGACCTACGTTTCGCTGATCCGCCCGCGCTGGACGGACATGGACGTCTACGGCCACATCAACCACGCGAAGATGGTGACGCTGCTCGAAGAGGCGCGGATCCCGCTGCTGTTCGAGGGCGCCGTCGAGGCCGGGCTCGAGCAGCTGCCGAAGGGCATCGTCGTGGTCCGCCTGGAGGTGGCCTACAAGGCGCCGGTCGTGGTGTCCGGACAGCAGCTGCGCGTCGACATCGACCTGACCGAGCTGCGCGCGGCGAGCTTCACGCTGGCCTACCGCGTCCACACCGGGCCCGGAGAGGACGACCCGGTGGCGGTCACGGCCGAGACGCTGCTGGCGCCGTACGACACGGTCGAGTTGCGGCCGCGTAGGCTCACCCCGGCCGAGTCGGAGTTTCTGAAGCAGGGGTTCGCGGATGCCTGAGTTGTTCGTGCCGGACGCGGCCGACCGGGAGACCCTCGGGGCGTTCGTCGCCCGTGCGGTCCGGCTGGACGGCCAGACGGCCGTCCGGCTGCGGCAGCGCGGCGACGGCGTGGTCGAGGCCTGGACGGCGACGCCGTTCGAGTGCCTGGCCACCCGCGCGGTGGCCGGCGACGTCACCCCCGGCGACGTCACGGTGTCCGGCAACGAGCTGCTCGCGGCACTGACCGTGGCGGGCGGCCCCCGGATGGACCCGGGCCCGGCCCGCGACCTGCTGTGGCACGGCGAGCTGCCCCCGTCGGGCCGCTGGCCGCTGATCGACGAGCTCCCGGCGCGGGTGGTGTCCGAGCTGGCGGACCGCGGAGTGACCCTGGCCAGGGACAACGCCGGCCCGCACGGCACCCCGCCGGCGTCGCTGATGGACCAGGCGGTCCTGACCGTGAGCGGCGGTTCGGTCGAGGTCAAGGTGCAGATGCGCTGCCTGTTCGCGATGTCCGGCATGGGTTTCGTGGATTCGGACGTCGAGGGTGACGTCGTCCGCGTGACGGCGACGGACTCGTGGCTGCGCCTGGACGCCCGGTACGGCGCGATCGTCCGGCGCCGGCACGCGTTGCTGCCGCTGGTGTTCTGACTCGTTCTGACGAAGTCCTTACGGCGGCCACCGCTCCTCGTCGGGCGGTGGCACGCTGGAGGGATGAGCGCGGACGAAGACCCGACCGCGGACTTCCTGGAGTCGGTGCGCACCGACGAGGAAACGCCGTGGCGGCGCGACCGTCCGGCGGCCGAGCAGGCGCCGGAGCGCGCCGAAAGACCTGAGAGGTGGGGCCGCACGCGTGCGGCGGGCCGGGCGGCTGCCCAGGCGGCGCCCTACCTCCAGGCCGCGGCGCTGGTGGCCTGGCTGGCAAGCGGCGCCTTCGACGACGGTTCCGGTCCGGGCGACCAGGGCTAGACGAGCCAGACGGCCGAGTCCGCGGGCAGTTTCCCGTCCACCAGCGGGCTGCTCGACAGCAGCACCTCACCCGGCGGCAACGCGATGGGCGACGCCGAGGTGTTCAGCGCGCACACCAGCCCACCCCCGCGCCGCCGGAAGGCGAAACACCCGGCCGGCGCGCCGTACCACTCCAGCTCGTCGCCGCTGAACGCCGAATGCGTCTTCCGCAGCTCGATCGCGGCCCGGTACAGCGAGAGCGTCGAGTCCGCATCCTCGATCTGCTTCTCGACCGTCAGCCCGGCCCACTCCGAGGGCATCGGCAGCCAGGTGCGCGGGTTGCGCGAGAACCCGAACGGCGGCAGGTCGCCCTCCCACGGCAGGGGCACCCGCGAAACGTCCCGCCCGAACTCGGCCCCGCTGGTCTTCGCGCGCGGGTCGGCCATTTCCGAAAGGGACAGCTCGACGTTCGCCAGCCCCAGCTCTTCGCCGTTGTACAGGTACACCGTGCCCGGCAGCGCCAGCTCCACCAGCGCCATGGCCCGCGCTCGCCGCACGCCCACCGCACCGCCGCCGTAGCGGCTGACCTGCCGCCAGACGTCGTGGTTGCCCAGCGTCCAGGTCGCCGGGGCGCCCGTGCGGGCCGGGACCGTCAGGGAGCGCTCGATGGCCGTGCGCATGGCGTCGGCGTCGAAGTGGGTCAGCACCAGCCGGAAGTTGAACGCCAGGTGCAGCTCGCCGGGCCGCAGGTAGCGCGACAGGCGTTCCTCGCCGGTCACCCAGATCTCGCCGACCGCCATCGCGTCCGGGAACTCGTCGAGCACCTTGCGGATCATCTGGTGGATCTCGTGGACGCCGTCGTGGTCCCAGCGCGGGTCGTAGTAGTGGCTCGGCCCCTGCCCGGCGGCGCGCGGGTCCATGTCCGGCAGGCCGGGCGGTTTGGCCATGCCGTGCGCGACGTCGATGCGGAAGCCGTCGACGCCGCGTTCGAGCCAGAACCGCAGGGTGCGTTCGAGGTCGGCGGCGACCTCCGGGTTGGCCCAGTTCAGGTCCGGCTGCTGCGGCGCGAACAGGTGCAGGTACCACTGCCCGTCCGGCACCCGGGTCCAGGCCGGACCGCCGAACGCGCTGACCCAGTTGTTCGGCGGGTCCTCGCCCTTCGGGCCGACACCGTCGCGGAAGATGTAGCGGTCGCGCTCCGGGCTGCCCGGCGCGGCGGCCATCGCCGACTTGAACCAGGCGTGCTGGTTGCTGGTGTGGTTCGGGACGACGTCGACGGTGACCTTGATGTTGCGCTTGTGCGCCTCGGTCAGCAGGACGTCGAAGTCGCCGAGGGTGCCGAACATCGGGTCGACGTCCCGCGGGTCGGCGATGTCGTAGCCGTGATCGGCCATGGGGGAGCGGTAGAACGGCGTCAGCCACAGCGCGTCGACGCCCAGCAGCTCCAGGTAACCGAGCCTGGAGTGGATGCCTTCCAGGTCTCCGACGCCGTCACCGTCCGAATCGGCGAACGAGCGTACGTAGACCTGGTAGAAGACGGCGTCACGCCACCAGGCTTCTTCTCTCATACGAAGCTGTTCATCATGCTGTGCGCGGCCATCTCCAGGTAGGCCCAGAGCTGGCCGCGGTACGGCTCTTCCAGGTTCTCCTCGTCGACGGCGATCCGGATGCAGCGCAGCCAGGCGTCCCGCTCCAGCGGCCCGATCTTGAACGGCGCGTGCCGCATCCGCAGCCGCGGGTGCCCGCGCTGGTCGGAGTAGGTGTGCGGGCCGCCCCAGTACTGCATGAGGAACAGCCGGAACCGCTCCTCGGCGGGACCGAGGTCTTCTTCGGGGTAGAGGGGGCGGAGGATCTCGTCGCGCGCGACCTCCTCGTAGAACCGCCCGACGATCCGGCGGAAGGTCGGTTCGCCGCCGACCGCTTCGTAGAGGTTCGCCGGTTCGCTCACTGCAGACACGCCTTCCATTTTGCCCTTGGGGTGCGGGTTCCCGACGCCCGGTCCGCTCAACACCGGTTCGTCGCGAACCCGCTCCCCAGCGTAACGGCGCTCGCGGCCGCTACTTCCCGCCCGCCGGGGCCGCCGGCGGGAACAACCGGCCGAGGGGCGGGTCGAAGCCGGCCTCCTCCAGGGCCGCCAGCAGCTGGCCGCGCAAGGCCCGCTGCACCGCCCACTGCTTGCCGGGGCGCACCTTCACCGTCAGGCGCAGCTGGAGGCCTTCCGGTGTGACGCTTTCCACACCCAGCATCTCCGGCGGCTCGAGGATGTTGTCCTTCAGCGCGTCGCTCTCGGTGGCGGTGGAGGCCGCGGCTGCGAGCACGGCCGCCGCGCGCTCGACGTCGGCGGTGTAGCCGAGGGGGACGTCGACGAGCGCCACCGCGAAACCCTGGCTCGAGTTGCCGACGCGCAGCACCTCGCCGTTGCGGACGTACCAGACCGTGCCCTTGACGTCACGCAGCGTCGTGATCCGGAGGCCGACGGACTCGACCGTGCCGGACGCCTCGCCGACGTCCACGACGTCGCCGACGCCGTACTGGTCCTCGACCATCATGAAGATCCCGGACAGGAAGTCCTTGACCAGGTTCTGCGCGCCGAACCCGATCGCGACGCCGATGATGCCCGCCGAGGCGATGATCGGGCCCAGGTTGATGCCGAGTTCGCCCAGCACGAGGATGAACGCCAGGCCGTAGACCAGGAACGTCGCCATCGACTTCAGCACCGAGCCGATGGTCATCGCGCGCTGGCGGCGCCGTTCGATGACGGCCGAGCCGAGCACCTCCGGGGCGCGCTCACGCAGGGGACGCAGCAACGACGGGAGCTTGCCGCCCGTCTTCGGCAGGGTCGTGACGCGGTTGATCAGCCTTCTCAGGATCAGGCGCACCAGGAATGCGATCACGATGATCATCAGGATCTTGACCGGCTTGGTGATCAGCCAGTTCGCCGAGCCCGCCAGCCACAGGTTGTTCGTGACGTCATACACCGTGTAGCAGAACGTGCTGGGGTCCTTCACGCAAGGCGGGTCGGCGGAGGGAAGCAGGGAGAGCACGGCGGTTCGTTCATCCTTCCGATCGGGTCGGCCGCCCCAACGCCGAGTGGATGTTGGGTCGCGGGGATGTGACACGTCTTGTAACACACGTGCGCTGGGGGCCTGTTCTGTGGTCGACTATGCCTACGCCCCTGGAGGTGGTCGAGTGCCAGACCGACAACCCAGCCCCCGCGGCGTCTCCGGCCAAGCCACGGCCGACGAGACGCCAGAGGTGGTTCTGCGTGCCTATCCGGGGGGTTCCGCATCCGGCGGAGCCGTCCCGGCCGGGCCGGGGACCCGCCCAGGGGGAGTGACCCGCCCGCCCGGACAGCGTAGTAGAGGCCGGGATCCGGCCGCCCCGAGCTGGGGCCGACGCCGGGTGCTCCTGCTCAACGCCACTTTCGAGCCGCTGACCGCGTTGCCGCTGCGGCGCGCGGTCGTGCTCGTGATGTGCGGCAAGGCCGAAGTGGTCCACGGTGACCCCGGCGGGATCGAGCTGCATTCGGCGAAGGTTTCGCTGCCGGTGCCCTCGGTGATCCGCCTCAGCACGTACGTGCGCGTGCCGTATCGCGCGCAGGTACCGCTGACGCGAGCCGGGCTCATGCACCGCGACCGGTACCGCTGCGCCTACTGCGGCGGGCGGGCCGAGACGATCGACCACGTCATCCCGCGCAGCCGGGGCGGCCCCCACAGCTGGACCAACTGCGTCGCCTGCTGCGCCAAGTGCAACCACCGCAAAGCGGACCGGCTGCTCTCGGAGATCGGCTGGCGGCTGCGCATCGTCCCGCGGGCGCCCCACGGCCCGCACTGGCGGCTGCTCGCGCACTCCAAGGAGGCCGACCCGCTCTGGCGGCCGTATCTCGGCTCCGCCGCTTAGTTCCTCCAGGCGAGCGGAGCCCGGACGGCACGGGCCCGGACAAGCCGGCGCCCCGGCTGCCTTGCGGCGGCCGGGGCGAGCCGGGTGCTTGCGCGAAGTGCTCAGGTAGCGCGTGGCCCTGGAGGTCTGTCAGGCAGCGAGGGCGAAGTCGCTCTGGCAGGTGACGCGGGTGCCCATGGTGACGCGCGTGCCGCGAGTGACCCTGGTGCCTCGCGTGACGCGCGTGCCGCAGGTGACGCGCGTGCCGGCCGTCACACGCGTGCCCATCGTGACACGAGTGCCGCGCGTGACCCGGGTCCCTCGGGTGACTCGCGTGCCCGCCGTCACCCGGGTGCCCATGGTGACGCGGGTTCCGGCCGTCACCCGTGTACCGCGAGTGACGCGTGTACCCCGGGTAACCCTTGTGCCCGCCGTCACCCGTGTGCCGGGCACGAATTCGATTTCGCTCTGTGACGGGGTGGTCTCGGTGATCGCCTGTGCGGGCGTGTGGACGCTGTTCATGGCAGGGCCTCCTGGGACCGGTGCGTTACCTGCTGGGGCTGGAGAGCGGGGCGCAAGGCCCGTACAGGTGAAAAAGCTACGAGGATTTCAAGGTCCGGACAAGACGACAGCGGCGGGTGCGGCCGCCTGTACGTTGAGTTGCAACCTTTCGGCCCGACGGTCTTCGCCCCAACGTTCCAGTGGCCGCGAGCCAAGCGGCGGACGGCAGTCGGCTTACGACGAACGGTCGAGTGCGCCGCGCGCGGTGAGCGCGGAGGTCATCCGATACGCTCAGCGCCGTGAACATCGTCGAGACGATCGTGGTCTTCGCCGTGATCCCGCTGGCCATCTACGGCCTCGCCGGGCTGCTGACGCTCCGGCGCAGGTCCGGCGGTGCCTCGCGGCACCGGAGCGGCCAGGCCTGGGAGTACCCGGCCATGTGGTGGAGCGCCAACCCCGACGGGGCGGGACACCGGCACGCCGGTATCGAGAACAGCGCGCCCGAGGGCGCCCCGACCGCGGCAGGAGGCGCTCGTGGCAACTGGTGAGCTGACGAAGCGCGTCGACGAGTCCGAGCTGGGCTACGGAGAGGCCCTGATGGCCACCGGGCGGGTGTCCGCGGCCAAGATGTACGAGCCGGAGGCGCCGTCCGGGCCGTTCAACACCCGCCAGCTGGCCCGCCTCGACGAGGCCCTGACGTTCGCGAGCCGCGAGACCGGCCTGGACTTCAGCCTGTACCTGGGTGAGCTGGGCGAGGACAGCCGCGCGGCGGCGGAGAAGCTGCACGCGACGACGACGGACCCGTCGAACTCGGTGCTGATCGCGGTCTCCCCGGGGGAGCGGAAGATCGAGATCGTCACGGGGAGGGCCGCGTACCTGCGGCTTCCGGACCGGGGTGCCAAGCTGGCGGTGGCGAGCATGGTGGCGTCGTTCAAGGAGGGCGACCTGGTCCGCGGACTGGTCAACGGCCTGGTGAACGCGCTGCGGATGCTTTCGGACCAGGCTGGTCCCGCGCCTCGTTGATCTTGTGACAGAGCCCCGTGCCTCGGAGTGAGGTGCGGGGCTCTTTTGTTGGTCGTGCTTCGTTGGTTGTGCCAGGTCTGCCGGGGTTTCCCGCCGGCCCGAACGCCGGATTGTTCAGCGGCTGCGTATCGGGTCGGCAGGGGGTGTGGCCGGAGGGCGGCAGTGCCGGGGTGGGCTGTGCCGGACGGACGTTTCCGGCGCAGCCACGCCGAACGGCGGGCCGTGCCGAAGCACGACCCGCCGGCCGGAACCGGACTCAGGCCTGCGCGTCGAAGTCTCGCGCGGCCAGGGCGCGCACGATGCCCGCCCGGCCCTCCGAGACCAGCCGCCGCAGGGCCTGCGGGTGCTCGCCCGCCAGCCACTCGTCCGAGGCCGTCACCGTCTCCGGGGCGACCGCCCAGGACGGGTACAGCCCGATGGCGATCGGCTGCGCCCGCTCGCTCGAGCGCCGCTGCCACACCTCGTCGATCACCTCGAAATAGCGCGGCACGTACGACCCCAGCAGGGCCTTCTGGCCCGGGTGGGAGAAGCCCGAGATCAACGAGTCGCTCACCGCGTTCGGCAGCTCGTCGTCGTACACCGCTCGCTGCCACGCGTCGGCCTTGGCCTCCGTTGTCGGGCGCAGCGCGCGGGCGCGCTCCGCCTGGCGGCGGCCCGTTGCCGTGTTGTCGCGGGACAGCTCCGCGTCGATCTCCGGCGCGGCCGCCTTTCCGTGGGCCACCAGCGCGTGCAACAGACGCCAGCGCAGGTCCGTGTCCACCGTGAGACCCGGCAGCGGGGCCGACTCGTCCAGCCAGCCCGCCAGCACGTCCAGCGTGGCGGCGTCCAGCACCGACCCGGCCAGCGAGTTGACGAACGCCAGCTGGTGGTCCGAACCCGGCTCGGCGGCCCGGACCAGCTCCAGCAGCCGCGCGGTGAAGGCCGGCCAGCCCGTCGAGGCCGCCCATTCCTGCTCCGCGTACGAGTTCAGCGCCGTCTGGGCCTGCAGCAGCAGCCGCTGGACCACGCCTACTTCGGTCTCCGTGTGGATGCCGCGCTGCACCAAGGTGACGAAGTCGCGGGCCTTCAGCTCGGCTTCGCGGGTCATCTCCCACGCCGCCGACCAGCACAGCGTGCGCGGCAGCGGCTCGGTGATGTCGGCGACGCGGTCGATCAGCGTGGTCAGCGACGCCGGGTCGAGGCGCATCGTGCAGTACGTCAGGTCGTCGTCGTTGACCAAGACCAGTTTGCCCGCGGGCAGGCCGACCAGGTCCGGCACCTCGGTGCGCTCGCCGTCGACGTCCAGCTCCACCCGCTGGGTCCGGACGATCTTGCCCGAGCCGTCCTCGTCGTAGATCCCGACGGCGACGCGGTGCGTGCGCAGCTCACCGGCGCCCGGCTTCGCGCCCGACTGCACGACGGCGAACGACGTGAACTTGCCGTCCGCGCCGACCTCGTAGCGGGGGCTCAGCGAGTTCAGCCCGGTCGTCTCCAGCCACTGCGCGCTCCACCACGACAGGTCGCGCCCGGACGCCTCCTCCAGCGCGCCCAGCAGGTCGGCCAGCGTGGCGTTGCCCCAGGCGTGCTTGCCGAAGTAGACCTTCAGGCCGTCGAGGAAGTGGTCCAGGCCGACGTAGGCGACGAGCTGCTTGAGCACGCTCGCACCCTTGGCGTAGGTGATGCCGTCGAAGTTGACCTCGACCGCGTGCAGGTCGACGATGTCGGCCGCGATCGGGTGCGTCGAAGGCAGCTGGTCCTGCCGGTAGGCCCACGACTTCTCGATGTTCGCGAAGCTGGTCCACGCGTTCTTGTACTCGGTCGCCTCGGCCTGGGCGAGGACGCTCGCGAAGGTCGCGAACGACTCGTTCAGCCACAGGTCGTCCCACCAGCGCATGGTGACCAGGTCGCCGAACCACATGTGCGCCATCTCGTGCAGCAGCGTCTCGGCGCGCCGCTCGTAGGCGTAACGGGTGACGCGGCTGCGGAAGACGTAGTCCTCCAAGAACGTCACCGCGCCGGCGTTCTCCATCGCGCCCGCGTTGAACTCCGGCACGAACAGCTGGTCGTACTTGGAGAACGGGTACGGCGTGCCGAACTTCTCGTGGTAGAAGCCGAAACCCTGCTTGGTCTCGGTGAACAGCCGGTCGGCGTCCATGTGCTCGGCCAGCGACGCGCGGCAGTAGATGCCGAGCGGGATGGTCTTGTGGTCGTCGGTGTACTCGTCACGCCATTCGGCGTACGGGCCGGCGACCAGCGCGACGAGGTAGGTGGAGATCCGCTCGGACTCCTTGAACACCGTGCGGACGGCGCCTTCCGGCGTCTCCTCGGCGGACTCCACGATGGCGTTGGAGACGACCTTCCAGTCCTTCGGCGCGATCACCGTGAGCCGGTAGACCGACTTCAGGTCCGGCTGGTCGAAGCAGGCGAACATGCGCTTGGCGTCCGCCGTCTCGAACTGCGTGTACAGGTAGACGCCGTCGTCGACCGGGTCGACGAACCGGTGCAGGCCTTCGCCGGTGTTCATGTACCGGCAGTCGGCGGTCACCGTGAGCTCGTTGGACGCGGCCAGCCCGGCCAGCGCGATGCCCTTGTCCTCGACATACGCGCTGACGTCGACGTCCGCGCCGTTCAGGGTGGCCGAGTGCACGCGGTCGGCGACGATGTCGACCCACGTCGATTCGCCGGCCCGGTCGCTCGAGAACCGGACGGTCGTCTTCGACGCGAAGGTCTTCTCCCCGGGTCCGCCGTGGCCGTCGGTCAGATCGAGCTCGATGTCGTAACCGGTGACGTCGAGCAGATCCGCGCGCAGCTTGGCTTGGTCGCGGGTCAGGTTGGGGGCGGGCACAGGCACCTCTGGTCGTTGGTATCGGTTTTCAACTCCCCGCATCCAATCATGGGGACGGGGTGGCGGGCGATAAGGGAACAACCCCGCGTTTCCCGGTGTTGGCCCGTCGTGTGGGGGTCCGCCCACACCGAGACGTGACTCAGGAGTACCCAGATGACCGCTGCCGAGCAGCCCACGAAGGTCGATTTCTACTTCGACCCGATCTGCCCGTTCGCGTGGATCACCTCCCGCTGGATCCTGGAGGTGGAGAAGCACCGCAACCTGGACCTCCGCTTCCGGATCATGAGCCTGTCGGTGCTCAACGAGGGCCGGGACGAGCTGCCCGAGCAGTACAAGGAACTGCTGGCCAAGGGCTGGGGCCCGGTGCGCGTGGCGGTGGCGTTGTCGCAGCTCAAGGGCGAGGAGATGCTGCGCGAGTACTACACCGAGTTCGGCACCCGCTTCCACAACCAGGGCAACAAGGACCAGGAAGCGGTCATCAAGGAGGCGCTGGCCGCCATCGGCGCGCCCGCCGAGCTGGCCGACGCGGCGCACTCGGCCGAGTACGACGAGGCGCTGAAGAAGAGCCACCACGAGGGCATGGACCCGGTCGGCATGGACGTCGGCACGCCGACGATCCACATCGACGGCGTGGCGTTCTTCGGCCCGGTGCTGACCTCGATCCCGCGCGGCGAAGACGCGCTGAAGGTGTTCGACGGCGCGGTGGCGCTGTCGAGCTACCCGGACTTCTACGAGCTCAAGCGCACCCGCTCGGGCGAACTGAACTTCGACTAGGGGGTGGCCAGCGCGGCCAGGGTGACGTCGCCGGGGTAGCGGGACGCGGCCACGGCGGCGACCTCGGTCGTCTCGCCGCGGCCCACGCCGGCCTTGAGCGTGATCAGCTCGTGCAGGCCGTCCCGGTGGTAGCGCACGAACTCCGCGTCCACCGGGTCGCCGTGGCCGGGCACGACGACGCGGGGTTCGAGCGCGAGGATGGCGTCGAACGCGTCCGGCCAGGCGGTCAGGTCGGTTTCGGAGCTGAACGAGTACTCGCTGAACCCCGCTTCGGCGTGCTCGACGACGTCGCCGGCGAAGACGACCGCCGCGTCCGGGACGTGGACCACCACGTCGTGGTCGGTGTGTGCGCGGCCGGGGTGCAGCAGGACCGCCGTGCGGCCGCCGAGGTCCAGCTCGACGCGGCCGGTGAACGTGTGGTCCGGCACCGCGATGGTGGTGCGGGAAATCGCGTCGGCGATCTCCGGTTTGCCCTCCTTGCGGTAATGGGCCTCCCAGGTGGCGCGGCGGGCGTCGGGATCCGCGCTCACCTCGGCCGCGCAGCGCTCGTGCGCCCAGATCTCGCAGGGCAGGAACGCCTCGGTGCCCCAGGCGTGGTCGAAGTGCGCGTGCGTGTAGACCACGGCCCACGGCAGCGGCGTGCGTTCCCGGACCGCGGCGGCGAGCTCGGCGCCCTGCTCGAGGTCACCGCGGGTGTCGACGACCAGGCATCGCTCGGTGCCGACGACCAGCCCCACGGTCAGGTCCAGCTCCTCGTAGCGGCGGGCGTGGACGCCGTCGGCGACCTCGATCCAGCGGCCGGTCATGCCAGTACTCCTCCGGTCAGGACGGGAGCGGCATCGCTCCCGTCGGATTCGATCACTTTTGCGTCCCGCCACGCAGCTTGGCCGGACCGTGGCGTCGACGGACCGTGCCGCGAGCGCCGCTTTGGCGAACAGCGAAAGCCCGAGTCCGGCGATCGGCCCGGCGGCCATCTCGCCTCGATGCACGGCCACAGCGGTCCGAACGTTTCGCTGTGGCCGAAATCGTCCCGCCCCGGCCGCGACCAGGCCGATGGGGCCTCCCAGCTGGCGCGTCTCGCGGTGGCGGCGAAGGCGGCGGTGGGTCACACACGGTTCGCGCCGTCGGACGAGGTCGGCGCGAGCAGCGTCTACGGAGGGATTTCCGTCACAGAAGACGCCCGCGATGACTGCCCCGGCCCGGGCGATCCCGCGTTCGTCGCGCCACCGGACCGGCAGCACCCGGCCGCCGCGGCCGACCACGAGATCCGTCGTGGTGCTGAAGGAGAGCACGTCGACGACCACCAGCACCGCGCATTCGCGGCCGAGCGCGGCGACCCCTTCGGCACCCCAGTCGAGCCGGACGTCGCTGCCGGTCTGCTCCCAGATCCCCACCCCCGGAGCATGCCCGAAACCGGGCGTGGTGGCAGACTCCTGGCCGTGCGTGTCTACTTGGGATCCGACCATGCCGGTTTCGAGCTGAAGAACCACCTGGTGGCTCACCTGGAGAAACAGGGCCACGAGGTCACCGACATCGGTCCGCACGTCTACGACGCGGACGACGACTACCCGGCGTTCTGCGTCGAGACGGCGCTGCGCGTGGTGGCCGACGAGGGCAGTCGCGGCATCGTGGTCGGCGGCTCGGGCAACGGCGAGCAGATCGCCGCCAACAAGGTCCCCGGCGCCCGCGCCGGCCTGGCCTGGAGCGTCGAGACCGCGAAGCTGTGCCGGGAGCACAACCACGCCCAGCTGATCGGCGTCGGCGCCCGGATGCACACCGCCGAGGAGGCCGTCGAGATCGTCGAGGCGTTCCTGGCGACGGAGGTCTCGCCGGAGGAGCGGCATGCCCGCCGCGTGCAGCAGTTGCTCGACTACGAGCGCACCGGGACCCCGCCGGCGTTGCCGGAGGCCTGATGCCCGAGGGGCACACGCTCCACCGGCTCGCGCGGCTGCACAAGCGCCGGTTCGCCGGCGCGCCGGTCGCGGTGAGCAGCCCGCAGGGCCGGTTCGCCGCCGAAGCGTCCCGTTTGGACGGTCAGGTGTTCGCCGGCGCCGAGGCGTACGGCAAGCACCTCTTCCACGACTACGGCCCGCACGGGATCGTGCACATCCACCTGGGGCTCTACGGCACCTTCGGCGAGTCGCCGCTGCCCGCGCCCGAGCCGGTGGGCCAGGTCCGGCTGCGGCTGGCCGGCCGGACACATTGGACGGACCTGCGCGGGCCCACCCGCTGTGAGCTGCTGGACGTCGCACAGGCGGACGCGATCAAGGCGCGGCTCGGTCCCGACCCGCTGCGCCGCGACGCGAAACCGGAGCTGGCCTGGGCGCGCGTTTCGCGGTCCAAGACGTCGATCGCGGCGCTGCTGATGGACCAGGCTGTTCTCGCCGGTGTCGGCAACGTCTACCGCGCGGAGGTGCTGTTCCGCCACGGCGTGGCACCACTGACGCCGGGCCGTTCCCTCGATCGGGCCCTCTGGGACGACCTGTGGGCCGACCTGGTGACCCTGATGCGCGACGGCGTCCGCGTCGGCCGCATCGACACGGTCCGGCCGGAGCACCTGCCGGAGGCGATGGGGCGGGCGGCGCGCGTGGACCGCCACGGCGGCGAGGTCTACGTCTACCGGCGGGCCGGCGAACCGTGCCTGGTGTGCGGGACGCCGGTGGCGCACTCGGAGCTGGTGGGCCGCAACCTCTACTGGTGCCCTCGCTGCCAGAACTGACATGAATGACTCATTCCTGTCGTCAGACGACAGGAATGAGTCATTCACTGCGTTCGGGACCGGCGGAGGGTCAGAAGTCGAAGCCGCCCCCGTCGAAGCCTCCGCCGTCGAACCCGCCTCCGTCGAAGCCGCCGCCGCCCCAGTCGCCGCCGCCGTCTCCGCCGAAGTCGCCTCCGCCGTCGCCGCCCATGTCACCGCCGCCGTCTCCGCCCATGTCGCCGGACTCGAGCGCGTCCTGCTGGCCCGCGTCGTAGCCCGACTCCCACGCCGAGGCGCTCGCGATGCCGCCCATGCCGGAGAACATCGCGCTGAACAGGAACATCGACCCGAGACCCCAGGCGCCGGCGACGAGCGCGGGCTTCCACCACGGCTCGCTGTACCAGCCCTGCGGCACCGGACGGCCCGCGACGCGGCCGCCGGGGTAGTAGTACGGCGTGTCCTGGCCGGCGTCCGGGGAGGCGGCGTAGTGCTGGCCCTCGACGTCGACGTCGCGGCGCTCGGTGACCTTGCCGGCGCGCTCGCGCTCGGCCTCCTCCGGCAGCTGCGGGCCGGGGTCCATGCCCATCGCGACGCGCGCGGCGCGCACGTAGTAGAGGCCCTCGATGGCGGTCTCCTTGACCAGCCGGGCCTGTTCGATCGTGCGGGCCTGCTCCATCTGCGAGCCGGCCGCGTTGTAGCGCTCGGCGGCGTCGGCCATCGCCTGCTGCGAGGCGGTGTCCGTGCCGTTGATGTTGAGGACCTGGCCGCCGAGCCGTTCGAGCAGGCGCCGGGCGTCGGCCTTGGCGTCGTCGAGCTCCCGCTGCCGGGCCGCGGCGCGCTGCCGCGAGAAATAGAGGCCGCCACCGACGATCAAGACGACGACTACGATCAAGAAGATCGCGGTGCCCATGGACCACTCCCAGAAGTTCGGGGCTCGGTGACCGGTGGTCACCTTTGAAACGGACAACGCGGACGCTACGCGGTGGGTTCCCGCCGCGTGACCGGGCCCACCTCGGGAGCTGGCCGAAGAAACTAGAACACGTTATAGTTCGGGCATGAAGTTCACCCTGTCGATCGCGATGAACCCCCTCGATCAGCTGGGCGAGCTCGCCCGGGCCGCCGAAGAGGCCGGCTTCGCCTCCATTGCCCTGCCCGACTCGCTCTTCTACGCCGAAACGGTGGACACGGACTACCCGTACACCCCCGACGGCAGCCGGTTCTGGACCGCGGAGACCCCCTGGGTGGACCCGCTCGTGGCGACCGCGTCGATGGGCGCGGTGACCAGCCGGATCCACTTCTACACGTCGGTGCTCAAGCTCGGCTCCCGCAACCCGGTGCTGCTGGCCCGCCAGGTCGGCTCGGCGGCGGTGCTCACCGGCGGCCGGTTCGGCCTCGGGCTCGGCGTCGGCTGGCTGCCCCAGGAGTTCGAGTACTGCGGCGTGCCGTTCGAACGGCGCGGCAAGCGCGTCGACGAGGCCATCGACGTGCTGCGGCTGATCCTCGACGGCGGCATGGTCGAGTACCACGGCGAGTTCTACGACTTCGACAAGATCCAGATGAGCCCGGCGCCGCCGGGCCGGGTGCCGTTCTACATCGGCGGCCACACCGAGATCGCGCTGAAGCGCGCCGCGCGGGTCGCCGACGGCTGGTCGTCGGCGATGATGAAGCTCGACGAGCTGCGCGACACCATCGCCCGGCTCAAGGAGCTGCTCGCCGAGCAGGGTCGCGCCGATGTCCCGTTCGAGTATCAGGCGGTCTGCATCGACGCCTTCGGGTTGGACGGCTACCGCGCGCAGGCCGAAGCGGGCGTCACCGACGTCATCACCATGCCGTGGGTCTTCGACGGCGTCGGGTTCGACGCGCCGGTCGAGCCGAAGCTCGAGGCCATTCGCAGGTTCGGGACCGAGATCATCGCGAAGTTCGAGGAGTGAGTGCCGTGGGCGTGCAGGTCAGCTGGGACACGTCGGCGGAGCAGCCGCCCGCGCGGCGCGCGGCGTTCGCGTCGATGACGGCCGTGACGGCCGGCGACAAGGAGGGCTGGCTGGCCCTGTTCGCCCCGGACGCGGTGGTCGAGGACCCGGTCGGCCCGTCGTTCATCGACGAGGCGGGTAAGGGGCACCACGGCCGTGAGGGCATCGGCGCGTTCTGGGACAAGACGATCGCCAATGTCGAGCGCTTCGAATTCACCATCCGCGATTCCCACGCGGGCGGTGACGAGGTGGCCAACGTCGGCACGATCACGACGTTCCTGCCGGGCGGCTACCGCGTCGACACCGACGGGGTGTTCGTCTACCGCGTCGGCGAGGACGGGTTGCTCAGGTCGGTGCGGGCGTTCTGGGAGCCCGAGCGCGCGATGGCGACCGCGCGCCAGGTGGCGGATTAGCGTCCCGGCCAGCGGAAACCCAATTTCATATCTGATACATGATCTCTTGACTCCGGGTTAGGCAGGACTCTTTACTAACTGGTGTAGACCTCTGATGTCTCCACCACCGGGAGTTCGCATGTCCTCACCTCGTCGAATCGCGAGCGCGGCCGCCGCGCTCGCGATCGCGGCCGGCGGCCTCGTCCTGGGCGCGCCCACGGCGGCGGCCCTCGAAAACGGCCTGCTGCGCACACCGCCGATGGGCTTCAACAACTGGAACTCCACGCAGTGCAAAGCCGACTTCAACGAGGCGATGATCAAGGGCATCGCGGACATCTTCGTCAGCAAGGGCCTGAAAGACGCCGGCTACACCTACGTCAACATCGACGACTGCTGGGCGCTGCCGTCCCGCAACTCGGCGGGGAACCTGGTGCCCGACCCGGCGCGGTTCCCCGGCGGCATCAAGGCGCTCGCCGACTACGTGCACGGCAAGGGCCTGAAGTTCGGCATCTACACCAGTGCCGGCACGAAGACCTGCAACAAGGCGGGCTTCCCCGGCGCACTGAACCACGAGCAGCTGGACGCGAACCTGTTCGCGTCCTGGGGGGTCGACTACCTGAAGTACGACAACTGCAACAACCAGGGCGTCGACGCGCAGCAGCGGTACAAGGCGATGCGGGACGCGCTCGCGAAGTCGGGCCGCGCGATCGCGTACTCCATCTGCGAATGGGGCCAGAACCAGCCGTGGACGTGGGCCGCGCCGGTCGGGAACCTGTGGCGCACCACCGGCGACATCTCCGACAAGTGGTCGAGCATGATCGGCAAGGCGCAGACCAACCGCGGCCTCGCGCAGTACGCCGGCCCCGGCCACTGGAACGACCCCGACATGCTGGAGGTCGGCAACGGCGGGATGACCGCGGCGGAGTACCGCACGCACTTCAGCCTGTGGGCGATGATGGCGGCGCCGCTGCTGATCGGCAGCGACCTGCGCAAGGTGTCGGAGGACAACTTCGCGATCCTCAAGAACACCGACGTCATCGCGCTCGACCAGGATTCGCTGGGCAAGCAGGCCACGGTGCTGAGCGCGAACGCGGGCCTCGTCGTGTACAGCAAGGTGCTGGCGAACGGCGACCGCGCGGTGGCGCTGTCCAACGAGACGGCCGCGACGGCGACGATCAGCACGACGGCGGCGGCCACCGGGATCGGCGGCGCGTCCTCGTACACGCTGAAGGACCTGTGGAGCAAGGCGGCCCGGACGACGACCGGCACGATCAGCGCGTCGGTGCCCTCGCACGCGACGGTGCTGTACCGCGTGTCCCGCGCCGGTGGCGCGACGCGCTACGAAGCCGAGTCCGCATCGGTTTCGGCGGGCGGCACGATCGACGCGAACCACGCGGGCTTCTCCGGGACCGGGTTCGCGAACGGCGCCAACGCGGTCGGCAGCTACGTCGAGTGGCAGGTGACGGGACCGGCGTCGGCGCTGACGTTCGGCTACGCGAACGGCACGACGGCGGCGCGCCCGGTGGACATTTCGGTGGACGGCGCGGTGGTGGCCGCGGGCGTCCCGTTCCCGGCGACCGGCGCCTGGACGACGTGGAGCACGGTGGTCAGGTCGACGTCGTTGCCGGCGGGCTCGCACACGGTCCGCCTGACCGCGACGACGGCCGACGGCCCGGCGAACCTCGACTACCTGGACGTTTCTCCGTAGCGCGAGGCTTACCTGGCCGAGCTGCGCTCGTCGTAGCTCTGACGGGCCGCTTCGACCTTCTCGAGGTTGCCCGACCACTCGGAGAGCGACGCGAACAGCGGGCCGAGGCTGCGGCCGAGTTCGCTGATCTCGTACTCGACCCGCGGTGGCACCTCGGCGTGGTAGGTGCGCACGACGAGGCCGTCGCGCTCCAGCTGCCGCAGCCGCTGGGTGAGCACCTTCGGGGTGATGGTGGTGATGCGCCGCTGCAGTTCGACGAACCGCTGCCGGCCGTACTCGTGGAGCGCCCACAGGATCGGCGTCGTCCACCGGCTGAAGACGATGTCGACCACCGGCGCGATCGGGCAGGCCAGCTCGGGTGTGGTCTCGGTCACTTTCGCGCCTCCAGCCAATACTTTCCTCTAGGTACCTACTATACCGCGGAATGTAGCGTCGTTCCCATGATCATGGTTGTGGGAGCGACGGGAAATGTCGGAGAACCGCTGGTGCGGATGCTGTCCGCGGCGGGCGAAGAGGTGACGGCGGTATCGCGCGGGATCACGGCGGCGCCCCCGGGAGTCGTTGTGCGGCAGGGAGAGCTGGCTTCACTCGACTTCGCCGGCGCGGCGGCGGTGTTCGTGATGACCCCGCCGGGGTTCCGGGACTCGCTCGAGCCGGTGCTGGAGCGAGCGCGGGCGGCGGGCGTCGAGCGGGTGGTGCTGCTGTCCTCGCAGGGCGTCGGCACAGGCCGCCACCCGGCGCTGTTCGAGGAGGCGGTGCGGTCCTCGGGTCTGAAGTGGACGATCCTGCGCCCGGCGGGGTTCGCGTCGAACGCGTTGCAGTGGGCGGAAAGCGTACGCGCCAAGCGTGAGGTCGCCGCCCCCTTCGGCGACGTGGCCCTGCCGGTGGTCGACCCGGAGGACATAGCTTCGGTGGCGGCGGCGGCATTGCTGTCCCCGGCACACGAGGACAAGACCTACGTGCTGACCGGTCCGTCCCCGCTGTCCCCGCGAGACCAGGCGGCGGCGATCGGCGAGGCGGTGGGAGAGCCGGTCCGGTTCGTCCCGCAGACGCGCGAGGAGGCGCGCTCGGTGCTGCTGGGCTTCATGCCACCGGAGGTGGCGGACTCCACGCTGGCCATCCTGGGTGAGCCGACACCCGAGGAGCAGCGGGTGAGCCCGGACGTCGCGCGGGTACTGGGCCGCCCACCGCGCCCGTTCGCGGACTGGGCTTCGCGTTTCGCGGGGGCGTTCAAGTGACAACGCTGGCATACCGCTCGTTCGGAACGGGTTCCCCATTGGTGTTCCTGCACGGCAACCCGGCGTCGTCCTACTTGTGGCGCAAGGTGATGCCGTCCTTGCCGGGCCGCAGGCTGGCCCCGGACCTGATCGGCATGGGCGAGTCCCCTCGCCCGGACATCGCCTACACCTTCGACGACCACGCCCGCTACTTGGACGAGTGGTTCGACGCCCTCGAGCTGGACAAGGTGGTCCTGATCGGTCACGACTGGGGCGGCGCACTGGCGGCGGACTGGGCATCCCGCCACCCCTCCCGCGTCCGGGGCCTGGCGTTCACCGAAGCGGTGCTGAAGCCGATGACGTGGGAGGAGTTCCCACCCGCGGGCGCCGAGCTGTTCCGCGCGTTGAAGACCCCAGGCGTGGGCGAGTCGATGATCAACGACTTCCTGTCCCAGGAGTACGCATTCCAGGACCACCGCCCGGTCCTGCAATGGACCCGGTCAATGCCCCTGGGCGGCGAGCCGGCCGCGGTAGTCACCCGCATCGAGGCATTCGACAGCTGGCTGGCATCGTCGGTGGAGATCCCCAAGCTCCTGGTGACATTCGAGCCGGACTACGACACGATGCTGACCCCATCGATGATCGACTGGTGCGCTTCGAACTTCGCTTCCCTGCAGGTGGTCCGACGCCCAGAGAAGGCAGGCCACCAGACCCCAGAAGACCAGCCAGAAGCACTGACAGAGGCGCTATCAACCTGGCTGAGCGAGGCGCTAGCCGAGTGAATACCCACCCACCCACCCACCCGGACCGAGGCAGAGCCCGGCCCGGCAGAGCGCCCAAGTGACGCCCGAGGCACCGTGGGGGGTCCGGGGGGCTCGGCCCCCCGGGCAACACAACGAAGATAGAGGGGGAGGGGCGAGCGCGTAAGCGCGAGCCCACCCCCGAATCGCGTCGGGATGACAGGATTTGAACCTGCGACCCTCCGCTCCCAAAGCGGATGCGCTACCAAGCTGCGCCACATCCCGGGTCCACCCCCAGGGGGGTGTGTGATCAGCCTAGCGGGTCACGCTAAGCTAGCGACGCACCCGGGTACCTTCGGGGGCACGCGGGTGTAGCTCAATGGTAGAGCCCTAGTCTTCCAAACTAGCTACGCGGGTTCGATTCCCGTCACCCGCTCCACGAAGTTCAGGCTGAAGAGGCGGCGTCGCGGGTTGACGCGGCGTCCGCTTCCAACGAAGCCGCGATCACGTCGAGCAGCTTGTCCGTGTCCACCGGCTTGGTGATGTAGTCGTCGGCTCCGCTGGCCAAGGTGCGAGCCCGGTCCTCCGCCGTGGCCTTGGCCGTCACCGCGATCACCGGCAGGTCCGCGTTGGCCGCTTCCGCCCTGATGGCCGCGATCGTGGCGTTGCCGTCCAGCTCCGGCATCATGACGTCCATCAGGACCAGGGCCGTGTCCTCGTTGCGCTCCAGCGCCCGGATGCCGTCGACACCCGTTTCCGCGTAGATCACCTCCAGGCCCGCCTGCTCCAGGACCGCTGCCAGGGCGAACACGTTGCGGAGGTCGTCGTCGACGATCAGGACCTTCTCGCCGTGGAAGCGCTTGGGTGTCACGTCCGGGGCGGCCACCAGCACCGTGCTGGGCACGGGCGGCAGCCGGGGGGAGGAGAGGGCCGTCAGGGCCGGGTCCACCAGGCTGGCGGCCGCCGCGGGGAGGTACAGGGTGAACGTCGATCCGACGCCCGGTTCGCTCATCACGCGCAGCTCGCCGCCCAGGAGCTCGGTCAGCTGCTGGCTGATGTTCAGCCCGAGGCCCGTGCCGCCGTACTTGCGGCTCGTCGTGCCGTCGGCCTGGCGGAACGCCTCGAAGATGACCGCCAGCTTCTCCTCCGGGATGCCGATCCCGGTGTCCTCGACCGCGAACGCGATGATGCCCGGCGCGTTCCGCAAGGCCTCCTGCTCGACCTCCGCCGGGTCCGCCGCGCGGATGTGGAGGCGGACGCCGCCCTCGTCGGTGAACTTCGCCGCGTTCGACAGCAGGTTCCGGAGGATCTGCTGGAGCCGGTGCTCGTCCGTGTGGACGCTCCCGGGCACCGGGGGATCGATGTGGACGGCGAACTCCAGGCCCTTGTCCGCGGTCAGCGGCCGGCACAGCGACTCGACGTAGTCCACCAGCTCCGGCAGCGTGATGTCGGACATCTGCATGTCGAGCCGGCCCGCCTCGACCTTGGCCAGGTCCAGGATGTCGTTGATCAGCTGCTGCAGGTCCGACCCGGCCGCGTAGATCGTCTTCGCGAACTGGATCTGCTTCTCCGTCAGGTTGCCCTCGGGGTTCTCCGAAAGCAGCTTCGCCAGGATCAACGCGCTGTTCAACGGCGTCCGCAGCTCGTGCGACATGTTCGCCATGAACTCGGTCTTGTACTGCGACGCCACCGTCAGCTGCCCGGCGCGTTCCTCGAGCTCCTGACGCGCCTGTTCGATCTCGCTGTTCTTGACCTCGATGTCGCGGTTCTGCTGGGCCAGCAGCGCGGCCTTCTCGGCCAGCTCGGTGTTGGACCGCCGCAGCTCGCCCTGCTGGGCCTGCAGCTGCTCCGAGCGCGCCCGCAGCTCCTGCGCCAGCCGCTGCGACTCCGTCAGCAGCGCTTCGGTCCGCGAGTTCGACAGGATCGTGTTCACGTTGACGCCGATCGTGTGCCGCAGCTGCTCCAGCAGGTCCTGGTGGACGGTGCTGAACTCGTTCACCGAGGCCAGCTCCAGCACCCCGAGCACCTCGCCCTGGAACAGCACCGGCAGCACGATCAGGTTCACCGGCGCGGCCGAGCCCAGCCCGGACGAGATCAGCGCGTACTCCGGCGGCGCGTTGTGCACCAGCACCGTGCGCTGGTCGATGGCCGCCTGGCCGATCAGCGACTCGCCCATCGCGAACCGCAGTCCCGCCCGGGACTGCGCGAGGCCGTACGCGGCGATGCACTCCAGCACCGTGCCGTCGCGGTCGTCGTCGCGGGCCAGGAAGAACGCGCCCTGCTGCGCGCGGACCAGCGGGGCCAGCTCGGACAGGATCAGCGCCGCGACCGACGCGAGGTCGCGGTGGCCCTGCATCCGGCCCGACAGCTGGGCGAGGTTCGTCTTCAGCCAGTCCTGCTCGCGGTTGGTCCTCGTCGTCTCCTTGAGGTTCGCGATCATCTGGTTGATGTTGTCCTTGAGGTCGGCGACCTCGCCGGACGCGTCGACCGTGATGTGCCGGGTCAGGTCGCCGGCCGTCACCGCGGTCGCCACCTGCGCGATCGCGCGGACCTGCGTGGTCAGGTTCCCGGCCAGCTGGTTCACGCTCTCGGTGAGCCGCTGCCAGGTGCCGGACACGCCGTCGACCTCGGCCTGGCCGCCGAGCTTGCCCTCGGTACCGACCTCGCGCGCGACGCGCGTGACCTCGGAGGCGAACGCCGAGAGCTGGTCGACCATCGTGTTCATCGTGGTCTTGAGCTCGAGGATCTCGCCCCGGGCGTCGACGTCGATCTTCTTGGTCAGGTCGCCCTTCGCCACCGCGGTGGTGACCTGCGAGATGTTGCGCACCTGGCTGGTCAGGTTGTGCGCCATGAAGTTGACGTTCTCGGTCAGGTCCTTCCAGGTCCCGGCGACGCCGGGCACGCGCGCCTGGCCGCCGAGGATGCCTTCGGTGCCGACTTCGCGCGCGACGCGGGTGACCTCGTCGGCGAACGCGCGCAGCGTCTCGACCATGCCGTTCAGCGTCTCGGCCAGCGCCGCGACCTCGCCCTGTGCCTCGATCCGGATCTTCTTCGACAGGTCGCCGTTGGCCACCGCGCTCGCCACGGTGGCGATGTTGCGCACCTGGTCGGTCAGGTTGTCGGCCATGACGTTGACGTTGTCGGTGAGGTCCTTCCAGGTGCCCGCGACGCCGCGGACGCGCGCCTGGCCGCCGAGGATGCCTTCGGTGCCGACTTCGCGCGCCACTCGGGTGACTTCGTCGGCGAAGGCGGACAGCTGGTCCACCATCGTGTTCAGCGTCGTCTTGAGCTCGAGGATCTCGCCGCGGGCGTCGACGGTGATCTTCTGCGTCAGGTCGCCCTTCGCGACCGCCGCCGTCACCGTGGCGATGTTCCGGACCTGGTCGGTCAGGTTGTTCGCCATCGAGTTGACGTTGTCGGTGAGGTCCTTCCAGGTCCCGGCCACACCCGGCACGGCCGCCTGGCCACCGAGCTTGCCCTCGGTGCCGACTTCGCGCGCCACTCGGGTGACTTCGTCCGCGAACGCGGACAGCTGGTCCACCATCGTGTTCAGCGTCGTCTTGAGTTCCAGGATCTCGCCGCGGGCGTCCACCGCGATCTTCTGCGTCAGGTCGCCGCGCGCGACGGCGGTGGCGACCTGGGCGATGTTGCGCACCTGGGTGGTCAGGTTGTTCGCCATGAAGTTCACCGAGCCGGTGAGGTCGCGCCAGGTGCCGGCGACCCCCGGGACCTGCGCCTGGCCGCCCAGCTGGCCCTCGGTGCCGACTTCGCGCGCCACCCGGGTGACTTCGTCGGCGAAGGCGGACAGCTGGTCCACCATCGTGTTCATGGTCGTCTTGAGCTCGAAGAACTCGCCGCGGGCGTCGACGGTGATCTTCTGCGTCAGGTCGCCCTTCGCCACGGCCGTGGTGACGTGCGAGATGTTCCGGACCTGGTCGGTGAGGTTGTCGGCCATCTGGTTGACCGAGTCGGTGAGGCTGCGCCACGTCCCGGCCGCGCCCGGCACCTCGGCCTGCCCGCCCAGCTTGCCCTCGCTGCCGACCTCGCGCGCCACGCGGGTGACTTCGCCGGCGAACGCCGAGAGCTGGTCGACCATCGTGTTCAGCGTGTTCTTCAGCTGCAGGATCTCGCCGCGGGCGTCGACGTCGATCTTCTTCGTCAGGTCGCCGGTGGCCACCGCGGTCGCCACCTGCGAGATCCCGCGGACCTGGTCGGTGAGGTTGTCGGCCATCAGGTTGACCGAGTCGGTGAGGTCGCGCCACGTCCCGGCGACGCCCGGCACCTTGGCCTGGCCGCCGAGCTTGCCGTCCGAGCCGACCTCGCGGGAGACGCGGGTGACCTCGTCGGCGAACGCGGACAGCTGGTCGACCATGGTGTTGATGGTGTTCTTGAGCTCGAGGATCTCGCCGCGGGCGTCGACGTTGATCTTCTGGGTCAGGTCGCCGCGCGCGACGGCGGTGGTGACCTGGGCGATGTTGCGGACCTGCTCGGTGAGGTTGTCGGCCATGAAGTTGACCGAGTCGGTCAGGTCGCGCCAGGTGCCCGACACGCCCGGGACGACCGCCTGGCCACCGAGACGTCCCTCACCCGCGATTTCCCGCGAGAGCCTCGTCACTTCGGCGGCGAACCGCGAGAGCTGCGCGATGAGGCCGTTGACCGTCTTCGCCAGCGTGGCGTACGCGCCCTGCAGCGGGCGCCCGTCGAGGGTGAGCGTCATCGGCTGGGACAGGTCGCCGTCGGCGACCCCGCCGAGCACGCGCTCCAGCTCGATCGCCGGCCGCGTGAGGTCCTCGACCAGGCCGTTGACGGCGTCGACGGCGGTGGTCCAGCCGCCGGGGCCGACCTGGCCTTCGAGCCGCTCGCTGAGCCGGCCTTCCTGCCCGACGGCCGCGCGGACCCGCAGCAGCTCGCTGACGAGCCGCTGGTTGCGCTCGGCGATGTCGTTGAACGCCACCGCGAGCTGCGCAGAAATGCCGTCGCCGTGCGGCACGAGCCGCCGGCGGAAGTTGCCGTCCCCGAGATCCCGCACCGCGACGAGCACCCGCTCCAGTGCCGCCGCTTCGCTCTGGGATTCCGTTGTCATGTGTGCCGACCCTCTCCACCACGCATGCGCCAGCCATGGTCGTCGACCCAGCGTGCCATGCTTCGCCCTACACTTCGAGCCAGCCCGCCCGCTCACGCGGTAGCCGTGCGACAGCAGTCCGGAGGCAGGAGGTCCGTGCATGGTGTCACGTCCGGCCCCGGCCTCGACGGCCCTGCCGCCGATGATCGGTGACGACGGGCCGCCGGGCTTCGACGCCTTCGGGCGGGCCGTCCTCGAAGACGTCCGCGACGCGGTGTTCCTGCAGGACGCCGCCGGTGCGGTGCGCTGGGCGAACCCGGCGGCGCGGGCCCTGACCGGCGGCGCCGAGCCGCGGCTCGACGCCGTGACCGAAACCAGCGGGCACGTCCACCTGGCCGGCCACCGCCACCCGGCCCGGATCCGGGCCGTGCCCGGTGGGTGGCACGCCTGGACCGTGTCCGCGGAGCAGAGCCCGCAGCGGCGGGTGGGCGACTTCCTGGCCGAGGCCGCTCCCCGGCTGGCCGCCGCGCGCGGACGGCACGGCACCGCCCGGGTGATCGCCGAACTGGCCGCGTCCGCGCTGGCCGAAACCGTCTTCGTGCTGCTGCCGACCACCCGCGGCCGGTGGGAGTGGTGGAGCTGTGAGCGTCCGGCCGCCCAGGGCCACGGCCGGATCCGGCGGGTGCCGGCCCAGGTCGCGCCGGTGCTGGCGGCGACGTTCGGGGCCACCGGGAAGCCCCAGCAGGCCGCGGTGCCAGCACCTGAGGTCGCCACGCTGCCGTCGGTCGTCGCCGACCGGTTCGCCGGGCACACCGACGTCTCGGTCGTCTCGCTGGGGCCGAGCGCGAGCGCCGGGGTCACCGGTGCCCTGCTGCTGGGCCGCCGCGGCGACGCCGGGTTCGGCGCCGAACAGTCCCGGGCGGTGGCCGAGTTCGCCGTGGCGGCCGGGACGGCGCTGGCCAACGCCCAGCGCTACGCCCGGCAGGAGGAGGCGACCCGCGGCCTGGAGACGACCCTGCGCCCGGTCGACCCGCCCGCCCTCGACGGTGCCCGCTTCGAAACCTGGTACGAGCCGGCAGGCGGGGTCCTCACGGTCGGCGGCGACTTCTTCGACGTCCTGCCCCACGGCGACGGCAGCGCGTTCCTGGTGCTCGGCGACGTCTGCGGCAAGGGCCCCGAGGCCGCGGCCCTGACCGGCCGGGTCCGGCACGCCCTGACCGCGCTGGCCATGGTCGAACGTGACGGCCGCACGCTGCTGCGGCTGCTCAACGAGCTGCTCATCGCCGGCGGCAGCAGCCGGTTCGCCACCCTCGTGCTCGGCACGGCCCGGCCGTCGGACGGCGGGGTCGGCCTGACGCTGGCCTCCGGCGGCCACCCGGCACCGCTGATCGTCCGCCGGTCGGGCGTCGTCGAGGAGGTCACGGTCCCGGGCACGCTGGTCGGCATCTCGCCGCAGGCCCGGTTCGCCGAGGCCGAGGTCCGGCTCGAGCGCGGCGACGTCTGTCTCCTCTACACCGACGGCATCACCGAGGCCCGCAACCGCCACGACCAGACGGACCTCTTCGGCGACGACCGGCTCCGCGCGGTGCTCACGGCGGCGGCCGGGGAGCCGGCTCGCGAGGTCGTGCGGCAGCTGCGGCAGGCCGTGCGCGACTGGCTCGGCAGCTCGGCACATGACGATATCGCGGTGCTCGCCATCGAATGTGGGGACTGACCCAAACGTCCTTTGTGGACTTGGTTTGACGCATCGATGAGGGGGTAAATACCCCGGTGCACGCAGTTTTCCGACCCGAGGGAGAGCCTCATGGCGAACGCATTGCAAGGACGCCGGGTCGCGATCCTGGCCGCGGACGGCGTCGAACAGGTCGAGCTGGAAAAGCCGCGCCAGGCCGTCCTCGACGAGGGCGCGACGGTGGAGCTGGTGTCCCTGGACACCGGCGAAATCCAGGCGATGAACGGTGACATCGACAAG
The DNA here is from genome assembly GCF_040638975.1 of Amycolatopsis sp. NPDC024027. Classification (NCBI taxonomy): domain Bacteria; kingdom Bacillati; phylum Actinomycetota; class Actinomycetes; order Pseudonocardiales; family Pseudonocardiaceae; genus Amycolatopsis; species Amycolatopsis sp. NPDC024027. The sequence continues at coordinate 109,380 of NZ_JBEZYY010000026.1, forward strand.
GGTGACCGGTTCGCGGTGGACCGGAAGGTCGCCGACGTCGAAATCGGCGACTTCGACGCGCTGCTGCTGCCCGGCGGCACGATGAACCCCGACCACCTGCGCACGGACCCCGCCGCGGTCAAGTTCGTCGGCGACTTCGTGCGCGCCGGCAAGCCGGTCGGGGTGATCTGCCACGGTCCGTGGACGCTCGTCGAGGCGGATGTCGTGCGTGGCCGCACGCTGACGTCGTACCCGAGCGTCCGGACCGACATCCGTAACGCCGGCGGCACGGTCGTCGACGAAGAAGTGGTAGTGGACAACGGACTGGTTTCCAGCCGGAACCCGGACGACCTCCCGGCCTTCTGCCGGACGGTCGTGCGGGAGTTCGCGAGCTAATTTCCAGTCCTTTGTGGATTGTCACCCGATCGTGTGTTAAGTCCCGCTTAAATCTGTTGGCGTTCGGCGCCGCGGCGGAGGACGCTGAGGGTGTGACGAGAATCGCCCGTGGAGAGGAGGTGGACGCGATGACTGTGCACGCAAGGCGCTACGGCCGCTGGTGCCGTGAGCACTTCGACGCGATCGCCGCCGAGGGCGTTCCCGCACCCCGTGGCGGCGAGCCCGCCGGCCAGGCCCTGCCGCAACCCGAGCCGGAGCCCGTTCAACCGGGTGCCGAACAGCCTCGGCGCTGACGGACGCGGACAGACCACGAAGAAGGCCTCCCCGGAACACTTCCGGGGAGGCCTTCTTCGTGGTGGCGATCAGCGGTAGCTGCGCCGGTACCAGACCCGCCGCGGGCCCGGGATGCCGATGCGCGTGATGACATCGGTCAGGATGGCGCCGATGATGAGCCAGAGAACGGCGGCGAGGCCGTCGTTGAGGAACGTCCGCAGCCCCTCCGAGTCCGGCGTGAAGAGGTTCCGCAGGCCGAGCGACACGCCCGCCGACCACTCCGAGATCAGGTGGGCGAAGCCGTTCGCCGAGTTCGCCCCGCCCAGCACCAGCACGATGTGCACGGCCAGGACCAGCGCGAACACCGCGCAGACGAGGTGGATGAGGGCGTTGATCGTGCGCACGACCCGGATGCGCGGGTGGGTGCGCTCCACGATCTCTTCGGTCGGGGCGGGCTCGTACGGCGTGCCGTACGGCTCCGGGGGCGGGGGATACGGCATCGTCGGCGCCGTCCTTTCGACTGTCCGATGTGGACGTATCTGGGCGAGCAGGAACAACACCTCGGAATACCCGTCACCCGGGTGAGCGAACCGCTTACTCCTTAAACTTCCCTAATCGGCGCGTGATAGGGTAGTTTGGGGAACGCAAGGAGGGTCATGGCGCAGGACGTCTTCTCTGTCGAACAGGTCGCCGCGAAGCTCGGCCTGCACGTCCGGACGGTCCGGAACTACGTGCGGGACGGGCGGCTGAAGGCGGTCCGGATCGGCAAGCAGTACCGCATCACGGCCGAGGACCTGGCGGCCTTCACCGGGCTGCCGGTGGCCGAGCGAGCCGCGGCGCCGACCGCGGAGCTGTCGGGCGTCGCCGAGATCGCCGGTGTCGACCGGGCGGCGGCCGAGCGGATCGCGACCATGGTCGTGGCCTCGGTGAACGGGCCGCGCGACGGCGGCGAGCGGCCCCTGCGCGTCGAAACCATCTACGACGGGGAGCGCGCCACCATGAAGATCATCGTGCTCGGCGACCTGGCGGCGGGCGCCGACCTGCTGCGCTGGGTCGCCTCGGTCACGGAGAACCTGACGTGACCGCGATCTACCGGTCGGCGGCCGGGGCGGCCGTGGTCCGCGAACGCTACGACACGCTCCTCGACCGCTGGCCCGTGCCGGCCGAGCGGCGCACGGTGGCCACCCGCCTGGGCGACACCTTCGCCGTGGTGTCCGGGCCGGTGGACGCGCCGCCGGTCGTCGCGCTGCAGGGTTCCGGCGGCACCGCCGCGCACTGGCTACCGGACATCGCCACCCTCGCCGGGCGGCTGCGGGTGTACGCGGTCGACGCGCCCGGTGAACCGGGCCGGACCGTCGAGGCACGGCCCCCGCTCGGGTCGCCGGCCTACGCCGAATGGCTCGACGACGTCCTCGGCGAGCTCGGGCTGCCGCGCGCGGCCTTCCTCGGCACCTCCTTGGGCGGCTGGTGGGCGCTGGACTACGCGCTCCGCCGGCCCGAGCGAGCCGCTGCGCTGGCGCTGGTCAACCCGGCCGGGATCGGCCGGCGCCGGACCGCGCCGCTGCTCAAGTTCGCCGTCTACAGCCTGCTCGGCGACCGGGGCCGGCGCCAGTCGCTGGCCATGGTCGCCAAGGGCAGCCCGGCCGATCCGGGCCGGCGCGCGGTCGGCGAGTTCACCCTGGCGACGTTCGAGCACTTCAAGCCCCGCCTGGAGGCGATCCCGGTGTTCCCCGTCGAGCGCCTGCGGGCCCTGTCGATGCCGGTGCAGGCGCACTTCGGGGCCCGGGACGTCCTCCTCGACCAGCGGGATGCGGCGGCGAAAATGCGGGCCGCGCTCCCGGACGCCGACGTCCGGTTGGCCGAGGACGCCGGGCACTTCCTGCCCGGCTGGGCCGGTTCCGCCGCGGCGTTCCTGGAAGGAAAACGACCATGAGCCGGCCCGGAGTGTGGTTCGTGCCCGCCGAGGGGCCGGAACTGGCCACCGAAGCCGACGCCGTCGACCTGATCGGCGCCACCTACGGCCAGGGCGTCGACGTCCTCGTGGTGCCCGTCGAGCGGTTCCCCGCCCGGTTCTTCGACATGCACGAAAAGCTCATCGGGCACTTCTTCTCGAAGATCGTCCAGTACGGCCACCGGCTGGTCCTGCTCGGCGACGTCCGCGAGCACGTCGAAGCGAGCACCGCGTTCCGCGACGTCGTGCGGGAAGCCAACCGCGGCAAGGACGTCTGGTTCGTGGCCGACCTCGCCGAGCTCGACGCCCGGCTGGCCGCACGGCGCTGAGCCGGGCGGCGCAACTGCCCCGCGGGTGGGCAACCCCCGCCCGGCGCGGGACGTCAGGTGATCATGAGAACTCCCCGGCGCGGTGCGCTGCTGGTGTCCGTCCTCGCCCTCCTGGCCGCGTTCGCCTCGCCCGCGACCGCCGGAACCGTGGTCCCACCGGGCTTCCAGCCCGCCTCGACGAGCTGGACCGGCCCCGACACCGGATACGTCCTCGGGTACCGGCCGTGCGCGAAGTCGTGGTGCCCGGCGCTGCTGGGCACCACCGACGCCGGACGGCACTGGCGGCGGCTGGGCGCCCCGCCGGTGCCGCTGCCCGACAACCACAACCACGTCGCCCTCCGGGCCTTCGGCGACCGGGTCGCGTACGTCAGTGACGGCGTCCACGTGCGCACCACCCGCGACGGCGGCGAGACCTGGCAGCCGGTCACCCTGGCCGGGACGCGGGAGCCGTACTACCTCTCGAAGATCGCCGAAACCGGCGGCCGCGTCTTCGCCGTGCTGACCACCTACGGCGAGGGACAGGGCTCGACCCGGCTGTACTCGGCGGCCGCCGGTTCGCCGGTGCTGGCCCCGGTGCCCGGGTTCGCGGTCACCGGCGGCCTCACCTACGGCGACCTGGCCGTCGGCGGCGGCCTGCAGGTCGCGCTGGGCGCGAACTACGGCACCGAGCAGTACTGGATCTCCCGTGACGGCGTCCGGTTCACCCCGGCGGAGCCGCCGTGCCCGGAGGGGAAGGTCGCCTCGCTCGCCGGTGTCCGCGAACGGCAGGTCGTGGCGTTGTGCAGCAGTAGCCCCGGCTCGCCGCAGCCGGGCTCGACCGAGCGGCAGCTGCGGCACGCGCCGCAGCTCGGCGTGGGGTTCAGCGGGGACGACGCGGCGCCGTTCGCCGGCATCAACCAGGGCTTCGCCGCGGCCTCGTCGGCGTCCGCGACGGTCGCCGCCGTGGGCGGCGGCGTCGGGTTCCTGCACAACACGGCCGACGGCGGCCGCACCTGGTCGACGACCGAGCTGCCCGACCGCGGCTTCGCGCTGACCGATCTCGACTTTCCCGGCGGCGGCACCGGCGTCGTCGTCGACGGCCAGCCGGACGCCTCCGGTGGCTCCGCCGTGTACCGGACCACGGACGGGGGAAAAACCTGGGATGAGGTCCATTTCGGGTAGTTGTCCCTGGCAGGCAAGGCCCTTGTGCCCGGTTCACTTGGTGCACCCCATGTCGTAACCTGAGCACTGTCCGTTGCCGGACACGGTGAACGAACCCGGGCAGGGGTGTCGTCACCACGCGCAGAGTGGGAGAGCAGCCGATGACGCCTGGCGACCTGCGGTCCGGAACCGAGAGCGGTGCGGCCGCCCTCGATTTCAGCAAGGCCAGCCTGGCCAGGTTGTCCGACGCGCTGCTCGGCGGGCACGACCACTACGAGGTGGATCGCGAAGCGATGCGGCGGCTGCTCGCCATCGCGCCGGGCGCCCGGGCGATGGCGAAGGAGCACCGCGACTGGCTGGTGCGCGCGGTCCGGTTCCTGGCCGGCAAGCGCGGCATCGACCAGTTCCTCGACCTGGGCTCCGGGATGCCGACCGCGGAAAACACCCACGAGGTGGCGCAGCGGTACAACCCGGACGCGCAGGTGGTGTACGTCGACAACGATCCGGTGGTGCAGGTGCACGGCCGGGCGCTGCTCGAGGAGAACTACCTGACCCACGTGACCGGCGCCGACCTGACGCGGCCGACCGAAACCCTCGCCGACGAGGTCGTCCAGGAGTACCTCGACTTCCGGCGGCCGGTGGCGCTGATCCTCACCTCGATCGTGCACCACATCGACGACTACGAGCGCGCGAAGGCGATCGTCGCGGCGTACGTCGACGCGCTCGCGCCCGGGTCGTTCCTGCTGCTCACGCACAACTTCGACCCGGAAGAGGACTCCCCGCGCCAGGAGCTGGCGCGGCTGCTGGAGACCAGTTTCCAGGGCACCGGCCTGGGCAGCGTGCACCGCACGCGCGAGCAGATCGCCGGGTTCTTCGACGGCACCGAGCTGCTCCGGCCCGGGCTGGTCTACCTGCACGAATGGTGGCCGGACGGTCCCCGGCTGCACCCGCTGGGCGAGCTGAACTTCCTGACGCTGGGCGGAGTCGCCCGCAAGCAGTGACCCCGCCCCGGCGGCAGTGCTGCGGCGTCATGAATGACTCATTCCTGACCTCCGACGCCAGGAATGAGTCATTCACTGCGTTCCCAGCCGGGACGGGGACCTGTCTCAGGCGGCGTTGAAGGTGTCCGGGTCCGGGCCGGTGCGCTCGCCGCGGTCCAGCGGCGTCAGCGACTCCATCTCCTCCTCCGTGAGGGTGAACCCGAACAGGTCGAAGTTCTCTTCGATCCGGGACGGCGTGACCGACTTCGGGATCACGACGTTGTCCAGCTGCAGGTGCCAGCGCAGCACGATCTGCGCGGGCGTGCGGCTGTGCTTAACCGCCAGCTCGGCCACCACCGGGTCGCCGAGCAGGCTGCCGCCCTTGGCGAGCGGGCTCCACGCCTCGGTCGCGATGCCGTGCTTGGCGTCGAACTCGCGCAGCTCGCGCTGCTGCAGGTACGGGTGCAGCTCGACCTGGTTGACCGCGGGGGCGACGTCGGCGGCGTCGAGCAGGCGCTCGAGGTGCGCGGGCTGGAAGTTGGAGACGCCGATCGCGCGGACCCGGCCGTCGGTGTAGAGCTTCTCGAACGCCTTCCAGGTGTCGAGGAACTTGCCGCGCGCCGGGGTCGGCCAGTGGATCAGGTAGAGGTCCAGCTGCTCGAGGCCGAGCTTGGTCATGCTCTCGTCGAACGCCTTGAGCGTCGAGTCGTAGCCCTGGGCCGAGTTCCACAGCTTCGTGGTGACGAACAGTTCGTCGCGGGCGACGCCGGACTCGGCGATCGCCTGGCCGACCCCCTTTTCGTTGCCGTAGACGGCCGCGGTGTCGATGCTGCGGTAGCCCGTTTCGAGGGCGGTCTTCACGGCGGTGGCGGTCTCGTCGTCCGGGACCTGGAACACGCCGTAGCCGACTTGCGGCATCCGCACGCCGTTGTTGAGTTCGATGACGGGCACGCTGGTCACGAGGGGTCCTTTCGGTGGGTGGTTCATCGGGCGAGTACCCGTTCTCCGGCTTCGAAACTAGCCGGGTCCCGGCGGTCGAGCAGTCCGGAGACGAGCGCCACGGCGAGGCCCGCCGCGGCGAGCACGGCGCCGATCCAGTTGGGGGCGGTGTAGCCGAGGCCGGCCTCGATGGCCTGGCCGCCGAGCCACGCGCCACCGGCGTTGCCGAGGTTGAACGCGGCGATGTTCGCCGCCGAGGCCAGCGCCGGGGCGCCTTCGGCCTTGGCCATCACGCGGGCCTGCAGCGGCGGCACGGTGGCGAACCCGGCCGCGCCGAACAGCGCGATCGTGATCGCCGCGGGCACCTTCGCGTGCGCGGTGAACACGAACGCCACCAGCACCAGCGCCAGGGCGGCGAGGATGACGTAGAGGCTGGGCATCAGCTTGCGGTCCGCCGCCTTGCCGCCGAGCAGGTTGCCGGCGAACAGGCCGGCGCCGAAGAGCACGAGCAGCCAGGTGACGGCGCCGCCGGAGAAGCCCGCGACCTCGGTCATCATCGGGGCGATGTAGGTGAAGGAGGCGAACACCCCGGCGAAGCCGAGCGCGGTCATGACCAGCGCGAGCCACACCTGCGGGCGGCGGAACACGGCGAGTTCGCCGCGCAGGCCGGCGCCCGGGTCCGGCTCCTGGTGCGGCACGAGCGCGAGGATGCCGGCGGCGCCGGCGACGCCGAGCGCGCTGACCACCCAGAACGTCGAGCGCCAGCCGAAGGCCTGGCCGAGGGCGGTGCCGGCGGGCACGCCGAGCACGTTGGCCACGGTCAGCCCGGTGAACATCAGCGCGATCGCGCTCGCCTGCTTGGCCGGCGCGACCAGCGACGCGGCGACGACCGAGCCGACGCCGAAGAAGGCGCCGTGGCTCAGCGCGGCGACGACCCGGCCGGTCATCAGCAGGCCGTAACTCGGCGCCAGGGCCGAGAGCACGTTGCCCGCGATGAACAGGCCCATCAGGGCGACCAGCACGGTCTTGCGCGGAACTCGTGAGGCCAGCGCGGTGAGCAGGGGCGCACCGACGACGACGCCGAGCGCGTAGCCGGAGATGAGCAGGCCTGCGGACGGGATCGAGACGCCGAAATCGGCCGCGACCTCGGGCAGCAGGCCCATGATCACGAACTCCGTGGTGCCGATCCCGAACGCGCTGATCGCCAGGGCGAGCAGGGCGGCGGGCATGGAACTTCCTTCTTCCCGCCGCATATCAACCCTGCGGCTTACCGGGCGGTCCGCGCAAGCCGGGGAGAGGTGAACCGTGTCACTGGACGACGACGCCGTCGAAGCGCGCGCGCAGGGCTGGCGGACGCTGGCCGCGCTCCACGCGCGGATCGAAGACGGGCTGCAGCGCGCACTCGAGCGCGACCACGAGCTGTCGGTGAGCGAATACACGGTCCTGGACGTCCTGGCCCGCCAGGACGGCTTCCACCTGCGGATGAACCAGCTGGCGAACGCGGTGGTCCTCAGCCAGTCCGCGACGACGCGGCTGGTGGCGCGGCTGGAGGGCCGGGGGCTGCTGGCCCGCTACCTGTGCGCGGACGACCGCCGCGGCATCTACACGGAGGTGACGCCGGCGGGGCAGGCGCTGCTCGCGGCGGCGCGTCCGACGCACGACACGGCGCTGGCGGCGGCGTTGGGGGAGGCGGAGAGCCGGCCGGAGCTCGCTCCGCTGGTCGCGGCGCTCGGCGCGCTGAGCTTGCCTGAGGCCGCTTCGGCCTGACCACCAGCCGCCCGGCAAGTCTCGCAGCCGGATCTGCCCCGGAAGCCGTGAATGACTCATTCCTTGCGTCAGACGCAAGGAATGAGTCATTCACGGCGCTTGGGGTTGCCGGTTGACCCGTACGGCCGCCCCCTGTCCGCCATGTTGTCTGCACCGATGGCCCGGTTTGGGAGTTTCTGCCGGTATCGTGAAATCGGGGGGCCGGCACCGCCGGCCGTGAAGTTCTTACCAGGCAACAGAACCCAGTACCGCCGCGCCGGCCGAGCCATGGCCGGCGCGTGATCTCTCGCTGTGTGGACCCGCGCCGGGCGGCGCGGGCTGGACCGGGGAACTGGAGGAACCATGGGGAAAATCGGCGTCTGGCTGATCGGCGCCCGCGGCTCGGTGGCCACCACGGCCGTCGCCGGGGCCGCCGGGATGCGGGCGGGACTGGCCGCGCGCACCGGCTGCGTGACCGACCTGCCGGACTTCGCCGGAGCGGCGCTGCCCGGCTTGGGGGACCTGGTCTTCGGGGGCCACGACGTCGTGGACACCCCGCTGGTCAAGCGGGCCGAACACCTGGTGGCCGCCGGGGTGCTGCCGCCGGCGCTGCCCGGCGCGGTCGCGGCCGAGCTGGCCGCGGCCGAGACCCGGCTGCGCCCGGCGCCGTCCGGGGGCGGCCGTGCGGCGATCGACCAGGTGACAGCGGACCTGGCCGAGTTCCGGAAGGGACTGGACCACGTCGTCGTCCTCAACGTCGCCTCCACCGAGCCGCCCGGCGACCCGCACCCGGCGCACGCTTCCCTGGCCGCCCTCGAAGCCGCGCTGGACACCGGCGAGGACGTGCTGCCCGCGAGCGCGTCGTACGCCTACGCCGCCTTCCGTGCCGGTTGTGGCTTTGTCGACTTCACCCCGTCCACCGGGGCGCGCCTGCCCGCGCTCGACGAACTGGCCCGCGCCACCGGGCAGCCGTACGCGGGCCGTGACGGCAAGACCGGCGAGACGCTGCTGCGGTCGGTGCTCGCGCCGATGTTCGCCCAGCGCGGGCTGAACGTCCTGGCCTGGTCGGGCACCAACCTGCTCGGCGGCGGTGACGGCGCCACGCTGGCCGACCCGGGGGCCGCGTCGAGCAAGAACGCGTCCAAACAGCGGGTGCTGGAGCGGAACCTGGGCCGCCCGGTCGACGGCGAGGTGCACATCGACTACGTGCCGGCGCTCGGCGACTGGAAAACCGCCTGGGACCACGTGCTCTTCGAAGGGTTCCTCGGCGCGCGCATGACGTTGCAGCTCACCTGGCAGGGCTGCGACTCGGCGCTCGCCGCGCCGCTGGTGCTCGACCTCGCCCGGCTGACCGGCCAGGCGTGCCGCGACGGCGTGGCCGGCCCGGTCGCCGAATTCGGCTTCTTCTTCAAGGACCCCGTCGGCGACGGCCCGCACGACCTGGCGTCGCAGTACGCGGCCCTGCGCGCGTGGGCGCACCGGTGAAGGCGCTCGCCGAACTCGTCCGCGCGCCCGCCGCGCTGACCGTGCCCGGGGACGCGGTCGCCGGGGCCGCCGCCGCGGGCTGGCCGTTCGGCCGCCGCACGCTCGCCCTGACCGGCGCTTCGGTCTGCATCTACTGGGCGGGCATGGCCCTCAACGACTACGCCGACCGCGACCTGGACGCGGTCGAACGGCCCGAACGGCCGATCCCTTCGGGCCGGGTCGCGCCCAAGACGGCGCTCGGCGTCGCCACCGGGCTGACCGCGGGCGGGCTGGGCATCGCCGCGGCCGCCGGGGGACGCCGGGCCCTGCGCGTCGCCGTGCCGCTGGCCGCGACCGTGTGGGCCTACGACTTCGTGCTCAAGAAGACCGTGCTCGGCCCGGCCGCGATGGCCGCGGCCCGCGCCCTCGACGTCCTGCTCGGCGCGGGCGGGACGAAGGCCGCCCTGCCCGCGGCGCTGACCGTCGGGGCGCACACCTACGCGGTGACAACGCTGTCGAGGTCCGAAGTGGACGGTGCGAGGCCCGCGCTGCCCGCGGCCGCCCTGGCCGCGACGGCCGGCGTCGGGGTCGCCGCGGGCCGGGGCGGCCTGCTGTCCTCGGCGCTGCTCGGGACGTACGCCGTGACCACCGGCTGCGCTCAGTACGACGCCGTCCGCGATCCGGTCGCCGGGAAGATCCGGCGGGCCGTCGGGGCCGGGATCCACGGCATGATCCCGCTGCAGGCCGGGCTGATCGCGCGCACCGGTGCGTGGCGCCCGGCACTGGCCGTGGCGGCCGCGTTCCCGCTCGCGCGGGCGCTGAGCCGGAAGGTGTCGCCGACATGAGGTTCGGGTACGGCACCAACGGCTTCGCCAACCACCGGCTCGGTGACGCGCTGCGCGTGCTCGCCGACCTCGGCTACGACGGCGTCGCGCTCACCCTCGACCACCAGCACCTCGACCCGTTCGGGCCGGACCTCGCCCGCCGCGTCGCCGAGGTCGCCGCGGACCTGGACCGCCTCGGGCTCGCCGTGGTGATCGAGACGGGGGCCCGGTTCCTGCTGGACCCGTGGCGCAAGCACGCGCCGACGTTCCTCGACCCCGACCGGGCCGGCCGGATCGAGTTCCTGACCCGGGCGGTGACGATCGCGGCCGACCTCGGGGCGGAGGCCGTGTCCTTCTGGAGCGGCAACAAGCCTGCCGATCTCGCGACCGAGGACGCCTGGGCGTACCTGGTCGACGGCTGCGCGGAGGTGCTCAAGGCCGCCGACGAGCACGACGTCCGGCTGGGGTTCGAACCCGAGCCCGGGATGCTCGTCGAAGACCTGGACGGCTACTTCGAGCTGGCGCGCCGGCTCGGTGACCCGGAACGGTTCGGGCTGACGCTGGACATCGGGCACTGCCGGTGCACCGAGTCCGCGTCCGTGCCCGACTGCGTCCGGCGCGCGTTGCCGCGGCTGGTGAACGTCCAGATCGACGACATGCGCCGCGGCACGCACCAGCACCTCGAGTTCGGGAAGGGCGAAATCGACTTCCCGCCCGTGCTGGCCGCGCTGGCGCCGTACACCGGGCTGGTGGCCGTCGAACTACCGCGGGACAGCCACGCGGCCCCGCGGATCGCCCGCGAGTCCCTGGAATACCTGCACAAGGCGGTGGCGGGGTGACCGCCTGGCTGGAAAAGGCACTGCACGACGTCGCCGCCGACGCGACGGCGTTGCGCACGGTGTTCCCGGGCGTCGGTCGCCGGGTCGGCCGCGGACCGTCGGAAACCCCGGGCCGGACCGTCGATGACTTAGCCCGCGTGGAGCTGCTCAAGGCGGCTCCCGATGCCGCGGCGGAGATGCCGGGCCTCTACCGCCACGGCGACGCGGCCGAAAAGCGAGCCGTCCTCTTCGGACTATCCGTTGTGGACATCGGAGACGCCGGGCTCGAACTGGTCGCGGACGCCCTGCGCACCAACGACCCCCGCCTGGTGGCCGCGGCGATGGGGGAGTACGCCGCCACCCACCTCGGCGACGCCGCCTACCGCCACGGCGTCCTCAAGTGCGTCTTCATGGGCATTCCCCTGGCCGACGTCGCCGGGCTCGACCGCCGGACCGACGAGGAGCTGCTGCGCATGATGCGGTCCTTCGCCGCCGAACGCGCCGCGGCGGGCCGCGAAGTCCCCGCCGATCTCCGCACCCTGCTGAACGAACAGGACGGCTGATGCGCATCTTCGATCCCCACATCCACATGAGCTCCCGGACCACCGACGACTACGCGGCGATGCACGCCGCCGGCGTCCGGGCGCTGGTCGAACCGGCGTTCTGGCTGGGCCAGCCGCGCACCGGCGTCGGCAGCTTCACCGACTACTTCGACGCCCTCGTCGGCTGGGAACCGTTCCGCGCGAGCCAGTTCGGCATCGCCCACCACTGCACGATCGCGCTCAACCCCAAGGAGGCCAACGACCCGCGTTGTGTGCCGGTACTGGATTTGTTGCCGCGCTACCTGGAGAAGGACGGCGTGGTCGCGGTCGGCGAGATCGGCTACGACTCGATGACCGCCGAGGAGGACACGGCGTTCGCCGCCCAGCTCGCGCTGGCGATCACCCACGAGCTGCCGGCGCTGGTGCACACCCCGCACCGCGACAAGGCGGCCGGGACCGAGCGGAGCATCGCCGTGGTCCGCGAGTCGGGGATCGCGCCGGAACGCGTGGTGCTCGACCACCTCAACGAGCTGACCGTCGCGATGGCCAAGGAGTCGGGCTGCTGGGTGGGCTTCTCCATCTACCCGGACACGAAGATGGACGAGGACCGGATGGTCGCGATCCTGCGGGAGTACGGCACCGAGCGCGTGCTGGTGAACTCCGCGGCCGACTGGGGCAAGAGCGACCCGCTCAAGACCCGCCGGACCGGCGACGCGATGCTGGCCGCCGGCTTCACCGAAGACGACGTCGACCGGGTGCTGTGGCGCAACCCGGTGGAGTTCTACGGCCAGAGCGGGCGGCTTTCCCTCGACGGCGGACCGTCGGGAGCCGAGTTCGCGGGCAACTCGATCCTGCGGGGGGCGCGCAAGTGAGGTTCCGGCACCGCGACGGCACGCTCGTCCACCTCGCCTACTGCACCAACGTCCACCAGGCCGAAGACCTCGGCGGCGTGCTCGCCCAGCTGGCCCGCTTCGGCGAGCCGGTCCGCGAGCGCCTGGGCGTGGACCGGCTCGGAATCGGCCTGTGGCTGGCCCGGCCGGTCGCTGCCGAACTGGCCGGCGACCCGGCCGCGGTGGGCCGCCTCAAGCGCGAGCTGGCCGCGCGCGGCCTGGAGGTCGTCACCTTCAACGGGTTCCCGTACCAGGGCTTCCACGACCCGGTCGTCAAGCACAAGGTCTACCGGCCGGACTGGGCGGCGCCCGAGCGCACGCGGTACACCCTCGACCTCGCGCGGTTGCTCGCCGGGCTGCTGCCGGACGACGCCGTGCGCGGCAGCGTGTCGACGCTGCCGCTCGGCTGGCGCACGGACTGGCGGGGCGACGGCGGCCAGCTCGCGGTCCTCGCCAAGGGGCTGGCGGAGCAGGACCGTCCGGTGCGGGTGGCGTTCGAGCCGGAGCCCGGCTGCGTCATCGAGACCACCGCGCAGGCCGCGGCCTTGTTGTCCGAAGTGGACAAGGAATGGCTGGGCGTCTGCCTGGACGCCTGCCACCTCGCGGTGGGGTTCGAGGACCCGGCCGCCGCTCTGGGCCGGCTCGAAGCCGCCGGGCTGGCCGTCGTCAAGCTCCAGGCGTCGGCCGCGCTGGAAGCCGCGGAGCCGAACGATCCCGCGACGCGGGCGGCCTTGGAGTCCTTTGTGGAGCCTAGATTCCTGCACCAGAGCACCGAAGGAGCTCCGCCCGGCGCCGACGATCTCGACCTGGCACTGGCCGGTGGCCTCCCGGGGCGGGCGCCGTGGCGGGTGCACTTCCACGTCCCGCTGCACGCCGACCCGGCGCCGCCGCTGACGTCGACCCAGCCGGTGCTGGCCGCCACCCTGGCCGAGCTGTTCGGGGGCGTGGGCGCGCGCACCGACCACGTCGAGGTCGAGACCTACACCTGGCAGGTGCTCCCGGACGCCCCCGCCGACGACGCCGGGCTGGTCGCGGGCATCGCTGCCGAGCTCGACTGGACCCGGCGGGAACTGACCACCCTGGGCCTGGAAGAGGTATCCGCATGAGTTTGCTCGTCCTCGACGTCGTCGGGCTCACGCCGCGGCTGCTCCCGCACATGCCGAACCTGCGCAAGGTGGCCGAGCCCGGCTTCACCGCGCAGCTGGGCACGGTGTTCCCGGCGGTCACCTGCTCGGTGCAGTCGACGTTCCTCACCGGGCTCACCCCGGCGCGGCACGGGATCGTCGGCAACGGCTGGTACTTCCGCGAACTCGGCGAGGTGTTCCTCTGGCGCCAGCACAACCGGCTGGTGCAGGGGGACAAGTTCTGGGACGCGGCCCGCCGCGCGCAGCCCGGCCACCGGGTCGCGAACGTCTGCTGGTGGTACGCGATGGGGGCGGACACCGACCTCACGGTGACCCCGCGGCCGATCTACCACGCCGACGGCAAGAAGTCCCCGGACTGCTACACGTACCCGCCGCAGCTGCACGACCGCCTGGAAGGTGCCCTCGGCGAGTTCCCGCTGTTCACCTACTGGGGCCCGACGGCCGCGATCACGTCGTCGAAGTGGATCATCGCGGCCGCGCGGAAGATCATGATCGAGGACCGGCCGGACACCACGCTGGTCTACCTCCCGCACCTGGACTACGACCTGCAGCGCTACGGCCCGGACGCACCCCAGGCCGCGGCGGCCGCGCGGGAGATCGACACGGCTTTGCGTCCGCTGCTGGAGTTCGCGGCCGCGGGCGACCATACGGTCGTCGCGCTGTCGGAGTACGGCATCACGAACGCGAACCGGCCGGTCGACGTCAACCGGGCGTTGCGCCGCGAAGGCCTGCTGAACGTGTACGTCCAGGCTGGGATGGAGTACCTGGACCCGTGGACGTCCCGGGCGTTCGCGGTGGCCGACCACCAGGTCGCGCACGTCTACGTGGCCGATCCGGCCGACGTCCCGCGGGTGCGGGACATCGTGGCCGGACTGTCCGGAGTGGACGTCGTGCTGGACCGCGCCGGCCAGGCCGGGCTCGGTGTCGACCACGAACGGGCGGGCGAGCTGGTCGCGATCGCCGAGCCGGACGCGTGGTTCACCTACTACTACTGGCTGAACGACGACCGCGCGCCGGACTTCGCGAAGACGGTCGAGATCCACCGCAAGCCCGGGTACGACCCGGCCGAGCTGTTCTTCGACCCGGAGGACCCGAAGGTCAAGCTCAAGGCGGCGACCGCGCTGGCCCGCAAGAAGCTCGGCCTGCGCTATTCGATGCAGGTCGTCCCGCTCGACCCGGCGCCGGTCCGCGGCAGCCACGGCCGGCTGCCCGACTCGCCCGAGGACGGGCCGGTGCTGCTGTGCTCGGACCCGGCGTTCGCGCGCGAGAAGATCCACGCCACCGAGGTCAAGGACCTCCTGCTGGCGGCCGCCATCCCGAGCGAATGAGGAGGTTCCCCGTGCGGGTGCTGGTGTTCTCGAAGACGGCCGGGTACCGGCACGACTCGATTCCGGCGGGAATCCGGGCCATCCGGGAACTGGGTGCGGTGCACGGCTTCGACGTCACGGCAACCGAAGACGCGTCGGCGGTGACGGCCGCCTACGACGCGGTGGTGTTCCTGTCGACCAGCGGCGAGGTCCTGGACGCGGCGGGGCAAGCGGCGTTCGAGTCCTATGTGGAGGATGGTGGCGGCTACGTCGGCGTCCACGCCGCCGCCGACACGGGGTACGGCTGGCCGTGGTACGGACAGCTGGTGGGAGCGTGGTTCCGCACCCACCCGGCGATCCAGCGGGCGCGGTTCGTGACCGAGGACCGCACGCACCCGGCGACGGCCCACCTGCCGCCGGTGTGGACCCGGACCGACGAGCTGTACGACTTCCGCACCAACCCGCGTGGCCGCGTGCACGTGCTGCAGACGCTGGACGAGTCCAGCTACGCCGGGGGCGGGATGGGGGCGGACCACCCCATCACGTGGTGCCACCCGCAGGGCCGCGGCCGGGCGTTCTACACCGGACTCGGCCACACGGCCGAGTCGTACGCCGACCCGGCTTTCCGCGCGCTCTTGCTGGGTGCGATCCGCTACGCCGCGGCGCAGCTTCCCGCGAGCCCACAGCGTCGCGAATGACTCATTCGGGACACTGGAGGTTCCGAATGAGTCATTCGCGGCACTTGTCAGCGCACGCCGAGCAGGTGCTCCAGGGCGAGCTGGTTCAGCCGGGTGAAGTGGTAGCCGCGGGCCGCCGCCGCCTCCAGGTCGAACTCGTCGTTCAGGACGTCGTCGAACGTCTCGCCCGGGGCCAGCGTCGGCGTCGAAAGGTCCGGGACCCGCGACGCCGCCAGCGCCTCCGCGACCTCCGGGTCGGCCCGGAACGCCGCCGCCTTCTCCTTGAGGATCAGGTACGTCCGCATGTTCGCCGCCGCCGACACCCACACGTCTTCGGCGTCCTCGGTGCGCATCGGCTTGTAGTCGAAGTGCCGCGGGCCGTCGTAGCCGGCGTTCTCCAGCAGGTCGACCAGGAAGAACGCGCTCTTCAGGTCGCCGTGGCCGAAGATCAGGTCCTGGTCGTACTTCGGGCCGTGCTGGCCGTTGAGGTCGATGTGGAACAGCTTGCCCTGCCACAGCGCCTGCGAGATGCCGTGCACGAAGTTCAGCCCGGCCATCTGCTCGTGCCCGACCTCCGGGTTCAGCCCGAACATCTCCGGCCGCGCGAGCTGCGAGATGAAGCCCAGCGCGTGCCCGATCGTCGGCAGCAGGATGTCGCCGCGCGGCTCGTTCGGCTTCGGCTCCAGCGCGAACCGCAGCGAGTAGCCCTTCTCGACGACGTAGTCGGCGAGCAGGTCCAGGCCCTCCTTGTAGCGGTCCAGCGCCGCGCGGACGTCCTTCGCGGCGTCGGACTCGGCGCCTTCGCGGCCGCCCCAGACGACGTAGGTCTGCGCGCCCAGCTCGGCCGCCAGGTCGAGGTTGCGACGCACCTTCCGCAGCGCGTACCGGCGGACGTCGCGGTCGTTGCTGGTCAGGCCGCCGTCCTTGAACACCGGGTGGGTGAACAGGTTCGTCGTCGCCATCGGGACCTTGAGGCCGGTCTCGGCGAGCGCCTTGCGGAAGCGCTCAATCGCCTTGTCGCGGTCCGGCTCGGTGGCCAGCAGGTCGTCGTCGTGGAAGGTCACGCCGTAGGCGCCCAGCTCCGCCAGCCGGTGCACGCTCTCCACCGGGTCCAGCGGCGGCCGCGTGGCGACCCCGAACGGGTCGGCGGCGGGCCAGCCCACGGTCCAGAGGCCGAAGGTGAACTTGTCGGCCGGCTGGGGAGCGAAGTCGCTCATGACTGTCCCTTCATTTAGTTCACGTTGTAGACTAAATATGCGCCGCGGGGGTCCCCGGCGTCAAGGGGCCGGGTTACAGTGCTTCGTGGGAGGACACGATGACGCAGGCCGTGCGGCACGAGGAGATGCGCGCCCGCAACCTCGAGGTCGTGCTGGGCGCCGTCAGCCGCGGCGGTCCGCTCACCCGGGCCGCGCTCGCCGAGGTCACCGGCCTGACCAAGTCGACCGTGAGCAAGCTCGTCGGCGACCTGGTGGAGGCGGGCCTGCTCGCCGAGACCGGCCCCGCGCGGGCGGGCGAACGCGGCCGGCCGGGGGTGGACGTCGTGCTCAGCGGGGCGCGGATGGCGTCGCTGGGGCTGGAGATCAACGTCGACTACCTCGCGGTGCGCGTGCTCGACCTCACCGGCGAAGTCCGGTTCGCCGCCCGCCGCGAACGCGACAACCGCGGCTCGCGGCCGAAGAAGGTCCTGGGCGAGCTGCAGGACCTGGCCACCGACGCGCTCGCCGAGGCCCACCGGCTGGGGCTGGAGGCGGCGGGCGCGGTGCTGGCGGTGTCCGGCCCGGTCGGCGACGGCGTGCTGTTCAGCGCCCCCAACCTCGGCTGGCAGGACGTCCGCCCGGCCGAGCTGCTGCGGCTGCCGGTCCCGGTCGAGCTGGACAACGAAGCGAACCTCGCCGCGCTCGGCGAGCTCTGGTACGGCGACGGCGAGCGCGACTTCCTCTACGTGTCCGGCGAAATCGGCATCGGCGCCGGCCTGGTCGTGAACGGCGTGCTGTACTCCGGCGCGACGGGCCTGGCCGGCGAGCTGGGGCACGTGGTCGTGGCCCCGGAGGGGGCGCCGTGCCGCTGCGGGGGCAGCGGCTGCCTGGAGACCTACGCCGGGCAGGAAGCGTTGCTGACGGCGGGGAACGCCGCATCGGTGCCGGCCTTGCTGAGCGCCCTCGAGCGGGGCGACGAGACGGCGCGGGCGGCGTGCGCGGCGGCCGGACGTGCCCTCGGCATCGCCCTGACGTCGGCGGTGAACTTGCTGGACCTGGACCGCATCGTGCTGGGCGGGGTGTTCACGCAGCTGTACCCGTGGTTGTCCGGGCCGGTGTCGGAGGTGCTGACGACCCGCCTCGGCGGCCTGCGCGGCACGCCCCCGGTCTTGAGCGCCTCCCGCTTGGGCGGCGACGCGGCGACCCTCGGCGCGGCCGGCCGGGTCATCCACCGCGTCCTGGCCGATCCGGCGCCGTTCCTGACCCGGGCCCAGGAAGCGTGAAGGCCGCCCCGAGGAATGCTCCTCGAGGCGGCCTCCACGGACTGGCGAACTAGCTCACCGAGTTGATCTGCACCAGCGAGGAGCCGACCGTGACACCGGTGTCGGTCTGCACGGTCAGCTGACCGCGCAGGGTCCGGCCCGGGGCCGGGGCGGCGGTGGCCGTCACCGTCGCCGGCACGGTCCACGAGCTGCCCGACGCGCGCAGGGCGTTGGCGTCGGTCACCGCGACCGAACCGAACGCCGGGTTGGTGAACACGTCGAGGTAGTCGTAGGCGGTGGTGCCGCCCGGGACCGCGTACCCGTCGACGAGCGCGACCCACACACCGGGCGCCGGGTTGGGCACGGTCACCGACTCCTCGGAGTCACCGTCCGCGCTGACGCCCGCCTGCACGCAGGTTCCGGTCGTGCAGTTGTACAGCACCAGGTCGAGGTCCGTGCCCACGACGGCGGGGTTGCCGATCGTGGCGGTCAGCGACGTCGAACCCGGCGTCACCGCGATCTGGTACTGCTGCTGCGTGCCTTCGGTGATCGTCGGCCGCTGCGTCTTCGCGCTGCCCAGCGTGGCGCCGGTCAGCTTGCCGGTGAACGCGCCGAGCGTGTTCTGCACGGTGTAGGTCCGCGCGATCGGCGTGCCCAGCGTGGCCGAGGCGATCGTGTCCGGGTTCGGCGAGATCGCCGTGCCCAGCACCGAAGCCGACAGCTTGTACGGCGCTTCGTCCACATCGGACGTCCGCCGCGCTTCGACGGTGATCTCCCACACGCCCGGCAGCGGGTTGGCGATGGTCCGGCTGGTCGGCGTGCCGCCGGCGCAGCCCGCACCCGCGTCGGGCAGGTAGCACGCGGTCGTCGCGGTGCTGGCCTCGGCCGGGACACCGGTCGGGTCGTACCGCAGGAACCGCACCTGGCCCTTGCCCGGAGCGCCGGCGCCGGCGTCCAGGTCCACCTTCAGCGCGCTGGCGCCCTGCGGCACCCGCACGAAGTAGCTGGTCGCCTGGTTGCGGGCGGCCTTGCCCGAGTTGTCGACCTGGAAACCCTTGCCGGCGACGAACTCCTGCGGCGCGAAGACCGTGTTGAGGGTCTGCACGTCGATGCCGATGGTCAGCGGATTGTCCAGGTAGAGCAGGGCCGAGTGGACCCCGGCGCTCTTCGGGTTGACGTGCACGTCGAACTTCACCGGCGTGTTCAGCGGCAGCACCACGGTGCCACCGGAGTTGAACGTGCCGTCGTTGCCGACCCACCGCACGAAGTACGGCACCGGGTGGGCCGAGCCCGTGGTGCGGGTGATCGTGTACGTGCGGGTGTACGCCTTGCCCGTGGTCACGCCTTCGCGGTCGTGGATGCCCACGCCCGTGTTCGGCGTGGCCAGCAGCCCGGACTGGACGGTGTGCACCTCGACCGACGTCGAAACCGTGTCCGGCTTCGGGTTGAGCGAAAGCGCGACGAACGCGGCGGGGACGTTGAACAGGCCCGCGCCCTGGGCGTACGCGCCGATGCCCGGCACGAACCGCGCGGTCGACTTGATCGCCGCGCGCAGCTGCGCCACCGGCGGCCGCTGGCCGTTGTGCGTCGCCTTGTACGCGCTCACCAGCAGTGCCGCCGCGCCGGTCGCCTGGGGCGCCGCCATCGACGTGCCCTGCAGCATCGCGTAGCCGGCGGGCAGCGGGTACGTGCCGGCCACCGGGCTCGGCTGCTCCCACCGCGGGACGGTGGCGATGGCCGCGCCGGGTGCGATGATGTCCGGCTTGAAGCCGCCGTCCTCACGCGGGCCGCGCGAGGAGAACGGGTGCATCGACTCGGGGTTCTTGGTGACCGAGCCGTAGTTCGACAGCCAGGTCTCCTTGGTGATGTACGAGCCGACCGAGATCGCGTCCGTGGCCACCGACGGGTCGCCGACGGTGTTCGCCCCGGCGCCGCTGTTGCCCGCCGAGATGAAGATCTGGACGTTGTACTCGGCGATCGTGCGGTTGTAGAGCTCCGCGCGGGCGTTGTTGCCGTCGTTGAGCGCCGGCAGGCCGCCGATCGAGATGTTGATGACGTCGGCGCCGTGGCTGGCCGCGTAGACGACCCCGTCGACCAGGCCGGACGAGGTGCAGCCGGCACTGGTGAGGCAGACCTTGACGGCCAGCACCTTCGCGCCCGGCGCCGCGCCGTCCATCTTGCCGCCGAAGAGGTCGTTGCCGGCGGCGATGCCGGCCACGTGCGAGCCGTGCTCCGCACCGGCGATGCCGATGCCGACGTAGCCCGGCTTGTCGGTCTGGACCACGAAGGCCATTCGCTCGGCGATGTCGGTCGCCGGGTTGTCGGTGCCGAAGAAGCCGACGTCGTACTTCTTGTTGTAGTCGGTCATCGGCTTCTCGTCGGTGAAGTCGCCGTTGCCGTTGAGGTCGACCCGGACCTCCTTGGTCACCGGGTCGAGCAGCACGCCCCAGGAGTCGGCGCGGTCGCCGTCGCGGTTGATGTCACCGCCGGTCTCGCTGTCCGCGGCGCCCAGGTCGCCCGCGGTCTCGCCGAAGACGCCGAACGTGTACGGGCCACCGGTCGCCGGGGCCGTCCAGGTCTTGCCGTTGGCGGTGAAGACACCGGTGTAGGTCTGGGTCGACTGCTTGACCCACGTGCCGTCGCCGGAGTTGGTGGCGTTGGCGTTGTACCAGTCGACGATCTTGCGTTCGCCGTGGCTGGTGGTGGCCAGCGCGGGGGAGTCGAGGTCGACGCCGGAGTCGAGCACCGCGACCGTGGTGTCCTTGCCGTCCCAGCCGGGCAGGACCTGGCCGAACTGCGCCGCGTAGGTGTCGCCGGTCGGCAGGTACGGGTTGACGCGCGGGGTGTTCTTGCCCGGGGCCGGCTGCGGCAGCGGGGTGGTCGCACCGTCGGGCTTCGGGTCGTCGCGGACGATGAGCCCGTCGACGTCGACGGCGTTGACCGACTTGAGCTTCGCGGCTTTTTCGGCCTTGGCGGTCGGGATGCTGACCTTGATGTAGTCGAGCTTCGTGTCGGTGGACTGGACGACCCCGCCGAGGGCCTTGAGCTCGTTCACGGCGGTGCCGGTCTGGCCCTTTTCCGCCGCGATCAGCAGCGTGACATCGGGCTTCCCGGACTTCTCGGCTTCGGCGACGAGCGCGCGATCGTGCTCGTCGAGGGTCTTGCCGTCGGCCGCGCCGTTGGTCGGCGGGGCCTGCTGGGCGGAGGCCACCGGGACCGCGACGCCGAGGACGGAGGCGCCGAGTGCGGTGGCGAGGATGGTGATCCCGGCCCGCCGTCTCCAGCGCGATCTGTGCTGTTCCACTGAAACGACCCTTCGTGAAGATGTGCGTCCGAGCAGTACACAGGGTGGGATCTACGTCAGCAATCAGACAGTTAGCCCATAGACCGCAATTGGTTGCGAGCCAAATGGCCTAATCGGCTGCCCGGTTAGGCGGTCACCGGAAGAGCCGAAGGGTGGCCAGAATTCCCCATTGCTACACGTGCGTATAGCGGACTATATTCGCGTGTAGTCTACTACACGCACGTATAGGACCTCTGATGAGCACCGAAGACCTCACCGCGCGGGCCCGGATCCGCGACGCCGCCATCAAGCTGTTCACCGAGCGCGGCATGGAGAAGACGTCGATCCTCGACATCGCCGAGGAAGCCGGGGTCTCCGGTGGCCTGATCCGCCACCACTTCGGCTCCAAGGACGGCCTGCGCGAGGCCTGCGACACGTACGTCTTCGACGAACTGCTGAAGTTCAAGGAGGAGGTGCTGGCGAAGGGCGCCGCGAACCCGGGATTCCTCCCCACGTTCGACGCCCGGCAGCTGCTCTACCGCCGGTACCTGGGCCGCGCCATGGTCGACGGCTCCGGGGCCGCCGAGGTGCAGTTCACCGGGATCGTCGATGAAACCGAGCGCTACTTCCGCGAGCAGGGCATGGACATGCCGGACCCGCGGGGCGTCGCCGCCGCGCTCGCCGCGATGACCGGCGGGCTGATGATCCTGCAGGACCACGTCGCCCGCGCGCTCGGCGAGGAGCCGGGCACGAACGAGGCGATGCTGCGGATGTCGGCGGCCGCCGGGCACCTGTTCCTGAACCCCCTAGCCACCACCGAAGTCCTCGAAAAGGCCCGCGAAGCGCTGGCCGCCTACCAACGGAAGGAATGACGATGGCCGCAGCGATCACCGCCGACGGCCTCACCAAGGCGTTCGGCCGGACACGGGCCCTCGACGGGCTCGACCTGACCGTCCACACCGGCGAGGTGCACGGGTTCCTCGGACCCAACGGCGCCGGCAAGACCACCACGATCCGCGTCCTGCTGGGGCTGATGCGCGCCGACGGCGGCCGCGCCACCCTGCTCGGCGGCGACCCCTGGACCGACGCCACCGAGCTGCACCGGCGGCTCGCGTACGTCCCGGGCGACGTCACCCTCTGGCCGAACCTCACCGGCGGCGAGGTCATCGACCTGCTCGGCCGGTTGCGCGGCGGCCTCGACACCACCCGCCGCGCCGAGCTGATCGAGCGCTTCGACCTCGATCCGCGCAAGAAGGGCCGGACGTACTCGAAGGGCAACCGGCAGAAGGTCGCGCTCGTCGCCGCGCTGGCGTCCGATGTGGAGCTGCTGGTCCTCGACGAGCCGACGTCCGGGCTCGACCCGCTGATGGAAGCGGTGTTCCGGGAGGTCGTCGGGGAGGAGCGCGAGCGCGGCGACCGGACGGTGCTGCTGTCCTCGCACATCCTCTCCGAGGTCGAGGCGCTGTGCGACCGCGTCACGATCATCCGGGCCGGCCGCACGGTCGAGTCGGGCACCCTGGACGAGCTGCGGCACCTGGGCCGGATCACCATCGACGCCTCGCTCGCGCGCGTGCCGGCGGATCTGGGGTCGCTGCCGGGCGTGCACGACCTGAGTTCGTACGGCTCGCACGTCCACCTGTCCGTGGACCAGACCGCGCTGGACGACGTGATGCGGCACCTCGCCGGGGCCGGGTTGCGGAGCCTGGTGAGCCGCCCGCCGACGCTCGAGGAGCTGTTCCTGCGGCACTACCGGCAGGACCGGCCGGTCGGAGTGGCGCGATGACGGGGACCTGGGCGTTGCTGCGGCTGGTGCTGCGCCGCGACCGGCTGCTCATGCCGCTCTGGATCCTCGGTCTCACGCTGGCACCCGTCGGCTACCTGTCGTCGATCAAGGCGGCGTACCCGGATGCCGCGGCCCGGCAGCACTTCTATGACCTCAACGCCTCGAGCGCGACGTTCGTCGTGCGCAACGGTCCGCTGTACGGCTCGTCCGTGGGGAACCTCCTGGCCTGGCAGTGCGGGTTCGTCCCGGTCGTCGTCGGGCTGATCGCGCTGCTCACGGTGGTCCGTCACACCCGGACCGAGGAGGAGGCCGGCCGCCGCGAGCTCACCGGCGCCACCGTCGTCGGCCGGCACGCGGAGCTGGTCGCGGCGGTGCTCGCCGCCTGCGGTGCGTGCCTGGTGTTCGGTCTGCTGGCCGCGTTCGGCATCGCCGCGCAGGGCGAGCCCCTCGCCGGTGCCTTGGCGCTCGGTGCGGGTTTCGCCTTGGCGGGCTGGGTGTTCGCCGGGGCCGGCGCGGTCGCCGCCCAGCTCACCTGGGGTGCGGGTGGGGCGCGGGGCATCGGCATCGGGGCGCTGGTGCTGGCGTTCCTGCTGCGCGCGGCCGGGGATAGCAGCGGCTCGGCGGGCTGGCTCGCGTGGTGGTCGCCGATCGGCTGGGTGCACCGGCTGCGGCCGTTCGCGGGCGAGCGGTGGTGGGTGCTCGCGCTGGGCGTCCTCGCGACCGGGGCGCTGGTGGTGGCCGCGGTCGTCCTGTCGGCGCGCCGGGACCTCGGCGCGGCGCTGCTCCCGGCGCGGCTGGGCCGGGCGACGGCGAAGGCGTCGCTGCGCTCGCCGCTGGCACTGGCCTGGCGGCTGCAACGGGGGACGCTGCTGGTCTGGACCGGGTGCCTGGGGCTCGTCGGGCTGCTGATGGGCGGGGTCGCGCGGAACGTCGCCGAAATGATGCGGGACAACCGGGCGGTCGCGGACGTGTTCTCCCGGCTGGGCGGCGGCGGTGCGGTGACGGACGCGTACCTGGCGGGCACGATGACATTGTTCGGCCTGGCGGCGGCGGGTCACGCGGTCCAGGCGACGCTGAAGCTGCGCTCGGAGGAGGCGGCGGGCCGGGCGGAACCGCTGCTGGCGACGGCGGTCGGCCGGGTCGGCTGGGCATTGGCCCACTTGACGTTCGCGTTCTTCGGGCCGGCGTTCGTGCTGGCGGTGACGGGCTGGGCAACGGGCGCGGCGTACGGCTCGGGCTTCGGGCTCGTCCCGGCGGCGCTGGCCCAGCTCCCGGCGGTGTGGGTCTTGACGGGCCTGGCAGCGTTGCTGGTCGGCGTCTTCCCGCGCTTCGCGGCGGGGGCTTGGGGACTGCTGGCGGCGTTCCTGCTGCTGTCGCTGGTGGGGTCGGCGTTGCGGTGGAACGAGGTGGTGCTGGGGGTTTCGCCGTTCCAGCACCTGCCGCGCCTGCCGGGCGGAACGTTCTCGCTGACACCGGCGCTGTGGCTGGTTTTGCTCGCTGTCCTCGCCGGAGGGGGCGGATTGTTCGCATTGCGGCGGCGGGACATACCGGTGGGCTGACCACGCAACAGGACCACGGCCCGGGGTCCAGGGGGCTTGCCCCCGGCGGGGGTCTGGGGGTTCGACCCCCAGGAGACACCGCGGGGGGGGGCGGGCGGGGGGGGGGGGGGCCGCCCCCCCCGCCCCCCGGACGACCGGGGGCCACGCGACGGGGCAAACCCGCGCCGCCGGGTTTTCTCGGG